>JAGMCI010000034.1 GCA_023129325.1 Caldifarciminota bacterium
GCAGAACTTCTTTTACACCGAAAACATTAGGTAAAATTTACTTTAAAATTATGTGGACCAGAAAATTACATATAGTATTGACAAATTTAATGAATAGAATTGAGGAAAATGAAAGTTAGCAGATATCTTTTGAAAGGATGTAAAAAATGGCACTAATTCCGCTTTTTTTCTTAAATTGTGCTGTTGTCATAGGGGCGGACACCCCCGACGAGGGAAAAAGGAGATGGGTAGCTTCTGGATTTTTGTATGGCGATTACATAGATAAAGATAGTAAAGGCAAGAAATCGTACGGAGTTTATCTTGTCACAAACCGTCATGTATTAAAAGGATTCTCACAGGTGTATCTCCGTTTTAATCCACAAAAAGCAGATAAACCTGCACGTGACTATCCGCTTAGACTCTTGGATGAAAAAGGTGACCCGAAATGGTCCGCTCATCCAGATGCCAAAATAGATGTTGCTGTAATACCCGTTAATGTCCAGCTACTCAGGGGACATGCTATACAAATTGCTTATTTTCACAGCGACCTACATGTGGCAAATATTGAGAAATTAGTCGAACTTGGGATTGCTGAAGGAGACTTCGCGTATGTGCTCGGTTTCCCCATGGGCATTATAGGGGATAAGAGAGTGGCAGCGATCGTTCGGAGTGCTATAATTGCAAGAATACGAGATAGTTTGGATAAGACTACGCAAGAATATCTTATAGATGCTTTTATGTTTCCAGGAAACAGCGGAGGCCCAGTTGTTTCTAAACCAGAAGCTATGGCAATCACAGGTACAAAATCACAAAACGCCTCATATCTCATCGGCATTGTAAAATCATATATTCCATATAAGGATGTAGCAGTTAGCCTGCAAACAAAACGACCCAGAGTTATTTTTGAAGAAAATTCAGGGCTCGCGGCAGTCCACCCAATTGATTTTGTCCAAGACACCATTAAGGAAAGCGAAAAATCATTAAAGTAACAACTACGTCTAACAGCGTGTTTGCGGTTTGTTTTGCTAAATGCCTTCTATTAAAATTGGTGATGGACTGCTAATTTTTTGTAAATGGCTTCTTAGATTTTTCCCTTAAAAGTCAGCGGGGCATAATCCGTCAGCTGACGGACCCGCGCTACATATATTTGCAATAACATCGTTGTTGCACTCCAAATAACCCTCCAAAATAGAGATTCTGAAACAATCCTGAAACAAGTTCAGGATGACATTGTTCAGAATGACAGGGGGATTAAGAGATTCTGAAACAATCCTGAAACAAGTTCAGGATGACATTGTTCAGAATGACAAGTTTGCTCGCAAAAACATCGTTATTGCACTCCATAGAATGGGCGAACACATAGGTTCGCCCCTACATAAATATTAAAATCCTCTCTTAATATGGGATTTTTTTTATTTTTTTAAATTTTTTTACTTGACCCACGCACATATATTATGTGCGGGATCAATCCGTCAGCTGACGGATGAGCATAAGCCCCGCACCTATGCATAGGTGCGGGGCATTAGCAAGATTTTTCTTGACAAATGGAAAAAATATATTATAATATGTATATAAGGAGTATTTTATGTTACCGTTTGAGATAATTGGGAAGTTGTCTGTGACTCCTGAGCAAGCGAAGCGGATGTTTGATTTTGATATGAAGCCCGGGGCTCTTGGCATAGTATTTCAAAGGAGGGGCAAAACGAGGTATATTCGTAATGCAATGCCTCGCCATCCTATATGTACCGAGGAGCAAAAGATTAAAGAGAATAAGCTCAGCATACTTGGAAGGATGTCACATAACCATCTTAATGATTTGATAAGACCTGTATGGAATCCACTTGCAGAGAAATGGCATTATTATTCCGGGCATTGTCTATTTATTGGTTTTAATATGAAGAGTGTTGGTATTCCTTCTGTGTGGGAAAATTTGAAGTTAACTTATGGTGATTTGGAGCCTCCTTGTGTGGAGTGTGCTTGTTATCATAACAGGAAGATTAAGTTCAGGGTCAAGGGTTGTGCTGATAGGATTGGGGTTGGTATTTTAAACAGGGCGGATTTCAAGCTCTGGCATTTTTCTTCACAATCGGGCAAGCCAATAATTTTAAGCTTTAATTTTCCCTTGAGCAAGCCAATAATATATGTATATAAGCGGAGGGGTGATTTATATTCGGGTTCTGTTTCAATAATTCCTAAGTATTCGGCGTTACGGGGGTGTAAATGAGATGCTGAAACAATCCTGAAACAATCCTGAAACAAGTTCAGGATGACATTGTTCAGCATGACAAGCAGGTCTGAAAAGGAGACTCGATAATTAGGGGATTGATAAAGCACGGAGAGATTAGTTAATTGGTTAAATGGTTAATTGGGGAAAGAACAGCGGAAGGAGGTAATTATGGCTAAATATTTTGGTTCACCATTAGGAGTAATAAGTGGCAAGCTTGGTGATTTAGTCTTTTTTTATTCTAAGGGCAGGTCTTTAATAAGGACTCAACCTCGTCATCCCAAGGACAACTTTTCTTTCAAAGTAGTAAGGAAGGCAATAAGAGGCACAATTTCATGGGATGAAGTAAACATCAAGTGTGTAAATACGGAGTTTGTTTTTGGCACTTTAAGCTATCTTTATACCAAGAGGCTCAAGCCATTCATAGGTCCGATTTGGGAAAAGATTTGCAAACTGAAGAGGAATAGGATAATGGCTCAAGACTTATTTATAAAATACAACTTTAGTTCTCTTTATTTTTCTATTCCAGAGCCTAACAAACTATGTTTGTATTCCAACATACCTGATTTCACTCAACTTTTAATATCTGATAATGGTTTAAATGAGTTCACGAGCATTACGAATATATCTTATAATCCTCATAGTGGAGAACTAAGTATTGGATGGGGCACATTTTGTTACTTGGATGGCAAGCTTACTGATGAGGCTTACATAGTAATCTTTTATTGGGCTTTTCCTGAGCTTAAATTTGATTTAACTCCATGGGCTTCAATTAAGTTATGGGAATTTACAGCCAACAGGGAAGATGGTAAAATGATTATGAAGGTAGATAAAGGACTTAATCCCAAGTATTTAATTGCTTTCCTATTTTTTGAGAGTCAGGGTATTTATTCTAAGAGTGCTTCTTCGCGTGCATCAAAATTGTAATTTGACAAAAATAGCCACAGATTACACAGATTTCAATTAGACACTAATTTACACAGGTAGACACAGAATAGTAAACCGCAGATGAGAGGTTAAAAGATGAACAAAGACAGCCAAGATTATTCTAATCCCAATGTCATTCTGAGGCAAAGCCGAAGAATCTCAAATCTGTGTAATCTGTGGTTTTTACTTGACATTTCAGAGAATATTAAGTATAATTAATGAAGCAGAAGACTGGTCAAAAAGGGAATCCTCCCTATTAGTGCTCTTTTTTCTTGACAGGTTCATAATTCTGTAGTATCGTATTATATATTATATAAAATGGCTAGCAGATCCCAGCAGAAGATAATATCACTGCCAAGTTCTCTCATTGGAGAGCACGCCGATAGATTCTTCGATGAATTTAATGAGGCTCTCCAAAGCCGATGCCAGAATGTTCTATTTGACTTCTCGAGTGTCCAGTTACCAGCACCGTTCGGAGTTGTCGTGAGTGCCATTGAGATCATCCAATTGATCGGTAAGGGGAAAAAAGTGTTATACAGGGCTCCTCATGATAAGAAGGCAAAAAATGAATTGAAAAAAATGGGTTTTGAAAAATTCTTCGCCTTACGAGACACTACTAAATCAGTTAAGGGTGAAACAGTTGAACTACGGAGATTCACAACCAAAGATCTTACTCATTCTCGTGAGATTGTAGAGGTACTCAAATACCAGATGAATCTTTCAGAAGGGGTTGAAAGCTTTGTATATATGAGCATAAATGAGATTATTATAAACTCATTTGATCACGCGGGCTCTAATCCCACATGCCCTGGGTGTTTTCTATGCGCCCAGTGGTATCCCAACACTCAGTATATTAGAGTTTGTATTGCGGACGCAGGCATGGGTATTAAAAGCCGGTTAGCAACCAAATATGACAAAGTAAAACGGCACAGAGATTGCTATGCAATAAGGGAAGCAGTGAAGCCAGAAGTAACAACCCGTGAACACATTGGGGGTACGGGGCTTGATCATATCAATAGATTTATTAGGGCAAATAATGGAATTATGACAATAATATCTGGCAATGGTAAAGTTAGGTTCCGCGCGAAAACCATATGGAGATATAAGATGAGCAGTAGATTTAATGGCACTCTTATAGACTTAAAGATAAATGCTGATAAGAAATCATGGTATTCTCTTAAATCAGAGATATTTTAGGAGACATTATGAAAATAGATATAGCAAAGTGCACAGCGAAGAGCAGAGTGACACGGGAGGATGGTCAAAGACTACGAGAGATGGTTCAGAAGAAGTGGAATTCTGAGATTTTCGAATTTGATTTTTGCAATGTAACTGTAGCATCTGTTTCCTTTCTCGATGAAGTGTTTGGCTATCTGACATTAGAGAAAGGGCTTGACGAGATAAAGAAGAAGGTACGGGTAAAGAACATTACAGACTTCGATCGGCGTCTCTTAAATGATATTGTATACTCTCGCAGTAAGCAGAAAAGAAATTGGTAACGGAAAAGAAATTGGGAAAAGAAATTGGTAACGGACTACTAATTTTTGTAAATGGCTTTTTAGATTTTTCCCTTAAAAGTTGGCGGGGCATAATCCGTCAGCTGACGGACCCGCGCTACATATATTTGCAATAACATCGTTGTTGCACTCCAAATAACCCTCCAAAATAGAGATTCTGAAACAATCCTGAAACAA
>JAGMCI010000035.1 GCA_023129325.1 Caldifarciminota bacterium
GAGTTCAGGGTGACATTCATTTTTGGTCAGAGGGTGACATTGTCATTAACGGGACCCCGCAGGAGCGGGATTTGCGCTCCGCTCCAACAAGCGTGGCTACAAATTCTTCGGCAATAACATAGTCAAAACCCTGCACTTTCGCCAGAGGCGAATCTCCTCCTGAGGCTGAAAAGTGCGGTAGAAGTCAAATATTTGCAACAACACCGTTGTTGCACTCCAAATATAAAACCCTGCACTAAAGTGCGGTAGAAGAGTGCAGGAAGTTATGGATTTGCTTTGCATAAGTTTTGCCTATCCCTGGAACTTTTTGTAAATCTTTAATTCGTGCTTGTTTTATGTTTTGAAAACTTAAAAAATGTTTAAGAAGAGCTTCTCTTCGCTTATCGCTTATGCCTGGAATTTCATTTAGCAGGGATTTTGGCTTATCACGAAGTTTCTTATGATAGGAGATGGCAAATCTATGAGCTTCGTTTCTTATTTTTTGGAGGAGTCTTAAGGCGAGAGAATCTTTAGGCAAAGAGATAATTTTTCCATCTTTTGTATATAACTCTTCAAATCTTTTAGCAAGTCCATAAACTGGTATATTTTCAGGGATTTCTTCTCTTGCAGAGCGAACCTGTCCTATTCCACCATCTATAAGTATAAGGTCAGGTAACTTGCCATATTTCACTCTTCTTGCAACAATTTCTTTTATCATTCCAACATCGTTTATTTTTTTTACTGTCTTAATTTTAAATCTTTTGTAGTTAGATTTTTGAGCTATGCCATTTATAAATGAGACACAAGAACCAACTGCATATTTACCCATAATATTAGAGACATCAAAAGCTTCAATTCGTCTGGGGAGTCCTGATAATTTTAAGTTAGCTTGTAATTGTTCAAGAGCTTTTGGAATTTTTTCTACTTTTTCTGTTTCAAGATAGACTGCAGCATTTTTTTCAGCCAGTTTCACAAGTCCTAATTTTTCACCTTGTTTTGGGATAAAAATCTTTCTTTTAAGCCAGTGTTCTATTATTTCTTTTTCTTTTAGGGCGGGCAGGATTATTTCTTTAGGTATGAAAAAAGCATTTTTATAATATTGTAAGATGAAGGCACGGATTATTTCTCCTGAACTCACTTTGGGTTGAATTTGCAAAATATAATGCTCGCTTCCAAGCACTCTACCTTCTCTTATGAGGATAAGAACAACACAAGCTTTTTTCCTTTTTCGTTGAAGTCCAAAGGCATCAACATCAATTGGTTTTGTGAAGACCACTCGCTGTTTTTTCACTATGGATTGGACGCTTTTCAATCTATCTCTAATTTTTGCGGCTTCTTCAAATTTTAGTTGACGAGAAAATTCTTCCATTTCGGTTTTTAATTTTTGTTCAACTTTTTTTGATTTACCGGAGAGGAAGTCTATAAGTTCTTGAACAATCTCTTGATATTTTTCTTTTGAAATTTTATTTTCACAAGGGGCGCAACATTCTCCTATATGATAAGCGAGGCAGACTTTGCTTGGAAGTTTGCCGCGACATTTTCTAAGAGGGAAGATTTTATCAGCTGACCTGAGGGCACGCTTCATTGTTTTCACATTAGTATAAGGACCAAAATAAATTGAATTTTTGTCTCTCAAATCTCTTGTTGGGAAAGCTCTTGAAAAATCCTCTTGAACTGTCACTTTTATATAAGGATACTTTTTATCATCTTTGAGTCTGATATTATAGTGAGGCAAGTGTAATTTTATAAGATTAGCTTCTAAAATTAAAGCTTCTACTTCTGAATTTGTGACAATATAATCTATATTTTTAATTTTTGAAGTTAAAGCACTAACTTTAGGTAAAAGAGATGCTGAAATAAATTCAGCATGACAGGTTGTTCGTTCAGCATGACAGGTTGTTCGCTCAGCATGATAATGGGGATAATAAGACATAACTCGTTTTTTAAGGGACTTTGCCTTACCGATGTATATAACTTTACCCTGACTATCCTTCATCAAGTAGACGCCAGGTTTATCGGGTATGTGATTGAGGAAAAGAGACATAGTAAAAGTTGGTTATGTCAGTAATTTTGTGTAAATTAAGTGAGATGCTGAAATAAATTCAGCATGACAGGTTGTTCGTTCAGCTAAAAATTCAAAAAGGAGTTGGTATAAAAATAATATTTGCATTTTAATATGTAATTTTGATATTTAATTTTTGATATTTTACCTTATGGTGAGCCAATTTTTGCAATGGGGGCACTTGAATTTAAAATTTTCAAATTCCTTATTACATTTGTAGCATTTAAAATCTTTGTAGATATGTGTGAAGCCGAACATTCCTTCTTTAAACATATCTTCGTATCTTTCAGTATCATAATAAAGTTTGAAGAGTTTCTTTTTAACTGTCATATTATCGGGAGCTATTTCTTTAGCTTTTTCCAGGAGGTTTATTGCCTCATCATCTTCACCTCGTTTTTCACAAATTTCTGAAAGCAGGAGCAGTGTTCGGACATCTTCAGGATTACGCTCTAAAAAGGAAATATAAAGTTCTTCTATTTTTGAAAAATCATGTTTTGCATAATAAGCCTTTTCTAATTTATGAAATACAAGGAAGCTATAAACAGGGAGCTCGTCAAGGATTTTCTTCCAGAATTCAATTCCTTGTTCTGCATCTCCATCCTCGTAGTAAAAATCGCCCATAAACAGGAGTGCCGGGAGGCAGAGTTTATCAATCTTTAAAGCTTCTTTAAGATGTTTAAGACCTTCTTTTTTATTTTCTTGTTCAATCAACGAATTACCCCAGAAAGAGTATAAAATTGCCAGACTTCTATTATCGGATTGTCTTTTGACTTTGAGTGCTTTTTGCTTTGACTTAATTGCTTCTCTCCATTGTAAGAGGTCTTCATAAAGGGAGCACAAAAATTCGTAAATTTCTGGGTCTTTTGCGGCTATTTTTTGAAGGTCTCGGGCAAAAGAAAGGGCGAGTTCTGGTTTTTCGGCTCCTATGTAGTCCTCTGCTATATTATGATAAATCTTTCTTTTAATATGCAAGGGAAGTTTAGGAGCTATGAGCAAACTTTTATCAAGTTTAAGAGCGCCGAGATAATTTCCTTTTTTTCTCAAGATATTACCAAGTTTGAGGCAAGCGGTAACATTTGTAGGTTGGGCTCTAATAAACTCTTTTAAAAGTCTTTCTTCTTCTGCTTTAGTTTCAGCCAATAATATATCTCCAAAAGTCACGCCTTGTTTCATTCCCTCTCCTCATCAGTTGGCATAGTTTTAAAAGTACCCAATTCCTTTTGCAAGTTTTCGATCTCCTTTTGCTGTCTACCCAATCTGGCTCTAAGCTTTATTTCATCAATAATTGCAAGGATAAAAGCAAGTATTGCTCCTCCTGCGAAAGCCATAATCATCACAACTATAAGAGACGGATTAAAAACCTTACCTAAAATATGCACTTCAACCGGAGCAGCATTTTGGACTCCAATAATAACGCCAAACATAGCGAATAAAGCTATAACTATAATTGCGAAAAGATACATTTTTCCTCCTTATTATCTCACAAGTATAAGTTTCTTTGTTGCCTTATAATTTTCAACCTGTCCACCATCTTTTTGCCGTGCCGTAAACCTTACAAAGTAGACTCCACTCGGAAATTCTTTTGTATCCCATTTTACACTATAACGGCCGGATCTCTTCTCCTCATTAACCAGCGTCTTCACTAATTTACCAACTACATCATAAATCTTAAGAGAGACTTTACTAACAACTGGCAACTCGTAACTAATAACTGTCTTTTGACAAAATGGATTGGGAAAGTTCTGAGAAAGACTAAAGGCATAAGGTAAGCCAGAAGCTCCTGCTGCTTGAGCTCCACCAGTTCCTGTTCCCTCTATTATATAATGTCCTGTGGAAACAAAGATAAAGTCTCTTACCCAGCCAGGCTTTAGTCCCGTGATTGCGAACTTAAGCTTTATGGTATCGCCTGAAATTAGCTCTGCATATTTTTTATCCTCAACAAGTAACTTCTGCTTTACTGAACCATCCTTTGAATGAATAGCCGAAGTAAGGGCATAGGGTCTCATAAGATACTTAGCTGCACTTAGCTTGCCAAGTCCAATATAATCTAATTTATGAGGAGCATGCCATGTTAGTTTTATATTTGGCACATCTTCACCAGAAAGAGCAAGAGCAATTGCCTCAGTTGACCAATTCTCACGAGGAATAATAGAACCAGCATATTGCCATTCCCCGTCCTCATATTTGGCTAAATCTAAGGTGTAAGGATAGAATTTTTCTCTGGGTTGGACTATAACGACATAGGAACCCTCCTCTATAAGCTCTTTCCCAAATTCTGTTGTTGTAGTAGCTCCAGCGTATCCCTGATAGTATTGGCTCCAATCTGCACTCTCAACTGCTTCTGTATAATTTGTTCCATTTCCATCTGTGAAAAGGGTTGGTGAAAGCAAGTCTATAAGAGGAAAGATAGTCCCATCCCTACCAACAAAAATATGCACACTATCAGGATGGTCAACTGCAAGTAAATCTACTTTATCAAAAAAGGAGTGCTCAGTATTTCCTTCACGAATCTCAATTAAATATCTATTATCCTTTTTAACAGGAGCCTTCGTAAGCTTATACCAATCAATCACTCCTTCACCACCTCCAGAACCAGCAAGCACATTATTATCCTCAACAAACTCATCCCCATTCCACACATAAAGAAATGGACATGCTTCCTCTTCTTCAAGTGAAAAAGTGTCAATTGCGAATCTCACTTCATAAGGACTGATATTTCCATCAAGCCACGCACAATAAAGAATACTATCAGCGCCCTCTATTTTAACTATACTTTGTGGATAACGAGAGGATTGTGGAGTATTAGAAATATTATAGGGACCTTGCCAACTCGTCCCATCCCAGATTTTATAGTATATTTCATGCAGTGATTCTGACGGTAACCCTATCCTCTTCTCTGACCAAACAATCACACCCTCAAGTATCTGAGGCGCCAATGATGTATAATATGGTGTATTGCTTATATTCTCTGTCCCATCACCTATTATACGATGCCAAATATCATATCCAACATCAGAAGCGACCTCATAAACTATATGCACATCATTATCTTCTACATCAATAAATGGAGATTGACCACCAAATGATTCAACTACATCCCATGCACCACCAACTTTGGTTATGTACCATGTTCCTGTTTTCTCTTGAGGTGGGATAGCATCCCATGCAATATGTGGTGTGCCATCTGGGGCTAAATCAATTGATACACGAGATGGAGGTGGAGGAGGCGGTGGAGATTGTTGAGCACCTCCTAATTGGTATGATTGCACAGTCTCCCATACTATTGAAGCTGGCTCATTTATATTAAACTTACCGTACATAAGTTTATGAATATCACCTTCCCTAATATCAGTCACAATATGGAGAGTATCGGTGTTATTATCAACTACTGTAGCTGGAGGAAACATAGTATCAATCGTTACACCTGTTGGTGTAATGTCATAAACAGCACTCCATCCAGTTGTATCTTTTCTGCTATAAAGAAGGCTATAATTTCCGCTTTCCTCCTTCATCCAACAACAGCATAATCCGCCCGAACACTCAGTTAGGCTTGGGAATTTACCTTGTCCAATTATTTCTTTTATTAGCCATGAAGCTCCATTATCAGTGCTCTTTGCGTAACGAACTATGTTATTATCAGAACTATCAGAGAATGCAAGATGCAGGTCGCCAGCTGAATCAAGCAAGAGCTTACGCTGATTTGAGTAGCCTGTAGCCTCTACCAGATTTGATGCAAGCCAGCAGGTTGAGAAATCACTATTGCTCATGCCTTCACCTAAATTTAAGGCAATATCTTGAGCAGTTATTCTCACTCTACAGTGTTCAGAAAGAGTATCTGGCACAGTCCATTCTTGTATTCCGTCATTAACCCCATCCCTTGGTATCTCATCCCAGCTTGCTCCACCATCAAGGGAATACTCAATTTCAGTAATTAAAATATCAGATTTAGGAGTCACATTATCAGTAGCTTCCCATCCTATTTCATAAGTTTCACCCATCTCCAGATGCTCACCACCATTTGGGAATAAAACTGCAACTTTTGGTGGAGTCTGGTCAGAAATGGTGAAATCAGCGTCACTTGCATCTACGGCTGAATTACCACCAGGGTCATAAGCGATAATTTTAATTCTACAACTCGTGGATGGAGTATTGGGCACCTTCCAGGAATAAGAAGAATCATTAGGCTCACTATGTGCTATAAGATGCCAGTCAAATCCATTTATGGACATACCCCAGGAAGTAGTGTAATAAATATTAACTGAATCTACATTGAGATTATCAGTAGCAGTCCATCTTATCTTATGCACACTCTCGCATGCCAAATCCTCCCCACCATCAGGAGAGATAACCGTGGCTTGCGGCAGAATTGTATCAAGCACAGCAATGCTTACCCCATTAGAGTACCAACTCGGCATGTAAGGGTCAGTGCTATAAGCAGCTACCTTGTAATAATATTTAGTCCCGATAGAAACATTGGAATCCGTATAAGTAGTCGTGTTGCTTACACCATCATAAAGGGTATACCCCACTTTACCAGTTATTGGTCCTTCCATGCCCCGATAAATATAGTATCCACTGACTGACAATCCATCTTTTGCTCCGCCTTCCTGACTTGCAGTCCAGTTAAGCACAACATTCTCATCTAATTGTGCACCAGTAAGCCCAGTAGGTGCATAGACAAAGATTTCATCTCCTTCCTTCGACTCAGGTATCCCAGCTTCTTTCCACCACTTGCTCCTCGCGATATAATCCTGGTTTACAAATCTTTTAAGTGTATCGCGGGTATGCCAGACTGTGTAGGGAGGAAGTCCAGTGGCTTCATAATAGTATACGTATAGAGTATCTAAACTCCAGGAAAGATAGTCAACAATTACCACATGTTTACCACCCTTAACTATAATATCTCCTTTTTCTACATCATAGAGGCTAATACTGTCTCCTATTTTTGCCAGACTATCAGTATTTATCCTTGCTATCTGTCCACAGTTACACGCCAATCCTGAACAATCTATACCAGTTGTCCAATTAGGTGGTCTTATACCTGTTTCATAATAATAATTCCAATAATGACAAGCATGATTTCCAGCGCCTATCAATTCGTCAATCCATAATTTAAAATAATACGGTGTCGCAGCCCACCCATAAGCATAAGCTACACCTTCAATAGTATCTCCTTCAGAGAAGTCACAGCAGGGACGTGCTGGTATATAATTGTCCCAAGGGTCAAGAGTGTCACGTCCATAATATTCATAATTATTAGCCCAGAAGCCGGTATTGTAATAATCAGGAATCCATTGCAAATCTGCATATACCTTAGCAGAATCAATAACTTCATCTCGAGTTACTGCAAAAAGATTAGAACTTAAAATAACTAATATTGATATAAAAATATACTTGCTCCTTCCCATTTTGCCTCCTATTCAGCTTTATACCATTTTATTAACTTTCCCCCACCTTTCCCTCGGTGGCTCCAGTAAATAAGCCAGTATATGTTGCCTTGATTGTCCATAACAATGTTCCTTACTGCACGCCAGCCTGAAGGATAAGGAGGGAAATTATCTATTGATGCAACCAATTCTCCATTTTTATTTATTTTTCGTATCTCCCTTAGATATCCACCCGCACCTTCCCATTCGCATTTACCTACTACCAAATAGATGTTTTCCTCTAAGTCTTCTCCTAAAAGTCCTGGGGAACCTTCCTTCCATTTAAGTATTGTAATAACCCTTTCTCCTCTTTCGGGATGTGCCTTCTTTATAAAAAGAGTATCGCTACCTTTTTTGCTAATAATATAAGATTCTATCCCAATTGGGTTAGGAGTAACCGAAAGATGCTCTTGAGGCTCTAACAGAAATGGCTCTGTCTTAGTAAGCGTAACCTTCCAAGAGTCAAGGTATAAATTCTCTATTTGGTCTACATAAATTGTTTTTGGAAGAAAAATCATTCCCTTAACTCTATCTTCCTCGCTTGAACTTTTTGAATAAGAATAAGCAGACCTAAAAAGTAGTTCACTCTCTTGATTATATTTCCTTACCTCGTGGAACCCCATATCTAAGACATAAATGTTACCCTCTTTGTCCAAACAAAGGTCGTATCCCGTGCGGGACTTCTTTCCAATAATTATACTGGACAAAAACTTACCTTTACCATTATACTTTTGTATTCGCCAATTCACAGTATCAAGAATATAGATATTTCCAGAATCATCTATTGCTATACTCCCTGGACCTGCCAACACCTCACACTCATAAATTCCAAGTTCATATGGGCCCGGCATTCCCTTACTGGGACTCCATGACCCCGGTGTAAATTCTGCAATCACCTCCGCTACATACTTCTCCCTTCCAACACTCTCAGGCACTCTCTCTTTAGCAGATACAAAACTCGCAGCAAAAAACAGAATCAAACCACTTAGGAGCATCTTTAAAGAACCCCTTTTCACGAAGTACAAAGTTTTCTCAAACATTTTTCCTCCTTAAGTTTGGTAAATAGTTAAATGCTGGCACTACCCATATCAATTTAACCAATTACCATTTAATCATTCACCAGCTCTGCCGAAGGAGGGACTCGAACCCTCACCCTGTTGCCAGGACGGGATTTT
>JAGMCI010000036.1 GCA_023129325.1 Caldifarciminota bacterium
CCATTTCTTGCCCTTACAAATAAACTGAAGACCATTCATAAGTCTCCCAGTATTTTTACTATCATACTTCAGACCATATCTATCATGGAGCATCAAATTGTTACTCTGCAACTGGCGAGATGCAAACCAGATTTCTTAATCCTTCCTCTTGTTGAATTTATTAAACCTCTTGAGTTCTTTCGTGCAGAAGAAGCTATTTCAGCAGGCGAGAAGGCAATTACCTCCATCCTGCCTGAGATAAAGGAAAAAATAAAAGCCTAATGCCTCTTATAGGAATAGATAGAAGATTGAGGAATATCAAAAGGATTCGGCAGATTCTTGTGGTATTTGCCAAATATGGTTTTAAAAATATAATAGACAAAATTCCTGTTGCCAAGAGGATTATTCCTCACAAAATACAGGCACGTTTCCTAAAAGAGTCCAGTGCAGAGCGACTTCGCCTGGCTCTTGAAGAACTTGGGCCAACTTTTGTAAAGTTTGGACAACTTCTCTCTGTGAGAGCAGATATACTTCCACAGAGTTTCATTTATGAACTTTCCAAACTGCAAAATGAGGTAGCTCCTCTTCCGTTTGAGATAATAGAAAAAATAGTTGAAAATGAGTTAAAGCTTCCAATTAAAACGCTATTCAATTTTTTTGACCATACACCCGATGCATCTGCCTCACTTGCTCAGGTTCACAAGGCAATTACAAAAGATGGTAATGCGGTTGTAGTAAAAGTTCAACGTCCAAATATAAAGCAAATTATTGATACCGACCTCTCTATCATGGAAACACTTGCAGGTTGGGCGGAAAGGGAAATAAAGGAAGCAAGGCAATATGAACTATTATCAAAGGTGGAAGAACTTGGCAAGAATTTGAAATCTGAACTCAATTTTATAAATGAAGGTAGAGCGGTGGACAGATTTAGAGTAAATTTTAAAGATGATGAATCTATTCTCATTCCAAAGGTATATTGGAGCCTCTCTACTTCAAAAGTTCTTACATTAGAATATATAGATGGAATGAAGATTACAGACCCCTCTATTCCAGAAAAGACGGGAATCTCTCAAACGGAGATTGTAGAAAAGGGAGCAGATTTTGTTTTTAAGCAGATATTTGTGTATAGATTTTTTCATGCTGACCCTCATCCCGGGAATATACTTGTTACATCTCGTGGTAAAATCCTATTGCTTGACTTTGGGCTCACAGGAACTCTAAATGATGAAATGATAGATATTTTGAGTCAGCTTGCGCTCGCAGGATTCAACAGAGATGTAGATAGAATTATAGATATGTTTATAGAACTTGGTATGGTAAGGGAAAAGGTGGACATAAGTAATCTAAAATCTGCTCTAATGGCATTTATTGATAAATATTATGGCATCTCACTTGAAAGGATTGAGATGAAAGACATTGTTGATGAGGTATTTGAAATTTCACGAAAATATAGATTAAAGTTTCCAAGAGACTTGCTTTTACTTGGGAAAACACTATCTACATTGGAGGGCATTACACATCAACTTGACCCGGAATTTAACGCAGCCCAAAGATTAAAACCTTATGTTAAACAATTGGCTGAAAGAAAATACAAGCCCGAAGAACTGCTTAAAACTGGCAGAAAAATTTTTATGGAGTATATTACCCTTTTTAAGAAGCTTCCAGGCGACCTTATTCCAACATTGAGAAAAATACGAGAAGGAAGGCTAAAGGTGGAGTTTGAGCATAAAGGATTAGAAAATCTTATTTCACAGGCAGAAAGGTCAACAAACAGGTTATCTTTTAGTCTTATAATTGCTGCCCTTATTGTTGGTTCTGCTTTGATTATACAGACAAGCAGATTTCTTATTCTTGGAATTCTTGGTTTTGTAATTGCAGGTATTTTTGGCATAGGGCTTGTGATTGCAATGTTGAGAGCAAGAAAAATATAGTTACTTTACTCAAGACTATAACTGGCTTGAAGGAGAGTTTAATATCCAGTTCCAGATGCAGATGCCGAAAAATTTAAAATTGTAGGTAATGCTATAAGATATATAAAAAGTAAAGAGAGGGAGAGAATAATGAGAAAGAATAGGAAAGAGAGCATTATTGAAATTGCACGGGACTTATTTGCACGATTTGGTTTTAAGAAAACCACTGTTGACGAGATTGCTAGAGCTCTCCATATGGGAAAAAGCACAATTTACTATTACTTTAAAACCAAAGAGAATATTTTCAAGGCGGTTATAAAGCGGGAAAGCAGATTCTTAGCCCAAAAAATAAAGGAGGCTATCAACAAAGAAACTTCTCCAGAGAAGAAACTGCGGGCATTTATACTAACGAGGATGCGATGCCTCGGACAACTGGCTAACTTTTATAGTGCACTTAAGGACGAATATTTAGAGCATTACTCCTTTATTGAGAAAGCAAGAAAAAAAGACCTTGAAGGAGAAATTGAGATTATAAAGTCCCTTCTAAAAGAAGGAGTCAAAAGTGGTGTTTTCACTGTCAAGAACCCGAATTTGACTTCCTTTGCGATTGTTACTGCTTTAAAGGGGTTAGAATATCCCTGGACGATAGAAACTGAAATGACAGACATCCAAAGAAATATCAACATCTTATTAGAGGTTTTGTTTAACGGGATAAGAAGGAGATAATTTTTTTGCTAAAATTAGACCAAAAAACCAATTTGGTCTAATAATCTATAAAGGAGGTAAGTTGACATTATATAAAAGAGTAAAGAGAATTACTATCAAATACATAAAGGTTCCTGAAGAACGGGTCACGCCGGAAGCATCTTTTACCGATGACTTAGGAGCAGACTCATTGAATCTCATTGAAATCATTATGGATATTGAGAAAGATTTTGGCATCGATATCCCTGATGAGGATGGAGAAAGATTTAAGACAGTGGGAGATGTGGTGGAGTATCTCCGTGCAAGGCTGTCAGCAAATGAATAGTCTTAAGTCAAACAATAGAAGGAACAAAAGATGAGGAGATTTGCTAATTTGGTCATTAAATATCGGGTACTTATCATCATTTTAGCTACGATTTTAACGGGATTTTTGGGCTACCAACTGAGAAATTTAAAGATAGATACTGACATTTTAAGATACTTACCTCAGGATGACCCAGTGGTAATACTTTTTAACGAAGTTGGTGATAAGTTTGGTGGCACCGCCCTGGCTATGGTAGCCCTGGAAACCGATGATGTCTTTAACTACGAAACATTGAATAGAGTTAACAAAATCACCGATAAATTCAAACAGATGGATGAGGTTTCTCAAGTAATAAGTCTGACCGACATCTTAGATATCAAAAAGACTGAATGGGGTTTGGAGGTTGGCAAACTAATTGATAGACGCAATATTCCTGAAAGCACGGATGAATTGGAAAAACTGAAGGAATATACTCTTTCTAAAGATATGTATCGGGGCAACCTGGTTTCTGAAGACGGCAAGATAACAGTTATTATTGCCCGCTTAAAAGAAGATGCTGACAGAATAGAAGCTGGGAAGCAAATGAAAGAACTTGTTAAAGAGACTCCGGGTGAGGAGAAGATATATTATGGTGGAATACCATTCCAGATGATTTTCTTGGCAGACATTATTAAGAGAGATTTGAGTAAGCTTATTCCTCTCGTTATCATACTGGTGATGGCTACCCTTTATTTCAGCTTTAGAAGTTTTCGGGGAATCTTCCTGCCACTGCTCACTGTTTTGATGAGTACAGTGTGGGCTTTAGGAATAATGAGTCTGATGAAAATTCCTTTAACTATTGCTTCAGATGCGATACCGATTTTGCTTATTGCTATTGGCAGCGCTTATGGAATCCATATGCTTTCCAAATACAATGAGGATGTTAGATTAGGAGATAATAAGATTCAAGGGATAAAAGATGCCTTGAGTGAAGTAGGGACCCCTATATTATTAGCTGGTATTACCACATTAATTGGTTTTCTGGCATTCTTGTCTTCCAATTTGAGTCTGATTCGTGAATTTGGCATTTTCACTGCTATCGGTGTGATGTTCGCTATGCTTATCTCTGTGACCTTCTTGCCTGCAGTGCTCTCTCTATTGAGAGTTGGGAAAGTCAAGCTGAACCATAAAGGAATAGAAGATAGCCTATTGACAAAGCTAATGGATAGACTGGGAGGATTTATCCTCCAAAACGAAAAACTCATCATCGGAATAGGTATCGCTATTATTCTGGCTTCGATAATTGCTATTCCCAGGATACATAGAGAAGTCAATATGATTGACTACTTTGAAAAAGACAGTGAAATTAGACAGACTGAGGAAATGATGGAACAAAAACTTGGTGGCTCTATCCCAATTCAGCTTTTGGTCAAAGGAGATTTAAAAGACCCTTTTGTTTTGAAGGAGATACTCAAACTTGAAAAGTATTTACAAGCCCAACCCAATGTGAATGACCCTCAATCTATTGCCGACTTGATTTGTGAAATAAACGGAGTAATGAACGACCATTACACTATCCCCGAAACGAGAGAAGGAGTGGCTAATCTTTGGTTGTTCATAGAAGGAAATGAAGTGTTGGATCAGTTAATAAATAATCAGGCTACCGAGGGCTTGATTCAAGCCAAATTGGGAACAGTGAGCACAGGAGAGGTCAGAGTTTTAGTTGATGCCATTGAGGATTATTTGAAAAAGGAATTGAAAACGGATTTGCTTAAAGTCAAAATCTCTCTTGTTTCTTCCAATATGGTCGAGATAATGAGAATAGAGCGAGCAGAAGAGATTCTATCAAAAGTAAAGTGGGATATTAAGATGAGAGACACCGAGTTCCAGGTTTCTGATACTGCTTTGACAAGAGTAATCATTGCAGGAATGCAGAATGGACAGGAGAGGTTTGACGAAGTTTCAATAAAAAGATTGGAAAAAAGAATTACTGACTACTTCAAAAGTGACGAAGCAGATGTCCAAATAGAATCGGAAAGAATTATTGCTAAAGTTGTCGGTAATATTCTTATACGACTAAAGGTAGGTGAGATTGGTGAAAAAGAGATTCTTAGCATCTTGAAGAGGAATATTCCTAAAAAGAGTTATGCTGGAGAGCCTGAGGCTTTATGGTATGCGGGTGAATCAATTATGGCAATCATAGCTGATTTTGGAAGATGGACAAAGGTTGATAATCTCGTGCAGGGTTTGAAACCGCTCCTTCCTGAAAATCTGAGAAATGACAGAGACTTTTTAGAAGATTTACGAGATGATTGTTGGGAAATAAATGAAGACTGGTTTGCCATAGAGAGTTCAAAATATGCTACCGCCGTCGATTCAGAAGATAGAGTGAGCTTAACTGTCGAACAAACAGGGATGCCTATAATCTACATGGATATAGATAGAAAAATAATGAGAAATCAGGCTTTAAGCCTCTCCATTGCCCTGTTTTTGGTCTTTCTTCTTCTGTCTTTCCAACTGAAATCCCTGATTGGTGGATTAATCTCAATATCGCCTATCATCCTCACTATTCTTATCAATTTCATTCTGATGGCAATTCTGAACATTCCATTAGACATAGTTACGGTTATGATTGGCAGTGTGGCTGTGGGGATTGGTATTGACTATGCCATTCACTTTATCAACAGGTTCAAATCTGAGTTTGGAAAAGGAAAGTCTGAATTGGAAGCCTTGGACAAGACATTGGAGACGACAGGAAGAGCAATACTCATCAATGCTATTTCTGTAATGATGGGATTTCTGGCTCTTGTTTTGGGAAGCATAGTTCCTATGCAACGATTTGGCTATCTAATAGCATTTACAATGATAACCAGTGCTTTAGGGGCTATTACATTTTTGCCAGCCTTGATTCTTGTCACAAAGGCTGGGTTTATTGGTGATTTTGGTCGTCTCACCGGTAAACTAAAAAAACGGATGACCAGATTTAACAATTCAAGGAGGTGATAGTATGAAAAGGCTCTTGGAAATAGGTATCGTCCTTTTTCTGCCACTTGTTCTTTGGGCAGAGACACCTGCCCGCCAAGGATTGGCAGGCGGGGATGACGAAATTTTGAAGAAGGCGGAAGATGCTATGAATGCTCCAAAGGATCGGATGGCGGAAATAAAGCTCACGCTGATAGATAAGGATGGGGACTCTAAAATTCGCGAGATAAAGATGTGGCAGTTGGGAAAAGAGAAGCGACTTATAAAATTTCTTTCTCCTGCTGATGTGAAGGGAGTTGGATTTCTGGTGCTCTCTGATAATGAGATGTATCTCTATATGCCTGCATTCAAAAAGATAAGGCGTATCGCTTCTCATGCGAAGAATGAGAACTTTATGGGCACAGACTTCTCCTACAACGATATTGGCAAGTGCCAATACACCAAGGACTTTACCGCCGAGATAAAAGAGGAGACAGAGGAAGAGTATATATTGGAGCTTACTCCCAGACCAAAGTCAGATGTGGATTATGCTAAACTTATTGTGTGGGTGGATAAAGCACATTATATTCCAAACAAGGTGGAATACTACAACGAGAAAGGGAAAATCCTCAAGGTTATGAAAAATGAGGATACAGAGAAAGTAGACAAATACTGGACTCCCAAGAAGGTGACAATGGAGAATCTGAAAACAGAGCACAAGACTGTTATGGAAATGGGAAAGGTAGTGCACGACATAGGGTTTAAAGAAGGCATGTTTACCAAGCGAATGCTCAAGAGGGCAGAATAAATTGGTTAAATGGTGAGTGGTTAAATGTACCAAATACCAATCACTAACAATGGAGGTGTATAATGGCAAGAAGTCTAATTTCTTTAGGTGTCGTGCTCGGATTTTTAGGGGTAAATCCTTGTATGGCAACAGTCGACATTTCGGGTAATCTCAAACTGGACAAGCGTTTTCTTGTAACAGACAGTGTAGAAATTGCAGATTATCCATACCACGAACTTAACATAGAATTGGAATCAAAGCCTTCACAGAATCTATCTCTCTATACCGGTCTGAAACTCAGGTTATGGGACCAAAATCTTGCAACTCACTCCGAAGATTTAACGAGCGTTTCTCCCGTTTATCCTTGTGAATTCTTTCTATGGGAGGCTTATGTTGACCTCTACAGTTTCATACTTGATGAATTGGACATACGAATTGGCAAACAGCGTATAGCCTGGGGAACAGCAGATAAACTCAATCCCACAGACAATCTGAACCCTGATGACTTCTCCAACCCCCTGAATTTTGGAGAAAAGGTGCCTACCGAAGCTGTAAATGCTACCTATTACATAACCGATGAATATACATTAGAGGGCATATGGCTGCCATCATTCAAACCTATTTTGTTGCCCAGAGGCGAATTTCCTCTATTGGATGATGCAACTGCTCTTCCATTACCTCAAGGGACAAATCTTGTAGAGTCAGTGGACTGTCTTGCTTTCCCTAATAGAAAGCTTAAAAATTCTATGTATGCCGCAAAGTTATCCGGAAAGGCGATAGGATACGATTTTTCACTTTCCTATTTCAAAGGTTATGACGATATGCCTATTACAAATAAGCTTATTGTAACTCTTGTTGATACTTTGGGAAATGTAAAACTTGACACCTATCTGGGATTTCCAGAACTCCGAGTTGTTGGCTTTGATTGTGCTGGAGAACTTTATTCTATAGGTCTCTGGGGAGAAGTAGCAGTATTCTTGCCAGAAGAAGTAAAGATGAGAATGGAAATGCCAAACCCTGCGGACCCTTTGAATCCCATAATTCAGGATACAACTGTTCTCTCTGACGAGCCTTATATAAAGTTCACTGTTGATGGAGATTATACTTCCGAGACTGGAATCTATATCAATGCTCAATGGATGCATGGCTTCTTTACTGAAAGAGGGAAGGATAATCTTGAGGACTATATTATGGTAGGTATTGAGAAAAAATTCAAGAATGATGAGATTAAAGTTGCCATAGCTGGTGGCTTAGAGATAAAAGATATTGAGGATATAGTGGAAAACATTGAGGAGATAGAGGAAAACTACGGTACCGTGATTATCCCTGAAATATCGTATGCACCAACTGATAATGTAAAACTCTTGCTCGGAGCATTCTTTTTGGACGGGAAACCGGGAACTCTTTTTGGCACATGGGAAAAGCAGGACCAAATTTATTTCAAGACGGAAGTGAGTTTTTGAGAAAAAAACCATGGAGCCACAGAATATCTGAAGTTGTCTCTGTGTTATTCAACATATTTTAAGAAAATAGAATGGATATATTTGACAAAATAGTTTCAGCGATAGTAGCCTTTTTCGAGTGGACCGGGAGAAAGATACAGAAATTTATTGACATTATACTGTTCAGGAAGTAAGATATTTGTATGGCAAAAAAGATAGGGCTTGTCCTTGGTAGTGGGTCGGCAAGAGGACTTGCTCATATTGGGGTTTTGAAAGTCTTACACAAGGAAAACATTCCAGTAGATTTAGTGGTTGGAAGTAGTTTTGGAGCATTAATTGGGAGTATTTATGCTACTGGGATGGACCCTGAAGAGGTAGCCCAAAAGTTCTGTAAATTAACAAGAAGATGGTCAATTACCACTTTTTTCCCCCGATTCCATATCTCAGGTTTTGTTGGGGGAAGTATGCTCCAGAGATTTCTTCATACATTTCTTGAAGACATAGAGTTTGATGATTTAAAGATTCCCTTCACTGTTGTAGCCACAGATATAGAGACTGGCGAAGAAATACTGATAAATGAGGGCTCAGTAAAGCAATCTGTAAGGGCAAGTATGTCATTACCTGTGGTATTCATACCAGTTCACTACAATGGACGAATTCTCGTTGATGGCGGACTGGTTAATCCACTTCCTGTCAATATAGCAAAAGAGATGGGAGCTGATATAATCATTGCCTGCAATGTAATACCAAAGGCAAAGCAAATTGCCAAATACATTGGTTTAAGAAAGAAGAACTGGAGATTTCCACTGGACTGTTTTTTAAGACCGGAAAGAATTCGCTTACCTAATATGAAGAAGGTGCTTTTCCAATTTATATCTGTTATGGAGGACAAGATACTTATAGCAAATTTACGGGAAGCAAAACCTACAATACTAATAGAGCCCAAAGTAGGACATTTTAAATCTGCGGAGTTCCACAGAGCGAAGGAAATAATTGCTTGTGGAGAAGAGGCAATGGAAATTGCCATGCCAGCTCTGAAACGAGTATTAAACAATTCATGAGCTACCAAAATAGTAAGTTCGCCTTTTATTATATGGTTCGTTTGGCTACTCGGATAATCCTTACAATACTTTGCTCATTAAAAGTGAGGAATGCAGAAAACATTCCAATAAAAGGCGCTTATATTATTGCAGCAAATCATATTAGTTGGTTTGATGGGTTTGTTTTAATTACTTTATTTAAAGAGAAAATTACCTTTTTGACTGCAGACTATCTGTTTAAAAAACCAATAGTCAGAAGAGCGTTCTTATCCAGATTGGGATGTATTCCAGTTAGTCAGATACAACCAAGAAAAGCAATCAGAAAAGCCTTAAGTATGTTAAAAAATGGAGAAATAATAGCGGTGTTCCCAGAGGGCGGTGTAAGGTTAACGAAAGAGATGCAGGAAATCAAGCGAGGAGCCTTCTTTCTTGCCCATACAGCAAAAGTACCCATTATTCCAGTGGGTATTCAAGGAACTAATCATATCTTTTCATTATCTCATAAAATTCCTCGTCCTGGCAAGATAATTGTTGATATTGGAGAGCCAATTTATCCTGAGGAAACCGATGGAGAAATAGGTGAGTTTGTTGTTACTGAAATCACTGAACTTGTAAAGTATTGAAAAGATGATTAATTCCCCGATGCTCTTGAGACAAGGACTTGTATGTTCACGCTGGATTTATGTCATTTACTTGTTTTATCTGAACACACAGCCATTATTTGTTTTGTAAAATTCTGTGTTCTCCTGTAGCTATTTTTCTCTGCGTCCTCTGTGGTTACTTTTGTCTTGACTTTTTCCTGAATTATGATATTTTAAATAAGCAGAGTAAACTCTGCCACCACAATATTTAAATGAGATGCTGAAACGAGCTTGCCATGAAGAGATTCTGAACCAAGTTCAGAATGACACTTTCAGGGTTCAGCATGACAAAATGAAACAATTATATATTTGATGAAGATTTGTCTTATATCTGACCACTATTATCCCCACCTTGGCGGGATTGCTGAACATATGTATCATTTAGGGGTAGAACTTCGCAAATCAGGACATTTAGTCAAGATAATTACTGCTAATATGGATGGTGAGGATGCACCTGATGAATCTGATGTTCTCAGGATAGGGAGGAGTATTCTTATTCCTATGAATCGTTCTTTTTGCAGGATGACTGTCGGGTACAATCTTTCCAGAAAACTGAGAGATATTTTTTCACACTATAACTTTGATATCATTCATATTCATGATGCCCTTGGTCCCACTCTCCCTTTACTTGCGCTAAAATATACTCAAGCTATTAAGTTCTTTACATTTCACTCTGGTTTTGTGAAAAGCTCAGCGTATAGTGTATTTAAGAAGCTTCTGAGCCGATATTTTGATAAAATAGATGGACTAATTGCAGTATCAGAGACAGCAAAGAGATGCACTTATCCTTATTTTCCAGGTCAGTATAAAGTAATTCCTAATGGCATAGATATAGACAGGTTTTCTCCTAAAGTTAAAGGATTTGAAAAATTTAAGTCCGGGGGACCCAGTATATTGTTTATTGGCAGATTTGAGCCCAGAAAGGGGTTAAAATATTTACTTCAAGCATTTCCTGTTATTCATGAGCAATTTCCGGATTCTCGACTTATTGTAGTTGGAAAAGGACGACTAAAAGGTTATTCTTTTAAAAATGGAATTTGCTTTGAGAGGACTATTCCTCCTGAAACCATACCGAAATATTATGCCTCTTGCGATGTCTTTTGTTCACCAGCAACAGGTGGAGAGAGTTTTGGCATAGTTCTTCTTGAAGCGATGGCAAGTGGTAAGCCAGTAATTGCAAGTGATATTCTTGGATACAATGATGTAATAACTAATGAAAGAGATGGTTTATTAGTTGAACCCAAGAATCCAAAAGCCATTGCAGATGCAGTAATCCGTATTTTTACGAATTCCGACTTAAGAAATCGGTTGTCAAAACAGGGGCGAGAAACTGCACTTAAGTATTCCTGGGATAAAGTGACGAAGAGAATAGAGAATTTTTACTATGAAGTAGCCGATAAAAGATTAAAAATCAAATATTAAAATGCAAAATGACAAATCAAGAATTAAAAATCCTAATTACTAAATCCGATCCTGAATTAAATTCAGGACTAAACAAATTCCAATTCTCCAAATTTCAATGTTACAAACTCATATTTTGAATTTGTGATTTAAAACATTGTGATTTGTTTAGAATTTAGCCCTGAAACAAGTTCAGGGTCGGATTTAGAATTCTTATACTTTGATATGTAATTTTGATTTTTGCGCTTTGATTTTCAGATTTGGATACAGATGGAAAAAGAAAGATTATACATCGGCATAGACATAGGCTCTGTTTCAATAAATATAGCCGTTTTAAATGAAAATAAACAAGTCTCAAAAGATTGGTATATAAGGATAAAAGGTGAACCACTTAAAGAAACTTATGATGTTTTAAAACTTGTAAATAAAACCTATCCAATCTTGCCTGTCGGCAGACAGGAATCCCGAATGGCTGGCATGGCAACTACTGGAATAGGTGGCAAACTTCTCTCTAAGATATTAAACATCCCATTTGTAAATGAGATTCTTGCACAGACATTGGCTACCAGTGAACTCTATCCGGATGTTCGTTCAATTATTGAAATAGGAGGTGAGGATTCAAAACTTATCCTTATAGAATATGACAAAAGGCTTGGTATTCATGTAATGAAGGATTTTGCTATGAATACTATTTGTGCAGCTGGGACTGGCTCATTTTTGGACCAACAAGCATCAAGATTAGGGCTCTCAATTGATGATTTTGGAAAACTTGCCCTAAAGTCGAATTCACCTCCCAGAATTGCTGGGCGGTGCAGTGTATTTGCGAATACAGATATGATTCATCTCCAACAGGAAGCTACCCCTGATTACGATATAGTGGCAGGATTGTGCTTTGCTTTAGCAAGGAATTTTAAAAGTATCATTGCAAAGGGCAAGCATATAAGACCGCCTGTAGCATTTCAAGGTGGAGTATCTGCTAACTCTGGAATGGTACGGGCATTTAAGGCAATACTTGGGCTTAAAGATGATGAGCTAATTATACCAACTTATTTTGCATCAATGGGAGCTATAGGATGTACCTTAACACAAATGCAAAATGCAAATTGCAATCCGCCTGAGGCGGAGCAAATTGACATAGAGAGAATACCAGAGTTCTTAAATTGCAGAAAAGAAGAGTCAGACCACCTCAAGCCGCTTGTCCTGACTTCTAAATCTCAGCCTTCACTTCCTGCTTCTCAGTACGGGCGAGATTATCTCGCCCTCCCCACTTCTAAATTACCTGTTTGGCTTGGTATAGATGTGGGTTCAATTTCTACAAATATAGTCCTCATAGATGCCAACAAATGCTTAGTTGCGCATCGTTATTTATGGACTTCTGGCAGACCCATAGATGCTGTGAGAAATGGGTTTAAGGAAATAGGTAAAGAGGTTAGAAATCATGTAGAGGTTAAGGGTGTTGGGACAACAGGCTCTGGCAGATATATGATAGGCGACCTTGTTGGTGCGGACACAGTAAAAAATGAAATTACTTCTCAAGCTCGTGCTTCGCTTGAAATAGACTCATCTGTGGATACGATATTTGAGATAGGGGGACAGGACTCAAAATATATATCATTACAGAACGGAGCCATTCGTGATTTTGAAATGAACAAAGTGTGTGCAGCCGGGACAGGCAGTTTTCTTGAAGAACAAGCAGAAAGGCTCAATTTAAATATAAGGGAAGAATTTGGCAAATGCGCCTTAAGTAGTAAATCACCAATTAGACTTGGTGATAGGTGCACTGTATTCATGGGGTCTGATTTAACTGCTTGGCAACAAAAAGGAGCAAAAAGGGAAGACCTTGTAGCTGGACTTTCATATTCTATTGTTGAGAATTACCTTAGCAAGGTTGTCGGGAATAAGAGAATTGGAGATAACATATTCTTCCAAGGTGCAGTAGCAAAGAATAAAGGCGTAGTGGCTGCTTTTGAAAATGTTTTGGAAAAACCGATAACCATTCCGCCACATCCTGATATAATAGGTGCTATAGGAGTTGCTATTCTGGCAATGGAGTATATGAGTCAAAAGTTAGAAGTAGGAAGTGGGAAGTCAAAATTTAAGGGATTTGATTTATGCAAAAAGAAATATAATATTGAGAGTTTTGAATGTAATGGTTGTCCAAATGCATGTGAAATAAAGAGAGTTGTAGTTGAAGGAGAATCTCTTCTTTACTATGGTTCAAGATGTGATAAGTATGGAGAGAAGTTATCTGCCCGCCGCTTTCCTGCCCGACGGATAGCAGGCGGGGCTTTGGCAGGCGGGAAAATTGAATCCGCCTCAGGCGGAGAAAAGTTAAAAGTTGATTTGTTTAAGGAAAGGGAAGAACTTCTTCTTAAAACTCTTAACTCCCAACCCTCAGCCCTCAACTCTCAACCCTCAATTGGTATACCAAGGGCTCTTATATTTCAGGAATATTTGCCCTTTTGGACAACATTTTTCCAAGAACTGAAGTGCAAAGTTGTTTTATCTGACTCAACAAACAGGAAAATCATTCATGAGGGTGTGGAATCCGTTGTCTCAGAGCACTGTTTTCCAATAAAAGCATGCCATGGACATATATTAAATCTAATTGAGAAGGGTGTGGATTATATATTTTTGCCCTCAATGATATCCATGCAGAAAGAAAATAAGGAACTTGAGGAAAGCTATGCCTGTCCTTTCATTCAAGGTGTTCCTTATGTAATAAAAGCAGCTCTCAATCCTGAAAGTAAAGGTATAAAGCTATTAACACCTATTCTGTATCTAAAGAGAGGGAAAAAACATCTGGCTCAAGTTTTAATCCGTCAGCTGACGGACAATAGATTAGGCAAGAGCAAAATGGAAGTTATTAGGGCGATTGATAAAGCAGATAGAGCCCAAAGAGACTTTTATGAGTCCATAAAGGCAAGAGGGAAAGCCATTCTCGGTACTTTTAAAGAACCAGTAATTGTTTTGGTTGGCAGGCCTTATAATACCTGTGATACGGGCTTAAACCTTAATATTCCTAAAATATTAGGTGACCTGGGAGTCCTTACAATACCTATGGACTTTTTACCCCTTGAAGAGGTAGATATTGGGAAAGATTGGACAAATATGTATTGGAGATATGGGCAACGAATCTTATCTGCTTTAAGGATAATAAAACAACATTCCAACCTCTATCCCTTATATATAACAAATTTTGGCTGTGGGGCAGACTCATTTATTTTAAGGTATTTTAGTAAAGAGATTGGCAAGAAGCCCCACTTAATTATAGAGGTAGATGAGCATTCAGCTCCTGCAGGTGTTATAACGAGATGCGAAGCCTTTTTAGACTCACTTAAAAATGTGAAAAGAGTTGTTGAGCCAACTGTTCCCATATTTAAAAAATACAGGACTGAATATGATAATAGGACATTATTTATTCCATTTATGGGCTATCATTCCTATATTTTAGCAGCTGCATTTAGACATTGTGGGATTGATACTAAAGTTATGCCTATAACAGATAATCGCTCTCTTGAACTTGGAAAGAGGTATACAACGGGTAAGGAATGTTTTCCTTGTATATTAACGACGGGCGACATGATAAAAATTCTTTCTAATCCAAGTATTGACCATAATCGGGTTGCCTTCTTTATGCCTGAATCCTGTGGTCCCTGTAGATTTGGGCAATATAACAGACTTCAGCGTTTAATACTCTCAGAAGTTGGCTATGATGATGTTCCAATAGTATCACCAAATCAAGCCAAGGACTTTTATAAAACTTTGCGTAAATATGGTAAAGACTTTGATAAGAGAGCGTGGGCTGGAGTATGTGCAGTTGATATACTTACCAAACTCAAACTTCACACAAGACCTCACGAAGTAAACATAGGGGATACGGACAGAGCCTATTTTAAGTCTCTTGACCTAATTTGTACCATAGTAGAGGGAAACGGCGACATAAGTGAGCCAATGCGTGCTATAAAGGAAGAGTTTAAATCTATACCGGTTCATAGAGAGCCAAAGCCTATAATAGGAATTACAGGCGAGATATATGTAAGGTTGCATCATTTTGCAAATAATGATATTATAAGGACTATAGAAGAACTTGGTGGTGAAGTATGGCTTTCACCAACTACAGAATGGTTTTTTTACATCAACTTTAGGCGGAAAGAAGATTCTATACTGGATAAAAATTATAGAGAATTAATAATGCATTGGATAACCGGTAAATATCAGCATTGGGTTGAACATAGGATACAAAAAGGATTTAAGGACTGTATATTTAACTTTGATGAGCCAAGCACTGAGAAAATATTTCAGTATACCAACCCTTATTTACATCAAACAGTTGAAGGAGAAGCCCCACTTACAGTGGGCAAGTGTATTGATTTCATAAAGAAAGGAGCAGATAGCATAATAACTGTAATGCCCTTTACCTGTATGCCCGGGACTAATGTAACTGCAGTGATGTCCAAAATAAGGGAAGAATACGATATTCCTTATTTAAATATGTCTTATGATGGTTTAGAGCAGTCAACAGCATCTATCCGACTTGAAGCCTTCATTCATCAAGCAAAACAACATATGAAGAGAAAAAAGAACCACAAATTACATAAATAGTAACCGCAGAGAACGCAGAGTTGTTAACTACAGGATTTATTCAGCTTCCATTAAAATATTTACTGTAGTTATTGTATTTTTGGTTAATTTAACTTTTTTCTGTATTATTTTGTAACTATCTTTTGAAACAATAACATCTATAGAATCAGTTACGGTTATTTCTCCAAGAATATCCCCATCAAAGTCAGTCTGACAAATTACACAACCTATGGGCATATATAGAACAGAATAAAACCCATTAGAATCACTAATTGTATTTGGTGGGTCTTGAGCATCATTTGTATATAAAAACATATCTTTTATATCTTCAAAAACACATTCACTATCCCTTTCAACTTTTAATTGATAATAATAAAGTCCACTTCCCAAAGGAATGCCCAAACTATCTTTTCCGTCCCAACAGAGTATGTAATATCCTGGTTGTTTATCACCCTCAAATTTACGGATAATCTGTTCTTGAAAATTAAAGAATTTTATAATCATATAGCTATTATACTTTAATGCATACTTTATCGGTGTCTGCTCCATAAATGGATTTGGATAGTTTTGATAAAGTGTATCTGATGTGGGAACTGGAGGGGGAAAAGTATCTCTTTTAATTGGGTAAATAAAATCTCTGATTTTCCTTAAAGTCAGCGCTTTAGAGCCATAATAGACTGTATCTAACGGTGGGTTGAAGAAATATTTTACAACAATTGAAACACTATCAATAGGATTACCCTGAAGGTTGGAAATTGTGCCTTGAATACCTGTTATTGATGTTCCACCATCATCTGTTGGGCCATTGTGTCCACATCCAGTCAATACTAAAACCAATAGAAAAATATTAACCCATTTATTTCTCATTTTTTATTATATGTAACTAAAATTGTTAAAAGTCAAGCTTTTTATAAAAATCTAATGTTTGTTTGTGTTAATCCGTCAGCTGACGGAGTGGCTATTTTTCTTTGATATGCTTTTCTTTATTTATTACATTTCTTAAATTCCGGAGATATGAATTTATGGTAGCTTCAGGCAAGAATGCGTAACGGAAACCATTTTCTACTAACTCTATTATCTCATTGTTGGAAAAGCCAAGGTTTTGTAGAATATTATATTCATTATTTAGATTTGTGTCAAAGAATGCAGGGTCATCTGAATTTATTGTAATTGGTATACCTGCTTCATATAACTTTTTAATAGGATGTGCTTTGTAAGACGAGTATACTTTAGTTTTTATATTACTGGTTATACAGATTTCAAGTGGAATTTTGTTTACGGATAGGTATTCAACCAGTTTTGGGTCTTTAATTGACTGAACTCCATGTCCAATGCGTTCTACTCCAAGAAGCTTTATAGAGTCCCAGACACTTTGTGGCCCACATACTTCACCAGCATGAATAGTTAGTTTTAATCCTGCACTTTTTGCTAAACTATATACTTTTTTAAATCGTTTTGCCGGGAAAAGCTGTTCACTTCCACCCAGAGTTATGCCAACCACATTTTTATCTTTCCAGGCAATTATTTCCTTAAGTAATGAATAAGCCTTTTTTGGTCTAGTATCCCGAACTAAGTCTACAATCCACTGGATTTTTATACCAGGAATTTTGCTTGCCTGGTCAAAGCAGTATGAAAAATCGTCAAATGTAAGTCCTTTCCAGAGATATTCAATAAGCCCAATCATTATTTCAACATAAACTATGTTTTGGTTTTTTAAAGATGTAACTACATCATTTATAAGCAACTGTAAATCTTCACGCTCACGGATAAAGAAACTGAGAAAACAATAATGGATAAGAAATTGTTTAAAGGATTTAAAATTATAGATTTTTGCAATATCGTGGTTTGATTGTTTTACAAATTCGCGTATATGTGGAGAAGTATTAAATAAAATCTTATATTTTATAGGCATTTTATCCCATATTTTTTGAACTGAATATTTTTTTATAAGTTGAGTAAGTGTTTTTTGTTGCATTGCCCCGCGAAGATGCAAATGGAGTTCCGCCTTAGGTAACCCCGCACATAATTGCTGGATTATAAATGTTGGATTTATGTGCGGGGCTGCAATATTATCCATAATACTTATTCTATACCATAAATTTTGTTGATGTCAAGATATAGATTTTCTTAATATACTGTGAGATTATAAACGCCATAGAGCTACACTTCCTTGTGGGGTCAGGAGTTTCCTCCTGACCCAAAAATATAAGCTTCTGTCGGGAGGTAACTCCCGACAGCACAAGAAGGAAGCCTTGTGCGGCGGGCAGGTCTGTGGTTGCTTTTTTCTTGACTTCTTATAAAGATATGGTATTTAATAAGTGATGGAAATTTTAGATTCATTAAATCCTGAGCAGCAAGAAGCTGTTACCAAGACTGATGGTTATTTACTTGTTTTAGCTGGTGCAGGAAGTGGTAAGACCAGAGTCTTAACTTATAAGATAGCCTGGCTTATTGAGCATAAAAAGGTAAAGTCTTGGGACATATTAGCTGTTACATTTACTAATAAAGCGGCTGCCGAGATGAAGGATAGAATTGAGAAACTTATAGGCGAGGTTGCTAAACAAGTATGGATGGGGACTTTTCATTCTTTTTGTGCCAGACTACTTAGAAGATATGGTGAGCTTCTTGGATATTCCAGAAATTTTACCATCTATGATGCTGACGATTCTAAGAACTTGATTAAAAAGATTATTAAGGATAAAGGGCTTGAGATTAAAATTCCCCCAAAAGGAATAGCAGGAAAAATAAGTAAAGCTAAAAATAATTTCATCTTACCAGATAAGTATCCTATTTATGATTTTCAATCTAATCGTATAAAGGAAATATACAAACTTTATCAAGAAGCTTTAAAATCAAATAATGCGATGGATTTTGATGATTTGCTTTTAAATGCTTGTAAGGTTTTCCAGGAAAGCAAAGAAGCACTTGGTAGATTTTCATTTAAGTATATTCTTGTTGACGAATATCAGGATACGAACAAGGTTCAATATGAACTTCTCAAACTTCTTTCAAAAAAATATGGGAATTTGACTGTAGTGGGAGATGAGGACCAATCAATCTATGGTTTCAGAGGTGCGGATATCGGGAATATTTTACATTTTGAGAAAGATTTTCCACAAATTCATATAGTGAGACTTGAAGAAAATTATCGTTCAACTCAGACAATTTTGAAAGCTGCGTCTGCTGTTGTCAGTAATAATAAGTTCAGGATTGGAAAAGAACTATGGACAAATAATGAAACAGGGAATAAGCTTTCACTTTATACGGCAAGAAACGCAAATGAAGAAGCTCGTAAAGTAGTAGAAGTAATTAAAAAATACAAAAGACCACTTAAAGATTTTACAGTCCTTTATCGCACCAATGCTCAATCAAGGGTTATTGAAGAGGCATTAAGGCGAGAAAATATGCCTTATATAATTGTTGGTGGGATAAGGTTTTATGAACGCAAGGAGATAAAGGATATTTTAGCTTATCTCAGAGTTCTTATGAATCCAGATGACAATATATCTCTTGCAAGAATAATTAATACTCCTCTCAGAGGCATAGGTCCAAAGACCCGGAGGTTTTTAGAAGATTATGCTAAAAAAGAGAGAGTCCCTATTTATTTTGCATTGAAAAAGGTAAATAAAATTAAAAAAATTATATTACGAAAACAAAAAGTATTAAAGAAGTTTTTTAAACTAATGGAGAATCATCGGTGCAAGTTAGGCAAGCCAGCAAAGCTTATTGAGAATATACTTAATGAGACCGGCTATTTAGATATGCTTCGTGAGGAAGAGGCAATTGAAGCTGAATCCAGGATTGAGAATTTAAATGAACTCATTGCCGGGGCAGGAGAATACGAAACTCTGGAGGATTTTATTGAGAGTGTAAGTTTGCTTACCAATATAGACGAATGGGATGAGACTCAAACAAGGGTAACCCTTATGACGACTCATAATGCTAAAGGACTTGAATTCCCAATTGTTTTTATTGCAGGACTTGAAGAGGGATTATTTCCACATTCCTCATCTTTTTATGACGAAGCCGAGCTTGAAGAAGAGCGACGGCTATTTCATGTTGGACTGACCAGAGCAAAAGAAAGAGTTTATCTTTCTTATGCCCAAAGCAGGAGAGGGTATAGTTTCTGTCTTCCATCCAGATTTATTGATGAGATACCAGCCGATACGCTTGAGATGTCTGAGGAACTTCTACCCGCAGATTTCATTGAGAAGATGCACGCAGATTCTCATCCCGCCCATCGTATGGGCGGGACTCATAGATTTAACCGCAGATAAACGCAGATTAACGCAGATGCTTTCGGTGTCAATTCGTGGTTTAACGCTTTTTTATCCATGCAAATCTGCGTCTGAAAAGTTTTTCTCTGTGTTCTTTGTGGTTAAATCATTTTTTTCTTGACCACCGCACAAAATACATTTATGCGGGGTCAGAAACTCTAAGCATAAGTCCCGCACATAATCCAGCACATAAGTTATGTGCTGGACTGTAATTATGTGCGGGACATTAGCAAGATTTTTCTTGACATATCCAAATTTTAGTAGTAAGATATTTTAGTGTATAAGGAGGAGGTTGATAATGGGAGATAAGGGCAAGAAGGATAAAGAAAAATTAAAGAAGCAAAAGGCGAAGAAGAAGCTGAAAAAACAGTAGCTGAGGACTTCAGCCCTCATTTTTATCTTCAACGAACCCTAAAGGATTCGGCTACTTTGGCATTGTATTTTTGCAATGGCAGGTTATTGCACTCCATATCAGGAGTTAGTGGTATAGGTAAATTATATAGATTATGTAAGTTATGAGTAAGAAGATGCCTTCTTTTCTTGATAATTTATATCCTGTGAAGAATAAAGGGAATAAAATTATTGAGTAGCCGAGCATTATCCATATATCTATTTTAAATAATCTTGGGTCTACTTTTATAGGTTGGATTGTAGCCACACATCCCAGGACTAAAACAATATTTATAATATTACTTCCTAATATATTCCCCAGACTTATTCCAGGCTCTTTATGAAACGCGGCTGTAATTGAGACAGTAAGTTCAGGCAAGGATGTGCCGAATGCCATAATGGTAAGTCCAATCACAGCTTCGCTAATTCCAATGAGCTTGGCTATTTTTATGCCTGTGTCAACCATAAATTTAGCTCCAATTGTTATTCCTATGATTCCAATTATTACAGCTAACCAGTAATATTTTTCAATCCATAGAGGATAAACTTTCTTCTCTTTTTCAAGGACGGAGTATTTTTTCTTCCTCATCAGATAAGCAAAGTAAGCTATAAAAAGTCCGAGAAATAAAATTCCTTCCCGTCTGCTAAGAATAGAATTCTTACCTAAAATCCAAAGAAGGATAGCTATTCCTAACATAATAGGAAATTCTTTTTTTAAAGTATCTTTTGTTGTTGGGACAGCAAGGATAATTGAAGTTATTCCAAGGCACAAGGCGATATTACATATATTACTTCCAATAACATTACCAACTGATATATTACCACTTCCCAATAATACAGCAGTTACACTCACTGCAAGTTCAGGTAATGATGTTCCTATGGCTATAACTGACAAGCCAATGATTAATGGTGAGACTCCGAGTGCCTGTGCACCTTTGGATGCACCTTTAACAAGCCAATCAGAGCCCTTGACGAGTAATCCCAATCCAATAAAAAAAAGTATTATTGTTAAAATCATCTTTTGGTAATATCAGGAAAATTGTGTAAACCCCGTTCCGCATGGAAACGGGGTAAATGTGTAACAAAGGAAAAAGGGGAAGAAATATAAATTTCCCTTTTTTTTCATGTTTTCTATTTTTCCTTAATCACACAAAATTACTGACATAACCTTTTTTAAAGACAGATGGCAGGAAGCTTTTTCCATTTTTAATTTTTATTCCAAAATATTCTCCTATGGTGGCTCCGATATCTGAGAAGCTTTTTCTTGTCCCAATATTTACGCCTTTATTTATTTTTTCTCCATAAATTAGTATAGGTATATATTCTCTTGAATGGTCAGTTGATGGGGTGGTAGGGTCGCAGCCGTGGTCAGCGATTATGAATAATATGTCATCTGGCTTTAGTTTTTCCAAGAGATTTGGCAACCAATCATCAAATTTTCTGAGACCTTGAGCGAACCCTTGTTTATTATTTCTATGTCCCCATACTGTATCAAAGTCTACAAGATTAGCAAAGAGGAGTCCATTTTTTATTTGGTCCATAACTTCAAGTATTTTTTCCATTCCATCGTTATTATTTTTTGTATGAATAATTTGAGTTATTCCTCTTTCTGCAAATAGATAATCTATTTTACCAATTGTAATTACAGGTAAATTTTTATTTTTAAGCAAGTCAAGGAGTGTTAAATCGGGTGGTGGGATAGAGAAGTCTTTGCGTTCTGGAGTTCTTTTAAAATTTCCTGGTTTACCAATAAAAGGGCGAGCAATTATTCTACCAAGAGAAGGGAATAATTTACGGGCAGTTTCACACATTTTATAGAGTTCCTGGAGTGGAATTACATCTTTATGAGCGGCTATCTGGAAAACTGAATCAGCAGAAGTATAAACGATTGGGTATTTAGTTTTAAGGTGTTCTTTACCAAGTTCTTCAATAATTTGTGTCCCAGATGCTGGCCAACCGCCAAGTGCTGGTCTATTTATTGCAGATTGAAATTTTTCAAGCATAGTTTTCGAAAAACCCTCTGGATAAGTAGGAAAGGGTTTATTAACTATAAGTCCCATAATTTCCCAGTGTCCAGTGGTTGAATCTTTACCAGGAGATAATTCAGCTGCTTTTCCATAAGAAGCACGAGGAGATTTGGTGGGGGAGACGCCTTTTATTGGTATTATATTTCCAAGTCCAAGTGTTTCAAGATTAGGCAATTTGAGTCCGCCGAGTTCACGAGATAGATTGCCAAGAGTATTACTTCCTTTATCTCCATATTTTTCAGCATCCGGGAGTTCACCACATCCGACTCCATCAAGCAAAGTTATAATAACTCTTTTCATAGCATTTAATTTTACCACAAAAAGCAAAAAGGTCAAGGAAAATAACCACGAATTACACGAATTAAGCCACAGAAAAACACAGAAACAACAGAAATTAACAGGGAATGGAAGAGACTTTAAGAGTTAAAAATAGCTACAGACCCGTCCCGACATCCCGACCCCGTCTCGGTATCGGGACGGGGTGGAACGGGTCGGGAAAGGCATAGAAGATTCGTTAAGCGTCCCCGATAACTCGGGACGGCTACAAACTTCATTTAATGCACTCCAAGTAGTCGCAGATTAAGACATTGAAAAGATAAAAATGGAAAGGAAGTGGCAAAATGAGAGAAGAATAGAAAATGAACCTGTTCCCATCATACACTGGGATTGTTATAAAGACTGCGCAGGAAATCATAGCCATTTTCGCCAAAAATATTGCAAATTTTGTCTGCGTTAGCCTTACACTTATCAATTTTTGTCTTATAAAGATACTCTACGATTGATTTAACATGGGCTTCCAGATCTGGATAGGGAGGTATAAAATTATTTAACATCTCTAAGAGTATTTCTCCGACATAACACTTATCATCTTTTAATCTATCGAGATATTCAATGAAAAATCTCGAATTAAACCGAGTATTCACATAACAGGCGGATAATTTTAGCCATTCAAAATTCGCCGAATCAATCTTTGAAAGAAATACTGTAAGTAGACATAAATCAGATAAAATTATTTTGTCATCCCCAGTTATCTCTTTCGGGTTCTCATAATGATTCTTATAGACCCATCGCCAGAAATCAATAATTCTTTTTATAATTTTATCCTTTTCTTGGACTGTCGGAATTTGTTTTGTCTTTCTACTATCTCCCGTTATAAGATACTCATAGTGTCTCCAGAAAAATTTTATAATCTCTTCTATTTGAGATGCTTTCCATTTCTTAAGCAATTTTCCAAACAGAGTATTCTCATCAAGACTTTCATTGCCTCCTAAATAGCCAACACAGATATACTGCACTAATCTCCCTTCTATATGTTTTTCTTTAAATTCGTAGTCTACTGCTGCAAAAAAATGCTTCCTCATTAACTCATACTCATGGACCTTACCCGCCCATAAATATCCTTCCATAAACGCTTCCCATAAGTCTTTGTCTTGTGAATAAGAAATAGAGTTTATTTTTTCTTTAACCCATTCTTTATCAAGATAAGATAGCTTAGTCATATATTGCCCCAGTAAAATATAGGCTTCTATAATTTTATTCTGTAATGCTTTTTCGTATATTTCTTTAATATCAGATGTCCATTTTATTTTTTTTTGTATGCCTTTTTTGGCTTCAACTCGGGCAATACGAAGTGCAAGATAAATTAAGGCAATGATTACTTTGCCAGAAGGTGAGTTTAATGCATAATTTACTGCATCCCGCGTCTCTTTTATCTCCTTAGGTTTCAGGTTATCCAATATTAAAAAAAGAATATCCTTTGCAGGTTTGAAATACTCTTCTGGAAATGCCCATGCATCATCTTTTGTGCCTTTCTGAATAAGTTCTCCTATTATGCCTATAACCCATCTATGGTCAGCATTCCATCTATCATCTTCTATCTTAAATTTGTCCTGCCAAAAATCATCTCTATCAATATACTGCTTAATAAATTCAAAAAGTTTCCCCAAATCAAAAAATTTCTTGTTAGCCCATGCACCTATAATACCCCACAAAATATGATGTATATGAAAATAAGGCACATTTAAGAATGGATTTAAGTTTTCTATAAACTTTTCTGGCTTTTCCTGCACAGCGGATTTGAGAACCAAAGATAAACTCTCAACATTAGGACCTCGCCAATGACCCGGAGTCCTAAAATTGATTAAATAATCAGCCAATTTTTTATTGGGCATACTTATCATCTCTTCTTTAGATAGGGAAGAATATTCTGGACCTGATATATTTATCCATGATTCTGGCTCTTTGAAACTAATTTCTTCTTTTTTTACTTCAGTAATTTCTTTTTGTTTTTCATAGAAGGGTTTGAAATAATCATCGGCCTTTACTGCTGAATACCATTTTTGTTTCCAGTAATTTCTTTGTTTATCGGTATAGTGTTCCTTTTGAGGTCCTTTATCTATAATTCTTTTGATTTTTTCCTTCTCTTTCTGATTAAACTTATTTATATTGGTTTCTAATAAAGTATAAAGTTCAGGTTCAAAAACATCCCTACTAAAGAGTACTTCTCCATCGTCGGTGTTAATATATTTCCAGAAAAGGCTATTAAAGCTATCCCATTCGCTTCCTATCACAAAAAGAGCTATTCTCCTAAAAATGGGATACCGGTATTTTGGTCCGAGAAATTCTGGGAATAGTTTTTCTTCCGCAAGTTTTTTATCTTTCTTTGTTTTTGCCAGTACAATATCTCTCAATATTGCTGTTAATACCTCATCAGTATCATGAATGCCAATCTCTGGTTCAGAGAAGAGATTTCTAAACCATATAAATGAAGCGTCCTGAGGTATCAATTCGTAAATTTTTGCAAGTTCTTCATCTAATTCATCTTTTAAATCTTTAAAATCTGAGCGTTGTAATAATCTTTGTTTTATCTCTTCTGTAAAAGTCTTTTTATCACGACAATCCTTCAACTCAAAGGTAGTCTCACTTTCCCAAGGCAGCTGCTTCTCCAAGACTTCTTTTTCTAACACAACTCTGACAAAATACTCAAAATCTTCTGATTGCTCAATGCTCATTTGATACTTATTTCCTCCAAATTCAATTGTTGGATGAGCTGGTCCAAGTTTCTTTTTAAAGACTTGTTTCAGATTGTCTGCAAGGTTAAAAATAACTTTCTCACTGCATTTTTCAGCAATTTTATCAGCGTTTTTTCTTAATGATTCTGAAAGCCAGTAAGTATCAAGAATGGTTTTGGGTTCTATCTCTTCTAAATTTATCAAACTAATTTTTATTTTTTCTTCTTCAGTTCTTTCTTTTTTAGGTTTATCAAGTATAGGTTTGTATTTTTCTAATAGTTTTTTCTTATATTCTCCCGTATATTTAGGAACCCATTTTATTGCACTGATAAAATTTATAATCTTTTCTGCTTTTTCCAAATCTTCAGAATTATTGCTATCTAAGAACTGTGGGAGTAGTTTAGTGCCAATCTCTGAGCCCGGCAGTGATATATCAAATCTTGATTCAAGCCAAATTGGTATTAAATCAATAATTTCTTGTGTTATTTTATCATTTGGAATATTCAAGAGAATCTTTACAAAATACCACCAGGTACGGTAGTTATCAATAGGTTTGCCTTCAGTATCTCTATAATTTGATACACTCTTGATAATTTCAAGTAATTCACCTATATATTGTTGATTCTCTGGTTTATCAACTTGCTTTGAGACTTTCTCTAAATAAAAAAGCACGTTCCATTCAGGGATTCTATAATATCCCTTTTGGTCTGCCTCTTTCGGTCCTGGGGCTTCATCAGGTGAAAAATAGCCTTTCTCTTTTAATGGAAAGAACCACTTAATATTTGAAACTTTGTTAAAGAAGTAATTTTCATATACTGAGTCTTCCGCTATAAGTTCTATTACTGATTCTTCTTTTGGATTCAACATTTGTTATATCACCTCATCGATTAATCTTATTCTGTCATAAAAACTCTGTGGTCTTGCCACAGGACCAATCCGTTTTGCCCATTCTTGTAAGACAGTGACCAATTGCTCGTATCCATTTTCCTCTATGGGATAAGGAATTAACTCAATGCCTAAGTCAGTATAATACATTTTTTGAAGCTCAAATAAATTCATTTCGTTACGAAACATAGGATAAAGCATAAAGTGATTCAAAGTGCCTTTTTTAGTGGCTCCCTTGCTAACTATATACTCCAATATTTCATATTCTTCCAAGCCGTATCCCACAAATAAAACAGTATACTGATTAAAAATTTCTTCCAATAAGGCCGCTGGTTTGTCTCTTTGTTGATAGTGTTGAAGGTACTTTGCCGTGGTTATTACCATAGAGTTTATATCGCTTATACTTCCATGCAAATGCAAGACATTGCCTTGTTGTAAATTAGACCTTAAAAGTTCATCTTTTGAGTAAAAAACTTTTGATTTTGCGGAGAGAGAAGGTTGACTTTCTAACTTTTTCGCTAAGAAAGTTAAAGGTTCCGGTTTTACCGTATTAGCAATTTCATCTAAATAATTATCAAAATTGGTTGTTACATAAATTGCATTGAAGGAATATAACATTTCATGAATTTGATATTTTTTCTTAAGTTCTGGTGCGGCATTTAACAAAGAGCTAAAATCAGGTGGTTTTATTCTCTTCCGTTCTATTATCCGGTTACAAATAGATAATAGTTTCCTTGGGTCTAAGACTCGCAGGTTTTCAAGCTCATGAAAATTTATACCTTTATTTTCATATAAATATCTTAAAAGACGGACGGAAAACTTTTTCCAAGATGGTCCCCCTATGATTCTCGATACACCGGCACCTACAAATACTACAAGCTTACCTCGAGACACTGACTCAATGATTGGATCTAGAACCTCAGGTATATCAGGTATATTTTTGGCTTTCATAAATCTCTTCTACTTTTTTATCTATCTCCTTTTGCACTTCCTGTAGTTTTTGCCAAAGGTTGGATTTTCCTTCTTCGTCTTTCGTGACATAACGGGTCTTCTGAATCTGGACGGCTTCATCCACAAGAACACACAATGGGGACAGTTCTCTTTTTCAGCATTACCCTTGATTTATTATACTCTGGAATTTAAGTTTGTCAACCCCTTTTTAATTAAATTCCCCTTTTGATTTTTAGGTCAGGAGGAAACTCCTGACCCCACAAGGAGATATTTCAGGCAGGCACTCCTGAATTATTGCAAGGCGGAGAGCCTTGCACTACATTCTTCTGTCGGGAGGTAACTCCCGACAGCACAAGTAATATTTGCAATAACATCGTTATTGCACTCCAAAAACGAATATTAAATAATATAAAAGGAGTCGCAACCAGGAGGTTGCTCCTACATTGGTGTAAGCAAAAACATCGTTTTCCCGACCCGTTCCGTTCCGTCCCGAGACCGTGACGGGATCGGGATGTCGGGACAGGTTGCATTCCAAAATATGCCTCACCTGTAATAGCCCACAGCGGGGCATAACTTGCCTGCCCCGCTCCGACAAGCGAAGCGGGACGGAGATGGCAGTCAGAAAGCCCCGCACTATCAAGGTCTGTGCAGGACTGAGAGTCCTGCCTATCAAAAGTCTTGCCTATCAATCTTGAAAATAATTAGTAGTCCGTCACCATTATAAAAGGACAGGGGCAAGCCCTGTCCCTACATATTAGCATTACCTAAGGTAATGCACTCCGAACATTTGCAAAAACACCGTTTCCCGAAATAAATTCGGGACAAGTTTTGCACTCCAAAGATGATTTTTCTTGACCCCGCGAAAACGGGGTCGGAAAACTCTAAACATAAGCCCCGCACCTATGCATAGGTGCGGGGCATTAGCAAGATTTTTCTTGACAAATGGAAAAAATGCGTTATCTTATATATTAAGATATGGAAATTTCAAAATCCAAATTCCAAAAACATTAGGACGCGGAGGAATTGGTTAATTGGTTAACTGGTTAATTAGTTAATTGGGGAGGCAAAAAGTGGGGATGGACGCAGAAGGAAATTGTAAATTGCAAAATAGGAGAGTAAGAGGTGAAGTATTCAAAGTTTGGGTTTCCATTTGATATAATAGGCAAGTTATCCACGACTCCTGAGCAAGCGGAGGAGCTATTTGGATTTAAGATGAAGGAAGGAGCGAAGGGCGTAGTATTATTTAAGCGTAATGGTCGGTTGGTAATAAGGAGTTGGATGCCTCATAAGAGTTATGTAAAGACTCCATTTCGCAAGTATGCTGAGCAGAAGTTTAGTGTTCTTGGCAAGATAGTTAAGGAATACAAGAGTTTAATCAATGAAGTTTGGGCAGGTGATGATGGGAAGTATTTATTTGCTCACTCAAGATTTATGGGGATAAACATGCGTGAATTAGGTATTCCTCCGAAGTGGCTCAAGTTAAGGTTTACTATTGGCGAATTACCGAAACCAAAGCTAATAAGGAAGGCAATAATAATAGAGGGCAGCAAAGTCAATTTAGGAATGAGCAATGCCGAAGGTATGGAGATAGGGATATGCATATTTGAGAGGAGGTGTCTCAAATTACATTGCATTTCTCCTTGTGTTTACAGCGAGCCTGAGCGTATTAAGATTTCTCTTTCTGAGTTTGGTAATATTAAGAGTTTAAAGTCTTTATATCTTCATATTTATTTTAAGCGAGGCAAAGAATATTCACCGAATGCTATTGCAATTTTAAGACATGGCTAAATGTTCTGAATCTGTTTTTGGTAAGATGAGCGGTAAGGTGGGCAATTTAGTATTTTTTGTTTATAAAGGGAAGCAGGTAGTAAGAATTTATTCTACAGCTTGCAAGGGGAAGTCTAAATTAGTGGAAAAAGCTATGAGTGGAGTTATAACTTCTGGTGAGGTAAGTCAATTAAATCATCGTATTATTTTTGGTTTATTAGATTGGCTTTACAGGAAGAAGCTCAAGCCGGTGGTAAGTGGGTGTTGGGATAAGATATGCACTCGCAAGAGACTACAGATGACTGGTCGCAATTTATTTATGAGCTATAACATTTCTATAATTTATGATTCAATTTCAAATGTAAGGGAGCTAATTAGTTCTCGCAATGCACCTGATTTCACGGAACTTTTAATAACTAAAGGTGATTTATGGGCTCCTTATAATATTAAGTCCATTTCTTATAGTCCATTTAGCGGGGTTCTTAAGTTATTTTGGGATTCATCTATTTTCAGGGATGCCAAGTCAGAAGATGAGGCGCATATAGTTATTCTCTATTGGGAGCCCACTGATATTCTGAGCCCTAAGCCCTGGACTACATTAAAGTTCTGGTACAATTCGGGCAGGAGGGTTGATGGCTGTTCTACTTTAGATATAGGGAAGAGGCTCACTCCGAAGTGGCTTACTGTTTTTCTTTTTTTCAAGAATTCAAATCAATATTCAAGGAGCATAGGAGCAAGGCTAACCGCTAAGCGATAAGCGTCAAGGAAAAACTGCAACCACAGATTTTCACAAGATATTTAACCACGAATTAACACGAAAAAGGTGGTAAAAATCTAATCGCGAAAACGCGAAAGTGCGAAAACACGGAATTTTAACCACGAATTACCAAAATAATAATTGTAGGGAAGTGTAGAACAGGGACTTGAAAGAGACTTTAAGAGTTAAAAATAGCTACAGACCCGTCCCGACACGAAACGGGTCGGGAAAGACGCAGAAGATTCGTTAAGCGTCCCGATAACTCGGGACGGCTACAAACTTCATTTAATGTACTCCAAGTAGTCGCAGATTAAGACATTGAAAAGATAAAAATGGAAAGGAAGTGGCAAAATGAGAGAAGAATAGAAAATGAACCCGTGAGGTTGTCTGAGAATTCAAAAAATCATCGCGAAGGCACGAAAAGACGTCATACCTAATGCAGATCCCTGCCCGACGGACGGCAGGCGGGCGCCTCTGGCGGAAAATCGCGAAAACCTTAATTCCTTATATTTCTCATAAAATAGTTTTTGGTTATCATTTCACTATCGTCATCTTTCTCACAGTTTTAAAATTACCCATCTTAATTCTACAGAAGTAAATTCCTGAGGAAAGCTCTCTGGCATCAAGTTTTACTTCATAAAACCCAGGTTCACGCATTCCATCGACTAATTTCACTACCTCTCTGCCAGAAACATCATATACTTTGAGTACCACTCGACATTGCCTTTTTACACCAAATTTAATAGTAGCCACTAAATTAAAAGGATTAGGATAATTTTGAGACAGAGAGAATGCTGGTGGTAATAGCTTTTCCTCCTCAACGGAAGCCAAATTAATTCGTACCTCAGCAGTATCACTGAGATGACTTAACGGGTCTTCAGTTATAACATAGTAGTTTCCTGTATCACCACTTGCGGTATAAAGACCACTGCTGTTTATCATGCCACCAGTTGTATGCCAGATAGGACGGACATCTACTAAATTATCGAGAGAGTCATAACCTTGGGCTGTAAATTGTTGATTTTGCCCAAGTTCCAACACAACAAAGTCAGGTGATACTTTAATTAAAGCAAGTAGCGGCAGGATTCTTACCACAGCTGAACCCTGGATACCAGTTGCAGTATCTTCAGCAGTGACAGCAAAAGTTCCGGTATCACTTCCTGCTGTGTAATACCCACTGCTATCTATAGTTCCGTTTGTCGCAGTCCATATTACCTCAATGTCTATAGGACTACCAATAGAATCATAGCCTTGGGCAGTAAATTGCCGTCTTAAATCTTCATTAAGGAACACTGTGTCAGGAGAAACTTCTATGTGGGTTAAGTAACGATGATAGGTAACTACAAGGAAAGAATCAGTGCAGGTAACAGTTGGGTCATTTTGCGAGGTAGCAGTTATTTTCACTTTATTGGTTACATCAACAGAAGTACCAGCTGGAACTTGAATCCCGATCATTGCCATTCCACCCATACTGTCTTCTAATGCCACTGTGAAAGCAGTTGGGTCAATGAGCCAACTTGTAGAATCTGCAGTAACACTCACATCCAGTATATCATCTAAATTGCTCCAGTTCTGAAGATAACAATAAGCAGTGTCTGTCCCTCCACTCGGTATTAAAATTGTATCCTCAGTGAAAGAGACCAGAGCGACAAGTTCAGTTAGCCAGTTAGTAAAATCTACATTTTCACTTACTTCATCACCAGAGCCTGAGCCTACACCACCTGGTCCTGATGAATCTCCCCACCAGTTATTCTGAGCATTGAGGGTTGCTGATGAGCTTAAGTTGTTTAGCCCGAAGCCAGCGTTGTCAAAAATATTATTCTGGTAGATGGTAGGTGGAGTTCCTCCTTCAAAGCGTATCCCATCACCATCGTTTGCAAATATCATACTTCCGTTGATGGTGAAACTTTCATCCTTATTTGCAAATATTTCTGAATAACTCTTAGTTCTTTTTGAATCTTGAGTAAAGAGAATTCCTCCAAGTCCATTATTGTAAATTTTGGTCTGGTAAAGTTGAAGCGTGTCTCCAGTAACAATACCGTATTTTTCATTATGACAAATCTTACCTCTACAAATTGCTCCAGCAGAACCGGTAAAGATGCCATGGCCATCTTTTATAGGGTCAAGGGGAGACTGGTGACCGTTATTATTTACTTCAAGGAAGTTAGCCTTAACAAATCCATTATCTATTCGGATACCACCACTACCATTGTTATTAACCTTGCTTATGCTATTAGGATAAGCTGGCGGTCCATATCCGATGTTGTTAATTAACACCTTCTCCCCGTCCTCTGTAAAAATGCCCAAACCTCCATTATCACATACCTCAATTACTCCTTGTCCTATATTTATATCACCTATAGCGTAAATACCGTCCTCTTTGTTACCACTAACCTGGTTGTTATCACCTCTAATGGTAACATTCCCAGAAATCTTAGAATAAATACCTCCTCTTTCATTGTTCAGAATTTTGGAATTGAACAGACTGACACCGTAACCAGCATAGATACCATGACCATCTTTTATGGGATCAAATGGAGAGATACCATTATTAATTACTTCAAGGAAGTTAGCCTTAACAAATCCATTATCTGCTCGGATACCTCCACCACCATTATTATTGACCTTACTTATACTATCAGGATAAGCTGGCGGCCCATATCCGATGTTGTTAATTAACACCTTCTCCCCGTCCTCTGTAAAAATGCCCAAACCTCCATTATCACATACCTCAATTACTCCTTGTCCTATATTTATATCATCTGTGGCGTAAATACCGTCCTCTTTGTTACCACTAACCTGGTTATCAGTACCCATAATTTGAACACCTCCACTAATCCAAGTATAAATACCTCCTCTTTCATTGTTCAGAACCTTGGAATTAAACAGACTGACACCGTAACCAGCAGAGATGCCATGACCATCTTTTATGGGGTCAATGGGAAACTGACCATTATTATTTACCTCAAGGAAATAAGCCCTAACAAATCCATTATCTGCTCGGATACCTCCACTGCTGTTGTTATTAACCCTGCTTATACTATCAGGATAAACTGGTCCACCAGATGGGTTGGAGTTGATACACACCCCACCACTATTTGCAAGAATACCCCGACCTCCATTATCACACACTTCAATCACTTCTATCTCAATATCCCCTGCACCTATAATTCCTCCTTCAGTATTTTCAATAATCTGATTATTAGTACCTTTAATAAGAAGCTTATGTTGAGAGCCAAAAGGGTTATAGGTTTTAATGCCAACTTTGTTATTACGAATTACCACATTGGTCAGATAAATCGAATCTACCTGACCCGTAACACGGACTCCATATTCCTTATTACCTATGATCTCATTTTCTTCTATCTCCGTTTCTTGTGCATTTACAAGACGGATACCATCTTGCCCGTTCCCGCCAATGACATTGCTACAAATTTTAGTATGATTAGTACTTTCTATGTGAATCCCGTCTGTGGAATCCTTACCAAATATGGAGCCTCCATTCGTGCCTATATAATTATTGATAACTGAGTTGGAATCTCCACTGAATGTCATTATAATCCCATCTGCAATGATATTAGCTTCAATCTTATTATATTTCGATTGTATGTAATAGAAGTATATTCCGCCTGTTTGGTTATGTATGGGGTTTATACCATCCATGTCAGTTCCTATATAATTTCCAGAAATAAAATTACTCTCTCCTGGTACACAGTTAATACCTTTAAGTTGGTTGCCAGCAATATAATTATCTTTAATGTGACTTTCTCTAAAGCTCCCTGATATTCCATTACCGCCATTACCGAGTGCAGAATCACCTTGGATGTTGAGCCCTATGATATTATCCGTAATTACAGCGGAGTCGACGGCACAGTAAAATGCTATGCCATCATTTTCATTAGCTGAAACTAAGTTCTCCTTGATTGAGAGCTTTAGTTTTTCCGACTCTCCTAAATCTATTGTAATACCGTTTTGCTTATTTCCTAAAGCCTGGGTTCCACTCGCATCGGTACCAATATAGTTGTTCTTAATTAAGCAATCTATCGGACAATTGTAATTGTGGTATCCAATCTCGCCTCGCCAAAGCCTTATCCCATCCTTTAAATTTCCGGCAATGTAGTTGTCTGTAATAGTTATGTAGCAAGTCTCTAGGGAAACAGGACCAGTGCCTTCTCCTACTATTCCATAACCTGTGTTTGATAAGGTATCAGTTCCATCCGCATTCAATCCAATAAGGTTATTGGAGATAGTATATGAGTTCCCCGGGTAAATAGCAAAGAAGATACCTGTCCCGTCACTCAGGGTACTTTCTGAATTCCCTGAGATAACATTCCCGGAGATATTTATATTTGAAGCCCCCTTACCACAATAAATCCCTACCTCGTTACCTCCTCCTCTATTCATCCCAGTTACATCGGTTCCAATAAAGTTATTTAATATATCTATATCTTCGCCCTTAACATAAATTCCCTGACTACAATTACAGATCACATTGTCAGAGATTGTGATATGATACCCCCTTCTTATTTTTATCCCTACGGTTGTTGCACTACCATCCACAACAATTCCTGTAACTTCCACATTGTTACTTCCAATCTCAATCCATACCCCTGCCTCATTAACTACAATTCCTGTAACTTCCACATTGTTACTTTCAGGCCCAATCACTACGCGGGATATAATAACGCTATGACCAGTTCCATCCAGGGAGGTACTATCATATAAGTTAACACATATTGGGAAAGTACCACTAATACCGAATGCTATTTTATTAAAACCGGGAGCAGAATCTGCCTTATGTTCTGCCCAGAGCAGTGACCCGGGGATTGTATCTGCTCCTGGACCGAGGGAATCGTTAGTTACTGTCCATGTCTTTTTAGCAGCAGGAGAGTGCTGGATACTAAAATTCCCACTCTTATCATTGTTTATAATTATCGGGTTCTTCATCTCTTCGCCTAATATCCTACTTCCTAAACAAAGGGCTAAAACTACTATCCCAAAATAAAAATACCTCATAATAACACCTCCATTTTTTAAAACACACATCTTCCTGAAGATTTATATGACACATTTGAAACATCATTTATGGTAACATAATAGCTTAATTTTTCTAAAAATAAATATATCAATTTAATTCCAAAAGTCAAGTTTTTTAATTTTTGGACTAAATTTTCTTTAATAGGCGTGGCTTGAAAATAATTAGTAGTCCGTCACCATTATAAAAATCAATTAAAAACTTGACAATCTAATAAATTTTTGTATAATCTAAATAGTTCTTTAAAATATGCGGGTGTAATTCAGTGGTATCCCGCACTAAACATGCGGGCATAACTCAGTTGGTAGAGTGCGAGCTTCCCAAGCTCGATGTCGCGGGTTCGAACCCCGTTGCCCGCTTAAAAAGCAGGGGTAAGTGGTTAGTGGAAAACACTTATCACTTTACACTAATCACTGTAGTTTTGGGCACTTGGCGCAGTTGGTTAGCGCGCTTGCTTGACATGCAAGAGGTCAGAGGTTCAAATCCTCTAGTGCCCATACTTAAAAGTGCGGGAAGGTCATCCCGATAAATCGGGATACCGCCCAGAGAAAGCAGTGGTTAGTGATTAGGGATAAGTGAAAAAGTGTGTGTAAATTGAAAACAAATTTAAAGTTGGGGTTGGCAAGAAAACAGGGATTTAAAGAGAATTTAAAAGGGTTAGTGAATTAACAGGGACTTGAAAGAGACTTTAAAGAGATAAAAGAGTTGGTAAAGAAACAGGGACTTGAAAGAGACTTTAA
>JAGMCI010000037.1 GCA_023129325.1 Caldifarciminota bacterium
TGGATGGGATGACCCTACTGGAGCTATTGATACAGTTTTGCCAGGAGAGCATCTTCCAATGACAGCTTTTAAGAAGTGTACCCGCAGTATTGAGGCAGGAAATGATAGTCAAAGATGGCTTATGTTAGCTGGCTATGACTACGACACGGGGTCATGGAATCCATTTGGAGACAGTTCAGATGCAACACCTGGTGATAAGAGGACGCTCCAATCAGCAGGTCCCTTTGAGCTTGCCCCAGGTGAGATTGACACCTTGCTTATTGCAATTGTGTTTTCTAACGGAAACACGGGAGGTTTGGATTACCTTAAACAAGAGGCAGATTTAGCAAAGTCCATTTGGGATAGTCTCTTTACTGGGATTAGTGAGCAACAAAAGACAAATAGTTCAAAAGATTGTTATCTCTCTCAAAATTTGCCTAATCCTTTCAAGCAGACAACACAAATCCAATATGCTATCACAAATCGTGCTCAAGTGACTATTAAAGTTTATGATATAACAGGTAGATTAGTAAAAATGCTTGTAAATGGAGTTATCGAGTCTGGATATTATTCAGTTACATGGGATGGTAAAGATGAGAAAGGTGAACCACTTGCTTCTGGGATGTACTTTTATCGGCTTGAAGCTGGAAAGAATAAAGCAACAAGAAAACTCATCCTCCTGCATTAATTCCTGCGATTGTTCAGGGGCAACTTTTAGTCGCCCCTTTTCTTTTTTTTAATATACTATACCAGTATAAACACTATTTTTCGCACCTATGCATAAGTGTCTCGCTTCGCTTAACGCATTAGCAAGATTTTTCTTGACTTTGTAAAAAACAAGAGTATAGTTAGATATAATGATACTTGGATTGCTGATTTTGTTTGCTCAGTTGAATTTAAGTTTGAAAGATTCAATTAAAGTTGAACATACATTTTTTCCGGAAAAGTCTAAATATATACAGGAATTAGGTGCCGGATATGCACTTGGAGGAATTGGTTGGTGTATTGGGGCTACTTTGGCACACGGAATCTGGGCTAATACTAAAGACTCTTTAAATGCAGCAACTATGGGGGGCTATTCATTATATGGATTGGGGACTTCAATTGGAGTGTGGTGGGTTGGGCAACGGTATGATGAGGGTAGATATTGGACTACAGTTTGGGGTATGGTTTCTTTGCCATTACTCTTGAAAGTGCTTGGAGAAACGCTTCAAATTGAATCAGAAGATTTTGATGAGTTTGTGAGTTTTTCACTTCCCATTGGCGCATTTATTGGCTATAACTTATTCCGCCGCAAATCAGAAGAAGGAAAAAGATGAAAAAGTTGTTTCTAATAGGATTAGTTCTTTTATTTAGTGTATCTACCTTAAACGGAGAGAAAGTAATTCTTAAAGATGGCAAGAGTTTTGAAGACAAAATAAAATCCTTTGAAGATTCCTTGCTTATTCTTGAGCAGGGAGATAAAGTTTACCGCTCCAACTTAAAGGAGATTAAATTTTCAGCCCCAATTCTTGAAGAAGTAGAGAAATTTAGTGATACAATTCCAGTAAAGCAAATTCTTGATATCTCATCGCAAGCCACAGAGAGATTTAAGGATGCAAGAGGAATAATTTTACTTGACGATGGGACTGATATTTTACATCCTGATGGCACAAGAACTTATCGGTATCATTTTATAGGTAAAATTCTAAAACCCGAGACAAAGGAATGGGCAACCAAAAGATTCCGCTTTGATGAGAACCGACAAAAGGTTCATATCTTACTTGCACGTACTATTCATCCTGATGGTAAAATTAGCTGGCTTGACAGGAGTAAAATTAAGCTCACTACTCCTTCACAAGAAATGGTCTTTTTTGGTAAACATAAGGCTCTTTCATTTGATATTCCTGAGGTCTCGGTTAATGATATTGTAGAATATGTATATGAATACGATGTCTTTAAGCCCTGGGACACTAATATTTTCAGTCCTGCCTTCTTTTTTCAATCTAAAGAGCCAGTTGTTCAATCAAAATTCACAGTAGTAATCCCGGACACAAAAGAGCTTAATTTTTACGCCAGAAATTTCCCTTCTGAAATTAGTGAGCCTGAAATCAGTGAGCTTGATGGACAAAAGATTTATAAATGGGAACTTGAGAATGTGCCAGGTATTATCCCCGAGCCATTGATGCCAGCAGATATTGATATTGCACCTGGAATCTTTGCTTCTCTGTTTACTGATTGGGAGTATTTATTTGACTGGGATGCTAAATTTGAGCTCAGGAGAATGGAGGTTACTCCTGAAATTGAGGAATTAACTAATAGAATAGTAAAAGGGGCTACTACAATTGATGATTCAATTGCCCAAATTTATCACTGGGTTGAAAGAAATATTCGCTATATATCAATTAAAGGAAGTATATCATCAGGAATAGCAGGTCATCCAGCGGCTGTGACACTGAGTAATGGCTTTGGTGATTGTATAGATAAATCAATCCTCTTCTCAACAATGTTAAAGGTAATAGGAGTTGATGCTTATCCGGTGGGCTTGACAACAAATGACGAGGGGCATCCGCCAAGAGAAATACCTATTTCCTGGACAGGACATGCTATAACTGAGGTTCATCTTAAGGATAGAATTTTCTGGCTTGACCCAACTGGTGAAATGTATAGATATCCATACTTCTGGGATGCAGACCATGGAGTTACCTGCATAAATTCTATAACCCACAAAATTAACTATATTCCTGTTCCTCCTCCAGAACATAATGCCAGACTTTATGAAATTGATATGACCCTTGAACCATCTCTTGATGCGATTGTAAAATTTGATAGCAAGTATACAGGGAATTGGGAAGCAGGAATAAGGGGTTTCTGGAAGTATACAAGAGAAAGTGAGCGTCCTCAAAGGATTCGGCAAATTATTAACGAGGAATCACCCGGAGCAGAACTTATAGATTATGAAATTGGACCTGTGGATGACCTTTCAAAGCAATTTTTTCTTCACTGGGAATATAAATTAAAGGATTATCCAATTAAAGCCGGAGATATGTTAATATTTAAAATTCCCGAATTAAGGAGCTACGAGTGCGGAGAAGTCTCACTTAAGACAAGAAAATATGATTTAGAATATCCTACTTCTTGCGAGGTCAGGCAACATGCAAGGGTATCTATTCCAGAGGGTTATAAAGTAGAGTGGCTTCCAGAACCAATTTCTCTTGCCTGTGAACAGGGGAGCTATAAAGCTGAATATAAAGAATTGCCTGGTAGTGTGATTGAATTTACTGATAAATTTCAAAGAAAAGCTACGATTATAAAGGTTAAAGATTACAATGAGTACAAACAATTTTTAACAGAAGTAGCCAATTATGCTAAAACCCAAATCTTTCTTAAAATAAAATGAAACGAATTATAATTTTGCATCTTGCATTTTTAATTTTAAATTTAAATGTTCATGCTGATATTATTTATTTAAACAAGGGTGAGGAATATGAAGGTAAACTAATATCAATTGAGAGAGATAGTATCTTTTTCAAGGCAACTGAGTTAAATCAAATCAAAAAATGGGCGAATAATGATGTGCAACGGATAGAATTTGAGGAGCCACAAAAGATTCAAGATATTAAAACTCTTGGCGATAAATTACTTGATTCATTATGGACCATGGCTACTGACATTTCTCTGTATCCAAACGCTGCCTGGGTTACCCTTTACGAGAAAGTAAGTTACTTAATAAATCCTGATTCAAGCTATACAAAGTCGGTAAGAAAGATTCAAAAACTCCTACGCCCTCGTGGAAAGCGAATTGCAAATCTTGCATTCCCTTATCTGTCAAAATCTCAAAAACTTGAGCTCAAAGTTGCAAGAACTATTGATTTAACTGGAGAGGTAAGGTATTTAAAGGAATCTGCCAAGAAGGATGAATCTATTTATTCAACCTCTCCAGCTTATGAGAATTTGCATCGTGTTAGAATTGCATTGCCATCACTTAAGCTTGGAGGAATAAGTGATGTCCAGATAGTTCAAGAATTTGCTAAAGCTTCCTTAGAGCATCCATTTTTTATAGAAGAATGTTTTAGAGATTATGAGCCAATCCTTTATAAGATTGTTGAAATATTCTGTCCGCAAGATATTGAATTATCTATATTTAAAGCAGAAGAGATAAAGAGCGAAGTTATTGCTCAAGGAAACACAAAGATTTATTCTTTTTCCCGAGAGGAAACAAAAGAAATAGAGCGCGAGCCACATCTTCCTATTCTTTCAGATTTTGTTCCCAGAATAGGAGTGAGCTTTAAGAATGACTGGCAACTTATTGGAAATGAATATTATAAATTGATTAGCTCTCGTCTCAAGTACAGCCCTGAGCTTAAAGACAAAATTAGGGAGTTAAAGTCTGTTAGAGAAATTTATAATTTTGTAGCCACAGAGATTAAAGCTGTTCCTATTTTTCGGCTTTCTCAATATTCTTGGCTTCCAAGGTCGCTGGATAATATATTTAAAAATAAATTTGGTAGTTTGTTAGACAAGACTTTTCTTCTTTACGGGATGTTGAGAGAGAGGAGATTGCCAGTATACATTGTTTTAACCTCCGAAGATAAAAGGATTCCCGAGACTCCATCAATTGGGCAATTTTCAGCAATTGTATTAGCTCTGAAGGAAGGAGATAAGTTCACCTATCTCTCTCCCTGGAGTGATTGTGTTGCATTTGGCGAGCTTCCAAATAAATATCAAGGAAAGTTAGGATTATTGATAGATTCTAAACACTCAAGGTTTGGGGAGGTTACCTCTTTTAAACCAGAGGAGGAACTTACAAGTAAAAAAATATATGTTACTCTTGACACTCTTGGTGATATTAAGGTAAAACAAGTGACCAAACTTTATGGCAATTTTGCTCAGGATTTTAGGCATAAAAAATCGTTAAGGAAAAAGGAACTAAGGAAGTATTTTGAAAAATTTGTATCAGGCATTTATCCTGGGGCAGAACTTATTGACTTTGAGGTCACAGAGCTTGCCGACTTAAACAAGCCCGTGACATACGAACTCATTTACAAGATTCCAAACTATGCTTTAGTAGCTAAAGGGAAGTTTTTAGTTTTTAAACTCCCGGATATCAAATATACTGCAGAAGAAGTAGGAAGACCAACTCGTTATAATCCTTTTGATTTCAAACAAAGATTAATGAAGGAGCACAAAATAGAGATTGAACTTCCAAAGGGATATGAAATTTATTACCTTCCCCCGAACTACTTTTGTGATTCAGATATTATTAGTTATGAGGCAGGCTTTGAAAAACATAGTCCAAACTTTTTACAAAAGCTTTTTAGAAAGAAAACAAAAATTGTTTTTAAGGATATATATAAAAGAAAGCTTTCCAAAGCTGGTCAAGAGAAATATCAAGACTATAAGAGGTGTATTGAAACCCGTGCCAAATTAAGTAGAGAGTGGATTGTCCTCAAAAAGCAATAAACCCAGATTATATCCCGTAAATTTAACCTATTGTTATCGTGGTCAAAAAAGAAAAGGGGCTCTGATTAGAGCCCCTCAGGTAGAATTAATCTCTATTATCTCAGTAAGATGAGCTTCTTGGTTGAAATAAACTTTCCAGCTTTTAATCTATAAAAGTATATACCGCTTGGGAGGAGCTTGCCTTCTTTATCCTTTCCATTCCACTTGATAGTATAAAATCCAGGTTTCTGAATGCCAGTCTTTAGAACTTTAACTAATCTTCCCGTAACATTATAGACCTTGAAACTTATCTTTGCTTCTTTTGGTAATTCATAAGAAATTATGACATTCTTTTTAGCTGGGTTTGGGCGACTTGAATAAAGTTTAAATACAAAAGGTGAAAGTTCCTTCTCCTCAACTCCTGGGGGCCCAACCATTCCCTCTCCAAAAACTCCTCTTATTAAGAAATCTTCATCGCCTACTGGATTCCATGCGCCATCAAAATATTGAGAGTAACCAGATATAGGTAGGTCTATATCTACGACATATGCTAAACTGTCACTTATACTCTCAGCTCCCACGAAAATACCATTAGAAGCAGGAATTCCGTTATTTAAACTAATCCAGTTCCAGCCACTTTCAACTGATATGTTAAATGATGTGTCAATATCTCCTGGAACCAAGTCTGCATTTTTCCAGACACAGAATTTAACACTGACATCCTTACAGTCCCAATCCCCGGGAAGGAAGTAAATGTAAGCACCCCATAAAGTATCACCAGAAAAGAGCACAGCAATTTGGTTTCCTTCAGGGAAAGGATAAATTACTTCATATCTGCCGTCATCTGCGTAAGCAATGTCTCCAGATGTATATGTATAATGAGGGGATTCGCCTGCATTTGAGGGACTACAATTATCATTAGCCCAGAACCAGTATTCTACTCTGCCTTTTGGTTGCTCAGGGAGTGTATAATAATATGAATTTCCTGCTACCGAGTCATGAGAAATTGCTCCAGAAACTCCTTCACTCTGCCATAATAAAGAATCTAATTTAACGCCTGAGGGGTCGGTTATTTCAGCTATGACCATACAACTGTCAGATACACCAACAGTATCCGGCAAAGGAGTATGAGAAATAAAGGGGGCTGTCTCATCTTCAGAAGATACAAGTATTAGCACATCATCTAAAAACCAGCCATCATCATTATTTACTTTATCTGAAGTTAACTTAAATCTTAGTTTAATACTGTTTCCACAAAATTGACTGAGGTCTAAAATCTCTTTTCCCCAGTCAGTTTGAGTGCCAGTGTATTTTTTAATATTTGTCCACGATTTTCCCTTGTTAAGTGAAATATCTACATATCCAAAATCATACCCATCTTCAAGTTCGTATTTTGTATAAAACTCAAGCTTTGCAGAAAGCCAGCCCGAAAGGTCTATATTTGGGATTAGTTCGCAAATTAAAGTAGTGTCGTTTGGATAAGAAGCCCCTGGCAAATCAGTGAACGAGGAATCGCCCGTATGAGCTGATTCATCAGTCATTTTCCAATCACCCTGCCAGTTCCCGCTTCCAGCCTCAAAGTCATCCGCAAACATAAGTCCTGGACGAGTATAAATAACTCTTTTAAGTGTATCATTTGCAGGGACAGTATCTCTTGGATGTTGTGTTATGACTGTGATTGTAAAATTATCTTCTGTTGCAGGTAACCATTTGGGAAAATAAAGCGTAGAATCGTAGGATGGCCATCCAATTGAATCAATCAAGATGCTTTCAGAATAAACTGCCTTTGAGTTTGTAATTTCTACTTTTGTATAGAAATCATAAAGTGGGAGATTGCTTGCATTTTCAATTACGACATTCACTTCCGTAGAGCAATCAGTGGGAATATAATATGGCGGATTTAATATTCTAATAGGTCTGGCATCCCTGGATATATGAACTTCAATATCTCTTTTAAGAGTGTCATTAAGCATATCTATATCATTAGGAAGGACAACCCAGGTTTCCATATTATAAATTCCCTCGTATTCAACTCCTTGCCAGGAGTTATTAAATGGGACATCTCTTGTGGTTTTTACATTTAAATCTTCAACTTTAGTCGAGTCAGAGTAGACAAGAATACCAGGAGGTGTATCTATTTCACAGAATGCCCAGAAAGTTTCTGTTGCATTTCCAAAGTTGTGAATTTTTATTGTTGGTAAAGCAGGGGTATAAGGTTCGACTACAGTATTTGGATTTACAATTTCAGTTATCCCGACATTATGGATATAAACCACTATAGGTTTTGAAAGAGTATCATTTGTAAAATTCCAGTCACGAGGGAAAACTGTATATACATTCATTGTATATAATGAACAAGTAGCGCAAGGAGTCCAGGGGTTAAAACTCTTAGAAATAGTGTCTCCAACAACTAAACTATCTATGGGTATAGTATCTGCATATACGAGGGTTTCTTCTGAACCTATTTCACAGAATACCTGAAAGTTTTTTATCGTAACGAGACCATAGTTTTTAAAAGTTGCTTGTGGTGTAATAGAAACAGGTTCAATCGTATCAACAGGATTATCTATTGAGTAGGTACCAACATCTTGCCAAAATTGTGATTTTGGAGAATTTGAGGAAAGATACCATGAGTTATGTCCACCTTGAAATACAGGTGCAATAGCATAATAACCACCACGGGACAAAGTATCTGTAAAAGTAGTATCTGTTATGATGTTAGCGTTTAATTTTGGTCCAAAGTTTATTCCATCTGCAGATTGGTAAATAGTATAACCAATTATATTTGTGGTATCCGGGTCACCAGGGTCTTCAATAGGTTTATTCCAAATAAGCACAATAGAGTCAAGAGAAGAAAATAAAGTATCTGGCGAAGGAATAGCTCTAAGTGAACAATTAGGAGAATAATAAGGCCCTGTCCCGCCGGGCAGGACACCATTACTTACTGCATAATATCCTGTATGTTCTAATTCTCCTGTATGTTTTTCCCAACTTATAATTGAAAGTATTGAATCATCAGCACTCCAGGGAATAGAATCATACTCAGCTTGGCCAGCAATGACTTTGGATGGATAGTAGTGCCATATGCTATCTTGTGAGCCAAAGCAAGTATCGCTTCTCCATATGCTTGGATTTGAAATTACATACGATATAAAATGCAAATTACTTTGCCCCATTTCAACAGAATCTGCAAGTTCTTGAGTCTCGTAAGCAGGAATAAAAACCACCTTTCCATAAGAAGAGCAGAATGTTAAAAATATGGATAAAATTAAAAAATATAATTTCTTCATCTTGCCTCCTTTATATATATAACCCCTTTATGTATAGAATAACCTGTTATTTTGATTTGTCAAGTTTTTTTTACTATGAGTTTCTCCAAAAAATTTGTTTAAATAGGTGTAAAACATTAATATTCTGCAATGTCTGTGTATTCAGGACCTTCGGGAGTGAGAGTGCTTTTTATTAAATAAACTTTTTCTGTAAGAAATGAACGAGTCTCAAAACTTTGAACTTCGAATTTTTCCTGCCCGCCGCACAGCTTCTTTGGCAGGCGGGGATTTTTGTTTTTTTTGACTCTTCCGATTGTTAAGTGAGGCGATGGTTTGCGGGTTTCAGGTTCAAAACCAAGTCTTGAAAGTGAGGTGTCTAACTTGCTCATAAGCTCTATAAGTTTTTCTTTACCCTCTTTTACTCCTATCCATAATACCTTTGGATACTTTAAGTTCGGGAATGCATCAAGTGATGAAAAAGAAATGTGAAATGGAAGAATGCCTTTTATCGATGACTTAATTGCTGAACTTATTTCAGATATTCTTGTTTCTTCTACTTCGCCTAAAAATTTTAAAGTAAGATGGACATTGTCTGGATTGACCCATCTCACGCCTGTTTGAGTTTCTTTTAACTGTTCCTGAAGTATAGAAATCTTTTCCCTCACCGAATCAGGGATTTTTGTGGCTATAAATACCCTCATTAGAATATTAAAAATCAAATATCAAAATGCAAAAAATCTAAACCCTAATCTCTAAATTCTAAACAATATCCAAATCCCAATTTTCCAAATTCCAAGCGGTTTGGAACATTGAGATTTTGAACTTGTAATTTGTTCAGGATTTCGGATTTAGAGTTTTTAATTTTTGATTTATCATTTTGATTTTTGCATTACTTTGGTGAATGGGTAACTATTTCATAACCCTCAGGGCTCATTACTACCATATCTTCTATCCTTACACCTCCAAAATCAGGAATATATATGCCTGGCTCTATTGTAAAGACCATTCCTGGTTTTGCATAGTCTTCACTCTGTTGAGATACTCTTGGAGATTCGTGAACTTCAAGCCCAACCCCATGACCAAGTGAATGTCCAAAATACTCACCATATCCTGCTTTTGTTATTACATCACGAGCTACTTTGTCAAGTTTTTTCAGAGAAATCCCAGGTTTTAGAAAATTTAGAGCTGTCTCTTGGGCTTTCAGGACTATTTTATATATCTTGTCTGCTTTTTGATTTTCGCCAAGTATCAGAGTTCTTGTCATATCCGAACAATAACCATTATAAACTGCTCCAAAATCTATAATAAGAGTCTCTCCTTGTTTTAACTTTTTGTTGCTTGACCTTGCATGCGGCAGGGCTGCATTTGAGCCTGAGGCAATAATTGTTGTAAAAGATGAGCCCTGAGCTCCTCTTTTTCTCATTTGGTAATCAAGTTCTAATGCTATTTCAGATTCAGTGACATATGGCTTTATGAGAGGTTTTATAGATTTAAAGGAAGAATCTGCAATCCTGGCAGCATTTTTAATATTTTTTATTTCATCGGCGTCTTTTATTTTTCTAAGATTTTCTATTTTGTCATTAAGAGGTAAGAGTTTCTTGCCCTTGAGATTATTTTTAAGTGTCTCGTAATTTAAATAACTTATTTGTCTTTCAAAACCAACTTTCTTTAAAGAGCTAAAAACTGGATGTTCAACGAGGTCGGGGAAAAGTGATTTTTTAATTATAAAGATTTCTGCTCCTTTAACTTCTTTTTGACTCTGTTCTTTGTATCTAAAGTCAGTAAAGAATATTGCCTCATTTTGAGTAACAAGCAAAGCTCCGCTTGAGCCAGTAAATCCAATAAGATAACGAATGTTGGGAAGATTAGAGACCAAAAAACCATCTACTTCTTGAATCTCTTTTCTCAACTTAGAAAGCCTCATTTTTCTTACTATAATCCTTTAATCAAGACTTGTCAAGATTTTTTCTTGATATTATAATGAAAGTATAAATGCCATAACCCATCTGCACGAATTGAATTCGTGCCTACTTTGTGTCTTTGTGGCAAACTTTTATCTTGACAAATGGAAAGTTTGAGTTATATATTTTTATAGTGATTAGAAAAATCGTAGCTATATTTTTAGGATTACTAATAGGATTTTCTCTTTTTGCAAAAATTCCTGCTCATCAGTTTAAAAGCTCAGAAAAGTCTCCAGCAATAAAAGAACCACTTGCTTCTGAACCACAAATACATAAAAAAGCATCTCAAAGAAAATCAGATTTTTATTCTTATCCAAGCTTTCAACCTGTGCTTTTTGATTCTTCCAATAATGGATATGGATGGTATTCTTCGGCAATTGACCCATTAGATTGTTGCTCAGATTGGTTACTTGCAGTTTATAGGAAATTTAATGAAGCAACAACTGGCGAAATTGCAGCTGCAATCTGGAAGATTCCAGGGTTAGACTTAGACTCTATGATAATCATAGGAAATATAAATTGTGATCCCCTTGCTCAAAATGGTCGTTACCCTAATGCTGTTGCGACATCTAAGCGTCCTTATGTATTCTGGACTGAATATCTCGGTGAGGGAACTACTAAAATATGCATGGCAACATCTGATGACGGTTGGGATGATGTCGAATGGATTATACCTTCCCTGTTATTAGACAATTTTTGGCTTGTTTCAGTTGATGTAGTAGAAAAGGATGATATAACACATATTGGAATGATTGCATTAGAAGAGTGGCTAAAGACTGGAGAATATGTTTTTATACATATTACATTGCCTGAGAGCGGATGGGACACCACACAGATTACCTCTTATGAGGTGAACTCACCTCATTTTACTTATGGCAAAGATGGTTTTGGAGTTTGGGTAACAACTGGACATGATGCTTCTTTTGATGATTTTCGCATAATGTTTAGCTATACAACAGATTATGGTGCAACTTGGTCGGATATAAAATTTATTAGTCTTAAAGATATAGGCATTCCTCCTGAGATACCAGGTGTTATTGCTGGGGGTTTTACCTGGTCTCATGATGCTCAAGTGAATGAATTTGATAATTCAATACATTTCGTTACCACCATAATTTGGGGTGAAGAGATAGGGGGTGGTTATTATGTACCAAATCCTCAATATGAGGCAATTTACGACATTCATTCAGAGGATGCTGGAACTACCTGGACAGCTTCCCGGTTAGCACATTTAAATGGATTTGCAGAAGATGATGAAGCTGGGAAAATTGAATGTTTAAATATGGTTCAAATTAGCTTTGATAGTCTTGGCAATCTTTATGTGGCCTGGATGGATAGGCCTTCCACAGGATTAGTAGAAAGCCCATATAATATGACGATAGGAGAGCCCTATTACTATCAAGATATTTTTGCTTCTACTTCAAATGATGGTGGCTTTACCTGGAGTAGTGCCTTAAATGTAGTTGAGACTCCTGATATTCCAGAATGTGGGATGCATCTTTCCAGACATTCCTTGCCGGGCATAACATATATTGGCTATACAGTGCCAGCCCCTGAGAGAATATATAATTCCCCACCTTCAATGTGGGCAGACCATTTTCAGTGGAATTATATGATAGAAGTAGACAGCTTTCCATCCGACACTTTGACAATGCCTGACCCACATTTTGCATTTCACAAGACTGATAGCTTTTATTGTATAGTGCTTGACTCTGCCTTTATAATTGATACAACTATTAAGGACACAAGCATAGAACTTGAAAGAGATGATGCCATTGGTGTCTTTACATCAGATGGATTTTGTGTTGGTGCCGCAAATTATTATGGGTTTACTGCTATAAATGCATGGAGAGATGACCCAAATACACCAGAAATTGATGGTTATACAATTGGAGATTCTATGTATTTTAAAATTTGGGATACAAGTGACGGCATAGAATATGATGCCACTCCATATTATACAGTAGGAGACGGGACATTTGGAGACAGCACTTATACAAGACTTTCACTTTCTTCAATAAAAGTCGGGGTTGAAGAGATAAGCCAATTACCTAACTCATTCAACTTGTCTCAAAATTACCCAAATCCATTTAATCAGCTAACACTCATCAGCTATCAGCCACCCCGCCACACAGAGGGCGGGCAAATAGTTAAAAGTAAAGTCTCTTTAAAGATTTATGATGTGACGGGCAAGTTAGTAAAGACATTAGTCAATGAAAATAAGAGGCCAGGCTATTATACTATAAGATGGGATGCAAAAGAACTCCCATCAGGAATTTATTTTATTAGATTATGTGCCAAAGGCACATCCGCCTCTGGCGGAGATACAAAGAATTATACAGCAACTAAAAAGCTTATTTTATTAAAATAATCTGTGTTTATCTGCGGTTAAAAATAACTTAGTGTAATTCCTGCCTGCGGCAGGCAGGCGTGTCATTCGTGGTTTAAAAAGATTATTTTAGTTGTTTCAATTCTTGCATCCCGATGTGTATTGGGATACACGCCTGCCTTAAAGAGTTTTGCAAAATATATACCAGATGCGGCTTTAAAGGTAAATTTTCTTTCAATACTTTTTGTCAAAATTAGCTCTCCTAAAAGATTGTAAATCTTGAGTGTCCCTTGCCCTTCAATATTGACCCATCCGGAAGAAGGATTTGGGTAAACTTTTAAAGAAGGAATTTTTATATATTCTTCTTTTTCTTCAACTCCTTGTTGGAATCCATAACAGCCAGTATGCCATGAATCAATCCTGAACATTGGCCATTCTAAATTCATTGCTGAGCCTTGTGTATCCCATTCATATAGTGTCCAGGTTTCACCTCCTCCAATTACAATTCCTGTCTTGAAGTCTCCGTGTAAGTCACCAAGAGCAGGTGACGAAAAGATGGTTACCTTTTTGCCCGGTTCTCCAAATTCCTTTGGATAGCCAAAAACTAATCCACCGTTAGCTCTCCACGCCCATACTTTGGACAAGAATTGTGTTCCAGAATCCCCACTACAAGTTGCACATACAATTTCTACATCAGGGAACTCGTCAATATCTCCAATTGCAGGGGATGATTTTATCCTGAACCCATCATCAAAACCAGAATCATAAGGGGCAGAATGAATTTTAGCAAAGAGTCCAGGGAAATCAGAGCTTATTAATGGAGTTCCATCATTATTCCAGGCAAAAACCATCCCGCTTACCCTTTTACCTTGTTCATCAAAATCTCCGAGTTCATCTGTTCCAATTACAATTTCGAGTTCATCATCTTCATCAATATTTCCAACTGCTGGGGAGCAGTCTGTGTGTGCCAACATAGGAGCGAAGACACCATAAGTTTCTGGATTATTATCTCCGTCTAAAACTTCTGTGCCATCCCAGTGAAAGGCAAGAAGACATCCAGTATAAGGTTTCCAGCTACTTCCATCCCAGAATTCGGAATCAATATTTGAGCCCAGAATAATTTCAAGTCCTGGGAAATTAGGGTCAATATCTGCAAGTGCTGGTGAGGAAAGATTTGGTGGTCCAATAAAAAGTCCAGCCTCCCAATTTGGCAATGGGTTTCCATCTTTATCCAATACCCATAGCGTACTCCCTGCGGCAGCGACGACCTCTAAATTTCCATCCCGATTCAAATCACCTATTGCCGGTGAGGTAAATATTTTAGCTTGAGTGTTATGACTCCAGAGTATTGAGCCGTGTAAATCAATTGCATAGATACAAGAATCAGGAGCTCCGAGTATAATCTCAAGTGAACTACCTCCATTAAGGTCACATAGGGCTGGTGAAGTGAAATCAGCATATCCATTTCCAAGTTTTATAGGGAATCCAGAGAAAGAAGCTCCATCTGGCTCAATAACAAATAGTGTTCCGTCGCGTGCCAGGATTACAATTTCTGGCATTCCATCAAGGTTTAAATCTCCGATGGCTGGTGATGAATTAATGGCAATTCCAATATTTATAGGAGATATGAACAATGTCCCATCGTGTTTCAAGATATAGGCTTTACGGTCCCAACTACCGAAAACAATTTCAAGTTTTCCATCATTATCTAAATCAAAAATGGTGGGCGGTGAGTCAACTATTCCTTTAGTCTTATAACTCCAACCTGCCTGAATTATTACAAGAAACATAATTACTATTGGCATATATTTTATATACACTACAAAAAGCCAATTGTCAATTTTTTTCACTTGACTTAATGAAATTTTTGTAATACTCTGAAATCATGGAAACAGATTTTTTGGTCATTGGGAGTGGGATAGCAGGACTTACCTTTACTCTTAAGGCTTTGCCATACGGAAATGTATCTATTATAACGAAAAAAGAGAGTACTGAAGCAAACACAAACTATGCTCAAGGAGGTATAGCGGCTGTTTTCTCTGCTCGTGATTCTTTAGAGCTTCATATTCGGGATACTTTGCAAACTGGGGGTGGGCTATCAAAAGAAGAGCCTGTCAGGATAATGGTTGAAGAGGGCCCAGGTTTGGTAACAGAACTTTCCAAGTTAGGCACTGAATTTAATAATAAAGATGGCAAATTTGAGCTTGGAATGGAAGCAGGACATTCAGAGAGAAGAATTGTTCATGCAAAGGACGCAACAGGGAAAGAAGTTGAGAACACACTTGTTGAAACTGTTAAGGCTCGGGGGGCAGATTTATTTGAGAATTATCTGGCGATTGACTTAATTTTAAAAGATAGCTACTGTATTGGAGCTTGGTGTCTTGATGTTGAAAAGGAAAATATTTTCCCTTTCTTTTCAAAAACCACTCTTATAGCAAGTGGGGGAGTAGGTGAAATTTATTTACATACCACTAATCCAAGTATAGCTACAGGCGATGGCATAGCTATGGCTTATAGAGCCGGAGCCAGAATTGCAAATCTTGAATTTGTGCAATTTCATCCTACATCGTTTTATGGCAAGAAAATAGGTAGCAGGACATTACTTCTCTCAGAAGCCATAAGGGGAGAAGGTGGTCTATTAAAGACTCAGGATGGGCAAACATTTATGAAAAAGTATGACCCTCGTGCAGAATTAGCCCCAAGGGACATTGTTGCCAGAGCTATAGATAATGAACTTAAGGAGAGGGGTGAAGATTATGTATTACTTGATGTCACTCATCTCAGCGCCAATCTTATAAAGGATAAGTTCCCCAATGTTTACGAAGTTTGTCTTTCTTTAGGCGTAGACCCGTTAAAGGAGGCAATCCCTGTTGTCCCGACCGCTCATTACGAATGTGGGGGCATATTAACAGATATAAATGGCCAAACAGATATAAATGGGCTTTATGCGGCTGGTGAGACAACTTATGTAGGGGTTCATGGGGCAAATAGATTAGCATCAAATTCGTTATTAGAATCTATTGTCTTTGCAAAACGAGCAGCTCTGAGTGCAGTTAAAACACTAAAAAATATTCAATATCCTGCATTAGATTATGCGGTTGAGACCAAGCGAGCTCAACCATTACAGGAAAATATTATTTCAGATTATAGACTCAAGCTGAAAAAGATAATGTGGAATTGTGTTGGAATTGTAAGAAGCAATAAGAAATTAAAAGAAGCTAAAACCAAAGTTTTACAATATAAGAAAAAGATAGAAAAACTTTACAATACCCATTTTCCCACACTTCCATTAGTTGAACTTCGGAATATGCTGACCTGTGCTTCGCTCATTATAGAGTGTGCTTTATGGAGAAAAGAATCAAGAGGGTTACACTTTAACATTGATTATCCTAAAAGAGATGACTTGCATTATAAAAAAGACACAATAATAAAAATCAAGGAGGATTTATGATTATATTGTTAGGAATTATATTAAGTCTACAAGTTACAAAAAATATATACTTTTCAATGCCTGTGTGTCAAGCAAGCTTGACCACTACAAGATATGGGGGGTATGATATTGTAAAACTTGAGGGGTGCAATTTTACTGATATACCTGGTGAACCACAACTGCCAGTTAAAGCTGTTTATTTCTTGCTCCCAAATGATTCTAAAGTAAAGGAAGTTAAGGTAAATTCAGCTGATTTTGAGCCGCTTTCTGGCAAATATACTATATATCCAGCACAACCACCTCAAATACTTTCAAGGCAGGAGATTGTTAAATTTACTGAGCCGAAACTGGATGTGTATGAAGTGACGAGTGAGTATCCAGGAAAACTTGTAGACTTCAAAGGGGAAGGCAAGCTTTGTGGGCATAGGATTGCTGAAATCCTTATTTATCCTGTGCAATATATTCCAAAGGATAAGAAAATTAAAATTTATACAAGAATTGAAATCAGTATAGAACTTGAGAAATCAAGTCAAGTAGCCGAACCCTTTAGGCCTCGGTCTGCAAATATTATTAAGTCGCTTGTAATAAATCCTGAAGAGATTAGCTATCAAGCTACCGAGCTATCCCCGATAAATCGGGATTTACACTTCGTTCCAACAAGCTATCAAGGTTATGAATATTTAATTATAACTTCAGAGGCATTGCAATCAGCCTTTGAGCCCTTAGCTAATTGGAAAACAAGTAAAGGAATTCCAGCTGATATAAGGACTACAGAATGGATTGATACTTGTTATAATGGACGAGATTTAGCTGAAAAGATTAGAAATTATTTGAAAGTTGTAGCTTTAGATTCAGGACTTGTATGGGTATTGCTTGGCGGCGATGAAACAGTAGTCCCGATAAGAATTGCTTACGCAATGACCTGTGAGTATGGAGTTTTTGGAGATGAAGACTCAATTCCAGCTGACCTCTACTACTCGGACCTTGATGGAAGCTGGGATGCTAACGAAAATGGAATTTTTGGAGAGGTTAGTGATGAAATTGACTTGTATCCAGATGTGTTTGTGGGAAGAGCACCAGTAAATAATGTCCAGGAAGCTCAAAACTTTGTTGAAAAGACCTTAAGGTATGAGAAAAATCCACCCAAAGATTATTTGACATCAGCACTTTTCTTGGCAATGATTTTATGGCAACCACCTGATTTTCCTTATACAGATGGGGCAGTCTCTAAAAATGCAGTTGGTGAATTATTCCCGACACAGTTTAATATACAAAAGCTTTATGAGTCTTCAGGCAATGAGACCCATGAAAATGTCATTAATGCAATAAATGATGGCAGAGCGATAATAAATCATAATGGTCATGGATGGTATATGGGGATATGGTTAAATAGTTCTGGGGAATATATTTCAATTCCTGATGTTGATAATCTTTCTAATAATGAAAGACAGGGGATTTTGTATTCCATAGGTTGTTGGTGTGGAGCTCTTGATTATAATTGTGTTGGTGAACACTGGGTTAAAAGCTCAGATGGCGGTGGAGTTGCATTTATTGGAAATTCAAGATATGGATGGGGGTCACCAGGAAATCCAGAATACGGATACTCGGATAAATTTGATAAGCAATTTTATTATAATGTGTTTAAAGAAGACTTCACTCATATTGGGAAAACATTGGCTAAGACAAAAATTGATTATATTGCCTTTTCCAGAGAAGCTAATGTTTATAGGTGGCATCAGTATCAATTAAATTTATTAGGTGACCCAGAATTGGACATCTTTACTGACTTGCCTTGTAGTCTAAAAGTTGCTCATCCAGAAAGCCTGTCAACTGGCGAAAGTCTATTTAAAGTATTTGTTAAATCTGATAAACCAGTTAATGGTGTCCTTGTATGTTGCATGAAAAATGATGAAGTTTATGAACGCAAGTATACAAATGAACTTGGCGAGGCAAGTTTCTCTGTGAGCCCAAGTTCTCCGGGGAGTTTATCGGTAACCGTGTCAGGACATAATTTTTACCCCTATGAGGGACAGGCAAGAATTTTTTCGGATGGTCCTTACCCAGGATATTATAGTCACTCAATTTACGATTCAGATGGCAATTTGGAAATAAATCCTGGTGATTCTATTAATTTAGTTATCAATTTAAAGAACTTTGGTAGTCAACCTGCTGAAAGTGTATTTGCAATTTTAAGAACTCAAAATTCTTATATTACTGTCCTTGATTCAATTGGGAATTTTGGCAATATTTATCCAGACAGTACAAGTTTGGATAGTTTTAGATTCCAGGTAGCCCCCACTTGCACAAATGCACAGATTATTCAATTTAGCTTAGATATAGAAAAATTTGGCTCTAATAAGTTAAACTTTGGCGTTCAAACGCCTGTCCTTGCTTATCATCATTTTAGTTTTGATACATTTCCTGAACCAGAAGATAGTTTTAATTTAAGTATTACTATAAAAAATATTGGAAATGGAAAAGCAGATTCAATTCAAGGTAAATTATCTTCTCTTGCCCCTTATATTACAATTTTAGATTCAATAAAAAGTTTTGAAGATTTGAAACCAGACTCTTTTAGTTCAAACGTATATCAACTTGCAGTAAGTCAGGAGTGCCCATATCCTTACTTTCCAACTCTTGAGCTCAATTTAACAACTAAAGACCATTCATTTATTAATACTTTCTTGCTTAAATTAGGACAATCAGGGTTTTTTGATGATTTTGAATCTGGTCTTGGCAACTGGACTCATAATGGGACACTTGATAATTGGCATATTACAGAGCTTAAATCTCATTCTGGAACTCATTCCTGGTATTGTGGAGATGAAGTAAGTCAGCAATATGAAAATAATATGGATGCCTGGCTCTTATCACCTCAATTTATAGTAGGTCCCGATGCCTATCTATCATTTTGGTATTGGTTTGATACGGCAATTTATGGAGTCGATGGCATTTATATAGAGGTTGGAGATGGGACTCACTGGGATACACTTGATTTTATGGGTTCGGGAGGTGCTTTAGATAGTCTTTACTTTGGGAACTTATGGGTTCCGGGGACTTATGAGCTTGATTATCCTGTTGGCTCATCTCTTAGAGTCAGATTTAGCTTTGTTTCCGACTCAAGCGATATTGGAGAAGGATTTTATATTGATGATTTTCAAATTGGGTATCCTATCCAGATTTGTAGACTTTGGATTGATGACTCTCTTGGAAATCAAAATGGCGAAGTAGACCCAGGCGAAACAGTTAAATTAGGACTTGAGCTTATAAATACAGGAACTTCAGAAATTCCTGGAGTTTATGGGATACTTAAAAGTTATAATCCTGAAATTACTATTCTTATTGATAGTTCTTATTTTGGAAACCTTGAGTCACAGGGAATTTTGGGAAACTCTACAAACCCATATTCCTTTAAATATAGTTCCTTTGCACCTCAAAATCCAGGAGCAAAATTAAGATTTAATTTGAAGATTATTGGTAATTACGGTTCTTATGTGTATAACAAGGATTTTAATCTTAAACTTGAACTAGGAGCAGGAGTATATGAGCAAAAATCTAAATTTAAATTTTCCTTATCTCAAAATTACCCAAATCCATTTACTTCAGTTACCAGTATACAGTATGCAGTGAGCAGCAGTAAGGATAAATCCCACATCTCACTTAAAATCTATGATGTTACTGGCAGGTTGGTAAATACTTTAGTTGATGGAGAGAAGGAGCCTGGCTGTTATACTATAACCTGGGATGCTAAAGAATTTCTATCTGGGATTTATTTTGTAAAGTTTAGTGCTGGGGATTATACTTCTACCAAGAAACTAATTTTAATGAAATAAATTTAAAAACTTGACATTTCTTAGATTTTTATTATAAATATATGAAAAGGAGGTATTATGAAAAAGTATCTTTTATTAGTGGCTTTAAGTCTTTTTGTATTTATAAAGGCTCAAGCATGGCAAAAAAATGGTGTCGTGATATGTAATGCAACAGATCACCAGTATAGCCCCACGATTGCACCTGATGGCTCAGGTGGTGCCATTATCGCATGGAAGGATCTTAGAAGCGACACTTCCGACATCTATGCACAGAGAATAGATTCATCAGGAGTGGCCAGGTGGACACCAAATGGCATTGTGATATGTAATGCAGACAGTAGCCAAGACCTTACTCGCGTTGCATCTGATGGTTCAGGTGGCGCTATCATCACATGGAGAGATTATAGGAATGGTAACTGGGACATTTATGCTCAAAGGATAGATTCATCAGGAGTTACCCAGTGGACCACAAATGGTGTTGTAATATGCGATGCACCAAGTAACCAGATGTATCCCAGGACTGTATCCGATGGTTCCTATGGTGCTATCATCGCATGGAAAGATTTAAGGAGTGGTAACGCGGACATCTATGTGCAGAGGGTAGATGCGTCAGGAACAGTTAAGTGGACCCCAAATGGTGTTGTGATATGTGATGCGCCAGGTGGCAAGGAGTGGCACACGATTACATCCAATGGTTCTGGTGGCGCTATCATCGCATGGGAGGACTATAGGAGTGGCGATACTTCTAACATTTATGTGCAGAGGGTAGATGCGTCAGGAGTAGTTCAGTGGGATTCAAATGGTGTTGTGATATGTGATGCGCCAGGCAACCAGTTTCTGTACGCTTCCAAGGTTATATCCGATGGCTCTGGAGGTGCAATCACCACATGGACGGATGGAAGGAGTGATGTTGGTGACATTTATGTACAGAGGATAGATTCAGAAGGGGTAGTTCAATGGTCATCAAATGGTGTTGTAGTCTGTGATGCAACAGATGAGCAGTGGTATTCAAGGATTATGTCCGATGGCTCTGGTGGCTATATTATCGCATGGTATGATTGGAGAAACGGTGCTTGGGGAGACATCTATGCACAGAGGATAGATTCAGAAGGGGTAGTTCAGTGGACGCCAAATGGCGTCTGGATAGGTGATGTAACAGGTAATATGTACTGTTTTGGGATTGTCTCTGATGGTTCCGGTAGTGCTATCATCGCATACGAGACCTGGGCGAGTGGCGATACTTCTGACATCTATGCACAAAGGGTGGATTCAGAAGGAGTAGTTCAGTGGACACCAAATGGTGTTGTGATATGTGATGCAACAGATGAGCAGTGGGTTCCCAGAGTTATATCTGATGGTTCTGGTGGCGCTATTATCACATGGCAAGATGAGAGAAGTGGTAACTGGGACATCTATGCACAGAGAGTAGATAGCACTGGCTCATGTGGTGAAGCACCTGATATTGCCATATCTGATACTTTACATGACTTTGGTGAAGTTATTATAGATTCGTCAAAGGATTGGATACTTGAGATAATGAACGAAGGGAATTCTGACCTTATAGTTGATTCAATTATATCTACAGAGCCACAATTTACTGTTTTATCAACAAAGTCTGATACAATTGCTCCAGATGACTCTCTACCTTATACTATCAGATTTTCCCCAAGTGAAGAAGGTGCAATTGAAGGAACGCTTTTTGTATATTCAAACGACCCGGATGAAGCCATTGTTTCTGTATTGCTTAAAGGTAATGGAATTACCGGGGTTGAGGAGATAGACTCGAAGGTCCCCTCTACCTTTTTTGTGATGCAAAATTTTCCAAATCCATTTGTAGGGAGAACAGCAATTAAGTATGCAATACCAAGAAAAGTGAAAGTCTCATTAGAGATATATGATATATCAGGAAGCTTAGTAAAGATGTTGATTAACGAAAAGAAGGAGCCTGGCTGTTATACTATAACCTGGGATGCTAAAGAATTTCTATCTGGGATTTATTTTGTAAAGTTTAGTGCTGGGGATTATACTTCTACCAAGAAACTAATTTTAATGAAATAAATTT
>JAGMCI010000038.1 GCA_023129325.1 Caldifarciminota bacterium
AATATTTACATAAGTATTTGCTAAAATCCGACTTACCTCGGCTCTCTCTTTTTTTAGTCTTATTTTCTCATATATTTTGATGCTTTTTACAAGAAACTCCAGCGATGCTTTCCATTTACCCTTATCTTGTAGAACCTCGCCTACAGAGCGACAAGTATATGCTATTTTCTCTTCATCATCAATTTCTGTTGCAATATTTAAGCTCTGTTTAAAGTTTTTTATTGCTTTCTCGTAATTACCTTTCACTCTGTATAAATCGCCAAGATTGAGGTAACATATAATAATAAGCACATTGTTTTTTATCTTTTTAGAAGTTGATAGTCCATTTTCATAGTTCTGAAGTGCTTTAGTCCAGTTTCCTATAGCTTGGTACACGCGTCCGAGATTTATATAGCAATGAGCTATTTCGTCTCTATTGCCTATCTTCCTTGAAATATCAAAAGCTTTATTGTGGTAATCCAATGCTTTCTTTAAATTATTGGTTTCCTGGGCAAGAATCCCTAAAGCAGTATAATTATCTAATGTTCTGTGAATATCACCTTTTTTCTCTGTAATTTGGAGACTCTTCTTGTAAAATTTTTCTGCAAGTTGCCATTTCCCCATCTTCCAATAAATGAGTCCGAGACTGCAAGATGAAAAAGCAATGTGTTGCTCGTTAGAAATCTTCTCGCCAATATTTAATTCTCCTTTGTAGTATTTTATAGCTTTTTCCCATTCAGCAGTTTGATAATAAAGTGAACCGAGAGTATTGTATGCATATGCTAATCCGTCTTGATTGTTTTCTTTTTTTGCAAGATTGACTGCGTTAAGGGAATGTAACATTGCTTCCTTATGCCTATTCAACTGTCCATATGCCCAACCAATATCTGTTAGCAATAGAATCTTTTCATAAAGATTCTCCGATTTTACTATTTCAAGACCTTTTACCAAGAATTCTATTTCTTTATTGCGGTTGCCTTGTTCTCTGTATACTTTTCCTATTTTTCTATATATTCTCTCAGACTGTTTGAGCGATAGAGCATTTTCATAATTTAATATAGCTTTCTTATAATCACCCATAAGCTGATAAAGGTCTCCCACTGTTTCAAGGAGAGCAAACTTTTTCTTTTTATTGCCGACTTCGTTTATTAGTAATAGAGCAATCTCAAATTGCCTGATTGCTTCCTCGTTTGCATAAGCTCTTTTTGCTTTTTCTCCTGCTATCATAGCGAAATGATATGCCTTCCTCTTTTCTCCACCCTTTAGATAGTGCCGAGCAATATCCCCTGCTACTTCTTCAAGATTTTGTTTAAACTTTTTTTCCAATACCTTACTTGCTTTCTTGTGAAGAGAAAGTGTTTTCAAGGGAGATGTTTTATTTTCAATTAAATCAGCAACAATCTTATGTGTAAAAGTATATTTTCCGCTTTGAGTTTCAGTTATAATACCTTTCCATATCAGCGTATTGAGAATTTGAAATGTAGGGGCACGGAGCACCGTGCCCCCACTAATTCCCAGAAGGAAATGCAAATTAAGGTTATCTTTTAATATTGTAGCTATTTCTAATACACGAAATTCTTCTTTGCTCAATTTTTGCAAACTTGCTTCTACAAATTGAGTTACTCCTTTTGGTATTCGTAATTTTTTTGCATTCTCCGGGATTAATTCCCACTTGTCTCCTATCTTTTTAAGACAGAGGTTTTCTGCTAAAGTTTGAGCGAATCTTTCAATAAGAAATGGATTGCCTTCAGTCTTTTCGTATACAAATCTTCCAATGTCTTTTATATCATACTCTGTTCCTAAGATTGATTTTACCTGAAGGAAAGTTTGATGAGGGGTTAGAGGATCGAGCTCAATCATACTGAAATGCTCTATATCTTCTAAATCTTGTGTAAAAGTTGAAACAAAGGATTTATCAGATTTTTCTGATGTCATAACGAGAAGGACAGGGATTTTTTCGATAGACCTTATCAAATATTTCATGAAATTAATACTACTCTTATCTGATAGCTGAATATCTTCAATAAGCAGAAATACAGGCTTCCTTTTTGCTTTATCTATAAACAAATTGATTATTTCTTCAAAAAGTGCCAGCCCGTCTTTAGTCTCAGTTCTTTTCTGATGCTTTTCTTCTATGAATAGATTTGCAAATGGCTGTATTCCTTTTCCTTTTTGAGAACTAAAACTGATTTCTCTAAATGTTGCTCCTTCAAGTTCAGTATAAACTTTAAACTCTTGAGCAAGTCTTGTCTTGCCTGTTCCGTTCTCAGCAAGTATTAGGATAGCTCTTCCATTTCTATTTACAACTTCCCGGTATCTTTTCTTAAGAGTGTCAAATTCTTTTTCCCGTCCTATAAAATGGCTTTTGAAAAGATAAGGTTTATTCTCTTTGGCTGTCCGCAGGATTCTTCGAAAGATTTTAGAAAGAGCTTTCTGGGTTTCATCTACATTCTCAAATCTTTTTTGAGGATCTACTTCCAAAAGCTTAAGAACTAAATTATTTAGTTCAATTGGAATTGCTTGATTTAGTTTTTGGGGAGGTATTAGTCTTTTCCCCTTATATTCTTTGAGAAGAGAAATGGGGTTTTCTCCTTTAAAAGGCATCTTGTGAGTTAGAATCTGGTAAAGAGTTACCCCCAAAGAGAAAAAGTCTGCTCTTTTCTCAACTTTTTCTCCTGCCAATAATTCAGGTGCAATGTAATTGAGAGTTCCTCTCAATTTGCTTGCTTTGGATAGGTTTATTTCTTCAACTAATCCAAAATCCATCAACTTAGCTATGGAAGAACCGTTCTCTATCATAATATTGTTAGGTTTAACATCTCCATGTATAAGTCCACGAAAATGTATGAATCTGAGTGCCTCACATATCTGGTATATTATGGAATAGAGTAATTGGTATTGGGGCTTGCGGGATATAGAAAAGCTCTTGAATAACTCATAGATATCCTTTCCATCAATATACTCCATTGTGAAATAATGTCTTCTGTCTTCAATTGTCCCGAAATCATATGTTTTTAAGATGTTTGGATGAGAAAGACTGGCTAATGTCTGAAATTCCTTTTTAAAAGTAAGATAGTTTTTTTCTTTAAGATTTGGAAAAGATATTTTGAGAGCAAGGGTAGTCTGGGTTACTTTGTCCAGAACTTTATAGACTTCACCCATACCTCCCGAACCGAGTTTTTCCAGTATCTCGTATCTCTCGTCAATCCAATTTTTGTTCATCCTCTTATATAATTTTACCTCTTTTTATAAGCTCTTTTTCAATTTCTTGAAGCTCATCAAAAGATAGCTCTTTGTCTTTTTCTATCTTGCCTTTTCTCTTCGGTTTAAAGAAATCTTTTACCCAAACTGCCTGTGCACCTGCTAAACGTGCTCTCTCCTGAATTTCTCTATCATCACTGACTGCAACTACGAGCTTCGGGTTATCCGACTTCTCAATCAACCGAATAATATGTTCATCTGCACTTATATTGTGAGTAAAAACTATCTGAACAGGCGATGCGTTCATTGGATAATCTATTACATCTTTTTTCCCATCAAAGACTATAGTTACCTGATTCCTGCCCTGTGGCTTTTTAATCCGGATATACCTGATGAGCTTTTCTCTGCTTTTCTGAAGTGATGTCCCCTGAAACAAATCCATCCGGTTAGTAATATTATATCCATCAAGTAAATAATGCAAAGCCATCTATTTCGGGATTCGTGTTGGTGGTTCGTGTTCGTGGACGACCACGAGTCACAATCACGACTCACGTTTTTTTGCAATTTAAATCTCTTTACACTTAGTCCCTTCTTTATGATATTTCCGCCCGCACTTCTTGCAAATCGCCTGTCCATCTTTAAACTCAAGCTTCTCACCGCATTCGCACATCCAGTTTATAATTCTCGCAGGCACACCCGCAACTATTGCATAATCTGGCACATCTCGTGTTACAACAGCTCCTGCCCCGATAAATGCCCATTTGCCTATAGTATTATTGCAAACAATCGTTGAATTTGCCCCGATTGACGCTCCCTCACGCACACGAGTGCCTATCCATTTGCCTCCCTTTGGATAAGGGGCTCTGGGATTTAAGTCATTCGTGAATACTGCACTCGGTCCCACGAATACATTATCCTCAAGCTCCACAAATGTATAGACAGAAACATTGTTCCCAAGCTTTACTCCATTGCCTAAAACCGTATTGTCTGCAACAAAACAGTTTTGCCCAATCACACAATTCTTGCCAATCTTTGCACCGCCCATTATATGTGAGAAGTGCCAAATCTTTGTTCCCTCTCCGATTTCAGCACCATCTTCTATAATAGCACTCGGATGCACAAATATTTTATATTTACTCATATTCCCTCCATATCTTTTTAAACTACGAATTTACACGAATCCCCCAACAAATGAGGGACTTCCCCCAACAAATGAGGGACTTCCCTGAACATTTGAGGGACATCCCTGAACATTTGAGGGACATCCCTGACTCTTTGGGGGACATCCGTGAAGCTTTGGGGGACATCCGTGACTCTTTGGCGGACATCCGTGACTCTTTGGCGGACATCCGTGACTCTTTGGCGGACATCCGTGACTCTTTGGCGGACATCCGCAGAACTTTCACTGAACTCCCCAAATCCTTCATAGACATCCGTAGGGGCGTTCAATTGAACGCCCCTACAATAAAAACCTATTTTAGCACTATTGCCTTCTTGGTTGATTTATAATCACCAACTTGCATTGTGTAAAAATAGACTCCACCCGAGAGCTTATTTCCTTTATCGTTCTTGCCATCCCAATTGACAGTATAATTTCCTACTTTCTTGTTCTCATTCACCAGAGTCCTTACCGCCTGTCCTGCAGTGTTGTAAATCTTGAGAGATACCTTGTCCGTTTTCTGAATAGAGTATTCTATTTTAGTCATAGGGTTAAAGGGATTGGGATAATTCTGATTCAATTTATGCATTGGTAGATTTTTGCCAGTGCTGTTTTCCTTCACCCCAAAAACTCCAGTGGAATAGACATAGGTACTGTCGGATTTGTATATCACCAACTCTAACTCATTATCGCCATCAACATCAGCCAATACCACAAACTCGCAACTCTCCTCTGGACCGCTGAGTTCAAAGATAACTGTATTGTTAGTTACATCCATAATTATAATACCATCACCGTTCTCTGGACGAAATAGAATTTCTCTCACTCCATCACTATTGTAGTCTATAGAAGGAAATATACTATAGGGATTTCTGTCTGTTTGAAACCAATAATAGGAAAACCTTGCACCCGTAGTCGTCCATTTCAGATTGTGGCTCGCACCATCATAAAATCGTGTTGTATCACCAGACCTAAAAGCAAATTCGCCAATGCCATCCCCGTCCATATCTCCAACATAATCAACACTCCCTTCTACCTCCCATTCCAGATTGAACTGCCCGAAAGCAGTTTGCTGTGACAGGAAGAAAATTGCCCCTAACACAACGATTTTTATGTATTTCATCGTTCCTCCTTTTTTCCATCTTTCCATTCTATGGAAAGTTCCAATTTCTCCAACATTCTTAAAAAGCTCCCTTTCTTGTAATATCACCTCCTTTTCCTCAAAATATTACTTCAATGACTAAATGTCAAATATTTATCTGGTAGGTTCATTTTAATAATATCCCAGTGCTAAAACGACTAAGCCGATGAGCATACTGAATTTTAGTGAATCACAAGCTTTGGGGACATAGCTCTCATATTTGCTTAACTCATAAATTGTGAGACCAAGAGATAAATCAATGCAAAGAACTACTCCGATAAGATAAAGCACTCCATACCACCCAACAAGAAAAGGCAAAAAGGTGAATGCAATAAGGACTCCTAATATCAGATTAGAGAGCAAGATGGCTTTCCTGACTCCATATTTAATTGGGAAGGAGACATTATTTGCATTGCTGTCTCCGGGTATATCTTCTATGTCCTTTAGTATTTCACGGGCGAAATGAAGCAAGAAAGCAAACCCAAACGGTATGAGGGTCGGGAGCCAATCTCCCAAAACCACTCCTCCATATATAAATGGAAGTCCTCCAAGAATCGCTACAACAAGATTTCCAGAAAGCCCTTTAGCTTTTAACTTAAAGTTATACAACAAGAGGAGCAGAGATGCAAAAAGAGCAATAAAGAGCAGGGCTATCGGTAACTTGAGACTAATCAAGAGTCCGAGAGCAAAAAGGATTATAGATATTACAAGAACTTGCGGTCTTGTGAATCTTCCTGAAGGAATAGGTTTATTGGGCTTGTTTATCCTGTCTATTTCGGCATCAGCCCAGTCGTTTATAGCATTGCCAGCACTTATTATCAAGAAGCAAACCAGACAAGCCAAGAGTAGGGACATGCCATAGCGTGTCCCTACAATTTTGTGAGTCAGGAACCATCCAACAAAAACAGAAATCCCTCCAATTATACCATTTAATGGCCTTAATAGTTTAAAGAAAGCAATCATAAGAGTTTTCCCAGAACGAATCCTATCACAATTCCTGCAATAAAAGCTACTACAAGGACTCTGGATTTTAGGACATCCATCTTGGCTCCTTTTCGGAGTGCCAAAAGAGTAACCAGATAAGCGAGTGCGTTTGTAATCCAGATAGCTGGCAGAGTGGCTATTTTTACTATAAAAGGTCCTATTACAGGAATGACTCCAATAATGCCCAAGAGTCCTGAAAATGCCTGCGTAAAGATTCCAAAGACAATGACTCCGAGTGCCATTATCTTTTTATCCAGCCCAAAATGTAATCCAATATAAATGGCGAGGATAATAATCCCCCATATAAGAAGAAGTCTCCAATTTCTTATGAAAAACCGCTTTATCATTATTTTACTATCTCTCCATAGGTGCGAACCCCGTCAATCTTTTTGATACGGAGATTGACAAAACCAGAATCCATATTGTTACATTTAGCACAAATGTTTTGTTTTTGCAATAAAACTTTTATATAATTTGAGCTTACCCCAACTATCCATCCGTTCTGAGTGCTTGACTCAATGTGTGCTTCCAGAGTCTTGCCTATAAACTGGGTTCTGAACTCCATCCACTTTTTTTCTCCAAGTTCTATCAGAGTTCTGCTTCTTTCCTTTTTAATTATATCTTGTGGCTCATTTTCAAGGTTAAGTGCCTGGGTCATTGGCCTTCTTGAATATCTAAATATATGCAACCGAGAAATTGGAGAGTTTGCTATTAAGTTATAGGTGTTTGAAAACTCGGTCTTGCCTTCACCCGGAAATCCGACTATTACATCTGCTCCTATTGCTGAATCTGGGACTTTCTCTTTAATTCTGTGAAGAAGTGCCTCATATTCTTCTCTTGTGTACCATCGTCTCATTGATTTAAGAATCTTGTTATCTCCACTCTGAAGAGGTATATGAAAGTATTTACTGCACTTTTTGGAATTTCCAATAAATTCCAGAAGCTCATCAGAAATGCCCACAGGTTCAATAGAGCCAAGCCCAAGACGCCGAACATCTGGAATCTTCTCTATAGATTGGATTACATTTAATAAATTCTCGTATTTGCCAAGATTTGTGCCAGTTAGAATAAGCTCCTGATACCCGTTTTGAGCTAAATCTCTGACTTCTTGGAGTATCTCTTTTAAAGGTCTTTCTCGTGGCTTGCCTCTCGCATAAGGAACTATACAATATGAGCAAAACTGGTCGCATCCTTCCTGAACTTTCACAAATGCTTTATCTCGCCCGCTGAATCTCTTGATTCCTGAGAGTAAAGGGACTTTGAGAAAATCACGGGCTATCTTTTTAGGGTTATGCTCAATAAGGTCTATTCCATCAATTCGTGAAAGTTCATCTGGACTTATTTTAGCATAACATCCAGTTACAATAATAAAAGGTTTATGTAGGGGCGGTTCGCGAACCGCCCCTGCCG
>JAGMCI010000039.1 GCA_023129325.1 Caldifarciminota bacterium
ATATCTTATAGAACGGAAGGATATACCAAGTAGTTTTGAGGCTTCAGTAAGTGAACCACCTGTCTTTTTAAGTGCCTCTGATAGACGCTTTTTTTCAAGCTCAACTGTTTCTTCTCTGAGAGAAGTAGACTCTGACGCCAGTGCCTGGCTACTATAAGCCTTGTAAATGTTTGAAGGAAGGTGCTCGGGAAGAACTGTGGTTCGCGCTAACACAACTGCATGCTGGATAGCATTTTCTAACTCCCGCACATTGCCATGCCAGGAATGTATTTCCAGTAATTTTACCGTTTCTGGTGAGATGTTTTTAATATTTTTGTTAAATTGCTTGTTGAATATTTTAATAAAGTAATTGGTTAAAAGAAGAATATCTCCCTTTCTCTCCCTTAAAGGAGGTAACTTTATTGAAAATACATTCAGCCGATAATATAAATCTTCTCTAAATTCCTCTTTTTTAATAGCTTCCTTTAAATCTTTATTAGTAGCTGCTATAACTCTGACATCTATTCTTATTGTTTTCTTTCCTCCAAGTCTTTCAATTTTTCTCTCCTGGAGAACGCGCAAGAGTTTCATCTGGGTATTAGAAGTAAGGTTACCAACCTCATCAAGGAATAGCGTCCCCTTATTAGCTAATTCAAATTTTCCTAATTTCATTGTATTTGCTCCAGTAAAAGCACCTTTTTCGTAGCCAAAAAGTTCACTCTCTACAAGAGTTTCAGGTAATGTGGCACAATCTACTGCTTGAAATGGACCATCTTTCCTTTTACTATGGTTATGAATTGCACGAGCTAAAAGTTCTTTGCCAGTACCACTCTCGCCATGGATAAAAACTGTAATGTCCTGTGGAGCAACTGTTTCAATTAAATTATAAAGTCCTTGCATAGCTTTGCTCTGACCTATCATATTGCCAAATTTAAATCTTTTGGTAGTTTGTTTTTTTAGTTCTGAAAGTTCTTTTGAAATTCTTCTCAACTCAAGCGCATTTTTGACAATGACCTTTAATTTATCTATATCAAAGGGCTTGGTGATATAGTCATAAGCACCAATTTTTATAGCCCTTACGGCATTATCTATAGTGCCATATCCTGTGAGTACAATAATTATTAAATCTTTGCTTAACTCTTTTATCTTGCGAAGCACTTCTATGCCGTTAAGGTCAGGTAATTTTATATCAAGGAAGATTAAGTCAGGTAAGTTATTGCAAGCTGATGAAATGCCACTTTTACCATCACTTGCCTCAAGAGTTTTATAACCTTCATTATTGAGCAATTTACTTAAAGTCCAGCGAACATCTTTGTCATCATCAATTATTAATATTTTGGGGATAGAATTTGGTTTCAACTTTTTGATTTTAATGCTTTAGTTATTCGTCGTTTTAAGTTATTTATATCAAAGGGCTTAGGGACAAAATCACTTACCCCTTGCTTAATGGCATCTTTAGCCATATCCGAATCTGGATACGCTGTTATGACTATCACAGATATGTTCTTGTCAATATTTTTGATACGCCGCAGGACATCAGCACCATTTATTTTAGGTAATCCTAAATCTAATAATATTAAGTCAGGCTTTTTAGCCATTACACTGACAACCGCTTCCTTGCCAGTAGTCACTACCTTGACATCATATCCCATACCTTTTACTACTCTTGAAATTAAATCATATACTTCTACAGAATCCTCAACAACTAATATTTTAGGTTTGTCTTTAGCCATAAATCACCCCTTTCTTTTTTACTCCCTACTTCTCACTTCCCACTGCTTACTGCTTACTGTTTTTTAGCTATTAGCAAAGAAACTATAAATGTAGCTCCCTTATCTTTACCCTCACTTTCAACATTAATTATGCCCTTATGTCTTTCAATAATCTTATGAGCCATAGATAGCCCTAAACCCGTGCCCTTGAATTTGCTATCTGCTATTTTAGTATAAAAAGGATTAAAGACTTTTTCTAAATCTTTATGTTTAATTCCAACCCCTGTGTCTTGAAACCTAATCTTCACATTATTTTCTTCAACTAATGTAGTAATTGTAAGAGTGCCTCTTTTTGGCATAGCATGTTGAGCATTTGTCATTATATTAAGAAAAACCTGTTCAATATGTGCTACACTGACTTTTACAGAAGGAAGTTTTTTCTGGAAATCAGTTACTATTTTAATCTGACTTATATCTGCCTGCTCTTGAAACATTTTTAAAACATTTTTAATTACATCATTAATATTGACAGGTTTAAATCTATAACTTTTTTCTCTTGTAAATTCAAGCAAATCAGCAACAATGTCTCTGCATCTCTTGGCCGAACTTTCTATTTTCCCAAGTGTTTCTGAAATAGTTTTTTTATCAAATTTAGAAGATAAAAGCAATTGTGCATTACCCAAAACAGAAGTTAAAGGATTATTTAGTTCATGAGCAATTCCGCCAATCATCTCTCCCATAGCAGATAACTTGGATGCCCGGACAATCTGTTCTTCCATCCTCTTCCGCTCAGTGATATCACGTATAATCACTTGTATTGCTGGTTCATTTTTATAGATAATGGGAGCTATTACAACATTCACATCTATAACTTCTCCGTCGAGCCGAATAATTTTTTCTTCAATCGAGAGCAATGTTTTTCCTTCCTCCTTTACAGATTGAATGCGTTTCTTGACGATTCCCTGATAATCAGGGCGAATAAAGTTCATTATCGGTTTTCCAATAAGTTGTTCATAGTTTGTTGCACCAAAAAGTTTTACTCCAGCTGAGTTTACAAAGACAAACTTGCCTTCGCATTGAACGACAATCGCATCAGGGGAGAGTTCTACAAGCTGACGATAGCGTTTTTCACTCTTCAATAATGCCTCCTCTGTCCACTTGCGATTGGTAATGTCTTCAATAACACCATCGTAATATTTCACTTTCCCTTTTTCGTCTTTTACTGCCACAACTGACACTGAACCAATAAATAAAGTTCCGTTCTTTCTCTTTAATTGTAATTCCTCGTTTTCTACAAAGCCCACACTTAACATTTTCTCATTAAACTTTTTCCTATCTGCTGGATTTTGATATAAATCAGCGACCTTCATTGCCAAGAATTCCTCTTTGTTCTTATAGCCAAACAATTTGACAATCGCCAGATTCGCCTCAATAAATTTGCCTCTGGGTCCGGTGGTATTTCTATATATGCCAATATTTACATTGTCTGTTAAAGTTTTGAACTTCGTTTCGCTTTCCCGCAGCGCACCCTCTGCCTGCTTGCGCTCGGTGATGTCACGGGCAACACTGAGAATGGTAGGGACTCCCTTGTAGGCTGTAATGGTTTCCAGCACTTCACATGGGATGGGTTTTCCTGTCTTGCTTAAGAAGACGGTTTCAAAGATATTGATTCGCTTTGATGTTGTCTTCCGGATACGCTTGCTAACCAGGGTAGCATACTCCTTTCCAACAAGCTCCCGGATATTCATCCCCTTAAGTTCCGCTAATGTGCGACCCAGACGGATACAGGTTGTTTTATTTGCATCCAGTATCTTGCCCTTGTCGTCGTGGATTAGGACACCGTCGGCAATACTTTGAAAGAGAGTCCGATACTTTCTTTCACTCTCCCGCAATGCCTCCATTGTCTCCTCACGCTCGGTAATGTCACGAACGTTACACTGGAGGACCTTCCTCCCCCCAACCAGATATATGCTGTTAACAAACTCCATAAATACTGTAGCGCCATCTGCAAGGGTACGGCAGGTAGTGAACCGGGCGAATCCCTCACGATGAAGACTTTCAAACCCCTGCTTCATCCCGGGCATAGTGCTGAAAGGACTTATCTCCCAGATGACTTTGCCTTGCAACTCCTTGAGATTGCATTCTAAGAGGTTCAGTAAGTAAGGGTTAACATCAATAATTTCTCCGCTATCAGCATCGGCAAGTAGTATGCCATCCTGCGATGTCTTAAACAAGCGGCGATACTTTTGCTCACTCTCCTGCAGTGCCTCCTCCGCCGCGAGCTTGCGTTCGGTGATGTCTATGCCTTGAGCAATGGTGGCTAAAAGAGTCGTGCCGTCCTCAGCATGGATATTCGCCGAGTTCCAGAGTGCTATTCGGACATTTCCATCTTTGCGAAGAATCGGAATTTCCACCGATTCCCAGTATTCACCCTTCAAGGTGCGCTCAATCTTGCCCAGCGATTCGTCCCGGCTTGCTTCAGGGAAAAGCATACTTAGCTCTTGACTGAGGACTTCATCGGCTGTATAACCTGCGAGACGCTCGAAGGCATGGTTGAGCCGGGTAATCCTGAACTCCGGGTCCCAGACGATGATTGGGACACTGGCGTGACGGATTAGACTGTCCAGGTAGTCGCGCGCCTCCCGAGTTATCCGTCCTGCCCTTGCAATCCGCTCACTCAACATTGCAACTACAAAGCCAATAACTATAAGCATACCTGCTCGAAGATAATCATTAGCAGTCACTCCAACCTCTCTAAGGAAAATGTGGCTCAAAGTCAGCAATAATGCCAAAAATATGGCTACAACCAAGCCCTTTCTTTTCCACCACAAAGATGCTAAAATAATTGGAATATAAAAGAAGTGGGTAAAAATAATGCCTGTCCCAAGGACCACACGAAAATAATAAGTGAGAAAGCAGCAGATACCCAGGAGGAGAGCTATTATAATAATTCTATGTTTTTCCTGGAGTTTCTTAAACCTCATTATCTTTTTATATTCTCTGTGATTTTTGATTTCACGGAAATATCATCAGCCTTTTCTCTGGGAATGCCACCTCCAACATACCAAATGCTTGTATCATTAATGTCTATCTCAATGAGTTGCTCTTTTGTTTTATCTTTGTCTTTCATTATAGAATTTTCTTTAAATTATTAAAAATAAATCCCTATATATTTATATAAGTAAAAATCTGGATTTGTCAAGTAACTTTCTTAAAAAACTTGACTGATTACCCTATATAAAATCATCAATAAGATTGTCTAAAATAACAGGAGGTAAATCAATTAGTAGTCCGCCATCAATTTAGTTTAGTGCTTTGATTATATTTTGTTTAAATTCATTTATTTTAAAGGGCTTGGTGACAAAAGCAAAAACCCCTTGCTTTAAAACAGTCCTGGCTATGTCTGAATCTGGATAGCCAGTTATAATTATCACCGGTATGTTCTTGTCAATGTTTTTGATACGCCGCAGGACATCAGCGCCATCTACTTTAGGTAACTTTAAACCCAACAACACTAAATCAGGTTTTTCTTCCATTACATCAATAACCGCATCTTTACCTGTGGTCGCAATTCTGACATTCTCGTAGTTCATATCTTTCAATATCATGGTAGCTAAATTGCTGACTTCAAAATCGTTTTCTGCAATCAATATATGATAGTTGTTTTTAGTCATAACACCTGCTTTATATAATAGCAAAATCCGTGACAGTTAGCACAGCTGTAAAAATTTATCTCATAAAATTGCAATTAGCAAGCATCTATGTAAAATCCTAAAGATACCTCCTTGCATTATATTATGCAATTTTTGCACACTATTTATAAAAATTCTTTCTTGCAAGAAACCACGGATTACACACCCGTTCTGTCGGCGAGACAGGTCTGCGTGTGCAAAACATAAACCGCAAAGTTCGCGGAGGACATAGAGTTTTGGATACCTTTTCTTTCTGTTCTTCTTTGTGGTTCATATTTTAATCTGTGCTAATCTTGTGTAATTCCTGACTGCCGTCAGGCAGGTCGTAGTTACTTCCTCTGTGGCTTCTCTGGTTTCTGTGCCTTCTGTAGTCCCGCTATTGGTAAGCTGATTGCAAATGTGGCGCCTTTGCCTTTGCCTTCGCTCTCAGCAGCGATTGTCCCCTGATGTTTTTCAATCATCTTAAAAGCCATGGATAGCCCTAATCCTGTGCCTGTAATCTTTTTATTTACCTTCTTGGTATAAAAGGGGTCAAAGATTCTTCCCAAATCCTGAGGCTCAATCCCCACTCCCGTGTCCTGGAATTTAATCTTCACCATATCATCTTCCATGCAAGTGCTAATTGTTAAAGTGCCACCTTTAGACATAGCATGCTGGGCGTTGGTCATTATATTGAGAAATATCTGTTCTATATGCGAGCTACTAACTTTAACGGCTGGCAAGTCTTGCTCATAGTTAGTTCTTATTTTTATATGACTTATATCTGCCTGCTCTTGAAACATTTTTGAAACATTTTTAATTACATCATTAATATTAATAAGTTTAAATCTATAACTTTTCTCTCTTGTAAATTCAAGTAAATCAGCAACAATGTCTCTACATCTCTTGGCTGAACTTTCTATTTTCCCAAGTGTTTCTGAAATAGTTTTTTTATCAAATTTAGAAGACATAAGCAATTGTGCATTACCCAAAACAGAAGTTAAAGGATTATTTAATTCATGAGCCACACCACCAATCATCTCGCCCATAGCTGACAATCTTGAGCTTCTGGCAATTTGAGTTTCCATCTGCTGGCGCTCTGCTTCTATTTTCATATTATGCAAAGCGAAGGCAATGTCTCCAGCAACCTCTTTATACAAGCCTTGTTCTTCCTCGTTTGCGATAAATTTAATGGGAATGGAGACAGATAGTAAGCCGTAGACCTTTCCGCCGTGTTCCAACCGAATGGTCATTGCCCCTCCAACAACGCAAGTTATTGCTAAAGGACAATCGGCGCAGTTGGAAAATGGGGCTTGGGTTGTTACAGCCTCCGATTGTTTCAGTGCCTGCCGACCGCAAGCAATCAGTTTACCGTGCTTCAGCAACTCTATTAGGGGCAAAAAATTCTCACCCAGACCAGCTTCAGCGTATGTTACGAGTTTTTCCGATTCGTCCAACAGTGCGACCCAGGCGCTATGATAGCCACGCATCTCGGCAAGCTTTTGGCAGGCACTCCAGAGCAGCCGGTCACGGTCCGTTTCCTTAGTGATAAGTTGATTGACGCCGCGGATAGCACGCAGGACGAGATTGAGATGTTCTATTTTTTCCTCTGAGCGACGAATGGATTGAAACAGTGGAACAATCCAAGCTACCCCAGCTACCATAAGTATCGATATAGCAAGCGCAACTAATTCAGCTGATAGGTCGTGTGGGAGAACCATGTCCTGGGAGATTATCCGGAACAATGTAATACAGCGCCGAAAAGCCATCAAGGAGATGGCCATCGCAATCAACACCCACGCTATTCTCCTTCGGGTAACCCAAATCAGCCTCAATGCCAAGAACGCTGCTGTAAATTGAAGTAAAATGGAAATTATCAGAAAAAACACTATATTCACAAGCTTGCCTCCTTACTACAAAGACCAAAATTTAACCTATCCATCTCATCCTGCCTGGAATTTCCAGATGTAGTGTACTTATAATATAAACAGCCACAAGGCAATAGCTCTGCTAAATCAGAAGATACTCAACATAAATTGGCGATTGATTTTATATGCTGCTCTATTCGCTTCCTTATTTTCTGTTGCGGGATAATTGAGCCCAAGAAATCTGAAAGTTTTCCATGTGTAATATCTATCTCTTTGGGCAGGGTTATTGAAGCTGCCACAATTTTTGAGTCTATCTTTTCAATTCCTTTTTCTCCCAAAATAATTTCGTATTCGCTATTATTGACATTTCCAGTTACTATCATTGATTGATTTTTAAGTTGCTCGTTATTGAGCTTTAAATAAAAAGTGATTACTTTAAGTAACTTCTTATTTTCGTTGATGATAATAGTAGTCTTGAACATAAAACAATAGATGCATAAGAGTCACTATCTTATGAGCATCATTTTTCTGGTTTCACGATAATTGCCAATTTGTAGACGACAGAAGTATATACCGCTTGGCACTTTATTCTCCTGACTATCTGTTCCGTTCCAAGAAACGGCAGTGGCAAGTGGAGAGTAGTTAGTGGTCAGTGATTTATCTAATAGCGTTTTGACCAATCTTCCTGTTAAATCATAAACATACAATTTGAGTTCTTCTTTCACACTAACCACCGGGCACTGAAGTCTGATTACTGTTTTTTCACTGAATGGATTGGGATAGTTCTGAGCCAGGAATATTGTTTCACCAGGAATAATTCCTTCAGCAGATTGAGGGCCACCGTGACCTCTAAGTACCAGTATTTTAAAAGTGTCTTCTCCCGCAGCATATGTACTATCTTTGAGCATGCCAGTTAGCGTGAGCAAAGCTCCCTCGATAGCACCTATATTTTCAAGTGCATTCTCAAATTCTTCTGGATTAAATATGCTCCATAGTTCATCTTTATGAAAAAAAGAGACACGAGGATGGATTACAGGCGAGAGTACCATACTATCAGCCATAGCTACTGAAATTGTTTGGGGCAAAATGTCCCTGAGCGTATATCCTTCTGGTGCCTCTATGCAGGAGCGAACTATAACTGCAGCTGCTCCCTTTCTATAAGTCCATGCACGAAGTTCAACAGAACCCCAAGGTCTTGGTTCAGGGTCGAAAGGCTCATCAGCAGCATTACTTGTTAATAAAACTGATACCATCAATACAAATACCATACAAAACTTTTTAAAATTAAACATCTTTACCACCTCCTTGAAATGAGTATATAGCAAGAAGTATGACAGATAAGGGAATAAAACTTTTAAATCGTTGACTGACAAGGAAATAAAAAGGATTACCTCTTTAAAAGGAGTTTGTTTTAAAAAGAAAAGTGTAACAATTTATTACACTTTTGGGCAATTTTGAGTAACAAAATGTTACACTATAGGAAATTGTGTAACGAAATATTACACAGCTTGAAGGTTATATTTTTTAATTTTTCTATCTAATGTGGGTCTTGATATGCGGAGTATTTTTGCGGCTTTTTTCTTATTCCAGGAAGTTGCATTGAGTGCTGTTAATATACAGCTTTTCTCAGCATCCTTGAGGGGATGAGGGATGGGAGATTCTTTGGTAGGGTAAGATTGTTTTGTGAGTAAAAGAGGAAGTTCTCTTTCAGTTATTTTCTCTCCATCCGCAATGATAACAGCTCTTTCGATTACATTTTCTAATTCTCTCATATTTCCTGGCCAGCCGTAATTTTGTAAAAAATAGAATACTCTTGGTGTAAAACCCCTTATCTTTTTGCCTTGTTTTTTATTAACTTCTTTAAGGAAGTGATTTGCCAAAAGAAGAATATCGTCCCTTTTCTCTCTGAGTGGTGGCATTTTTATAGACATAACATTAAGCCTATAATATAGGTCTTTTCTAAATTTTCCTTCTTCTACTCGTTTTTTAAGGTCTTTATTGGTTGCTGTAATCATTCTTACATTCACCTTTTTAGATTTTGTACTTCCCACTCTTCTAAGCTCGCCGTTTTCAAGTACCCTTAACAGTTTCGCCTGCACTTGTGGGCTCAGTTCTGCAATTTCATCAAAGAAGATAGAACCAGTATCTGCTATTTCAAATAGTCCCTCTTTATCTTCGGTAGCGCCCGTAAATGCCCCCTTTTTGTGGCCAAAGAGCTCTGACTCAATGAGGTTTTCTGATATAGCACTGGAATTTATAGTAACAAATTTTTTCTCCTTCCTTGGACCATTGTAATGAATAATATTGGCAACGAGTTCCTTGCCTGTTCCTGTCTCGCCTTCAATTACCACAGGAGATTCACATTCAACAATTTTCTTTAATGTTGTATAAACCCTTTGCATTGGTTTGCTCTTTCCTATTAATTTGCCAAAGCGGTATTTTTCTTCAACTACTTCTCTTAGATAGTCAACTTCTTTCTTTATGCTAATATTTTCCAGTTGTAGTAGTTCATTGGCTTGTTTTAATTGAGTGGTTAATTTGGCATTTTCAATAGCTACACCTGATTGGTTGGCAAATGAGCGCAAAAAGTTCAAGTCCTCAGGTGTAAATATTCCTTCTTTTTTCCTATTATCCAAATATATTGCACCTATTGTATCTTCTTTGATCCTGAGTGGAATACAGAGAATAGAGAGTAGTTTGAATTTGGCTACACTCTTTCTATCCTTAAATCTGGGGTCATTTTTAGCATCTGGGGTAATTATCAATTCCCCTTTATTTGCCACATCTTCTGCAATAGTTTGAGAAAAACCTGTCATATCAAGTATAGACTGACGGTCCATATTGCGGGCAATCTTTACTTTAAGTTTTTGGTCTTCTTGTAACAATATTAATCCTCTCTGTGCTCCTGTGGCTTCAATAGTAAGGTCAAATATTCTGGATAGAAGTTCATCAAGGTCAAGGGTTGAATTCACTATTTGTGTCATTCTATATAAAGTTTTGAGTCTTTTGTCTTCTCCGGGAATAGGATGTAGGAAGAGTGGTGAATATTTTTCTATTTCTTTATTAAGTTTTTTAACTCTCTCAAGCTCTCTAAGTGCGTTGAGGGACTTAAAGATTTCTTCAGCTTCTTTTAGTTTTGTGAGAATATCCTCAAGCAGTCCTTCTTGCCAGAATTTTTTGCCAATTCTTTCTTTTATAGAAAAGATTTCTTCTCCAAATGTAAGAAATGTTTTACCAAGTTCGTATTTTGCACCAAGCTGTTTAAGGAGCTCTGTGGATTTAGAGAAGTGAGATAGAGATTCATCCAGTTTTCTTTGTCTGGAGCGTATAATTCCCATAGTACGAAACAACATACCGAGAACGAGCTGGTTGTTTATCTTAGTGGAGAGTTTGACTCCTTTCTTGCAGTATTCTTCCGCGGAGTCCAATTCACTGAGTAAGATGTGAGCTTCGGCAAAGGTTTGATATAATTCAGAGAGTTCCTTTTTCATATTTTTGTCTTTAAAGATTTTGAGACCCTTATTGAGAAATTCAAGAGCATCTTTTGGTTTATTGGTAGACATAAGAAGTTCCCCTATGCTTTGGGAAGCAAATGCTGTACCTTGTAAATCACCTATTTCTTCTTTAATATGGAGAGCCTGCTTAAAGTTTTGCATTGCTTTTTTCTCATTTCCTTTCTTCTGATAAAAGTCTCCCAGATTGTTATGAATTTGAGCAATAAGAGGTTTATCTTTTATTTTCTTTAAAATAGAAAGAGCACTCCTATAACTTTGGATAACTTTGTCCAATTCTCCTTTCTTCTTATATGTAATAGCAATGTCCCCATAGGAGCCAACTATTTCTTGTTTACGGTCTATTCCTCTAAAAATGTCTAGCGCTATTTTGTGGTGATGTAATGCTTTTTTGTAATCACCATTGTCCCTTTCAAGAATTCCTAATGTCTTATGGTATTGTGCTATTCCAAAAGCATCTCCCTTATCCTCCACAATCTTAAGCCCTTTTTCATAAAGGTTTCTTGCTTTATTTCTTTTTCCTGCTTTCCAATAAATAAGACCAAGATTATATGAAGCAGATTCAATTATACCTTTGTTATGGGCTTTCTCAGCAAATTGTAGAGCTTTAGTATAATATTTTGTGGCTTGATTCAGCTTTCCATTTTTGTAATAAACCGCGCCTACAGTGTTATAAATCTGACTTAGGTTCCTGTCATCTGGGTGTTCTTCTGCCAGTTCGATTGCTCTTGAGGAGCAGGAGAGTGCAGATTTAAAATCTTTCAAGCAAGCATATATCCAGGCAATACTGCTTAGAAGTTGGGATTTCTCTTTTGGGTCTTTAGATATTTTAAGACCTTTGTTAAAATACCCTAATGCTTTTTTGTATTTTCGTTGAGTAGCATATATTTGTCCCAGTTTTTTATATATTGGAGAAGCCCGATGTTCAGGGGTAAAAGAAAGGGCATTTTCGTAGTTTTTAATAGCTTTAGGATATTCACTTAGAGTTTGATATAGGCTTCCTAATGTTTCATAGATTACAGGTTTATCATCTTGTTTTTTGATTTGGTCAGCGAGAGTTAAGGCAAGCTCAAAGCATTTCACTGTCTCTTTTGTATGAGTCTTTTTTGCCTGATTTCCTGTTCTTAAAGCAAATTCGTATGCCTTGGGTTTATTACCAGCTTCAAGGTAATGACGGGTTAGTGCAGGTGCTACATCATCAAGTTTTTTATTGAATCTCTTTTCAAGTAATTCGGCTATCTTTTTATGAAGAGTTTTTTTATCCTCGGGACCCATCTGTTCTTGAAGCATCTTAGGGATTAGCTTATGAGCAAAAGAATATTGACGAGGCACCTTCTCAGTTATTAATCCTTTTTGTAGAAAGCTATCGAAAATAAGAGAAGCAGAGGGTATAATGTCTTGTATTATAGGCAGGGTGAAATTTTCTTCCAATATGGAAGCAACCTTTAATAGAAAAAGTTCTTTTTTTGTAAGATTTTTCAAACTGGGTTGGATGAAATCTTTAATATCTTTGGGGAGACGAAGGGTTTTTAATTTTCTTTCATTTAGTAGCCATTTTTCCTTTATTTTTTCAAGGCACTTGTCTTCAACTAGACACTGTGTGAACTTTTGGATTAAGAAGGGATTTCCTCCTGTATTTTCATAGATTAGTTTTAGGAGGGATTCTATATTATCATGAGTCAAAAGCATTGATTTCATTAAAGCTTCAGTCTCTCGTAAATTAAGCGGATTTAGATTAATTATATTGAGGTATTTTAGAGCTTGAAACTCTTTTTTGAAATTGTCAGTGAGTTTTTGTCCTGATAAAGTTATAATAAGGAAGACTGGTGCATGTTCAACAACACGGATGAGGTATTTTATAAGATTTATCTTAATTGATTGCTCGCTTCTTATGTCCTCAATTATTATAAGTATGGGGAAAAGTCTTGATTCTTTAATTAACGAGTCAATGATTTTATGTTCAGGGAGATTAAGAAAAGTTTCAAGGGTTTCTTTTATCTCAAAACCTTTGGTTTGAGCGTAAAGTTTAAACTCTTGAACGAGTCTGGTTTTACCTATTCCATCGCCACTCTGTATTAAGATAACCTGTCCCTTGCCTGTTACAGTTTTTTCCAAAGTTTCTTTTAAAAGAGATATTTCTCTCTTCCTTCCAATGAATGGTGGTGTATAGAGGCTGATTTTGGGAGTTTTGTCTGAAATTTGATAGATTGCTTGCTGTAGTTCTTCTATGTTTTTAATTCTCTTTTCTGGTTCAGATTGGAGTAATTTAAGGATGAGGTTGTTGAGTTTTAAAGACATTGTTGGATTTAACATTTTTGGTTGTATTACTCTATCCTTTCTATATGCTCTAAGAAAAGATATTGAATCATTGCCTTTAAAAGGCATTTTGTGAGTAAGGATTTGATAAAGGGTTACCCCAAGAGAGAAAAAATCTGCTCTTTGGTCGGCAGATTTTCCTGTTAGAAGCTCTGGGGCTATGTATTGAAGAGTCCCCTTAGCCTTGGCTCTTTTGAGGTGTTGTATAAGTCCGAAATCAGTGAGTTTTGCTGTCAGGGGCTTTACATCAGATATTAGTATATTGGTAGGCTTTATATCTCCATGTATAAGATTGTGAAAATGAATAAGACGAAGTGCCTGTGATATTTGGATAATTATAGAGTATAGAGACTGGTATTGAGCAGGGGCATGGAGGAGAGTGTGTTCAAATAGTTCATAAATATTCTTGCCAGGGATATATTCCATAGTAAAATAGAGTTTTTTATTATAGATTCCAAAGTCATATACTTTTACGATATTTGGATGCTGGAATCTTGAAAGAGTTAAGAACTCTTTTTCAATGTGTTTATCAGGTGATATTTTGAGGGCAAGTGTGGCATTGTTGTTTAAATCATTAACCCGATAAACATCCCCCATCCCTCCAGAGCCAAGTTTCTTAAGGACTTTATATCTTTCATCAATGACCTCGCCAGTTTTCATTTTTCAAAAATTAAAGCCATACTCAACCAAGAGCATGGCTAAATTTTATCAGGGAATTTTTAATTGTCAATAAAAAATGTAAAAAAACTTTACATTATTTCATGCCAGCTATGTAAAATTGAAATAAAGTTAAAAATAATAAGCAATTATATTAAATTGTCTAATTAGAAATTGGGATAAATTACTATTTTTAAAATTTGTGGTTTCTTTATCTCATAGTTATAGCTTGCTAATTACAGTTTCTTTTACTTTGGTGGCGAGAGTTGAAATGTCCTTCTTTAATTTATCAGCTTCATTTTTTATTCTGGTTTTAAACTCTTCATCTTTTATACTACTGAGATTTATAAGCACATTATATAAGGCACTTTCTAAAGCTGCTTGAGATTCAATTGCCGATACACCAGCATCAGAGACTGAATTTACATTCCCTTTTTCCGCACAAATGATTGCAAGGTCTAATACAGTTTTTGATAATCTCATAACTTCAAGAGGAACAAGGGTTGCTCCTTTTAAAGCTTCTTGAATTTTAGCAGACCTTATTTTTTTGTCTTCATCTGTCTCTTTAGGTAATCTGAAACTGGCAATAACTTTATTGAAAGCATCTTCATCCTTTTTAACAAGGGAAAGAAATTCATCCTTTATTTTGTTTGCCTCATCTCTCGTTTTCAGCATTATTTTTTCCACATCTTTATATTTTTCTTTCCCAATTGTAAGTTCGCAAACCATACAAACAAGAGATGCACCAAGCGAACCGGAAAGCGCGGCAACTGAACCACCACCAGGAGCAGGTGATTTGCTTGCTAACTCGGCGATGAATTTTCTTGGCAATATATCTTCTTCCTCTTCCCAGAGTTTTTTCTCAAGTATCTGGTCTGAATTAAAATTTTCAAGTCTTAAATACCAATCTGCAGTGTCAACTAATGCCTGAAGTGGTAGAACACCTACTATCTCTGAGCCAATAACTGGAATTCCATATCTTTCTGCTTCTCGTTTAACAAATTCAAATGCTCTAAACAAAGAAGTCCCTTTATAGTTTGTCATATTCATAGATACCTGGACAATACCCCGCTCTTTTATATCAAATCCAAGTGCCTTTACATATTTAAAACCGCCATGCTTGAATCTTATTGCTTTAGCAATACTTTTAGCAATATCAAGATTATTAGTTCCAAGGTCTACATTATAAGCAATCAAATATTCTCTTGCACCAACAACTGTTGCTCCCGCACTTGGATGAAGTTCGCAAGGACCAAAATCTGGAGCACGAGAAGGGTCAGTTTTTATTGCCTCTCTTAGAGCTTCAAATTCACCTTTTCTTATTTTAGCAAGATTTTCTCTATCAGGACGCGTGGCAGCCTGCTCATATAAATAAGTAGGGATATTTAATTTTTCTGCAATTTCCTGAGCCAATTCTTTTGCAATTTCCACACACTCTTCTGTAGTAACATCTGATATTGGAACAAATGGAATTACATCTGTTGCCCCCATCCTTGGATGCTCGCCTTTATGCTTTCTTAAATCTATGAGCTCTGAAGCTTTTTTACAAGCATTAAATGCTGCTTGTTTACAAGCCTCTGGTGGACCAACAAATGTAATAACTGCCCGGTTATGGTCTACATTCATCTGACGGTCAGTAAGCTTTACACCAGGAATCCCTGTAATTTCAGAAACTATCTGGTCTATAACCTTATTATTTCTTCCTTCAGAAAAATTTGGTATACACTCAACTAACTTTGCCATCTCTCCCTCCTTCCTATATTTTAACTCTTTTAATTGATAATGCTTTCCCTGATTCTTCATCTATATCAATAATTACACCATTTAAATGTTCTTCTCCTTTAGCAGTGTCAAATCTTTGTGGCATAGCATAAGTAAAATATTTTATAGATTTCTCTTGTTTTACTCCTATCACAGAATTAAAAGAACCTGTCATTCCTGCATCTGTAATATAAGCTGTTCCATTTGGCAATATTTTCTCATCTGCTGTCTGAACATGAGTATGAGAGCCAAGAACTGCCGACACCTTACCATCAAGATACCAGGCAAGGGCTTGTTTCTCAAGTTCACTCTCAGCATGAAAATCTACAATAATTATTGGGACACTCAATTTTTTAATTTTTCCAATTGCCGTTTTAAATGGACATTCTATATTAGGCATAAAAGTTCTTCCTTGAAGATTTATAACACCAATCTTGTCATTAAAAACATTTGAACCTCTTCCAGGTAGTAAATCAGAGTAATTGGCAGGCCTGAGGAGATTTGGAATTTTATCAAGCTGTGGAATAATATTCTCTTTATCCCAAAAATGGTTCCCTGAAGTAATGCAATCTACTCCATATCTCTCAAGTTTACGAAACATTGGCAGTGTAATTCCAAATCCTCCTGCTACATTTTCACCATTGGCAACTACAAAATCAATTTTTTTCTCTTCTTTTAAGACAGGAATAAGTTCAGACGCAATCCTTCTACCTGGCTTTCCGTAAATATCACCTACAAACAGGACCCTCATTTGGGTTAAACAGTTAAATAGTTAAATGGTTAAATACTCCTTTATCTTCATTTTTGAAACTCTTGCACTTTTCTTTCATTTAACCAATTACCATTTAACTAATTACCAAGTTACTTGGCGCGTGCAATTGCTCTTGTCTCTCTTATCACAGTTACCTTTATCTCACCTGGATATTTCATTCCCTTTTCAATTTTATGAGCGATAGATGTAGCTAATTCTGTAGCTGTTTCGTCTGTCACTTTTTCTGGTTCCACTATTACACGCACTTCTCTCCCTGCCTGAATTGCATATGCCTTCTGGACTCCATCAAACGATGAAACAATGTTTTCTAATTTCTCAAGTCTTTCAATGTAAGCCTCAAAAGTCTCTCTTCTTGCTCCTGGGCGTGCACCTGACATAGCATCAGCTGCTTGCACAAGAACTGCAATGGGAGAAGCAGGTTCTATATCTTTATGATGAGCTTCAATAGCATTCGCTACAATTTCAGATTCTCCATATCTTCTGGCAAGTTCACCTCCTATTTTTTGATGGGTTCCTTCATATTCATGTGATACAGCTTTTCCAATATCATGAAGCAAGCCAGCCCGTCTTGCTATATCTTCAGGGAGCCCAAGCTCTGTCGCCATAAGAAAGGCAAGATGGGATACTTCTTTAGAATGGTCTAAAACATTTTGTCCATAAGAAGTTCTATATCTAAGCTGTCCCAAAAGTTTTATAATCTCTGGATGTAAACCCGATATCTTCAGTTCAAGAGCCATATTCTCGCCAGCTGTCCGGATAATTTCCGGCATTTCCTTTTTCACTTGTTCAACAATTTCTTCAATTCGTGTTGGGTGAACTCTACCATCTGCTATAAGACGCTCGAGCGAAATTTTAGCAATTTCCCTACGAACAGGGTCAAGAGATGAGATAGAAACACTCTCCGGCGTGTCATCAACCAAGAGGTCTACACCTGTTTGAGTTTCAAAGGAACGGATATTTCTCCCTTCTCTTCCTATTAAGCGACCTTTTATTTCATCTGAAGGAAGAGTCATAGTACATACTGTTGACTCAAGAACATATCCTGTGGCACATCTTTCTATTGCAGTAGCAATAATCTTTTTAGCCTCTCTTTCAGCCTCAGCACGTGCCTTTTCAGTTTCCTCTTTTATAAACTCCTTTGCCTTATCTTTCACTTCCTTTTCTAAATTTTGAGATAACTGACGTTTTGCTTCCTCTTGAGTCATACCAGCAATCTTTTCAAGTTTTCTATTTTCTTCTAAAATAAGATTATCAAGTTGCTCATTTTTTACAGTAATTGCTTTATCCTTTTCAAGTAAATCTGCTTCTTTCCCAGCTAATTCTCCCTCCTTTCTTGTTATAAGGTCTACCTTACGCTCTAAATTTGCTTCTCTATTATCAAGAACCTGTTCCCTTCGTTCAATCTCTGTTCTTCTCGTTCTTATTTCTTTCTCAAAATCACTCCTGCGTTTACTCCATTCTGCCCTTAACTCTAAATCAGCTGTTGATTTACGATGCTCAGATTCCTTTTTAGCATCAGCTATTATTTTTTGAGCCAATTCTTCTGCTTTCTTAAGACGAGAAGTTTTAAGTAACTTCTGAATCCAAAAGCCAATAAAATAAAATACTGCTGCTGTTAAAACATATCCAAAAATAAGCCACATTTCAATCACCACCTTTCAAATAACAAAAGGACTTCCTGCATAAATGCCGTGTGGGGTGGCATCTTTGAACCCCATAAAAAGAGGTGGGTACCGTCCCGCATATAAAATTATATACGGAGTAGCCCCCTTTCAAAAGGTGCTGGCTCAAGAATTGCAACCCATCACGAACATCACAGGAAGCCCTTTTAACTTTGTGAAAGACCTTTTTCTAAAAGAGCAATAGAATGCTCAACTCTGATATAAATCTTCTTATTTAACTCACGCTTTTGAAAAAGCTCGTCAGCAATATTTAAAGCAGCTAAAATAGCAACATCAAGTAAAGATTTGTGGGAAATAGAAAGTTCTTTAAACTTAGAATTAACATAATCAGCTACTTCTTGCATGTACTCAGGAGTGACCTTTCCTTTTATCCAATAGTCTTTACCAAATATTTTTAACTTTGTATCCATATCAGGAGTTAATTAAATGGAGTTTGCCAACTAACTCCTTTGCCCCTTCAATCGCTACTTCTCTTTGTTCTAAAAGTCTGCTATTTTGTGCCTTGAGAGTAGTATTTTCCTTTTTCAAAAGCTTTATTTTTTTCATCGCTTCTTCAGCATATTTCTCCAAAATCTGAAATCTATCTTCCATTTAAAGGGCTTCCCATAAAATTTTTTCACTCTACTGCAAAACTCGCCATTTTGGGCTTTTCTTTAATTTCACTTTCTGCTCCAGTCAATCCATAATCACAGAGAACAATGTGTCTGTCAACACTCTCATATCTTGCTATTCCCAATATTGGTACTTTATTTGATAACCACACATCTTCCTCTTTTCGTTTTATATGAAATACTTTAAACTTCCCCCGAGGCAAAGTAAGAATTTCTTTCTTTAAATCCGTAAACTCATCTATTTTTATAATTGGTAAATTGCTCTCCACGGAAAATTGATTAAGAGGAAACTCCACGGGAGACTCATTCAGCTTCTTTATAATAAGCCTTCTTGGACGGGATATTCTGTTCTCCTCCACAAGAATTTTCACTATAGACCCAGGCTCTGCAGTCTCAAGCCAGAATAGGGCTGAATCTTCGCTAACAATCGATATCTTTAATGGCTCGTCATTAATAGTATAAGAAACCCATTGCCCAACTATCCAAGTCACAGGATGATATTTTGATGGGCTACTACACCCTCCAAGTAAAAGGAATATAATCCAGAGCCTTTTCATCTTTAAAACTGTATATTAAAATAATATAAAAGTCAAGAATTTTTATTAAATTCTTGAAACATATCTTTTGCTTTTCTCGTAAGGTCAGAAAACGCATCTGGATTCTTCTGTGCAAGCAATGCAAGTTCTTTGCGATTAATCATTATATTGAGTTCCTTAAGTGCATTAATAAATTTACTATAAGGAATTCCATCTTTCCTGCACCCTGCGTTTATCTGGCAGATAGCAATTTGCCTTTGCCGCCTCTTCTTTCTTCTTCTATCTTGATATGCGTAAAAAAGAGACTTCATAACCTGTAATCTGGCTGATTTGTATGCAGTTCCCCTTTTCCCCCAATATCCTTTAGCAAGTTTAAGCCATTTCTTTCTACGATGTCTTGTCTTTGGACCTCCTTTTGCTCTCGGCATAAACCCTCCTACTTGTAAGGTAAAAGTCTTTTTACCCTCTTTTCATCACTTTTGTCTACAATCCCCGGCGACCTCAAGTGTCTCTTCCTTTTCCGTGTCTTACCAGTAAGTAAATGAGCGTGAAAACCTTTTTTCCTCTTTATTCCACCATGAGGTAATACCTTGAATCTCTTCTTCGCGGCACTATGTGTCTTTACTTTTGGCATTGTCACTCCTTTTTGGAATAAGCAAAATACTTGCTATTTTGCCGTCCACTTTGGGAAATTGTTCTATGGATGAAACCTTGTCAAGAGATTTGGCAAAATCTAAGAGAATATCCTTCCCTTGCTTAGAATATATTATCTCTCTGCCTCTGAATCTAAGCGTTACCTTTACTTTGTGCCCACGAGTTAAAAACTTCTCAGCACGTTTTGACTTTATCTCTTTGTCTGCCTTTTGAATCCTGAGCTTTAACTTTATCTCCTTCATATACATTATTTTATGCTTGTGTTTCTCCCTCTTGCTTTGTTCATACTTATACTTGCCATAATCCATAATTTTACACACAGGGGGATGAGCAGTTGGAACAATTTCAACAAGGTCAAGATATCTCTCCCCTGCCAATCTTAGAGCTTCCTCAAGAGATACTGTCCCACGCTGTGCACCACTAGAATCTATAAGTCTTACTTTGCGAGACCTGATACGTCTGTTTATTCTTAAATACTTCAATCCTTGTTCCTAATCCTTTTTGTTAATAGATTTATAAAAGTGTCAAGTTTAAATGAACCAATATCTCCTTTTCCTCTTTCTCTTATTGAAACATTTTTAGCAATTTTTTCCCTTTTCCCAATTATCAAAATATAAGGAATCTTCATTAAACTTGCTTCTCTTATCTTAAATCCTATTTTCTCAGCTCCTGATAAAAGTTGAACCCTAATATCATGGCTTTTAAGTTTCTCTGTCACTTCATTAGCATAATCTTCTAAATCCTGACTAATGGTAGCCACTGCTACCTGCACTGGTGAAAGCCAAATAGGAAAAGCCCCTTTGTAATGCTCAATAAGACAACCAATAAACCTTTCCATCGCCCCAAGAACAGTCCGATGTATCAAGAAAACTTGATGAGGCTTATTGTCCTTGCCAATATAAGTTATGTTAAACCTTTGAGGTAAATTAAAATCAAGCTGGATTGTCGGACCCTGCCACGCTCTCCCAATTGCATCAAAAAGTTTAATGTCTATTTTGGGACCATAAAATACTGCTTCGCCTTCTACTCTCTTATAATCTAATTTCTTTGCCTCAAGAACCTGCACTAATGTTTCCTCAGCTTTCTCCCAATCTTCGTCTGAACCAGCATATCCTCCCCTTGCTCCCGGTTCTCTGACCGATAAATCAACCTGGTATCCAGTAAATTTAAAAGTCTTTATCATATACTGAGCTAATTCTAAAACACCTGTCAATTCATCTACCATTTGGTCTTCTCTGCAAAAAATATGAGCGTCATCCTGAGTAAAGCCCCTAACCCTCATAAGTCCATGAAGAACCCCTGACCTCTCATACCTGTAAACAGTCCCAAGTTCGGCATACCTTATTGGAAGCTCCTTATAACTCCGAATTCTGGTTTTGTAAGTTAAAATATGAAAAAGACAATTCATTGGCTTTAAAACATAATTCTCATTACCAAATTTAAGCTCTGCCATCCCTTCATAGTGATACTCATAATGCCCAGATGTTTTCCATAAGTCTGTTTTCGCAATATGGGGAGATGAAATAAGTTGATAGCCCCTTTTTAAATGCTCCTCTTTCCAAAAAGCTTCAATTATTTCTTTGATTATAGTTCCTTTAGGAGTCCAGCATACAAGCCCAGGACCTGCTTCTTCAAAAATATTAAATAAATCAAGCTCCTTGCCAATCTTGCGATGGTCCCTCTCTTTTGCCTCTTCAAGTTTCTTAAGATGCTCATCAAGCTCCCTTTGACTTGGATAACTTACCCCATATATACGCTGAAGCATAGGATTCTTTTCATTGCCTCTCCAATAAGCACCAGCTACTTTTAAGAGCTTAAATGCCTTAATCCTTCCAGTAGATGGAATATGTGGACCTTCACATAGGTCAATAAAATTATCACACGAATAAATTGTTATCCCTTTATTTAATTCGTTAAGAAGCTCAAGTTTGTAATCTTCTTTTAATTTCTTGAAGAGACTAATAGCTTCTGATTTTTTTATCTCTTTTCTAACAAATTTATAATCCTTTTTTATTATTTCTCTCATTCTTTTTTCAATTTTTTCAAGGTCTTCGGGTGTAAATGTATACGCTGTTGTGCTGTCAGGAGTTACCTCCTGACAGTCAAAGTCATAATAAAAACCGCTCTCTATGGCTGGACCAATGCCTAATTTTACATCAGGAAATAACTCTTTAACCGCTTGCGCCATTATATGAGCAGTAGAATGCCAATAAATCTTTTTCCCAAAAACTTCATTTTTTCCTTTTCCCATTTTATCTTTATCTCTTAAAGTCCCTGTTAATCTACCAACAGT
>JAGMCI010000004.1 GCA_023129325.1 Caldifarciminota bacterium
TTCTTAATGAGAGATTGGATGGATTGTTCGTCTACTTTTTCAATCTCTTTTAGGGTCTCGTCTGGAGGAATGTATTTTTTGAGGTGCATTTCATTTTTTAGAAGACTTATCATTCTGTTTGTTGTTGACTCAAGTCCGAGCATTAAAGCCCCTTTTAAGTGTTCTTTTGTCCGTTTAAGTTCATTATGCTCTAAACCGTGCTTTTTAAGTTTATCAAATTCATCCCAGATACAGTTAATTGCCTTTTCTTTATTAGCTGGGTCAGTTGCAAGATAAATACCAAAAGCCCCTATATCAGTAAGTAGTTCAAGGAATGAGACGACCTGGTAAACAAGTGCCTCCTTCTCTCGTAATCTTTGAAATAATCTTGAACTTATTCCACCGCCAAGAAAAGTATTTAAGATAAGCCATTGGTAACGAGATTTATCTTCATACTTTATAGTTCTTGTTCCAAGAGTCACATGGACTTGTGAGATGTCATTTTTTTGTAAAGACCTTGATTTTGAACTGAATTTTGGGAATGAAGTTTCTTTTCTTATAGATGCTTCTTTTTTAAAATTAAAGGAAGAAGCTGCTAAATCAATAATCCTTTGGTGTTCAAGATTTCCACAAGCAGATATAATTAAATTTTCACCTCTGTAATGTTTTTCTCTAAATTTTAAGATAGTATCACGAGTAAAACTTTTAACATTTTTCTGGGGTCCCATAATTGAGCGGGAAATAGGATGTGGTTCAAATAAAGCTTGAGCTAAACGATATAATGCCTGGTCATCAGGAGAGTCCTCAAAACTCTTGATTTCCTCAAGAATGACTCCTCTTTCAAGTTCAAGAGCTTCAGGGTCAAATTTAGAATTATTTAAAATATCAGCTATAAGGTCCCATACCTTGTCAAGGTGTTCATCAAGGAATCTTGCATAGTAATAAGTAAATTCCTTAGTTGTGAAGGCATTAATTTCACCGCCAATTGAATCTATTGAGATAGCAATATCTTTTGCTGACCTTTTTTGAGTGCCCTTAAAGAGCATATGTTCAATGAAATGAGAGAGACCGTTCTCTGCCTCGCTCTCATCTCTTGACCCTCTTGTCAAACATACGCCAAGGGATATAGAATGCACTGATTTAAGAGATTCAGTAATAACTCTTATTCCATTGTCAAGAGTAGTTTTATGATAAGCCATATTAACCCTGAAATCCTAAATCCAAATTTCTAAATCCTAAACAATACTTAAATTCTAATTTTTCAAATTCCAAACTCTTAAGAAATTGGAAATTGGAATTTGGGATTTGTTTAGAATTTCGGATTTTGTGCTTAGGATTTCTCATATTTATCTGCGTTTATCTGTGGTTAATGCATTATTTGAGATTAATGGAGTAGGGCTTTTCGCGAGAGTTGTATTTTACCTTGCTCAATACCTATTACTTTACAAGGCACTTTTTCACCAACCTTTATCTCATCTTCTGTTTTTTCAACTCTATGGCGAGCGAGCTGTGAAATGTGAATCAGTCCTTCTTTGCCAGGCAGTATTTCCACGAATGCTCCAAATGGCATTATTTTTGTAACTTTGCCAATGTAAGTTTTACCAACTTCAACATCTTTAACTATTCCTTCAATTATTTTTTGAGCTGTTTCAGTTGTTTCCCAGGAATCAGAAGATATTGTTACCTTACCTTCATCTGAAATTTCTATCTTGGCACCTGTTTTTTCTGTTATTTCTCTGATAATTTTTCCACCAGGGCCTATTACTTGTCCAATTTTCTCTTTTGGTATCTGTATTAACTTAAGCTTTGGGGCATAAGATGAGATTTCTTTTTTAGGTTTAGAGATTGTTGAATTCATTTGTTCAAGAATAAAAAACCTTGCTTCTTTTCCAAACTTTAGTGCTTTCTCAAGTATTTCAATCTTAAGTCCCCCAGCTTTCACATCAAGCTGAATTGCTGTAATTCCCTCATTAGTGCCAGCAACTTTAAAGTCCATATCTCCAAAATGGTCTTCCTCTCCGGCTATATCTACAAGGATTTCATCACCTATCAGTCCCAAAGCCACTCCGGCAACATGCGATTTTATTGGAATTCCTGCATCCATTAAGGCAAGAGAACCACCACATACAGTTGCCATTGATGAGCTTCCATTAGAAGATAAAATATCAGATACAAGTCTAATAGTGTAAGGGAAGCTTTCAGACGATGGAATTATGGACTCAAGGGCTTTTTCTGCTAAAACTCCATGTCCTATTTCTCGTCTCCCGGGACCCCTTAATTGTTTAACTTCACCCACAGAAAAGGGTGGAAAATTATAATGGACCATAAAACTTTTATAAGACTCTCCCATCAACTCTTCTATCTTTTGTTCGTCAACCACTGTTCCCAGTGTGATGGTACAAAGTGATTGTGTTTCTCCTCTGGTAAATAAGCCTGAGCCATGAGCTCTGGGAAGAATGCCTACTTCGCAGGATATAGGTCTTAAATCTCTTGGACCACGACCACCAAGTCTTATTTTGTTCTTTAAGAGTTCGTTTCTTAAATAATTACATTCTACTTCTTCAAATCCAGCTGTGAGTTCCTGTTCTGGATATTTCTCTTCAACCTCATTTTTTAAAGCTGATTGAATATCATATAATTTCTTCCATCTAATATTCCGTTCCTTAATCTTTAGGGCTTCTTCAATTTGAGCCCCAAATTTATTCTTTATTAAATCCTTTAATTCAGATGATAATTTATGTGGCTCCCAGCTTTTAGAGCCTTCTTTCACTGACTCTTGAAATTTGATAATTTTTTGAATCTCAGTTTGTGCCAGTTCAAGAGACTTAAGAATGTCTTCTTCTTTTACTTCTTTGCTTTTAGCTTCAAGCATAGTTATGCCACGAGAAGTTCCTGCTGCTACTAAATTGAGACTGGCATTCTCAAGTTCTGACATAGTTGGATTGACTATGAAGTCACTCCCAATCATACCAATTCTAACAGCTCCTATAGGTCTTAAGAATGGGAGAGATGATGTTCTGAGTGCATAAGAAGCACCAATTATAGCTAATATATCAGCATCATTCTCCTGGTCTGAGGAAAGGACTGTTCCAATCACTTGAACTGGGGTTTTCAGTTCCGCTGGAAATAAAGGTCTGACAGGACGGTCTATTAATCTGGAACTAATAATTTCTTTCTCGGTTGGCCTACCTTCTCTTTTAAAGAAACCACCTGGTATTCTTCCAGCTGCATAACGGCGTTCTAAATAATCACAGGTCAAGGGGAAAAAACTAAGCGGTGTTGCAGGTTCTTCCCACTGTCTACAAACTGTAACGAGAACAACTGTATCTCCATATCTAACTGTACAGGAGCTATCAGCCGCATTAGCTATTTTACCTTCTTCAATGGAGAGAACTTTCCCTCCAATTTTTAATTCCATTATTTACCTTTAATTGAAATGATTTTTAGTAATTTTTGATACCTGGCTGGATACTTGTTTAAAAGATATTTAAGCAACTTCCTGCGTTTACTCACCATCATTATAAGCCCTCTCCTTGAATGCAGGTCCTTTTTGTGGCTCTTTAAATGATTGCTCAGATTGTTCATACGGTCTGTAAGAAGGGCAACCTGAACCTCTGGTGAGCCGGTGTCTTTTTCATGAATCCTAACCTTTTTTAATATCTTTTCCTTTACTTCCTTCACAATGTCCATATTAACCTCCCAAGCAAATTAATATTATCCTGATTTAACCTTTCTGTCAAGTAAATTCTTTACTAATAAATTTTTTAATTCTATTAAGGGCTTCTTTGATGTTGGACTCTGAATTTGAATAAGTAAACCTGATGTAGCCTTCAGCAAATTTGCCAAATACTGTGCCAGGCAAACAGCATACGCCAGCCTCATATAATAATCTTAATGCAAGTTCCCTTGATGAAATGCCTAATTCCTTGATGTTAGGGAAAGCATAGAATGCCCCTTTTGGTCGAACACACCTGATTTTAGGTATGCTATTAAGTCCATCAACAATAATATCTCTTCTCTTTCTATAAATTTCAAGTCTTTCCTTTACAATTCCTTGAGGTCCTTTAATGGCTTCAACTCCTGCGGGCTGAATAAAAGATGTGGTGCAGGAGTTGCATTGAATTAAGACAGATGCCACTTTATATGCAAGTTCTTTGTCCATAACCCCATAGCCCAACCTCCAACCTGTCATAGCATAGGTTTTAGAAAAACCATCAAGAATTATAGTCTTTTCTTTCATTCCAGGATAAGAAGCAATTGAGCAAAAATCACCTTCATACAGCATTTGAGAGTAAACCTCATCCGAAAGAATCCAAATATCCCTGTCTCTCACTAAATCAACCAAAGCATCTAAGTCTTCTTTTAAAATCATTCCTCCTGTTGGATTATGAGGAAAGTTTAAAATCAAAAGTTTTGTCCGTGGAGAGAGGTTGGCTTTTATTTCTTCTAAATCTATAGAAAACCCTTTCTCTTCAATGAGATGGACAGGACACGGAGTGCCACCTGCAAAAATTGTAACTGGCTCATATGTAAAAAACCCAGGGTCAGGATAGATTACTTCATCCCCCGCCTCAATTAGAGCCAGAATAAGGTAAAAGATAATTGGGCTTGCCCCAGGTCCCACTACAACCTCGTCTGGGCTTACGCTTATATTCCTTGTTTTTGCTATATGGGTTGCTATAGTCTCTCGTAATTCTGGAATTCCGGCACCTTGCACATATTTTGTGAGCCCATTTTTTAGTGATTTTATTGCTGCGTCCTTAATATTATCAGGAGTATCAAAATCTGGTGCCCCTATTTCAAGATGAATTATTGACTTACCCTCCCGACCCGTTCCGTGTTGGGACGGGTGAGCTTCAAGCTTCTTGGCTTTATCAAGAAACTCAAACGCCCCCGTGGGTCTAAGATGTGCTACTCTTTTTGCAAACATTTTATTAGTTATGAGTTGTTAGTTGAGGAGATTTTTACATTCTTTTCCTCACAACTTTCAACTCACAACTTGCAACTCTTTATTGCTACTAATTTTATCTCTGTCATTATATCTATTGCAAATTTAAGTCCCTCACGATGAAGTCCTGATTGCCTGTAGCCACCAAATGGCATATAATCTACCCTAAAGTCTGTAGAATCATTTACCATAACTCCACCAAATTGTAATTCTTTTGCCGCATACATAGCGGTATCCAGATTTTGAGTGAAAATAGCAGAATGTAATCCGTATTTTGAATTGTTGGCAGCTGATATGGCTTCATCTAATGTTTTAAATGGAAAAACTACCACAACTGGACCAAAAATTTCCTCCTGCACTACTTTGGCTTTTTCAGGCACCTGTTCAAGTATTGTGGGCCAATAAAAGTTGCCTTTTCTTTTACCTCCTACTAATAATTTACCACCAAGTTCAATTGCCTCATTGACCCAGTTTTCTACTTTCGTTGCCTCCTCAGATATAATCATAGGTCCCATATCAGTATCTTCCTTTAATTTATCTCCTACCTTATATTTTGCAGTTTCTTTGACAAATTCTTGCATAAATTGAGTATAAATTGGCTTATGCAAATAAAGGCGCTGGACTCCTATACAGTCTTGCCCAGCCGCCCAAAATGAGCCTGAAACTATTGAGGGGACAGCTAATTTTAGGTCTGCATCTTCCATAACTATAACAGCTGATGATGAACCAAGTTCCATCATCACTTTTTTAAGTCCAGCCTTTTTTATTATTTGTTCACCTGCCTCAACTCCACCTGTAAATGTGATTACTCTTGGGCGTGGGTCTTCAACAAGTGCATCACCTATTTCTCTTGATTTCCCAGTAATTATAGATAAAGCTGGTTCAGGCAACCCAGCCTCTAACATAAGTTTACCAAGTTTAAGTGCAGATAGAGGTGTAAGATATGTAGGTTTTAAGACAAGTGCATTCCCAGCTGCAATTGCAGGTCCTGCCTTATGACATACCATATTTAATGGGTCATTATAAGGAGTTATGGCAAGCACTATGCCAACAGGCTCGCGTATCCAATATCCAAATCTCCGTTCGTTCCTATAATCAGCATCTATATTAATTAATTCACCGCTAACTCTTTTTGCTTCTTCTGCGGCATAAGTTAAAGTATTGACTGCTCTTTCTGCCTCTTTTCGTGCTTCATTTATAGTTTTGACTCCCTCAAGTGCAATAGTGCGTGAGAAATCTTCAAGTTTTTGCTCCAATAGTTCGGCAGTCTTCTTAAGGATTGAATACCTCTCATAGCTTGAAAGCTTACGCATAATTTTAGCCCCTTTTTCTGCTGATTTATAAGCCTCTTCAACATCTTTAGTATCAGCCCTTGGAACCGTATCTATAAGTTTATCATCCTGAGGATTTAAGACATCTATTTTTTTGGGTTTATCAACCCATTTCCCACCAATTATCATCTTCATTTTATCCTCCTATTTAATTTACTATGAAGTTGCAAACGCCACAGAATCACACAGAAAAAGACACAGAAATTTCTTTTTCTTTAGTGAAATTTTGTGTCCTTCTGTGGCTTTATTTAGTACCTTTAAGTAACCGATGAATATTTAATAAATCGGTTAATATAGAGAAGCCTGTTTCTTTTTTGCCTGCACCTGGACCTATTATTGTAACTTCACCTAAATCATCAGTGGAGAAAGTTAATGCGTTTGTTGCTCCACCAACGTTGGCTAAAAAGTCATTTAGGTCTAATTTTTCAGGCTTCACACTACCTTTGATTTGAACACCCTCTTTCCATACTTTGCCAATTAATTTGTATCTTTTATTTTCGGTCTTTGCTTCTTGAATGTCAGAAAGAGTGGTACCGGTAATTCCTGTCCTTTGAATGTCTTCTATTTTTAAATTGCCTCCCATTACTACATTAGCAAGTATTAAGACTTTAGCGAGTGCATCCCAGCCCTCTACATCAGCATCTGGTTTAGTTTCTGCATAGCCAAGTCTTTGCGCCTCTTTTAAAACCTCATCATAGGTTCTTCCTTTTTCCATTTCAGTAAGAATGTAATTAGTGGTGCCATTTAATATTCCTCTTATTTCTTTTATCTTAATACCAGCAAGGGCCTCAAGACTCAAGTTTAAGGCTGGTGTTCCACTTAAGACTGTGCCTTCAAATTTAAGAAATACGCCGTTCTCATTTGCTAAATTAGACAATTCCTTATATGCAAGAGCAATTGGACCTTTATTTGTTGTAATTACATTCTTTTTATTGCTTAAGGCAGTTTTTATATGTGTAATTGCTGGTTCGCCAGTCTTAATATCAGTTGGACTAACTTCAATGATTACATTAGAATTAGTAGAAATTATTGTTTTGATACTATCCCAGCCTTTTATACCACTTGAGTAGCTATCAATTTTACCAGTCTCTTTTACCAGAGAAAGAAGTTCTTTTAAGTTCAGCCCCTCTTCTTTATAAACCGAGCCTTTAATTGGGTCAGAGATAGCCACTACCTCAAATTCAAATCCATTCCATGGTGAAGGTCGTGGTGAACCATAAGTATCCTTTAGATATTCTTTCTTCTCTTGCAAGATTTCAGCAAATCCCTGTCCTACAGTGCCGAATCCAATAAAAGCAAGTTTATATTTCATTTTTCCCTCCAATAATTTTACCACTGTCCTTTGTGCCTTTGAGTCTTTGTGGTTAATCCCTATCTCGGGATAGCCAGGTCTTTTGTTCCAGGTTCAGATATTTTGATTTCTGGATAATTTTCCTGTATAAACTCATATATAATTTGTGCATACTTAACCTTTTCTCTCCCCCAGTCAGCCAACATTTTTGAATCTATCCATGGCTTATAGAGTGCTCCAGGTCCTGCGGCACATGCTGGTCCTGGCTCTATTTTAAAATAACAGGGTGCACAGATACGAGCCATATCAGGTCCTTCATAAAACCTCATATAACCACCAAAAGATTCAGTTAAAATAATATGCACATCTATTGGTATATCACAAGCCTTGCGAATAGATGCATATTGAGGAAGACTCAGGTCGCCTGGTGGATTAAAGCTACCTGCACCAAGCATCTCTAAAACTTTAGCTCCTGCTGCATTAGCGTGTCCTGCATAAATAGAAACTTTAAAGATTATATCCTCAGGTATATCACCTTTCTTTTTTAACTCATTAAGTAGCCAGAGTTCACCCTCGTCAACCACAAGAAAGCCCCTAAATCCAATATCTATGCATCTAATAATATCTGCAATCACTGCTCGCAGCTGGTCAGAGCCATGGAATCTCAATCCTGAAAGAGCTCCTTCAGGGGTAGCAAGTTGTCGGCCTATGTCCCAGCTTGAGCGTGGTCCAGGAGTGAGTATGACCTCTAATTTAGCATCCCGAGCGGTCTGGGCAAAATCCTTAAGCTCAGATTTATCAAGAAGCGTAGCTCCCATAACTACCGAGATTACACGATGGATTGGCACTTTCCGTTTATTCATCTCATCAATAACTGCCTCAAGGACATTTGGACGCTCTACTCCTGATATTTCCATCCGATACCAACCACCATCTGGAAATCTTTTATTACTTGTAGGCAAGTCATAAGCATCTTGACCTGGGATGCCTATTTTCTCCATAAATTTAGAAACATCCTTTAATCTCATCATTCCCTCCTGATTTACTTTATATCATTTAAAACCAATTTTGTCAAACTATTTTTAACAAATTTCTTGCACAGATTTCATCTTCCTTGAGTTTTTTCTTGAGCGCCTCAGAACTTTTGAAAGTTAAGTTTTCCCTTATGTAATCTACAAACTCTATTGTAAGTTTTTGATTGAGGATATTTTTATTGAAATCAAATATATGGACTTCTAATCCAAACGGCTCTCCAAATGTTAGTTTTTCTCCTATGTCCATCATTCCACCTGATTTATTTTTATCATAATTTACCCATACAGCATATACTCCCTTCTTTGGGATGAGTTTTCTATCGGGGATTTTAAGGTTTGCAGTTGGATAAGTTAATGTTGTTCCTCTTTTTTTGCCAGGTATAACTTGGGATGTGATTGAATAGCATCTACCAAGTAGTTTTCTGGCTTCCTTTACATCTCCCTGAGTTAGTGAGTTTCTAACTCTGGTGCTGGATACCGGGAAACCATCCACAAATATAGGTGGGACTCTTGTAACATTAAAGTCAAATTTTGCTCCCATATGTACAAGGAGTTCAAAATCACCTTTTGCTTTATTGCCAAAGTGATGGTTATAGCCGAGTATAATTTCTTTAGGCTTTACATACCCTGCTATAAACCAGTGGACAAAATCCATGGGTTCTAAGGTAGCTAAATTTTTATCAAATTTTAAAATAAATAAATTCTTTACCCCAAGTTGTTCAAGAATATTTATTTTTTTAGGCATAAGGGTTAAAACAAATTGTTTATTCTCAGGTAATATCTCTTTTGGATAAGGGTCAAAAGTTACTATTAAAGAATTTGGTTTTTTTATTACTCTTTTAATAACAGCTTGATGACCAAGATGAAGGCCATCAAAAGAACCTACAGTTACAGAATTAACTTTAGTATCTTTTAATTCTTCTATGTCTTTAATTATTTTCATCTTTTTGCAGACAAATTTCAAATTCTAATGACCAAAATTCTAAACAGTTTGTAATTTAGAATTTAGATATTGTGATTTATTTGTTATTTGTGATTTATTCATATAGACCCTTCGCTTCACTTAGGGTGACATCTTGTGAAATCTTGTGGTTGCAGTTTTTTCTTCAACTATAGGTTCATTTTTTCCTGACAGCCCCGTGATTAATAATTGATTTAGTTCTTCTTGTGTATGAATTGATTTTGGCGATACTGCTTGAGAGAGATTAAAATTTCCTATCCTTGTTCGTGTAAGCGATTCAACACACCCACCGCAACCTAACTTTTCTCCAATATCTCGTGCCAGTGCTCTTATATAAGTTCCTTTACCACATATAATCTTCAATTTTAACAAAGGAAAGTGATAAGAAAGAAGTTCAAGCTCTTTGATATATACTTTTCGTGGTTCTCTTTTTATTATTTTTCCTTCACGGGCTATTTTATATAATCTTCTCCCTTTTGATTTCAAAGCAGAATACATAGGGGGAACTTGTAAAGTTCTGCCCTTAAATTGTTGAAGTATTCTTTTTATTTCATTTTTTGAAGGATGTATCTTGTTTCGGCCTCGTTTATTGTCATTCTGAACCCTGAAAGTGTCATTCTGAACTTGGTTCAGAATCTCTTCAGGGCGGGCTCTGTGAAGAATCTCACCACTTATGTCATCTGTATCTCTTGTCTCTCCAAGCCTAATAGTTGCCAGATATTCTTTTTCTTCATTCATTAAAGAATTTACCAACTTGGTACTCTTCCCAAGACAGAGGATTAAAAGTCCTTGTGCTATAGGGTCAAGAGTGCCTGTATGCCCAATCTTTTGAATGCCAGACACGGTTCTTATATATTTTACAACATCAAAACTTGTCCAACCTATTGGTTTATTAATCAGGAGGAAACACACTTAGTAAGAGTAATTAAGGGAAAGTCTATAATTACTTGTTTTGAAGTCATAAAGGTTAGAATCCACCCCTATGTCAAATCTTAATCCCTTAAACTTTACACCGCCTCCAAATGTCGGTCCTACTCTTGAACCTATTGTATCCCAGAAAAATCCGCCTCTTAAGGAAAGGAGGTCAGACCAGACATATTCAATTCCAATTGCTTTCCAGATATCCTGGTAGAGATAAGTAAATCCTTGTTTACGAGTATCCGGATTTTGTATATCTTTTAACTCTTCCAAGAGCCCGACAAGAATTTTTGTAAATTCAGTGGAGAGGGTAAGTTTATTTATTTTTGTATTAATTGGGCACCACGACAGCCCAGTTCTAAGTGTCCACGGTAAAGGGTCTGCCACACCTGTTTCTGTATACTTTATATTAGGACCTAAATTTTGTAAAGATAAACCAAATTGCAAATATTTATTTAATATATAAAGGGTAGAAACATCAAAAGCCCACGAAGTTCCTGTTCCGCCTCCTTTTCTTTTCAAAATTTGCCAGACTACATCTGCTGGAGCAAGGAAGCTATAGACAAATTTTGCCCCAAACCCAAGAGCTAATTTTTCATTCATTTTCACTCCATAAGAAATTTTTAATGAAGCATCCCAGGTAGTCCATTTTCCTATTTCTGTGCCATCCCAATCAGTGCCTACAGTCTCACCTGTGGTCAAGTAAATAATATGGCCTCCAATTACTCCAGCTTCGGAGGTTGGGTAAGAGAAAGTAAGAAATTCGTAATACATTCCTGGATAAAGACCTGGCAACCAGTTAGCATGCATAAGGGCAATATCATTCTTATCTTGGAATCCAAGTCCAGCGTCATTATAATATGTAGCTAAAGCGTCATCAGAAGTTGCGGTAAAAGTTGCAGCCATTCCATTTGGTCTTGCTCCTGGATATATGATTAGGAAAATTGCTCCTGCCTCTGAAGCTCCAGCCCAGAGCCTGGAACTTAATAAAAGAAGAAGAAGTGGCAAAAGTTTTTTCATCTCACTTTAAAATAGCATAAGAATTTAACTTGTCAAGAAAAAAATAGAGTCCTTACGAGGACTCCATTAAAAACCAAAGTCTTTATAAGGTATATAAGCCATTTCTTATTTTTTAACTTACATACCTTAAAAGACCCTTATATTACCTCCTATTATAACTCCGTTTACAACTTTAACACAAAACTTTCATTTGTCAAGTTTTTTATTAATTTTTATAAAAAAACTCGCTACTTTATAAAAATTAGTTTCTTGGAGTACACTCTTTAGAGTGCTGATGGGGAGTGTAGATTTTAGTCTGCTTTTTGGAGTGCATTGCTTTGGTAATACTTTGAAGTGCAATCTATTTTTATCTCTTATCCCGCACTTATGCATAAGTGCGGGACTCTTTAAATCCCTGTTAGTTTTACAACTAAAAAAGTATTTCATAATGTAGGGCAAACCCTTCACAGTATAAAAAGATTTACCAGAGTTAAATTTTAAGGTATAATAAACTAAAATGAAAAGATATGAGATGAAAAATAGTAGCCCGTCACTAATTATTTCGTCACTAATTATTTGGGCATTGTTAACGACCCGGGCAAGTCGCAAAACTGCCCAGTTTATCTTATCAAAATGATTTTTCTACTTTGTTTAAAATCCTTAGTTTCCATTCGGATGAAGTAGATACTGGCAGCAACTTTCTTGAGCATGAAAAATTTTTGCAAGTCTTTTGCTTCTATGGAGTTATCAGCTAAAGTATTGGCATAAGCTTATGAACTATAAGAACTCAGAAAGAACTGACACCAACTGACTCTTTCATAGAAGTCTTTTTATGATATAATGTCCGCTACTGTTATTTCCCAATTAGTTTAACTATCTTACGTAGTATATCTTCTGGTTCCACTGGCTTTTCAAGAAATCCATCAACTGGAAGATAGTCTCCGTCTATCTCAGGATTAAGGTGGAAGTTTTTCATCTCAGCATCCTGATTCACTGCTGTAATCATCAAAATTGGAATACTGCGAAGCAATTTATTGCTCCTTAACTTCTGACTGAACCAGACACCTTCCCCCTTTGTGCGCATCATAACATCAAGCAAAATAATATCTGGTTTTTCCTTATGTAACAAAGCAAGGGCACTCTTGCCATCACTCGCTGTGCGGACATCATAGCCATGAGCAGATAAAATGATTTTCGTGGATTCCACAAAATCAGGGTCATCATCTACTATGAGAATTTGCTTTGCCATTAGCTCTCCCCTTTCTTGTATTCAGGGAACTTAACTGTTACTGTAGTCCCCTGACCAAACTTGCTTTTTACAGAAACTACCCCTTTATGAGCATCAATTATACGCTTCACCAAGGAGAGTCCTAAACCCATTCCTTCTTTTTTACCTCTTTGCCTTGCCTGGTTGCCTCGGAAAAAGACATCAAATAATTTTGGAATCTCATCTTCCTTGATACCAATACCAGTATCCTTAACCCAAAAGTATAAGAAGTTATCTTCTCTGAAAGCCTTGAGGCTCACGGTTCCTCCTGAGTTAGTATACTTAACCGCATTATCTATGATGTTTTCAAATACTCTCCTTATGAGTTCTGGATTTCCAAAAACAAAAGGTAAATGAGATGCAAATTGCCATGAAAATTGAATCTTCTTCTTTTTTGCATATTTTTCCATCTCTTTAACTACAGAAATAAGAATTGTCTTTATGTTAAGTGTCTCCTTTTCTAACTTTGCTGTGCCTTCCTCGAGACGGGAAAGAGCCAAGAGGTCATTGAGAAGAGAAACTGTTTCTTTAAGTCGCAAGCGTGCACGACTTAAAAGTTCAATTTGTTTTTTGGCATCACCCTTAAGATAGCCTCCAAGAATTACATTGAGGATATTGTAAACAGCAGCCAAAGGGACCTTAAGTTCGTGTGAAACCTCATGGATAAATCTTGTCTTGGCTTGGGCAAGCTCTATCATCTTAGAGTAGTTTTTTCTGCATTCAGTTCGGGCTTCCTTTGAACGCTTATTAAGAACTTCAAGGTAGGAAATAAGTGATTTAATACTAGACTCGAACTCATCATGCCAGGATTGGATTGCTTTTAAATGGCAACTTGTGTCATAAGGCTTGCATCTCTTAAAATGAACACTTTTCATGACTGCTGTTTTCTTATATATTTATCTATCCCCTCAGCTGCTATTTTGGCATCAGCAATTGCAGTTACGGCATCTAAATTTAAATTGACAATATCTCCACCAGCAAATACACGAGGAATAGAAGTTTGGCCGTCTTCATCAACCTTTACCTTTCTTCTTTCAGTAAATTCAAGTTTTTCCAAAAGTTCTTTAGGGAGGAACGAAAAATCCGCTCCCTGACCAATAGCTTCAATAAGCATATCACCTTCAAGGAACATTTCTTTTTCTTCATAAAATGTTGGGGCAAATCTACCTTGCTCATCAAATACGGACTTTACAGCCTTGCATTCTAATCCCTTAATTTTTCCATTTTCAAGTAAGATATTTTTTGGTCCCCAGGAAACATTAAATAAAACTCCCTCCTCTTGAGCCTCTGTATATTCTTCTTCAGTTGCAGGTATAATATCCCATGATTCAAGGCAGACAATGTTCACTGATGTTTTCTGTTCAGGATATTGCATTAGCTGTAACCTTACACAGGTTCTTGCAACATCCATGGCCACATTCCCCCCACCTATGATAATTACATCTTTTCCAACTTTTACTTTTTCACCAAACTTAGCTTCCTTTAAGAAATCCACTGCCTGAGGAGCTAACTTTTCATTCTCAAGTTTAATATATCTACCTTTACACATCCCTATTCCTATGTAAACGGCATCGGAATCATTATAAATTTGTTCAAATTGTATATCTTCACCTACTTCTGTATTAAATTTAAACTCAACCCCAAGAGATTTGATATAATTCACATCTTTATCTATACTCTCAAAAGGTAGTCTATAGAGAGGGGGTCCCCTTCTAAGCATACCTCCTCCACCTGGCAAAGCGTCATAGACAGTGACATTGTGACCTTTGAGCTTTAAGAAATAAGCAACAGCCAAGCCAGATGGCCCAGCTCCAATTACTGCAACTTCCTTGTCTGTATCAGGAAGGATTTCAGGCATAAGAACTTTTCTATAATCAACTGCTTTATCGGCAACAAATCTCTTGAGCCACCTTACAGCTAATGGTTCTCCTCTATATCTAATTGAACAGGCATCTTCACAATGCTTTAAGCATATTCTCCCACATATTGATGGAATAGGGTTATCTTCAAATATCTTTCGCAGTGAATCTTCATATCTACCCTCTGCAATTGCTTTTATATAGTCGGAAATCTTTAAATGTGCAGGACAGGCTTCTTCACATAACTTACATTCTAAGCAACGAGAAGCTTCTTTTCTTGCACCTTCTTCCTCATAGCCCAAAGCCATTTCAACAAATGATTTTTTCCGCTCTTCTGGTTCAATTATTGGCATTGGAACTCGCTCTGGCTCAAATAAAGAGTATTTCAGGTCAGGAGAAAATCCCTCATAATCTATTTTTCGGTGTGTCAGACTTGCTTTAAGGATAGAGTATTTATCAGCGGGCAAAAAGTGTTCTTTGTCAGTTTTTTCATCCTTTGCAAGTAAGTTAAAGGTACTTATATCAAAGTGAATATGAAGATAATCTCTGGACAATCTCAAACATCCAGGTGGGCAAATATCCACGCACAGACCACAGAAACAACATCTGCCATAATCTATTTTAGGCCGCTCATTTTTTATGCCTTCCTCAGGTTTTGGTTTAATCTCAGGCATTTCAACCATAGTGATTGCCTCATTTGGACATATATCAGCACAATTGCCACATCCTGTGCACTGAGCCCAGTCATTTAGATGAAGTCCTCTGTATCTTTGAGCAGGTTCCTTAAGCTCAAAGGGATACCTTAAAGTTTTCGGCTTTTTGAATAAAAATTTAATTGCTTTAAAAGGACTTAAAAAACTCCCTTTCTTAATTTTTGATTTCTCTTTCATCTGTCTATCTCAGGAGCAATTATATATAAACTTATCATAGTATTTCCCACATCTGCAATGCTTGCATTTTTTAAAACTTTTTCCAAAATTATGAGCCCATGAGTATAAGAAGGTGTTCTAAAATGAACCCTGTAAGGCTTATCTCCACCATTACTAACTAAGTAAAGCCCTAATTCTCCACGGGAAGACTCAACCTTCACATAAGTCTCTCCTTTGGGTATATTCCATTTAAATGGATTGGGCACTCTGTTGTAGACTTCTCCCTGAGGCATTTTATCAAGCAGTTTAAATATCATATGAACACTTTGAATTATCTCATCTCTTACTATCCAGATCCTTGAATATGCATCACCATCTTCTCTCACAGGGACTTCAAAGTCAACTTTATCATATGAGGCATAAGGTTCAATTTTTCTAACATCATATTTTATTCCTGTTGCTCTTAAAACCTGACCTACCGCCCCAAGTTTTTTTGCCTCTTCCTGAGTTATTTTTCCTATTCCTTTTGCACGCTCGTAAAATAGACGGTTATTAAAAAATACTGCATCGTAATCTGGCATACAACTACCTATAGAATGAAGAGTTTTAACAATTTTGTCCTTAAGTCCTTCAGGAAAGTCACGCCTTACACCGCCAGGCCATATGTATATATGATACACTCTACCTCCGGTGAGTTCTTCTAAGAGGTCTAATACAAGGTCTCTGTGATACATCGCCCATTGTGCGGCTGTATCAAATCCAAGCATATTAGAATAAGCCCACAAGCCAAAAAGATGAGAAGAAACTCTGGAAAGTTCAAGAACAATACTTCTTATATAATTTGCTCTTTCCGGAACTTCTATATTTGCCAGTTTTTCCACTGCCATTGCGTATACCATTTCCATAGAATCAGGCTCTATTACATTTATTCTACAGACCATAGGGAAGTTCTGTATCCATGTTCGGTATTCCATCAGTTTTTCAAACCCCCTATGCAACCAACCGGGATTAGCAGTTGCCTCTAAAATTCTATCACCTTCTACTTTTAAAGTAATACTAAAGTTTCCAACCATCCCTAAGTGCTGAGGACCAAAATAGAGTTCAAGTTCTCTCATTTTTTATCCTCTATAGGTGGAATTTTATCAAAAAATTCTTTGACATACTCTCTTGTATCAAAATCTTTTCTAAAAGGAGGTATTTTATACTCTCTTTCCAGGAAGAGCCGAGTCAATCTGGGATGTCCTTCAAATTTTATTCCAAAAAGTTCGTGCAATTCTCGCTCATAGGGTTCGGCATTTTTAAAGATAGGAATTATTGTCTTGAATTCCGGTTTCTCTCTTGGGATTCGTGTCTTTAAAGTTATATTCTCCTTTCGCATATAAGCAGAGAGAATATAAATCAGTTCAAACTCCTTTCCTTCTATCCAGTCAACACAAGATATAAGAGTTAAATAATCATATTCTTTGTCTTTAAGAAATCTTAAAACAGTTAAAGCCTGTTCTTTTTTGACATTTATAATCATTCTGTTCTCTTCTGAAATATTTACCGATACGGACTTAAAAGTTGTTTCAAGTTCCTTTTTTAAATTTTT
>JAGMCI010000040.1 GCA_023129325.1 Caldifarciminota bacterium
GTTTTGAACTTCTTATAGCTTTTAACTTTTAACTTTTCTCCGCCCGAGGCGGATTTCACTTCAACAGGCTCCTTAAACTCTCCTCTTATTTCTTTGCCTGCAATTGTTATACTTGCTACTTTGCCACTATCCACGCTCGTGTAAAATTTAGAGTAAGAAATTTCTGCCATCTCTTCTTTCCTACCCTGTTGAAGAGAGATAAAAAATAGGAAGAATAAGAAAAGAAGAGCCCAGAATATCATTCCCTTGACAAAGGATGTCTTTTGTGATTTTTTAGGTTTAGGTCTCTGTTTCTTCATCTAAACTTGTTGTATGTGAAGTTTAAAGCCATACTGCTTTTTATATCGTTTGAGAAGCTCCAAATATTTTTCAAAATATGTAAGTCCTGTGAAAGCAAGTCTCGGCAGTCTCCCCATAGTTTATATTATACTCTGAAAATAGCATATTGTCAAGAAAAAGTTTTTCCCAATGCTTTGAATACTAAAGAGTTATAGAGAATTGATACCATTTGCATCTAAATTTAAGCTTGCTATATAAGGTAAATCTCTGTGACGCTCGGCGTAGTCAAGCCTATCATCAATTGCCTCAACAACTGTTTTGCCAGATACTCTTGAAACACTACCAAGCAAGAGTCCTGTCACAGCAACTGCTGTTACAAAAAATCTACTCCTAAACATCACACACCTCCTTTTGCCTAAAAGCCAAACTTCTTTTAAATAAATGAAGACTTTTTATAGGTTTTAATCCTTCATAATGTTCGCATTTATCACAGATAGAAGGAATAGTCCCTTGAGTAAAACTTTCTCTTAAGTTTTTTAATATATTACCTTTCCATATATCAATAATTGATTGTTCCATTACATTCCCTAATATTAAATCACCATCTAAATCTCTACAGCAAGGAACTACATCCCCATTCCACATAATTGATAAAGTGTTATAGAGAAGAGAACACGGTTCTTTCTTTTCTCTATTTAGTTTCAACTTCATATCACCAATCATATCATTCTTTGAAATTCTACCACACCAACTATCATAAATGTTGTCAAAAATGATTTTTTTGTGAGAGTTTTTGCCAAGTTCTTTTAATAACAAATAACTTTTATTCTTTGACATACCATCAAGAGAAATATATTTAATAACTATAGTTAAGTCAACAGTCCTGTCAATGGATTTGTTTGTATTTAATATTTCTCGCACATTCTCATATACCTCGTAAAAAGCATCTGTTCCAAATAACATTTTATAAGTTTCCTTATCCATGCCCCCCATATTTATCAATATACTATTTACTCCTGATTCAAGTAATCTTTTTATACCTACTTTTTGTAAGAGTATACCATTCGTACTCAATTTTATGTTTCTAATATTCTTTTTTGTTCTTAAATAAGTAATTCTTTCAACTATATTTTGGTTAACTAAAGGGTCTCCTACTATTCCTGTGATGTTTATATCTCCTCCACCCATATCATCAAATTCATCTACTAATTTTTTAAATAACACTTCACTCATCACTCCTTTTTTCCTCTTCATAAATCTATATCCACAATATATGCAATTTGCGTTACAAATGTTTGTAAGTTCAAGCAATAAAGTTGCAGGATGCAACTCTAATCCTTTAATAATAAAATTAGTCGGAACTATTTTGCCTAATGAATAATTTAATCTTGATTTAAGTGAATAAAACATTATTCATTTAAGCTTGCTATATAAGGCAAATCTCTGTGACGCTCGGCGTAGTCAAGCCCATAGCCAACAAGAAAAAGAGATAGCACATTAAAACCAACATAATCTAAAGGAACTGGGATTTGCCTACTTTCAGATTTATCCAGTAAAGTGCATACTTTTAGAGATTTTGGCTTCCTGAGTTTAAGATTATTTAAAATATAGTTAATTGTTAGCCCCGTGTCCACAATATCTTCTATTATTATAACATCTTTATCTTTGATGTTGATTGAGAGGTCTTTGACCAGCTTTATTTTTCCTGAACTTTTAGTAGATTTATTATAGCTTGATACATATATAAAATCAGGTTTGCATGGGACTTTTATTTCTTTTATTAAATTTGAGAAAAAAACCTTAGCCCCTTTTAAGACACAAATTAAGACTGGAACTTTATCTTTATAATCTCTTGAAATCATCGCCCCTAACTCTTTTACCCTTTTGCTTATTTTGTCTTCGTTTATTACTTTTGTCAACTTTTTATTCTTTGAACTTTTCACTTTTAACTCTTTCTGTCCATACTTCGAGAATTTGATTAGTATCTTCTTTTACGAGTGCCCTCCCAGTTCTCCTTTTACCAATAATCCATAAAATGCCTTTTCTGTCAACAAGTAGAGGAATCCTTAACCTTTCTCTTAGAGGTATTTTATCGTCAATAAACACATCCTTTAACTTCTTAGTGTATCCGTGCCCATAAAATTTATCCCCTTCTTTCCTACTTCTCACAAAAAGAGGGAGCTTTAATTTAGAAAAGTCAAAATAAACCCTATTTGCAGGTGATTGTTGGTAGTTGATTTTTGATTTTTGTCCCGCACATAAGTTATGTGCGGGATTGATTTTTGATTTGATTTTAATGCCGTTTACTTTAATTTCACCTGGAACAGGAAACTTAATTTCTCCGTGTTCTTCTGTGTTCTTCTTCGTGTCTATCCGTGTTACTATTAGCTCATTGTAACTTTTCTCAATCTTCACTTCCCGCCGAAGGCGAGGCTCGCCCCTGGCGGCAGGCAGACTAAATATGCTTCCAAGACTGCTATTATTTATATAGTCTAATATTTTTTCTGTTTGTTCAAAAGAAAGGGATTTACGGGTTAAATTTTCTACAATTTTCCTTAAAATTCTTCTTCTCATAGGTAATTTGCATTTTAAAAACTCTTTTAAGTCAAGTATAAACTCTCTATCAGTGGCACTCCGATTTTCGGAGTGAACATCTATAATTTTCTTAAGTGTCTCCTGGGTGATAAGCTCAAGGAGCGATTCATCGTTTTCTGATATTTCTCGGAGTCGCATAACCTTTTTTGAGAAATCTGGCGCAAGCTCTGTAAGCAGAGGGATGATTTTGTGCCTCACAAAGTTTCGTGGATAGGTTAAGTCATAATTCGATTTATCTACTTTATAAGGTATTTTTTTTGTTTTAAGGAATTTTAATATTTCATTTTTTTCTACTTCTATCAATGGTCTTATAATTTTACCACTCTTGGGTGGGATTAATGAAAGTCCTTTAAGTCCTGTGCCTCTCGCAATTCTGAGTATAAGAGTCTCAACTTCATCATTTAAAGTGTGTCCAGTTGCAATTTTATTCATCCCAAATTTATTAGACACTTCTTCTAAAAAGGCATATCGCACTTCTCTTGCTCCCTCTTCCAAAGAAAGTTTATGAGTCCGCCTCAGGCGGATATATTTTAATACATCTCTTTTTCCAATAGTGCAGGGAATTCCAAGTTTACTTGCCATTTTTTTAACAAATTTTGCCTCCTCATCTGCTTCTTCTCTTAAGCAATGATTTAGATGTGCAACCCGTAGAGACAGGGCTTGCCCCTGTCCGAAATAAGTTTTTTTAATCTCATTAAGTATCCAGAGAAGGCATACTGAGTCAGGTCCACCGGATACAGCCACAAGAACCCTATCTTTAGACTCAAGGAGTTTATATTTCTCTATTGTTTGTAATACTTGCTTAACCATCTCTGTCAACTGACGGATAAATTATAATTAAATTATATCAATTGTCAAGGAAAAGTAGCCACAGATTATACGGATGACAAAAAAATTCAAAATTCTAATGCCCTAAGCTGTTTGGATTTATTTGGGATTTGGTCCGTCAGCTGACGAATTGAGATTTGGGATTTCTCCGACTTGCCCTGTTTCCCCTTTATTACATGAATTGGTATCCTTATCTATGTCGCTCCACTGTTTGCGTGAGTTCATCAAATACTTGTTTTACCGTCAGTATTTCCTTCACTTTGTATACATTTTCACCACACAAAATCATTGCATTATCCATCTTAATCCCTCTGGCTGCATTTAATAACACTTCAACAATACAGTAAGGAGCTTTACTCATTTCACAAGTTTTTAAGCACTGAACTGGGCAATATACCTTTTGCGTTTCACCTCTCTCCACTTTTTTGGCAAATTCGTTTTTTATCACTCTTGATCGCATACCTACAGGGCTTTTGATGATTGTGATGTCCTTCTTATCTGCCTTGAGCCATGCTTTCTTGAATTCTATAGATGCATCACACTCTTCTGTTGCCCCAAAGCGAGTTCCCATCTGGACTCCACAGGCACCAGCTTTCAGTGCTTTGACTACATCATAGCCATCATAGATTCCTCCAGCAGCGATAACAGGGAGAGAGACTGCTTTGATTATTTCTGGTAGGATGTCCCAGGTGCTCCTTTCGGTTCCCATATGCCCACCAGATTCATAGCCCTCAGCAACTATCGCAGAAGCTCCAAGAGGTTGAGCAATTCTTGCCAACCTTGCTGACGAGACAACAGGAATTATTGGAGTATCAAATCTCTTTCCGATAGAATAGATTTCGCGAGAGAAACCAGCACCTGTTATAATAAGGTCTGTATATTCGTCTATTGCTGTCATTGCGAGGTCATAAAAATCAGTAAGTGCATAGAGAATATTGACCCCAATTATTCCATCGGTCAGTTTTCTGGCTTTTTTAATCTCTTGCCTCAAGTCTATGGCATCAAGATAACCTTTTTCAATCTTTTTACCTTGCACAGTATACCTTTTCTTCTGCTTTCTATTCTTGGCGTGAAGCCAGACAGACGAGATTATACCAATGCCACCTTCATTTGCAACAGCAGATGCTAATCTATGAAGGGATACCAATGCCCCCATTCCACCTTGAATTATCGGCAGGCGAGGCGACAGATTGCCAATCCTTAATTGCGGAAATTTCATTTTTCCTCTTTTAAACTGATTAGTTCAAGCATACTACCTTCTTAGGGAATGTCAAGAAAAGAAATAATTTAATCACACCTGCCTGCTCGCCTCGCTGGGCATTGGCGAAGCGGGCCGTCAGGCAGGGGGGTTAATAAAAAATTG
>JAGMCI010000041.1 GCA_023129325.1 Caldifarciminota bacterium
TTTAGGATAAAATAAATTTATGCCGTATGCCAAGTTTGTTCATCTCCATGTTCATACAGATTATAGTCTTTTAGATGGAGCTTGTAAGATAGATAAACTTGCCAAACTTGCTTCTCAATACGAACTTCCTGCACTTGCAATTACAGACCATGGTAATATGTTTGGAGTTATTGAATTTTACAAAACTATGGAGAGTGCGGGTATAAAGTCAATTATAGGTGAAGAAGTTTATGTTGCCCCAGGGTTAAGAACCGAGCGTCAAATTATAAATGGTATTTCGTCCTTTCATTTAACATTACTTGTAAAAAATGAGGTAGGGTATAAAAATCTTATAAAACTATCGAGTTTGGCTTATACAGAGGGATTCTATTACAAGCCACGAGTTGATAAAGAGCTCTTAAATAAATATTCTGAAGGGCTTATTGCACTCTCAGGTTGTTTAAAGGGTGAAATTCCATACTGGATTGTAAAAGGGAATTTTGCGAAGGCTAAAGAAATGATAGAAGAATATTTATCTATCTTTGGTGAGGAAAATTTTTATCTTGAACTCATGAGACTTGGATTAAAAGATAATGACCTTGTAGATGGTGAACTTGAGAGACTATCTCGGGAGCTTGGAGTTCCAATAGTAGCTACAAACGATTGTCATTATTTAACGCCTGATGATGCAGAAGCACATGACATTCTTTTGTGTCTTCAGACTGGCAAAGATTTAGATGATAAGAAACGTTTAAAGTTTGAATCCAGAGAAATTTATTTCAAATCACCTGATGAGATGATTGCTCTTTTTTCAGACCATCCTGAAGCTATAGAAAATACTATTAAAATTGCTGAAAAATGCAACTTAAGAATTGAACTTGACCCAACCAAAGTGTATCTTCCAAGTTACCCTGTGCCAAAAAGTTATACCTCGGCTGATGATTATCTTACGAAACTTGCAGAAAAGGGACTTGAGAAAAGGTATTCAGAGATTACTCAAGAGATACGGAAAAGATTTGAATATGAACTTTCCACCATAAAACAGATGAGATTTTCAGGCTATTTTTTAATAATTAAAGATTTAATTGATGCTGCACAAAAGAAAGGAATACCAGTTGGTCCTGGCAGAGGGTCTACGGTTGGGAGTCTTATTTGCTACTGTCTTGAGATAACTCAGATTGACCCTTTGAAATATAACCTCATTTTTGAGCGTTTTTTAAACCCTGAGCGTATTTCAATGCCAGATTTTGATATAGACTTTGGCGACGAGCAAAGGGGAGAAGTTATTCGCTATATTACTGAGCGCTATGGGAAACAGAACGTTTGTCAAATAATAACCTTTGGGACAATGGCGGCAAAGGCGGCAATCAGGGATGTTGGAAGGGTTCTTAAAGTTCCTTATCCGATTGTGGACAAACTTGCTAAGCTTGTTCCCTTTGGCTCTTCAATTGAGGATACTTTTAATATTCCTGAATTTAAAGAAACTGTAGAATCTGACGATAAATTGAAGAAGTTAGTTGAGATTGCAGAAAGACTTGAGGGCATAGCACGTCATGCTTCAACACATGCGGCAGGTATAGTTATTGCACCTGGTAATTTAACTGATTTTGTCCCCTTGTTTAAATCAGGTGAAGGAACTATTTCATCTCAATATCCAGGGAAAGCAATAGAAGATATAGGACTTCTAAAGGTAGATATTCTTGGGCTTCGTACCCTTACTGTTATTGATAAGACGCTTAAAATGATTGGTGCATCTGGTAAAAAAGGAGAAGGGATACCAGAAAATGATACCAAAACCTACAACTTACTTAAGAAAGGTAATACAGTTGGAGTATTTCAGCTTGAGTCAGAAGGAATGAGAGATATTCTGAGAAAGACAGCTCCAGATTCTTTTACTGACATAATGGCAGTTCTTGCTCTCTATAGGCCTGGTCCTCTTGGCGGTCTTACAAAAGACAAGTTTATTCGCCGTAAACATAAGGAAGAGAAAATAACTTATCCGCATCCAATGCTTGAACCGATTTTGCAAGAGACTTACGGTATAATTCTTTACCAAGACCAGGTGATGCAAATATCATCAGCCATTGGAGGTTTTAGTCTTGGCGAAGCGGATATATTAAGAAGAGCAATGGGCAAGAAAATTATGGGTGTTATGGATGAGAAGAGAAAATTATTCCTTGAAGGAGCTGAGAAGAATAAGGTTTCCTTGGATGTAGCCAATAAGATATTTGATTTAATGATTCCTTTTGCGGGTTATGGTTTTAATAAATCACATTCTGCGGGCTACTCACTCCTTTCTTATCAAACTGCTTGGCTTAAAGCCCATTATCCGACAGAGTTTATGGCAAGTAACTTGACATCCGAATTTCAAAATACTGACCGTATAAAATTATTTATAGACGAATGCCGAAGGCTAAAGATAGAAGTTCTACCTCCGAATATAAATCGTTCGGCAGTTGATTTTAAACCTGAAGATAAAGGTATAAGGTTTGGTCTTTCTGCACTAAAGAATCTTGGTATGAATGTAGCTCAAGAATGTGTAAAGCAGAGACCTTTTAAATCATTCTCTGATTTTCTAAATCGGACAAATCTTAATCGCAAAGCCTGTGAGAGTTTAATAAAAGCTGGGGCTTTTGATTCTTTAAATCCAAATAGAAAGAAGCCTCTTGATATTATAAATCGCAAGGAATCATCTCAACTTGGTTTATTTGTCCAATCTAATAAGCCCAAAAAAGAGGAATGGTCAAAAGCTGAACTGCTCTCTTGGGAAAAGGAAGCTTTTGGTTTTTATTTTTCAGAGCATCCACTTGAAAGATATGAGGATGAGCTTCATGCCTTTACTACCATTAAAACACGGGATGTGCTTTCTCTTTCTCATGGGAGAGATGTTATTATTGGAGGCATTGTAGTCAGAAAGAAGATACTGCCTGATAAAGGGATGGCTTTTCTTAGGATTGAGGATTTTGATGGAAGTGCCGAGATTATGACATTTGATAATATATTTAATGCACGAAGCATTGAGGCTGAAGAAGGTATTTTAGTAAAGGGTGAAATCTCACGCAGAAATGACAGAGTTTCTGTTAAAGCAGGAAAGATAATACCATTATCAAAAGTAAGGGGTGAGTTCGTCAAATGGATTGATATTTATGTAAAGATATTAGGTTTAGATGAAGAACCGTTACGCAATTTGCATAAAATATTAGATTCAGCATCAGGGGATTGTGATGTTTTTTTACATCTTTTGGGCGAAAATAGAGATGAAATAGTTTTAAAAACTGATGTCAAAGTAACTCCAAAACGAAGCCTTTGCTCAAAAATAAAAAAATTATTTGGTAAAGAGGCTGTTGAACTTGGAGGTACAGCATTTTGAAACACACAATGCGTTAACCACAGATGAACGCAGATAGACACAGAAGGAAGTTAAGTTATTCTGTGCTTTTTAAATTACTCAATTACTTAATTACTCAATGACCTTTAAATAAAATGATAGTGATAACTTGTTTTCTATTTAATCTTGGGTATCTTGTGGATTTGCCGAATACTTATATTTTGCCTCAAGGTGGCTATGATATTACAATAAGACTTGAGCCAGATGGAGGGATGATTGCACGGATTGGGATGTCACCATTTGAGGGTTTTATGTTTGGAATTTCTGAGGGTGGGAAATATATTATTGGTGCTGGAACTCCTGAATGGCATTCATCACCGGGGATTCAGGCAAAATTCGGAATAAAAATTATGCCAGTTTCTTTTGCGATTGGGTTTGATTCAGAGGAGTATAGTTCCAGAGAGACGAGTCTTGGGATATATGGGGTTATAGGAGGAGACTTAGAAGGTAAAATTATTCCTTATCTTGGAGTAAATTATTATAAGAAAGTAGGTGAGGGCTTTAATCCTCGTTTTTGGGGTGGATGTGAGGCAGGAATTTCAAAATCTATCAGCCTTTTAGCTGAGGGCTTATTTCACGATAAATTTATCTTTAATCTTGGGCTAAGATGGATATTTAGAGACAGAATAATGCTTGAATTTGATTTTAAAGATGCCTTCAACAATAACATAAGAACCATCAAATTCTCTTATACAGATTACATTTAGAACCCCAGACCTGTCCCGACACCGTCACGGTCTCGGGAGAACGGGTCGGGAAAGCCTTGTCCTACAATTCTTAATAAAGAGGCATGTTTTTAACAATAGCAATAAAAAATTCTTGACTTTTTGCGATTAAGAAGGTACTATTAAGATAGCTTTTTGTTAGTTTTGTTCTTTGGGATTTTATTTTAAGTAACTTGCTTGCTCAAAAGCCTCTGCTAGGCCAAGTGGGTTGCCCCGATGGTGAAAGCCATGTGGGGGTACTCCGTTGCTCTTAAGCCCTAGCAGAGGTAGTCATCCTTTGTGAGCTTTGGGATGGCTGGGCAATGTGAGTGCCCCTTTTTTATTTTACAGGCAAAAAGCCACGGGAGAAATGTCTAAAAGAAATTTTATACTTTGTTCTATAATCTTATTCTTTTCAAGTTTTAACCTCTTAGCGAAGACCAGAGTTCTCTTCTCACCTAATGGTGGTTGCACAAAAGAAATAATAGCCCAAATAGATAGTTCAAAGAAGACTATTGACATAGCCATGTTTTCATTTACATCAGATTCTATTGCCTTTGCCTTGGTAAGGGCTTTTGATAGAGGGATAAAGATAAGGATGTTGCTTGACAAACAGCAAGCTAAAAGTAGATACAGTAAATATGAGTTCTTAAAGAACTATGGAATAAATACAATTCTTGATAGGCATTCAGGTTATATGCATAATAAGATAGTAGTAATTGATACTGCTGTGGTTTTAACTGGTTCTTTTAATTGGACAAAGAATGCAGAGAAAAGGAATGAAGAGAATTTATTAGTAATTGATAATGAAGAGATAGTAAAGGTTTATCAGAAGAGGTTAGGATATTTATGGGAGTGGGATAAGTGAAGTAGCCCCGCACATTCCGCCTCAGGCGGATTATGTGCGGGGTGGTTTAATAAATATTTTTGTTCCTCTTTTTGCGTTTAGGGCTTTAGCACAATTTGAGTTAGGTAAAGATATTTCTAAAAATCCAGAACTCCCAAATATGGCAATTGGTCCGCCTAATGAGGATTGGTAAGAAGTCTTTATCTCATTTATTATACAATTGCGTATCTTAATTTCAAAAGGAAGAAAAATTCTTGATTCAAAAAGTGATTTTGGTATATTTGTTATCAGGTTACCAAATTTATCAATATCTAAGACTTCCCCCACAAGCTCTTTTCCCACCATTTCAGGTTTTGGAGGTTTAAATGAAACCCAATTATTCAGTGGCTTGCCAATTTTTGATGGCTTTATCCCAAGACTTAACTTGGCTGCCACGGGGGCAAAAATGTCTCTGCCATGAAAGGTATTGCTTATTGCACGACCCGCCCCGCACTTATGTATAAGTGCGGGATTTGAAATCGTGCCTACAATTTTATACACTTTAAATCTTTCTTTTTCATATATAAAGCTAAAGATACCATTATCAGGACCCACAAAATAATAATCAGAGGTTTCAACAATTATTGGATTCCTTTTTGTTCCTACGCCCGGGTCTACAACTACTAAATGGATTGTCCCCTTTGGAAAATATTTATAAGCAGTAAAGAGACAGAAAGCGGCTTTCTTTATATCACCTTGAGGAATTGAATGTGTAATATCTATGCATACTGCAGATGGATTTATGGTTGCTATAACTCCTTTCATTACTCCAACATAAGAATCATCTAACCCAAAATCAGTTAATAAAGTAATAACCATTTAATTATTTTTTTCCACTGGTATTTACGAGGAACGATATAAAGTTATTAATCCTCAATATGTTTGGGGGTTAAATATTACCGTTTTTTAAAAAGGTCAAGAAATCGGTCTTCGTATAAATCAAATAAATCCCATTTATCAAGTTCTTTTTTTAATAAATAGGCTTTGCTTTTGTCATATTTTGCCACATGAAAGAGGTTCTCTATCCTTTGTTTGATGTAATCTGGAGCCTCTCCTTCTTCAGACTCCATAGCAGATTCCCCTCTTATCTGCTCTTTTATTTTTTGTTCAACAGTAAACATTTCATCCTCAAATTTCTGAATCTGTAGGTCTAATGCTGTTGTACTTATTCTAACCTTAAGTATTCTTTCAAAAGTTTCTATAATTGCTTTTGAAGCCTTCGGATTAGGCAAATTTACAGCATAGAGTGGTATAGTAGCTAAGAAACAGATACTTGGTATATCCCTTTGTCGGGCAAATTCTAATAAAAGGCCATTTAGACCAGATATTTGCCCGTTTTCCATTATTTTTATGTTATTAGTAAAAAGGAACTCTCTTGCAGACTTCATATTTGCCACTCCATATATCTTTGAAGGCTCTTCATAACTCATAGGCAATGGAAAAGCTGCTCCAGTAAAAATCCTTGTGACTTCCAAACTTTGAGCAAGGTCAAGGATGCGGTTTGCTAAAGAAATTCCGAGTTCTTCCTTTAATTGAGTTTCTCCTTCAAAGATAATCACATCAGGATATTTCCTGTAATAAAATATATTCCTTGGTGTTCTGGGTAATCTTGTCAAGCCATTTTTAACTATAACTGTGTCAGGGGTTGTAAATTGGGAGATATCAATTTCTGCAAACGGTTTAGCTTCAAGTTTTCTCCTGAGATAATCTATTGCTCCAAATGCTACATCTCCCATTCCTGGCCATGCGGCAAACATAGTTGGGTGACTTATATATATTCTTTTATGAATTTTTAATTCCATTAGTATATTTCTTCTGGATTTTTTCCCCGAATCTTAGCTGCTGCCATTCTGGCAGCTTCTTTTACTCTTTTGTCGGTATCTTGTTGATTACAATAATTTAAAGCATTAAGAGTTCTCAAATCACCAAGTTCGCCAAGGGCAAGAGCTGCAAAATAACGAATTGTCCAATCTCCATCCTTCAATGCTGTTAAAAGTGGTGGACGAACAGCCCTTGAAGGCAATTTGCCAAGAGATTGGGCGGCAACAACCCTAAGTCCCCAAACTTCGCTTTCCCTTAATATGCGAATAAGAGTAGTATCGCTCTCAGGAGCTCCTATTTCACCTAAAGCTTTTATGGCTGATTTACTGACTTCTAAATCTTTGTCATTAACTAACTTTATGAGCTCAAGGACTGGGGATTTATCGCCAATCTTTCCCAGGGATAGGGCAGCATTAGCCCGAACAATTGGTTCTTCAGCATTTAAAGCATTAATAAGCGGTGGAATTCCCTTTTTATGTTTTAATTTACCAAGTGTCTTGATTGCATATAAACGAGAAGCCAAATTTTCTGAAACCACTTCCTTTGAGAGAAGGGGAATATCCTTTTTATTTAGCAACTTATCAAGTACTGATTCAACACATTCTCTGGCAATTTCATTCTTTATTAACTTGAGCAAAATAGGAATAGCTGAACGGTCAGCCATCTCTTTAATCGCATTAGCAACAGCAGCTCTGACTTCTGTATCTGGGTCATCTAAAGCCTCAGTAAGTAAAGGAATAGCTGATTTATCATTAATTTCAACTAATACCTGTGGGATAATAACACGAATTTGAGACATACTTTCAGTTTCAAGTCTTTTGCAAAGAGCTTGAACGCTTATCTTATTCCCGCCTTTTTTATTTTTAAGCCTTCCAAGAGCATAAATAACTTCTCTTCTTAAAATTTGATTTTCTGCATCAATTACATCAATAAGAGGCTGAATAGCACTTTTTTCTTTAAGTTTACCAAGAGTTTGTGCTACCATATATCTTTTGCGAGATTCAATTGACTTATCTTTTAAAATCTTAATAAGAGTTGATAAAGTAGATTTATCTCCAAGTCTACCAATAGCCTCTGCCGCGGCATACTGAACATTTAAATCTTCATCCTTTAGTCTCTTTTTAAGGTGTTTTACAGCACCTCTATTTCCCAATTTTCCAAGTGCCTCACATGCAGAACATCTGACTTTAGTATCCTCATCCTGAAGTGCTTTTATTAAAAATGATACTGCAGTTTTGTCTCCCAACTCTCCAAGAACATCTGCTGCTTGCCAGCGTTTTTCGGGAACTCCATACTGTAAATCATAAATCCGACGCTCAACTTCAGCCTCGCCTGCCAATCCGCCTGAGGCGGAGGAGCGGCGGGCAGGGTTTTGGGCAAGAAGAGTTATGGGCAGAGAACAGAAAACAGAGAACAGAAAACAGAGAACAGAAAACAGAAATAATCTGACTTCTGACTTCTGACTTCTGACTTCTGATTTAATAAACTTCATTTCTTCTTTTTCGCGGTGGCACTGGCATCCTTGCCTGTGTGAGTTCGTTTTTTAGTTTTTGCTACGCCTCGCTGAAGCTTCGGCCCGCCTTGACTCGTGGGCGAGGCAGGCGAAGCGGGCTGAGCCAAGGCGAGTTGGCTCTTTGCTTTCTGTGGTTTCGCCTTTGAGGGCTTAAACTCCAATGACTTGCTCTTTTTTAGTCTCTTTGAACGATGCTTGCGTAGAACACGAATGCGATGAATCTTTCTTTTTACTTTGGTCTTGCTTCTTGCCATTACCAGGAAATCCTTACCTTATATTTAACCTTTTCTTCTGAATTAGCGGCAATTTCTGGATTGAACTCTATTGTGTAAGCATCCTTCTTTTCAAAGGGATAAGAATATTTTAAAATCTCCCAATCACCAAAGAGATGCTCAATGACTTTTATTTTTACTTTGCTTGATTTATGGTTTCTTAATGAAATTTCAATCTCTTGTTCTCTTACCCTATCGGTAATTTTACTATCTTTCATAATCTTTCTCTCTCCCACTAAATCAAAGGCATCGCCAAGCCAGAGTGATACAAGTTCATCCTTTGGAGTATGAGATATTTTGTCTTCGCCAGCAAATTCTAAACTGCCATCTGTATCTTCTTTATAAACTCTTACTTTCCCTTCAGGCAAAGGGATGCCAAGCCCAGATTCTTCAGAATTCTTAAATTCAAGCCTGACCTCCACACTTTTAGCCCTTTTCCTGCCGTCATAAACATATACCTTTTTAATTTTAACCTGTGTTGAGGGAATGAATCTGATTTGTTTCTCTTCATTATCCTTTATTGTTGTTGGCTCTTTTAAATCATAAATATGATATTCAAAAAAGGCTCGTTCTTCAAAGCGGGGTACTGCAAGAGCTGCTGCTTCTATCTTTGCTTCTCTCATAAATCGGGGACGTGGCTTCTCAATACGATGAGGCTTGCCAGCCACAAGCTTAAGCTTTGCATCAGGATAAGTAGCTCCCGACCTATTATTTACACTAACCCAGCCAGAAAAATCAAGCTCGCTATCCTTGAGAATGCCTGTATATTCTGCGTGCCAGTTTATGTTTTCTGTAAGATAAGAGACTTCACATTCTTTTTTACCACTGCTTTTAGAATAAACCCACCACATAAGAGTGGGACGAGTTATTAAACCTTCTGGAAGTTTTGGGAGATTTGTATGGATTATTTCATCTCTTTCTATAATCTTTATACCATCTCTACTTTTTAGGGTAATATTTTTGTCATTAAAGGAAAGAAGGATACCTTCTTCAATTTTACCTTCCTTCATAAAGAGAGTTATTTTATGGTCTATATATTTCTTAAAGAGTTTAACAGGGCTTACAAGGTCATATTCATAGTTTTGTTCGAGAATTTCAATATGAGAAGCCTTAAAGCTGACAGAAGTGGGGTCTATTGAACTGGCTACATCTTTAAATTCTATTTTTTGTTTCCCTTTCTCAAAGTTAAAAGTCCGTGTATCTTTAATAAGTCCAAGATTACTATTATAAACAGTAACACGAACTGAAAGAATTAAACATAATAAGAAAGTCATACATTTATTATATTTAATATTTATTTATTGTCAAGTTTTTTTATTTTTCAGCCACAGATGATACTGAATAAAGTATAAAACACAGAGGTCACAGAGAGCGCTGAGAAAAAACTGTGCTGCAGTGTTGCTGCTAACTGCAGCACCGCAGCACGGCATAACGGCATAACTGATTTGTCTGTACTCTTTCTGTGTGATTCTGTGGCGTTTTATACTATTATCTGAGGATTAATTTTATTGGAGTGCCTTTGAAATTAAATGCTTTCCTTAGCTCATTTTCAATAAATCTTGCATTAGAAGTTAAGTCTTTTCTGGACCTGATTTTGAAAGTCGATGGCTCTGTCTGAGTTTGAACCATATAAATAACTCCTAAGTCCCAAGATTTAGCCACTGTGGTTAGCCTTTTCTTTGAAATTTTTTGGCGCCTAACTTCCCGTACTTTAATCGCCTGTTTAATTGGCTCATATATTTGGTCGGTTTTTAAGGCAGAAATATAAGTGATTGGAATAAATTGGGCAAACCTAAGACCAAATGGAGATGCTGAAACAAGTTCAGCATGACATTTGGGTGGAATAAGGTCTATTTTATTCACTGCTATAACAATACCTTTCCCCTCTTTTATAAGTCTGCTGATAATAATTTTATCTTGATGTGTAATGGGAAGGGTAGCATCAAGTAAAAGTATAGCCACTTCACATCTTGAGATGCTGAAGTAGGTGCGTAAGCTTGAATAATACTCTGTATCACTCTTAATTTTTGTCCTGCGTCTCAGTCCCGGAGTGTCAACAAGAGTGAGGACCTGATTATCATAGCGTAAAGTTACATCAATTGAGTCAATAGTAGTTCCGGGATGCTCATCTATAATTAATCTCGGTTCCTTCAGAAGTGCATTAATATAAGTAGATTTACCAACATTTGGACGCCCAAGTACCGCAAATTTTGGTTCAAGGCTATCCGTCAACTGACGGACTTGAGTTGCTTCTTTTGTTGCTGTTCTTATTTTAGCTATTAGGTCATTTATCCCTCTCCTATGGAGAGCTGAAATGAAAATAGTTTCCTGAAAACCTAAATTATAAAATTGAACTGCTTCTTTCTCTTTTTGAGGAGTATCTACTTTATTTACCACAAGAACTATTTTCTTATTTAGCTTCCTGAGTCGCTCAGCTATCTCTAAATCAAGAGGTGTTATTCCTGATTTTGTATCTGCAAGAAAGAAAATAAGAGCTGATGATTCAAGTGAAATTTCTACCTGTTCCCTTACTTTTGCTTTCAACCCTTTGCGTTCATAAGGAAAATAGCCACCAGTATCAACAAGAAGAAAAGGTAACCCAAATAAATCAACTTCTTGGATGTTTCTATCCCTTGTTATCCCTGGTTCTCGATGAGTAACAGCAAGTCTTCTTCCTACGAGACGATTAAATAATGTTGACTTGCCAACATTCTCTCGCCCTACTATAGATATTATAGGTAACATCTAAATGTAAAATTAACAATGCAAAATTAGCAATTTCTTGTTTGTATCAATAAATCCCATTTTGCAATGATATTGATACATCTGCGTTTATCAGCGTTTATCTGCGGTTTCAAAATTTGATTTTATCAATTTTAGCTTTTACAATATCATAACTTATTCCACGCCTTAAGAGGAAACCCAAAAGGCGTCTTCTCTGAACCTCAGGTGGCAAGTGTTTATGAGAATTAAACCATTTTTGAATAAGATTTTGGGTAACCTCAGGTTCGGAAATAGGAAACTCTGAAAGTGCTTCCTCTATCATTTCTTTTGAAATCCCTTTTGCCAAAAGCTCACCCTTAAGCTTAAATATCCCTCGTGAGCTACCCCTTTCTCTTATCCATACTTTTGCAAATTCAAGGTCGTTCATAAGTCCCACACTCTCAAGTTCATCAATCACCTCATTTATGCACTTTTCTTCAAATTCTTTTTTCTTTAGCCTATTTTGAAGCTCCTTTTTTGACCGCTGACGATAGGATAAAAGATTTAAGGCATATTCTTTAGCTTTGCGTTTTGTTTCAAAATAAGTAATCTTCTCAAGTTCTTTAGTATCAATTTCCATCCCCTCTTTAATTCCAGAGGTAAGCAAGGTTTCTTCATCAAGACCTACAAAAAATTTTCCATCCACATATATAGAGCGTCTGTTTGCTCTCCTTTTTTGGACTTCTATTTTTGTAATCCGCATAAATTTATTATACTTTAAGCATAGTATTTGTCAAATAAAAAAACTTGACATTTTAAGAAATAAAGTATAAATTCAACTTAAAAATGAAACCACAGATTACACAGAAAGGGCAGAAATCAGACGCCAGAAGTCAGAAGGATCTGTTCTCTGTTTTCTGTCTTCTGTTGTCTGTTTTTCTGTGGTTAAAGGAGGTGTATTATGGCTAAAGTAACAATTTCTGTTATAAAGGCAGATATTGGAGGGTATGTAGGGCATTCATCTTCACACCCTGATATCCTGAAGCTTGCAGAAAAAAATCTTGAAAAGGCAAAATCAAAAAGCCTTTTGCTTGATTTTTGCGTTATGCGCTGTGGAGATGACCTTGAACTAATTATGACACACAGGAAGGGAGAAGAAAACTCCGAAATTCATAAACTCGCCTGGGATACATTTATAGATTGCACTGAGCTTGCAAAGAAAATGAAGTTATATGGAGCCGGACAAGATATTTTATCGGATGCCTTTTCTGGTAATGTAAAAGGTATGGGTCCAGGAGTTGCAGAGATGGAATTTGAGGAAAGGAAGTCAGACCCAGTGATTATTTTTATGGCTGATAAAACATCACCAGGTGCCTGGAACTTTCCTTTATATAAGATATTTGCTGACCCCTTTAATACTGCCGGCCTTGTGATAGACCCACATATTCATGATGGATTTAAGTTTGAGGTCCTTGATGTATATAAGCAAGAGACAGTGATATTCTCAGCTCCCGAAGAGATATACGATATGCTCGTCTTTATTGGAGCAAAAGAATATTACATCATAAGGCGTGTCTGGAGAAAGAAAGATAATGAAATTGCATCTGTCTCATCAACCCAGAAGCTTGCTTTAATTGCAGGCAAATATGTTGGCAAAGATGACCCAGTCTTAATTGTAAGGGCTCAATCAGGATTTCCGGCTGTTGGTGAAGTATTAGAAGGCTTTGCCTTCCCATATCTGGTTGCTGGCTGGATGAGAGGTTCTCATCATGGACCATTTATGCCTTGCTCATTTAAGGATGCTAATCCAACAAGATTTGATGGTCCACCAAGAGTTATTGCAGCTGGATTTCAGATTGCGGAGGATGGTAAACTTATTGGTCCAAGAGATATGTTTGATGACCCATCATTTGATAGAGCCAGAAGAATGGCAAATGAAGTCACAGATTATATGCGGCGACATGGGCCATTTGAACCTCATAGACTCCCATTACATGATATGGAATACACAACTCTGCCAAATGTAAGGAAAAAGCTTCAAGGCAGGTTTAAGAAAGAGAAATAATATAGACTATGGAGAAATCTCAAATCCCAATCCAGCACATAATTTATGTGCTGGACAAATTTCAAACAATATCAACCCTGAACTTGTTTCAGGGCAAATGTTCTAAATTCAAAACTTAAAATTAAGCTTGCGCTTTTTGGATTTAGAGTTTGGAATTTATTTGGGATTTGGTGCTTGAAATTTGGAATTTTGAAGGAGGTAATATGGATGTAAATCAAGCCATAAAAGAGAGAAGGAGTGTGAGAGCATATGAAGATAAAGAAATACCCGAGGATGTTTTAAATAAGCTTCTTGAGGCTGCAAGGCTTGCTCCTTCTGCTGCTAATCGCCAACAATGGAAGTTTATAGTTGTTAAGGATAAGACGCGCAGAAAAGAACTTGCAAGAGCTTCTCGTGAGCAAGCATTTGTTGGTGGAGCACCAGTTGTAATTGCTGCTGTGTCTCTTGACCCTGGATATATAATGGGTTGCGATGTGCCAGAGTATGCAGTTGATTTATCTATTGCTATTGACCATATAACTTTACAGGCAGTAGAGCTTGGACTTGGTAGTTGTTGGATAGGTGCATTTTCACAAGAAGAAGTTAAGAAAATACTTAATATTCCTCCTCAATATAAAGTAGTAGCTTTACTTCCAATTGGCTATCCAGCTGATTCTCCAGTTCCAAAGAGCCGTAAATCTATTAAAGAAATAGTATGCTATGAAACATTTAAATAAAGTTACCACAGGTTTAATGTGGTTAGAGCAAGATGAGTGGGCGGCATTAAGTCCACAAGAAAGGTGGAAAGAGAACGAAAAACTTTGGAAAATTTACTTACAAATGGGAGGTTCACTTGACCCACAACCCGATTCACAGAGTCCTTTTGACTTTGAAGAATTACAACGTGCAATACCTAATTATAGGCGGTCAGGCATGTATTCTATACGGAGGAGCAGAGTTTAGCCGAGACATAGATTTTTCTATCATGCCTTCTTCTGAAAGTCTTGAAAAGTGGCGAAAAGCTCTTGCTGACCTTCAAGCCGAACCTATATTTCTACCATCATTTGAACAGAAATATCTGGAAAAAGGGCATGGTTGCCACTTTCGCTGTCATCATCCAGAGGCAAAAGGCTTGCGTGTGGATATTATTGGAAGAATGCAGGGTTGTGATGAGTTCCCTCTCCTATGGAAAAGACGGACTGTATTTGACTTGCCAGGAACAGGAAAGGTAAATGTTATCTCACTTCCTGACCTTGTGCAAAGCAAAAAAACACAACGCGATAAAGATTGGCCAATGATTCGCCGTCTGATAGAGGTGGATTATCTTGCACGAAAGTCATCTGCAAGCCAAAAAGGTTTCCTCTGGTGGCTGAAAGAATGCAGAACACCCATTTATCTAAAGAAAATTGTTAAAGACTTTCCAAATCTAAGGCATAAGGTTGTTGAAAGACCCTGGCTAAAAAATATTCTCAACTACACGGATGAAGAGGTTGGGACAATTTTGGATGAAGAAAGGAAGGGATTTATAATTATAGATAGAGAATATTGGGACCCATTGCGAAAAGAGTTAGAAAGAATGCGGCACGGTGGCTCTTAGCACAATATTAACACAAATGCTAAAAATATTTGCGTTAGTTAACTTGATTAAGATAAATACTTTTAAAGAATATGTTAAGCTGAAATTAGTTAATCTTTTCGGCTTTCGGTTTTGAGATAAGGAGGTATTATGCATAAAGTTATTATAATATTGGGATTACTTATTGCATTTAATGTAGCAAGAGCCCAAAAAGAGAAGCCGACTTCACTTGGGAAAATAAAACTTGAGATTGAGGCATTTGAAGACAGAACTATCTATGCCAAGACACGAATTATACCACTTAAAACTGTGCGTGCCTCAGAAATTGAGCCCTTTATAAGGACAAGATTATCAATGTATGGTGCAGTGCAAATTAACGATGCCCTGAATACAATGATAATTACTGATATGGAACCTAAACTAAGTGATTTAGTGAAACTTGTCAAAGAACTTGATGCTAAAGGAATAAAAGGATTTGTGCGTCTTGAAACAGAAATTATCTCACCCAAATATGTTCTCCCATCTAAACTTTGGCTCATTCTTAAAGAAAATCTTTCTCCTGATGGTTCAATTCAAATAGACAATGACCTTAATGCCATTATGATAACTGATGTGCGCTCAAGAATTGAGCGTATTAAAGAGATTGTTGACGAACTTGACATACCACCTCGCCAGGTATTAATTGAAGGAAAGCTTGTAGCAATAGATTCAGATTACCTTCGTGAATTTGGTATGCATTTGCCATCAATCCTTGAAGGTACTATGAGGGGGTCAATTGAAGCGGATTTCCATCATACTAAGCCAAGTGAGTATAGGGCACATATTTCGCTAAATTTACCTACCCTTATCTCTTTTATAGACCAAGCTGTTGCAGAAGGCAAAGCAACTATTTCGTCTATCCCCAACATTGTTGTCCAGAATAATAGGGAAGGAGAAATTTATCTATCAGGCAATACTGAACTTTATCTCATTCCTCATATAGGAGCTAAAGATTTTATAAATCTTGAAGTGCAATTCTTGACAGGCGGAGAGCCTGAGTATAATTCAGAAGTGGCAGAGTTAAGAAAGCAAGCAGCGTTAAAGATAAAGGTAACTCCTGAGTATAGAAGAGATTATTATAGATATTATAGTAGGAGTGGAGATAAGTATAGAAGTTATTATGACGGAGAATATAGAGGAAGTGATAGAGATTATTATAGTTATAGTTATAGAGGAAATAGAGGAATTACTACAACCATTATGGTAAAAGATGGTAATACATTTACACTTGGTGGTATAGAGTATGAACAAACAAGTGTTGTAGAAAAAGGGGTGCCAATACTCAAGTCAATACCAATTTTGGGTTACTTCTTTAAACATGAAGTAAAGATAACGAGCAAAAAGGAACTTATGATTCTCATAACTCCACACATTCTTGAATTTGGTGAACTCCCTGAAAAAGAAGAAAAGTAAAGTAATATGAATAAAATGCTTAAGAGAACTCCTTTTTACAAAAAACATTTAGAGGCTGGTGGTAAAATTATTCCGTTTGCTGGCTTTGAGATGCCTATCCAGTATAAAGGAATAATAAATGAAGTAAAAAGAGTGCGAACCACAGTTGGGATGTTCGATGTTTCTCATATGGGAAGGGTTGAAATCTCGGGTCCCGAGGCTCTTGAGTTTATTAGTCAAATTACAACAAATGACCCTTCAAAATTAGAGAATTTTCAAGCCCAATATTCCTGTATGTGTCACCCTGATGGTGGTATAGTTGATGATATCCTTGTTTATAGGCTTCCTGATAAGTTTTTGCTTGTCATAAATGCAGGTAATAAAGATAAAGACTTGAATTGGATGGTAGAACATAAGTTAAAAGGAGCAAATATAAAAGATGTAAGCGATGAAATGGCACAACTTGCAATTCAGGGTCCAAAAGCAGAGTCTGTAGTCCAAAAACTATCAGACATTAATTTAAGAGAGATAAAGTTTTACTGGTCAGCTGATTGCGAGATTGCAGGAGTTCAAACATTTATTTCAAGAACAGGCTACACTGGAGAGGATGGATTTGAGCTTTATTTCCCAAATAATTATGCAAACAAAGTCTGGGACGCAATTTTTGAAGCTGGGAAAGAATTTGAACTTGAACCAGTTGGTCTTGGCTCAAGGGATACATTGAGACTTGAGATGAAATATTGCTTATACGGGAATGATATTGATAAGACAACTACTCCTCTTGAAGCTGGACTTGGCTGGATAACAAAATTTGATAAAAAAGATTTTATTGGCAAGTCTGCTCTTCTTAAGCAGAAAGAGGAAGGATTAAAAAGAAAACTTACTGCATTTATAATGAAAAGCAAAGCCATTCCAAGACACCATTATAAAATATTTGGTTTGCCTGTCTCGCCGAGCCAAGGCGGGGAAGGGAATCAAATAGGTGAAGTGACAAGTGGTAATTTTTCACCAAGTATAAATAAATGTATTGGGCTTGGCTATATAAATATACCATATAATAAGATAGATACAGAGATAGAGATAGAGTGTAGAGGAAAAATTGAAAAGGCAATTATAATAAAACCACCATTTTATAAAAATGCAACACACAAATAAAGTCATTAGAATGACTTAAGGAGGTATTATGTTTATATTTTACAGAAAGCATAAAGTTTTATCTTTTGCATTTTGTGTCTTGAGTCTTGGGTCTTTGGTCTTGGGTCTTTCTTTTATTGGATGTGCTCCAAAAATTCGGGTTCCGATTGATTTAATTAAGGAAGCTACAAAAGATATGTATCAAGATGCTAATGGGGTTATATTATTTGATAGCACTTATGTGAAAGTTGAACAAGATGGGAAAGCAGTTTATACTTCTCACTCGCTTGTAAAGATTCTCAAAACTTATGGCAAGAAGAAATTTGGTGAGCAGACCTTTGGCTATTCTACAAAAATTGGCACCCTTATTGTTAATCTTGCAAGAGTGATTACACCAGAAGGGGAAGTAATCTCAGTGCCAAAGGAAAATATAAAGGATATGCCATTTGTCCCTATAGAAATGGGTGGCTCAAAGATGTTTTTCCCAGATGTAAGGATGGTAAAAATTATATTCCCAAACCTTGAAATAGGGTCATCTGTTGAGTATATTGTAACCACCTATTTAAGGAAGGGACTTATGGGAGACAGATTTACAGATATGAGTATATTTGAAGCTCGCGAACCTATCAGAGATATAGTTTATAAACTTGAATTTCCTAAAACTATGGAAATGGGATATGCAATAAAGAATGGCGAACTCTCTTTTTCTAAAGAGGAAAAGGAGAATAGTAAAGTTTACCAGTGGGAGGCAAAGGATGTCCCGGCAATAGTTGAGGAGCCACTTATGCCTTCAATTTGGGATGTGGCAACTAAACTTGTAATCTCTAATGTCCCAACCTGGGAAGAGGTTTCAAGCTGGTATTATGGACTTTCTGAGTCTTCTTTTGAAGCAGATAGTGCGATAAAAACTAAGGTATCTGAACTTACTGATACACTCAAGACCCAGGAACAAAAAGTAAGAGCTCTTTTTAATTTTATATCTATGGAAGTCAGATACTTAAGGACTGAAGCCATAAGCAAAGAAAAGGGTATTGAACCAGCACCAGCACCTATTACTTTTGAACGCAAATGGGGAGTTTGTCGGGACAAAGCAGCGCTACTTGTATCTATGTTGCAAGAAATTGGAGTTCCTGCATATATAGTACTTGTAGATGTATCTCGTCATACAGTTCCTGAAGTTCCTACTTGCTTATTTGAGCATGCAATTGTGGCTATTAAGAATTCTGATGGTTCATACTATTATCTTGACCCAACTATGGAATATGCTACAGATTACTTCCCGCCTTTAGAACAAAATAGAAACTTACTTTTATGCTCTTCAGAAGGGGATAGTTTAAGATTTGTTCCCTTTATCAATCCAGAGCACAACCAAATTTTAATTCAAAATACAGGTAAACTTGATAAAGATGGCAATCTTGAGGCAATTTTCATTATTAAGGGAGAAGGTTTTTATGATACCCAGCTCCGCTCATTTAGATATATACCTCCTGAACAAAGGAAACAAATCTTTGGACAGGTAGTTCAGTCTTTCTCGCCTGAAGCCACGCTTGAGAGTCTTACAGTCTCGGACCCGGCTGACTTATCTAAACCATTTACAATAGAATTTTCTTATAAAGCTCCAGAATATGCAATTAAAAAAGATGGTGAATTACATTTGATTTCAAGAGCTTCATCATCATCATCTTTCTCGTTTGGAATGGGACCAGGCGGAGGGATGGGTTCTCCATTTGGGCTTTCTGAAAGAAAGTATCCTCTATATTTTTGGGTTCCTATACGCACGAAAGCCACAACTACACTTACTTTGCCAAAAGGCTATAAAGTAAAGAAACTCCCCGAAGACTTTGAGCGTGAGCATATACGATTTTATTCTAAGACAACAAAAAGAGAACTCAAAGGAAAACTCATAGAGCAAAGCGAATTCTTTATCAAAGACCCATTTATTCCAATAGAAGATTACAAAAACTTAAAAGGACTAATGGAAGACTTAGAAAAATATAACAAAAAGGAAGTCATATTAATCAAAAAATGAACTAAGCAAAGGAGGTAAACAATGTGGTTATTTTTATCCCTATTTATAACTCTTTCTTTACAAGAAGTTAATATTGAGAAGCTTATAAAGAATAGTCCTGGCAAAGAAAAGTATCCTGATGCAGGTGCATTAGTGCTTCTTGACCGCAAAATACTTGAGGTGTATCCTGATAAATCAACTTCAAGTTCGCGTTATTTGGTAGTAAAAATTTTTAATGATAGAGGTAAGAGTGAATATGGTGATATAAAACAAAGATATAATAGCGAAGCTCAAACTCTTCAAATTTTAACTGCTCGCACTCATATATCAACTGGAGAAATCGTTGAAGTGCGAAAAGATGCTATTACTGACCTTTCTGCCTCGGAAGTCGCTCGTGCATCTACCTATACAAATGCAAGAGTAAAGATAGTATCTTTTCCAGCCCTTGAACCAAATGCGATTATAGAATATAAATGTAAAGTTAGTCCTAAAAAGAGAGGCAAAAGTTTATTCTCAAGAATTTTTGGCAAAGAAGAGGAAAAACATTTCTTTGGCGAAGTAGTTTTTGGGGCTAAAGAACCTATTCTCAAAAAAGAATTTAAACTTATTGTTCCTGATGAGATTAAATTTAAATATAAACTCGTAAATGGTTCACCACGACCTTCACCACGGAGTGGAAATATAACACCTGAAGTCAAGGAAGTTAATGGGAAAACTATATATACCTGGAAGCTTGAAAACATAGAACCTACAATCTCTGAACCAAGTATGCCTCCGTTATCAGCTATTGCCCCCCGTCTTGTCTTTACCTCATTTGATTCATGGGATGAACTCAGCGAATGGCTAAGAGATAAATTTTACAAAAGTGTAAGTGTAAATAAAAAGATGAAAATGGAAATAGAGAAACTTGTTAGTGAGAATACAAAAGATGAAATAATAAGGGACTGTTTTTTATATATAGTTACCCAGTTTAGAAACATTAAACTTGATGTCGGATTAGTTGGGTATACACCAAACAAGGCTACAAAAGTATATGATAATAAATATGGTGACCCGAGAGATAAAGTAGTTCTCCTTTGTTCACTTTTAAAAGAAACAGGTATTGAGTCTTATCCCGTTTTTGTAAACACAAAAGGGGTGCCTATTGTAAAAGATATTCCTTCACCGAGTATGTTTAATCATATAATTCTTGCAATAAAAGAAGATAGAGGTTATTTCCTTATGGACCCACAAGCCACAAACTCAAAATTTGGCTACCTGCCAGAAAAAGGACAGGAAGTAGATGGATTTATTGTGTTTAAAGAAGGATATACTTTTGAGAAAACATTGAGCTTGACGGGAGAACATAATTTATCGAAATCAACATTAAGACTCTCTTTGTCACAAGAGGGAAATCTTGCTGGAGAAGTTATTTTCGAACTCACGGGTTTTTATGACCGAAAGGCACGCCGAACTTTGAAAAACAAAACAGAGAAAGAAAAAAAGTTATATTTTGAGAGAGCAACAAGTGGTATAGCTACAAACGCAAGGCTAATCTCTTACTCCACATCAGATTTTAAAGACCTTATTGCCTCAGTGTGGATAAAGACTTCTTTTGAAGCAAAAGAATTTGCCTCTATTGAGGACGAGACTATGCATTTCTTTATACCTTGCAGTCCATTTGATTTTGCCAGTCTTTCATATTATGTTGGATTGAGCAAAAGAGAATATCCGTTACTCCTCTGGACACCAAGGATTATAAGGTATGAAGTAGAAATAGCTATTCCCGATGGCTTCATACCTGATTATTTACCAGAAAATTTAATTAGGGAAAACGATTTTGCCAAGGTGAGTATTAGTTCTGATTTCCCTGACTGCCAGGTATCGGGTAGGAAAAATGGCAAAATAATCTACACCTCGGAACTTGTATTTAAGAAAAGAAAAATAAATCCTGAAGATTATCCAAATTTTAAATCAATTGTCAATGAATTTATTAAGTCAAAAAGATGGTTGGTTATACTTAAAAAGAGAGTTATTAAGTAATTAAGTCAGTAGAATGACTTAAGGAGGAGGTATTATGCTTTACAAAAAACATAAAATCTTATCTATTGCATTTTGTGTCTTGAGTCTTGGGTCTTTTGTCTCGGGTCTTTCTTTTATCGGTTGTGCCAGGAAGCCAGCTGTTTTAGAAGGATATGAAGAAGGGGTATGGCTTGGCTTTAAATTTGTGCCAGGAAAAAGTTTAACTTATAAGCAAACTATTAATACTTATACCGCAATGGAGATAAAAGGGATGGTTCAGGAAGTGAATTCAATTACCGAGATTCAAACAACTCAAACTGTTGAAGATACAGTAGATAATATAAAACTTGAAATTAGTTTTGACGATATTTCATCTACGACAAGAGTTGGAGCTCAACTTATTCCCGTCAAAGAGGCAGAAGAACTTAAGGGAAAAGTAGTTTCACTTAAACTTTCGAAAGAGGGTAAGTTAATTGAGTTAAAAGGTCTTGAAGATATTGACTATTTTAAAAAATCAGGTGAAAAGCCGGAACGCCAGTTTGAAGGACTCTTTAGTTTTCTACCAAATAAAGTAACAAAAATTGGTGAAAACTGGCAAAAGGAATTTGAGGAAGAAAAATGTACTTATACTTTACAAGGTTTTGAACAAAAAGATGGTTTTGATTGTGCTAAAATAGCAGTAAAAAAAGAAATAGAACAAACAAAAGATATTGAACAAAAGGGAATGAAAATTAAGATGAATATTAAAGGTGAAGAAAAGGGAACTATCTTCTTTGCCCTTAAAGAAGGGATAATTATAGAGTCAAAAGCTACTACTTCTCTTGAAGGCGAGCAAGAACTCTCAGGAGCTGGACTGCCAGAGCCAATAACAGTTCCAATTTATATTGACCAGGATACACATACTAAATTAATTCAATGAAAAATTTAAAATGAAACCACAGATTATACAGATTAAACGGATTAATTCTTATTTTTCAATCTGTCAAATCCGTAAAATCCGTGGTTAAAAGTAAGTGCGGGGTGAGGAGGAGAGATGAAGATAATTGAAGACTTAAAGTATACTAAAACCCATGAATGGGTGAAGCTTGAAGAAGGTATTGCAACTTGTGGCATAACAGATTATGCCCAATCAGAACTCTCAGACATTGTTTTTGTTGAATTCAATAAGCCGGGGACGAGGATTGAAAAGGGAAAACCATTTGGCACTATAGAAGCTGTAAAGTCTGCTTCAGACCTTTATGCACCGTTGAGTGGAGAGATTATAGAAGTAAATGAAAAACTATCTGATTCGCCTGACCTTGTAAATAGTGACCCTTATGGTAAAGGGTGGATGGTCAAGATAAAAATGTCTACCCCAGACGAGCTGAACGACCTCCTTGACGCTGAAGCATACAAGGAACTATTGCCAGAATGATTTTATACTGCCGTTATGCAGTGTTGCAGTTGTACTGATTAAAATGAGCATTGATAGGTTTGTAGGCACGATTTCAAATCGTGCTTGGCACAAATTAAATTTGTGCCTACAATAATAGATGATGCAAGGATATAAGGTAAGAAAAATAGAACTTAAGCGATTTTATCTTCCTAATCAAATGTATTTCATAACATCGGTTGTTGAGAATAGAAGGAAAGTTTTTTATAATGAAAAGAACATTAAATTACTTTTAGATATTTTTGAATATTATCGGCAAAAATATCAATTCAAGATTGGTGCCTTCTCTATTTTGCCTGATCATTTCCATTGGCTAATAATTCTTGGAGAAGGGGGTACTATTTCCCAGATAATGAAGGGGGTTCAAGGTTTTTCTGCCCGAAGAATTAATAAAGAAAACGGCTGGCATGGGAAATTATGGCAGCACCAATTTCTTGATCATATTATCCGAAAGAACGAGGATTATAGAAATCATATCAATTACATCCATAATAACCCAGTAAAACATAAATTGGTAGAGAGCCCTGAAGCATACCGATGGTCAAGCTACAAAAATTATTATCTTGGAGACGATTCTTTATTCAAGGTGGATAAATTATGATAGGAAATTTTGGCTTTGCACAAATTGAATTTGTGCCTACAATATTAGAGAAAGATTTGGCTTACAATGTTGGGGAAGATTTGTAGGCACGATTTCAAATCGTGCTAAATAATCAAAGATGCCTTTTATTCCTAATACAGACGAAGATAGGAAGAAAATGCTTGAGCGCATTGGGGTTAAAAACTTTGAAGAACTCCTTTCTCCTGTCCCAAAAGACTTAAGACTAAAAAAACCTCTTAATCTTCCTTCGCCTCTATCAGAGCTTGAAGTTAAAAAGCTTATGCAAACAAATTCAAATAAAAACTTAAATACTGAAAATTATATCTCCTTCCTTGGGGCTGGATGTTATGACCATTATATTCCATCAGCAGTTGATGCAATCATTTTAAGGCCTGAGTTTTATACTGCTTATACCCCTTATCAAGCTGAAGCCTCGCAAGGAACATTGCAAACGATTTATGAATATCAATCAATGATTTGCGAACTAACAAATATGGAAGTCACAAATGCATCTATGTATGATGGCGGTTCTGCACTTGCTGAGGCTTGCCATATGGCAAGTTCTATAATGGGAAGAGAAGAGATACTTATTTCAGAAGGTGTTAATCCATCTTATATAAATTGTGTTGAAACTTATCTTGGGAAAAATAGAGTAAAGCTCATTCCACTTAAAAATGGCAGAACCGATATAAATGTTCTTAAAGATATACTAAACAGCAACATAGCTTGTGTTGTAATTCAGCACCCTAACTTTTTTGGCATCCTTGAGCCAGTGGCTAAAATTGAATCCTTAGCACACTCTAAAAACTCACTTTATATAGGAGTTGTGCTACCAATTTCACTTGGAATACTTAAGCCTCCAGGTGATTGGGGAGCAGATATTGTTGTCGCTGAAGGACAATCATTGGGCATTCCTCAAAGTCTTGGTGGCCCAGGACTCGGAATTTTATCTGCTAAAAAAGAATTTATAAGACAGATGCCAGGTAGAATAATTGGCAAAACTCAAGACACAAAAGGAAGGACTGGCTTTGTAATGACCCTCCAGACTCGCGAACAACATATAAGAAGAGAAAAAGCAACATCAAATATATGCACTAATGAAGGATTATGTGCTATTGCTGCCTGTGTTTACCTCACAATAATGGGAAAACAGGGAATTAAAGAAGTGAGTGAACAGTGTTATTCAAAGGCACACTGTCTGGCAGATAGAATAAAAGAGATAAGTGGATTTAGTCTGGCTTACAAGGCGCCGTTCTTTAATGAATTTGTGGTTCAAACACCAATTGAGGCTGAAAGGGTTGTTCAAAATTTAATTAAAGACCAAATTTTTGCAGGTGTTCCCATTTCAAGATTTTATAAAAATCGTAAGCGGGAACTTCTAATAGCAGTAACAGAAAAGCGAACCCGCAGGGAACTGGATTATTTTGTAGAAAAATTAACGCAAAAAGAATTTTGAGAAAATTGGCAGTTTGCTGCTAAAGTCAAATATCTTGGCTCTCAGCATTCCCTTTTCAAAATCCAAGAGTGCAAAGCTTGGTGGATAGCCCTTTTTATCCGATTCTTGAAGATGACCCGGATTTATATAAATTATGCCTCCTTGTCGTTCAATCTTTGGAATGTGAGTATGTCCATAAAGGATGATTTCTGCCTCTTTTGATTTTATTACCTTTTCAGGCTTTAAATCTTTTGGCAGGTCATTTTTATGCGACTCACGAGTATGAGTGATGAGGACTTTCCACCCCTCAAATTCAAAGATTAAGCGATTTGGAATATCAGGATTTTTATAATGCTCACTGAACACGCCCGGAATTTTTATTACCTCAGGATGTTTTACTGTATCGGCATCATCATAATCATCACCAAGATGAATTATCTTTTCTACTTCTTGTTTTTTAAACCATCCTATAACTTTTTCAACAAACTCCACATTTTTATGTGAATCACTTAATACACCTACTTTCATTTTTCCCTCCTTTAAAATCCCAAAAACATTAGCACACAGACACTCACAGATTCACTCTGACAAATCGGAACGAGTAAAACAGATTTGCGCAGATATAAGAGAAAAATGTTATGCAGTGCTGATGTGTTTTTCCGTCAGCTGACGGATTAACTGCATAACTGCAACACGGTATAACGGCATAACTGATTTTATCTGTGTTTATCTTTATCATCTGTGTAAATCTGTGTGCTGGTTTGAATTTGTAATATTTCAAGACTCATATCTATTGCTTTTGCTGAATGAGTTATGGCTCCTACAGAAATATAATCTACACCTGTCTTGGCTATCTCTCTTACATTATCTAAATTTACCCCTCCTGATACCTCTAACTTTGGTAATTGGTTTCTCATTTCTACTGCTTTTTTTATCTCGGTTATACTCATATTATCAAGCATTATCCTATCTACTGGATAAGAAATTGCCTTCTTAAATTCTTTTAAATTTTTGACCTCAACCTCAATTTTGCATTTTACATTTTGCATTTTACATT
>JAGMCI010000042.1 GCA_023129325.1 Caldifarciminota bacterium
ACTTCATTTACTAATGCGTAAGGTGGTGGAGTAATTTTTGCTATAATTTGTGTAGTATCAACTGATACGACTTCTATATCAGGGATACTATCTCCATCATGGTCTTCCAGAGTATCTACTCCCCCTGAATCATATAATTTTCTTGTCCAGTCAGGTTGAGTACCAGAGATTGTGATATCTATTGTATCTTGAGACTTTCCCTTATTTATGACCTGTAATGGATACTCTTTTGTAGAATCAGGCAAAGCAGAATCAGCCTGGTCAGGCTCAACTAATATATAGCCAAGGCACTCTTCCTCGCCAAATTCTACTGTTGGTTCTGGGTCAGTATATTTACGCCTCTCATAATGGCATTTTATCTCAGCATCACACAATGCTCTGTTATATATTTTTATTTCATCGATTACACCATTGAAGAAGTATCCAAAGTGTTCAGAAACTCCAATACGTATAGGCTGGGGAGTGTTTCTATTTAAAGTCACTATAGTTGATTGTGAGGCTTTCAGTTCTCCATTTAAGTAAAGTTTCAGGAGTTGCTCAGATGAGGAAAGCACCCCTACAGTATGAGACCACTTTCCTATAGGGACTTCCGAAGCTGAAATCCAAACCTGGGACTCTCCCTCGTATCCACTTACAACAAATCGGTATTTACCCATATAAAGATCGCATGAGTATTCATCATCCCCAGTACTACCCTTACCCCATTTAGTCACTAGCCTTTGGTATTTAAAGGTATCCGGCTTTACCCACGCTTCAATAGTTGCATTTGCACCAAGAGTAAGATTGTCAGCATCTGGTATCCGCACATAATCATTGTTTCCATCAAAATTCAATGCCGAACCAACTGAAAATTTCACATCTTCCCTTCCGTCCCATTGACCACCATCCTCGTGTTGCCATTCTGGAGCATCGCTTGGCCAGTTAGGCATCAGAGCTCCATGATTTGCCTGTGGAGAATCATCATAAGCAATAGAGCTATCTCCTTCATCTAAATGTAATTCTAACACAAGACCGTTGTCATATGGAGCATCCGGGTCTTTAGTAAAAGTGCTGTCAAAATCAGTTATACTGCTTGCATCAGGATTTCCATAATACATATAAATTATTGTAGTATCCAATGCAGAAATCAATGGGACCTTTACCCAGACTATAGCAGAATCAGAAGGAATATAATCTTCAATCCAATATGGAATCAGAGTTACTTCATCGGAGTCTGTAAACCGTAAATCTGAAAAATCGGAATTCATATTAGAACTGTAAGGTATACCAATCTTTATTTGATAATTCGTTAAAGTATCAAAATTTGTAGTATTATCAACTATTGTTATTTTTCTGCATGTCCAATTTGGGTCATACCAATCCGAATATGCAGGCATTACTTGCATAAGCATTGAAACAATTGCTACAATTACACTATTACTGTTCATAACTCATTTTTTTACGACACATATTTTTTAATACTTCTCACAAAAATTGCAAATAGAATAATTTCACCCACTGTTGTCCATATCCTCGCAAGAAGTGCTGCAATTATTCCTATTGAAACAGGGAAATAAAACTTAAGTAAAAAACTTAATATTCCCTCCCTTACACCCAAACCTCCAGGAGTAATAAGACTTATGAATCCTATAGACCAAGCAATTGCACATATGCCTATCAATGAGTAAAAAGTGCTTATTTCAATCGGATAAAATGATTTAATAAGAAAATAAAAACCCATCCCATAAAGAACCCATAGAACACAATATAAGAGCAAGAGTTGTAAAATACGAAAGTATCCTATGTTAAATTCCATAGGCTCTTTTTTAAATCTTATAAACAAAAAATTAACTATTTTTGAAAATACAGAAGGATGTACAACGACAAGACAAATAAATATTGATAAAAGAAGTGTATAACTTTTAATTGGAAACTTACATTTTATAAAGGAGCCTGTGAATATAAAAAATATTATTAAGCTCGATAAAAAAAGTAGTATTGTTTCTAATACTACACTAATTATAGCTTTTCTATTAGAAATACCTTCCTTCTTTGCAAAATAAACCTTTCCTACAGTAGCCCATATCTTACCTGGGATGTATCTTCCTATTTGACATATAGCGATAATTCTTATACATTTTCTAATATGTAATTTTTCCTTTAAAGCTTTTAGTATTAAATTCCATCCTAAAGCTCCTCCTAAAAAGCTAATCATTAAGAGGACAAAAGAAAGAATTAGAAATATGTATCTAAATTCTAACTCATTAAGAGAAACTTGACTCCAGCTTTGATATAATGCTTTTCCTATAAAAAAGAAAATCGTTCCTAAAATAATAAAGACTAATATTACTTTGCCTGATTTCTTATACATTAAAATATTACCATGAACTTTCTATTTTCTACTTATTAATGCGAGCATATGGAAAGGCTTTTTTTTGCATCTTTTTATCAGTGAATATTTTAAGGACTCAATATCTAAAAAGCTATATCTAACCCTCGCTTTTAAAATCTTCGAATTTATCGATGTATTAATAATTTCTAACCAATATTTAGGACTAAGTAATCTTTCATTGCCAAAATCTTTTTTGGGATAATTATCGGAAGGCACACTAAAAATCACTATTTTCCCAATACTTGTTTGTTCTTTTAGTAATTCGCAGCATTTTTCTCCTTCAAAATGCTCAAAAAAACCTTGTGAAAAACACAAATCAAATGAGTTGCTTTTAAATGGTAGGTTAAAAGCATCTGCATTCACAAGCAATACGTGCCTTCCAAATCGTTGTATATTCTTCTTTGCTACACTCAATACGCTTTTATCATATTCTAATCCTATCACACACGGAGAAAACCAACTTAAAAAAGAACTGTGAGCACCGGCTCCCATTCCTATTTCAATTGATTTATGTCCGGAATAAATTATCACTTTATATAAAAACTCAAGGTGACAAAACATCCGCTTAAAAAAAGTATAAAAAGTAAGGGGCTTCTTATAATAATTACCCCATTTTGATAAATTGTTCTTCGAATAAATTGTTGCTTTCATATTACTAAAGCGTGAGTCCTGTTAATCATGATGTAAAATGACACGACCCAGAAATTTTAGATCGATAGGGAACTTGATATTTCTATGTTGCCACCTAATCCTTTCAAGTAAGAAAAAGGGATAAAAGATTAATCTAAAAATGATAAATAGGCGATATTTTAGTGTCCTTATTAGCTCCTTTCGTTTAAGGTATGCTTTAGTGTACATCTCCATAAATAAAAAACGTACAAGATAGGAATATAGCTGCAATTCATTTAAAAATTTTATTGGAAGCCATTTATTATATCGATTACTAACCAATAGATTTGATGTTCCCCATTCCCCGAGAGAACTGGGAGGAATAAATTTATGTTCAATAGCCATTTGAAAGAAGGGAGTTCCAGGATAGGGAGCTGCAAGAAAGAGCCCGTTGATACGTGCCTCGCTATTTATCTTCCATAGTTTATCAATTAAATCTAACGACATGTACAAATCGTTTAAGGTTTCACCCGGAAAACCGCTTACAAAACTATAAACAGGTGTAATCTTCGTCTTTGACAGTTTTCTCGCAGACTCTAAAGTATCCTCCACTGTTATTTTTTTATTAATGAACTCCAACATCTTGGGAGAACCCGATTCAGCTCCGATAGCTAATGACATACAACCACTTCTTTCCAAAAGTTCTAACAACTCATTATTATAACCAGCTACAATGTCAGCCCGATTAGTAGTATGCCATTTGAAGTCAAAATTCTTCTCTATAATCTCCTTGCATATTTTTTCAACTCGCTTTTTATTAATAAAAAATTCGTCGTCTACAAAGAATATTGTTTTAGGATGAAACTTTCTCATTATTTCTTCTAACTCCTCTAAAACAATATTACTACTTTTCATCCGCCATTTACAAGCATTAAACATATGATTATAGCAAAAAATACACCGATAAGGACAACCTCTACTAGATTGATACTCAAACCTTTCGGAAAGTTGATATTTATCCAGACTTAGCAAATCATATGGAAGATAATTACGTTTGTCAAAGTTCAAAAAAGGTCTCTTTTTATTAATAAAAACTTCACCATTTTCCTTGTACACAATTCCTTCAACTCCATCCAATGACTGTTTATTATTTAAACAGGTAACGATTTTTAAAAAGGTTAGTTCCCCTTCACCGCATACGACAATGTCAACATAAGGGTCTCTAACAGTTTGTACGGGTAAAGAAGAAGGATGGATTCCACCCCAAACGATTGGTAATTTTGGATTTAATTTGCGAATCTGCTCTGCAATTTGCAACCCATACAGTATCTGTCTTCCTGTGAGAGAAGTTATTCCTACACATATTGCATTTTTTAACAATCCTTCGGAAAAATTATCCACTGTCATATCAAGAATTACAGGTTCATATTCGTTTGCCATCAAGTTTTCAGCCAAAAAAAGAAGTGCCAAAGGAAGTCTTTTGGTAAAATCTTTTTTATTCCCCGGGCTTATAAGTAACACCTTGCTCTTTCCCATATTATCTCCTACGAGAACTCCTTATAGATACGAACAGTACCACTCACAGTTTTCTCCCAAGAAAATTTGGATGCCTGGTCTATACCTTTACTGATTAAATCTTCCTTTAGACTGTTATTGTATAAGACTTGATACATTTGGTTTGCTAACTCTGAATGAGAATTGGGATTTGTAAAAATACAAGCATTGCCAGCAACCTCAGGCAATGAACTTATGTTTGAAGTAATCACAGGCACGCCACATGCCATTGCCTCAAGCACCGGAACCCCAAATCCCTCATAAAAAGATGGAAGCACAAAAAGGTCTGATGCACTATAAAAGAGCGAAAGTTCTTGTTCAGAAATATTCGTATAATACCATACCTTATCTTGTAAGCCTAATTTGTTAATTAACTTATCTGTGGACTTCTTTTTGTTGCCAATCCTTATCAAAATGGCTTCCTTAAAGTTCTGACTCAAGAGATGAAATGCCTTAATTAAGCCCTTAATATTTCTTCTCCTCTTTTCAGTTCCAACATTTAATATTATTTTCTTATTTAGTGGTAAGTTCAGCTTTTTTCTGGCATCCAATTTGTTGGAAGGCTTAAATAGATTATGGTCAATGCCCAAATAAATTACTTTTATCTTACTCCCAGGTATACTCAATAATTTCATTAAATCTTTCTTTGTAGAGAAAGAGTCAGCAAGAATCATATCTGCCTTCTTTAGCCCGGAATAAAGACATCTCCGAAACCATGGTTCAAAGAAGTTACCATGAACAATCAAAGGCGATATATCATGACAGGTCACTATGGAATTTTTCCTTGTAATCATAAAAGATAGATTCTGATTGGCAAAGTGATAAATATCATACTTAGAGACATCCTCTTTCATTCTATGCCAAAAATATGGCTTACTATCTATTATAGGAATCTTGATCGTCTTTGCAATAATTTTTCCATCTATCTTCTCTATCCTTCTTTTTTGATAATTTAGAAGCAGAAAATCTATATCTATTTTATCCTTTAATCCATTATATAAATTAAATGCATATTTTCCCATCCCAGAGTATAATGGTTGGTCATTAATAAAGGCTATTTTCATATTTGCTTTCTACATATATTGAGATAGTCTTTAACCAAAGATAATCCAAAATTTCTATGTGCCCATCTCATTCACAAGTCTTTATATATCATAAAATAGTCTAAATATCAACTATTTTGTTATATGGCGAACTCTTTAACTTTTCTAAAGCCACAGAATAATAAGGATTATGAGTATATTTATCCATTCCCCAAATCTTTGGTTAATGATTAATCTTCATCTTTACTCTTCCAGGACTTTTGAATATACAGAGAGTAACTTATTAATAATTTCATCCCATCCAAATCTTAATTTAACGAACCTGTATCCCTCTTCACCAAGTTTAAAAGCGAATTCTCGGTCGTCAAGAATTCTCATAATAGCCTTGGCAAGCTTTTCGGGGTCCTTTTCTGGAACAAGAAGCCCTGTTTCACCATCTTTTACAATATCAACTATCCCGCCCACATTTGAGGCAATAACAGGCTTTTTGTAACTCATTGCCTCAACTAAAACAACACCTTGACCCTCGGTATCGCCTTTAGAATCAATACAGGCTGGGAGAACAAATAGACTGCATTTTTGATAATAATTTCTCAACTCATTTTCGCTAACCCATCCAGTGAAAGTTACTTTATCCTTCAGCCTTCTTGATTCTGCAAGTTTCTCTAAATCTTTTTTCTCAGGACCTTCTCCAATAATTGTAAGTGTGCACGAATTGAATTCGTGCCTACAAATTATGTTAAAAGCTTCAATAAGATATTTTATACCTTTTCTCTCAACAAGTCTGCCAACAAAAAGGATGTTTTTTTGTAAGGAGACCAATTTCCTATCTGTTTTATCTTTCCACTCCTTAGCTGCAGGGCCAAAAGGTATATACCAAACCTCTCTTTTTGCAATCTTGTTTATTTCTTTTATTGTATAAGAGGAAAGAGCGGTTACAGAATCTGAACTTTTAACCGACCATTTAAGGAACGGTTTTAAAAAAGGCATTTTTTTCTTAACCCATTTTAATTCTACTCCATAAAAACTGGATACCACCTTGGCACCGCAGATTTTCCTTCCTATCCAACCAAATAGCATATGTGGGAAAACCCAGTGAACATGGATTATATCATATTTTTCTTTCTTACATAGCTTAATTATCTCAATTACTCCTCCCATAAGATAAAATGGGACTAACATTTTAAATCTTAATCCTCTTTTTAATCTATCTGGTGTTGTCTCATCATGAGTTAAGTCTTCCCATCGGCTAAAGAAATATCTAAATCTCTTGACATCAATACCATAAACTCTCTGATTTGCAAGTCCTTTATAAGAAGGAGCAAATACATCTATTTCTACTCCACGAGATTTAATCCTTTTTATAGTCTCCGTGAGCCAGGGAGTTATTACATCACTTTCATATCTTGGAAAAGCAGTTACTATATATAATATTCTCATATTTAAAAATATACTTCACATTTATCCACCTGTCAAGATAAAAAGAACCACAGAGAACACAGAGTTCACAGAAAAATATTTCATCCTAAATCTCTGCGGTCTCTGTTGTTGCAACCCTCTAAAATTCTTTCTCTCTTTTTCTCAGCGCTCTCTGTGGACTCTGTGGTTTATATCTTTCATTTTATATTAAAAATTTACTTGAGATTTAAAATTAATGTAGTATAATTAATTTGTGATTATTTATCGGTATGTATTAAAAGAACATATATGGCCCTTTTTTCTGGGCTTCCTTACACTTACTTTTATTCTGATAATGAACCAGATATTTATACTTATCTGGGATATTGTAGGAAAGGGGATTAAAGTTTCAATAGTCTTATTGCTACTCTTATTATATCTTCCTTCTATAATAGCTTTAACTATCCCTATGGGAGTGATGATAGCAAGTTCAATGGCTTTCGGACGCCTATCTCAAGATTTAGAAATTACAGCCTTAAGAGCATCAGGAGTTAATCCGCTTAAACTAAATTTATTACCAATAGTTTTTGCTTGTGCACTGACATTATTTATGATATGGTTTAATAACCACACACTTCCTGAATCAAATCATAAGTTAAAAAATCTTATGATTGATATAGCTCAAAAAAAACCTTGCTTCAGGATGAAAGCACTTGTAATCCTTAATGATTTTGAAGGTTACGATATGCAAGTTGGATATGTAGATTATAAACAATCAAAGATTAGAAAAATAAAATTATTTGAAAAGGCAAGTTCAAGAGAAATTTTTGCAAAAGAAGGATGCTTTTATACTGATAGCTCTATGATTACAATGATATTAAAAGACGGTGAGATTCACGAACTTTTAAATACTGGGAGGTATCGGTATTTGAGTTTTACAGAACATAGGATATATCTTCCTCTTAATCAAGAATTTATCAGAAAAAATCGGACTTATAGAGGAGATAGAGAACTCTCTGCTCATGGGCTGAAAGAGAAAATAAGTGAAATCCAGAAAAAAGAAACCAACAAAGCATATAAAAAGAGGAAAATAAATTCTTTGCTTGTGGAATATCACAAAAAGTACTCCATCCCCTTTGCCTGTGTGGTTTTTGTCCTGCTTGGATGTCCTCTTGCAATTAGGGTGAAAAGAGGAGGGGCAGGAGCAGGATTCGGATTAGGGCTTCTTTTCTTTATATTTTACTACATATGTCTTATAGGAGGAGAAAATCTTGGAGACAGAGGAATAATTGCTCCCTGGCTCTCAATGTGGTTTCCCAATATTGCGCTTCTTATATTAAGTGGCTGGGCAATGTATCAGGCAAATAAATGAAAATTATAGATAAATATGTATTAAGAGAATTTATTATAGGCTTTCTATGGAGTCTAATAGCTATCGTTTCTATATATATAATTGTAGATGTATTTGAACATATTTCTACTTTTGTAGATAAAAGAGTATCAATTTTGGTAATCATACAATATTACATATATGAAATACCATGGATAATAGGAACTCTGATATGCCCAATAGCTTGCCTGCTTGGCTGTTTTATATCAATTGGGAATTTGTCAAGGCATTTTGAACTTGTTGCCACAAAATCAGCTGGGATAAGTTTGTATCGTGTCCTTTTACCTTTACTTTGCTTTGGATTTATCTTGAGTGGAGTGATTTTTGGGGTAAATGAAATTATTTCCCCGAAAGTGAACGAAAAGAGACTAAATTTAAAAAGAGAAAAAATAGATAAGCGCCCTAAAATAACCGAATCTATAAGTAAAAATGTTTACTACTCAGGTGAAGGAAATAGATTTTATCACATCGGATTTATAAATCCGAACACAGGAGTTATCAAAGAATTCACAATTTATGAATTTTTACAAGATTATGCTCTTAAAAAGAAATTTGTGGTTAACCGCGCAGTATGGAAAGATAATCAATGGTTACTTTTTAATGTAAAGAAATGGACTTTTAAGCCGGATTCATATAAAGTTATAGACTCTTTAATCACAAACTTAAAAGAGACACCACTTGATTTTGCGAAAGGAATAAAATCTGACTTATCAATGGGATTTTGGGAGTTTAAAACATATGTTAAAAAACTACAACGTAGTGGAGAGGATGTTACGGATAAACTTGTCGACCTTTACTCAAGAATCTCGTTTCCTTTTATGAACTTGATTATCATTCTTTTAGGTGTTCCTTTAGCTGCCAAAGTCAGAAGCATAGGATTTATTATGGGATTTGCAATTGCCTTATTTGCAAGCTTTGTTTATTGGGGACTTATGCAGTTGGCAAAGGGATTTGGACACGCAGGAACTCTACCACCTCTGGGAGCCAGTGTCTTGCCAAATATACTATTTATTATAGCAGCACTTATCCTTCTCTGGAAAGTCAGAAAATGATGAATGTTAAAGAAATGTTTAAACAACAAGAAATAAGACCAAAAAAAGGATTAAGCCAAAACTTTCTATTAGATAAAAAAGTTGTTAGTCAAATCATTGAAAGCTGTGAGATTATACCAACTGATATAATCCTGGAAGTAGGAGCTGGGTTTGGAGAACTTACTCAATTCTTAATTAAAAAAGCATATAAAGTCTTGGCAGTTGAAAAGGACCCTTTTCTTTTCAATACTTTAAACCAAACTTTCCGCGATGCCAAAAATCTTGTCCTCTTTAACCAAGATATCCTAAAACTTAATTTTAAAGACATCGTGGGTACCAAGAAACTTAAACTTGTGTCTAATCTTCCTTATTCTATTACTTCTGATTTCCTTTATTGGCTTTTAGATAATCGTAGATATATTAAATCCTGCATTCTTACCCTTCAAAAAGAAGTAGCTCAAAAACTTCTTGCAAAATCAGGAACTAAAGTATATGGAGCACTTTCCGTTATTTTTCAATTTTATATGGAAATAAAACCTCTCTTTTTAATCTCTGGTAAATCTTTTTTTCCTACCTCAAAAGTGACATCTGAAGTTATATATTTAAGACCAAAGAGAAAAAGAACTAAAGTAAATGAAGAATTGTTTTTAAAAATCGTCAAAACTGCATTCGCCAATCGGCGTAAGCAATTAAAAAATAGTTTATCCGCCTTAGGCGGATTAAAAACTAAAACTTTTGGAAAAATAGACTTATCTCAAAGACCGGAAAATTTAAGCTATCAAGATTTTTTGCGACTTACCAACAGTCTTTAAAAATGTGGGCTATTGAATTAAAAGAAATTGAGGTTGGCTATAATAAGTTTCCTATTATTAAAAGGATGTCATTAAAAATTGAGTCTGGTGACTTTCTTGGAATAATAGGTCCAAACGGAACAGGGAAGACCACTTTGCTCCGAGTGATGGCAGGCATCATTCCTCAATGGAAAGGAGAGGTTCTTATTCAAGAGAAAAAGCTCTTATCTTACAAAAGGAAAGATTTAGCTAAACTTCAGGGAGTAGTTCCACAGCAAAGTTTTTTTAGTCTACCCTTTACATGTTTTGATGTCGTGCTTATGGGAAGATTTCCTTATGTTAGGTGGATAGAAAAAGAAATAGATTATGAGACTGCAATTCATGCAATGAAACTTACTGATACTTACAAATTAAAGGATAGGTCAATTCATGAAGTATCAGGTGGAGAGCTTCAGAGAGTGCGAATTGCAAGAGCATTAGCTCAAAGTCCAAAAATTCTTTTACTTGATGAGCCAACAGCTCATCTTGACATTCATCATGAGATTGGAATCTTTGAGATTCTTAAAAAATTAAATAATGAAGGTCTTACAGTAATTATTGCCTCTCATAACCTAAATACAATAGGAGCATATGCCAAAAAGCTCCTCCTATTAAATAATGGTGAGCTTATCAAACTTGGACCGCCAGATGAAGTTTTAAAAAAAGAACTCATAGAAGAAGTATATAAATCATCTGTCCTGGTTAAAGAAAACCCCATCACCCACACCCCACTTATAATCCCTATTGTAAAATAGGTTGCTCCTTATAAATTTTTTTTCTTGACATTTTAAAAATTTGTGTTACATATAGATTTAGTTATTTGAAATCTATATATTAAAAGGGATAGGTTAAGGGAAACCCGTGTGAATCGGGTACAGTCCTCGCTGCTGTAATCCCGTCCCGTATATAATCTATGTGCGGGATAGGTTACCTGTTTTATCGCTGAGTCACTTTCCCACACTTATGCATAAGTGCGGGATGGGAAGGCAAGGTAAATCAGGTCGGGAGAGCCAGAAGACCTACCTATTTCTTTGAGTTTACCATCTTCGCAGGAAAGGGCAGGTGACTTTTTGTTTAAAAGAATACCCGGTTTGCACTGTGAAGGTGTAAATCGGGTTTTTTTATGAAAAAGAGAATATTTTTATTAAGGAGGTAAGATATATGAAGAAACCACTTTCTCTTCCGTTAAGTGGAAGGACGAAAGAGGAAGGAATGATAAGTCTCCCACGAAAAGTATTTTAGAATGTAGGGGTTCAAAATTTTGAACCCTTACAAAACAAAGTAGTCGTTCCGATAGAATCGGAACGTTAAAAAAGGAGGAAAAATGTTTAGCTTATTTTTACTTCTTGCTCCGTTATTAGTTCAACCAAAGGAGTTACCTGTGTATCATATGGACGAAGTAGTCGTCACAGCCACAAGGGTAAAGACCAAACTACAAAATCTATCAAGTTCTGTAACTGTGATTACAAGGAAAGATATTGATAAGCAACACGCCACTACAGTAAGTGAGTTACTAAGAGATGTGCCTGGAGTGGATGTAATTCAAACCAGTGGGCCAGGTAGTCAAACCTCTGTATTTATAAGAGGAGCTGAAGTACGGCATGCACTTGTTTTAATAAATGGCATCCAAGTCAACGACCCATCGCTTCCAGACGCAGGCTTCGATTTTGCACATATTACTACAAATGATATAGAACGGATAGAAATAGTAAGAGGAGGATTATCAACCTTGTATGGATCTGACGCCATAGGTGGAGTTATAAATATTATAACAAAAAAAGAAGGAGCTCAAACATATTTCACAGAAGGTATAGGCTCAAGAGAGACTTACAATGGAGGATTTGGAAGTTTTGTAAAAGCTAATAGACTTTCCTGCTCCTTTGGAGCCCACGGAAACATGACAAATGGTATCTCTCATGCAAGAGAAGGGGAAGAGAGTGATAATTATAGAAATTTAAGCTTTTATTCCCAAATCACATTTGATTTACTTAAAAATATTAAACTTGAAGCTCTATCCAGTCATATGAGCACAAAAGCCGACCTTGATAGATATGATTGGATGCTTGGGCAACTTGTAGATGACGCTTTATTTTATGAAACTACTAATATGTCTCTAATTTCATTAAACTTGGTTCACTCAATAGCAAGCTTTTGGGGGCATAAACTCTCTTATTCTTTATATAGCAATGAAAGGGAAGACCATCATCCATTTTATTCTAATTTGGAGACCTCTTATAAAGGTGGGAGGAATGCAATTAACTGGCAACACACTTTATCACTCAAGCCTATCATTGTGATTGGTGGATTTGAGTATAAAAAAGAACAATATTCTGGTGAATTTGAGAAAAGTGTGAATAACAAAGCCTTTTATTTAGAGGGATTGGTATCATTAAAAAATCTTTTTCCTTCACTTGGCATACGATGTGATGAACATGAAGAATTTGGGAGAGCTGGCACATGGAAGTTTGGATTAGCCTATATGTTATCTACACTCACCAAATTTAAAATTAACTACAGTAATGATTTTAAAGCACCTTCTATTTACCAACTTTATGCTCCACCTGTCCCGGAATGGTGGTTTTTAGGTGGAAATAGTAAGTTGAATCCAGAAAAAAGTAAGGGCTATGATATTGGAATGGAACAAACTGGATTAAATAAAAAAATATATATTAGTATTACATGGTTCAATAGAAAATATGAAGATTTAATCACATACTATACAGACCCATTTACTGGGCAAAGTACTTATAGGAACATAGGCAAAGCTGAATCCAAGGGAATAGAAGCCGAGTTCAGAATAGATTTAAAAAACTTGTCTCTAAAAGCAAACTATACAAATCAATCTGCAATAAATGCGGCGACCAAAGAAAATCTATTACGGCGACCAGCAAATAAATGGAACTTTGGATTTAATCATTCAATAGGGAAATTTAAGTCTAATCTTCAAATAAACTGGGTAGATAGGCGAATGGACTATGGAAATATTGAGCTTCGTCCTTATACAAAAGTTGATATTTCTTGTTCTTATCAAGTAGTAAAAGGTTTTGAATTATTTGGAAGTATTAAAAATTTATTAAATCAACGATATGAAGAAGTACACGGATATAATACATTGCCTATTTCTTTCTATATAGGTATTAACTCGAAAATATCTTTGAAATAGATAATTCAAAGACAGTTACAGGGTTTTTAATACCCCAGTTTTCTAAAATTTGAGGGTGAATTTCGCCTAAAACGCCTATATTTTGTAGGGGCGTATTGCAATACGCCCCTACCATAATATTACCAACTCTTCCTTTAATAAATGAAGGGTGAGATATTTTTTTAAGCTTGTATTGGAATCCAAGATAATAAGATAAGCTATCTAAAAAGCTATGTAGTTCAGAGAAATTTGAGTTTGGATGAGATATTAAAGCAGAGAGATTAATTAAAGTTTTTGTCTTTAGTTCAGCCGCTGGGTCAGGGATTACTATTTCACCAATTTCAAATATTTTATGCGGATAAACGGCTTTTGAGCTAACTGCTTCAACCTGCATAAGTGATGGGATTATTGAATTACGCAAGACAGAAAAGGACTCTGAAAGTGCATTTTCAACTTCAACCACATTCCCTTTTTGGAGTCCCATTTTTGAAAACAAATTTGTCGATGAAGTAAGAACATTTGATACTATTTCTTCAAATCCGCAACCGACCATAAGAGATCTTGTTTTATGAATAACTGACTGTAATTTGGTTGTTTTCCCTACAGTAAACTCTTTTAATTTTTCTGGTTTAAAAGAATTATATCCTCTACGAATGGCAAAATCTTCAATTACATCAACCTTATGCATTATGTCTTTCCTATAAGGTGGAGATATGACTTTAATGACATTATTTTTAATTTTAGTCCTATATCCTGTCTTAATTAAATTTTCTTTAATTTCTCTTGTTTTAAGCTTTGTTCCTAACAAATTTTCAAATTCTTGCTTTTTAATTTGAATTGAATCTTTAAAATCATATGGAGTGATGATTTCCTTGCCAAACTTAGTTGTATAAGAATATTTTACTTTACAGGGATATATTTCTCCACCTCTATCCTTAAGATTGCAAGCAATAATATTCACAGCCAACATTACCTGGTCTATTGTGGTTCCTGTAACTTCACAAAAAATGTCAGTATCACCTAATTTTACCTCTCCTGTATCTTTTGAATTTATAATAGGCGGAAAGGAGAGTGGGGTTCCTTTCTTATCTTCTAAAAACGGGAACTTAGATGCTTTTTCCAAAATATAGCCATATTCTTTTCCTTTTGGGTGTAAGTTTATAATTTCCTGAAGGTTTAGCGATTTATTAAACTCAAGTGGTTCACCACGACCTTCGCCACGGAGTGGCACAAATGAAATGTTCTCTGGATGAACTGCTTTATAAAAGACAGGAAATTCAATCTTTTTAGCATTATATATTCCAATAGCGATATTTTTTCTCTTATGCCCATAAGTATCAGCCAATTTTTCCTGTGCCTGAATGAGTGCCTGAAGCCCAATCTCATCAAGTGATACTCCAAGTGCTATAAAGCCTCCAATATAAGGCCTTATGCTTTTAAGTTCCGGGGCTACTAATATTTCTTTAACAGGGGTTTGTAAAAAATCACGAACCCTAAAGGGTTCGGCTACAATTTCTCGTGCAATTCCTTCAACACAAAGCAAATCTGGTCTATTGGTATCTGCCAATTCTATTTTTAGTTCATCATCCTCTATTGTTTTAATCTCTCCTTTAACAAGAGGCAATAGGTTTTCTAATTTTTCAAGTGTTAAGGTTCTTTTAAGCAATGATTCTAAGTCCCTTTTTGATATTGTAATCGTTGGCATATTTATATCATTAAATGAGATGACCCCGCACATAAACTATGTGCGGGGTCATCTACCCTTGTTGTTTTACTTCTTATTAATTCAAGGTCAGATGAAAAAAGGTCTCTTATATCATATATATTAAGAGCCATCATCGCCATTCTATCTAATCCCAATCCCCATGCAATAACTGGCACCTTCACGCCTAAAGGCAAAGTAACTTCTGGTCTAAACATTCCTGCTCCACCAAGCTCTACCCATCCAAGTTTTGGATGTTTAGCGTGAAGTTCAGCTGAGGGCTCTGTAAATGGGAAATACCCTGGTGTAAACCTGATTTCTTTTGCAAGTGCTATCTCAGTTCCAAAGAGCTCAAGCAGTCCAAGTAACGACCTAAAATTTATATTCTTACCAATAACTATACCCTCAATTTGGAAGAAATCAGCTGCATGTGTAACATCAATTTGGTCAGGTCTAAAACAACGGGCAATAGCAAAATATTTTCCTGGTGGTTTTGGATGTAAAGCAAGGGTTCTTACAGATAAAGGTGTTCCTTGACTTCTCAGTATAAGTCTTTGGGCTCTTTTTTTATCAAATTTATATCCCCATCCTTTTGATTTAGTTCGCCAACCATTTTGATGAGTTTGAGCGACTTTTTCTAAAAGTTTAGGCTCAATTTTTTTGGAATATTTTGGATGCCGGGTAAAATAAATTCCATGAACTTCTCGAGCTGGATGGAACTGGGGCATAAAAAGAGCATCCATATTCCAGAACTCGTTTTCTACAAGCGGTCCTTCAACTTCACAAAATCCCATTGATATTAACTTTTCCCTCACTTTATCAAGGAATTCTTGATAAGGATGTTTCCTTCCTATAACCAGTCTTGGGGGCTTAAGTCCTATATTATATTCCCTGAATTTTTTTCCTCTCCATTTGTCATCTTTTATAAGTCCTGGAGTAAGTTGAGAGATTTTTTCAAGAGGTAATTCTTTAATGTGTAAGCTACTTATAACTTGTCCCCCTTGTTTGGTAATAATCAGAGTAGAATATTGCTTTCTCGTGATTTCAAACATTCCCCTTCCTTTTCCCCGTTCTCTATATCTCTCTTCTATAATTTTTTTATCTTCTTTAGCAAGAGTCTCAAGTGGTATGCCTTTATGAGCTTTATCTATTAAATTTTGAATATGATTAACTTTTTCAAGTTGTGTTTTGTCCTTAAATGTAAGTGTTCCACCTGATTTTATCTCAATGATGTTTTCATTTTTTAAAAAACCAATAGCTTTGCTAATTTCTGTAGGCTCAAGGTTAATATCCTTTATATTTACAACTTGTTTTTTATCAATTAATTCTATGATTTGTTTTTCAGGGATACCCTTTTTATAATATTTCTTTCCTGTTTCAGTCAAATAGACAAAGGTTTTAGTATCTTTTATAATTTTTATAAGTTTTTTAGTCTCCAACCATCCTGCTGCTCTTCGCAAATGTGCCTCTGAAATTCTCGCAATATTGATTATTTCTTCGGATGTAAGTTTTTCTTTACCTTTTAATGCGAGAAGGACCTTTACCTCAAGGGGATGTAATTCTTTAAGAACTCTGTTAGTATTTTTCATATTATTTAATATAACATAAAATGTTTATTTGTCAACTTAAAAGCCATAAATTACATCTTTTTGCCACAATGGAGAAAAGTAAAAAGTATTCTGTAGAAGGCACTTGTAAGAAGGAAAATGGCAAAAAGGGATGTTAAAAATCTGTTTTTAAAATGGTCTCTTAAATATCTATATATACTCCAATGTTCTTCAAGAATCATTTTTCGTCGCACTAAACGGGTTGAACTGCCTAAATAATGAATTACATTAGCCTCAGGGAGAAAATATATTTTATACCCCAATTTCTTTATTTTATAACATAAATCCACATCATTCATAAATATTGGATAGCTTTCATTCATCCCACCTATTTGAGAAAAAGTTTCTTTTCTCACCATTAAGCAAGAACCCATTGGCTGGTCTACTTCTCTTATAGTATTGTGGTTAAAATAACCCATCTTCCATTTAGAGAATTTTTTAATTCTTCCAATTCCTATAAATTCAAGAAATAAATTTCCAAAACTCGGAAACTCACGACAGGAAAATTGCGTCTTACCGTTAGCCCATAAAAATCGAGGACCACAAGCGCCAATTTCTTTTTTCTCTTTTATAAACCGATAGAGATTTTCAATTGTATCTTCCATCATTATGACATCAGGATTAAGAAGGAAAATATATTTACCTTTTGCTAATTTAGTTCCTTGATTGATTGCTTTTGACAAACCAACATTACTTGAGTTTTTAATTATATGCACTTTTGGGAATTGCTTTTTTACTATTTCAACTGTCCTGTCTTCTGAATTATTATCTACAAGGATTATTTCATACATCCGCGAGCCATCCGTCGGACAGGCAGGATTAATTGCAGATAAACAACTTTTAATATATTTTTCCGAATTCCAGGTTACAATTATGATAGAAACTTTTTCCATTTTTTATTTCCTTAATTCCAGCGCTACTCTTGAGATTGAAGCAGAGGCTTCAACCTACCCGTAGTTGCAACCAATTCCAAGTCTTTCGCAACATTCTTTTGCTATCTGATTTGCAAATTCACAGGATTTCAGAGGATTATGGGTTTCCAGAAACTTAATTATAAAAGCACTTGAAAATGTATCGCCTGCCCCTGTGACATCTACAATCTTTGCTTTTTGAGATTTTACCCATTTACATTTCTTATCGTAACAAACAAGACATCCTTTGTCCCCGAATGTAAAAATCACAACTTTCATTCCACCAGTTAATAAACTTTTGCCATATTCTTCATAATTTTCACTTATTCCTAATGCTCTCACTTCTCTTTCATTAGCTTGTAAAATATCACAACACTTAATAATTCTTTTATCCACCTCTCCCCCACACACTAAGGAATGAACATCAATATATATTAATTTTTCAAAGTTATTTCTTAGCTGAACAATTTTATCTATTGGAATATCTTGACTTGATATAAAACTGACGAGTAATAAATCTAAATCTGGAAACGGCTTAGGCAATGGGACCGGGTGAGGTTTATTTAATAGGATTTCTCGGCGTGTTGTTTTTGATATGTAATTAAGTTTAACCTTGTATGTTGATTGTGAAAGAACTTTTATATAGTCCGTGGAAATATTAGGATATTTTTCAAAAAGAGAAAAAAGTTGGGAAGCTTTATCCTTTCCTATCCAGGTAATTGGGTATATTTGATGTGAGGATAAACTTGCCAAGGTAAGCACATTATAAGTAATTCCCCCAAAAGACTCTATCTTCTCACTATCGGGAAAGACAATATAATCATAGCATATAGAACCTAATACACCAATTTTTCTAATCTTCATTTGTAGTATATAATATTGTTAAAGCTCTTTAAGGTTGAAGCAGAGGCTTCAACCTACCCTCTATAAAAGGCTTCAACCTACCCCTGAATTGATTTAGAGGCTTCAATCTACTCTATAATCGTAAATCCACTTTTCTTTAGTTTCTTAATTGCTTCTGGGATGGCATTCATTATATCACCTGCTATTGTTGAATATTCAGTTAACTTTTCAGCTGCAATTTCTCCTGAAAGACCGTGAATATAGACACCAAGTCTTGCTGAATCAATTAGAGAAAGTCCTTGTGCCAAAAGACCTGCTATTATACCGGTTAATACATCCCCAGAACCAGCTGATGCAAGACCTGAGTTATAAACAGGATTAAGATATTTAATATCTTTTGAGGCTATTATAGTTGGTGCTCCTTTAAGGATAAAAGTGACTCCAAGTTTCTTTGCAAATTGAAATGCTATATCAATTCTTTTATGCTGAATGTCAGACACTGTAAGACCTATAAGTTTTGATAACTCACCAGGATGTGGAGTAATTATTAAAGGAGCTTTAATTTTTTTAAAAGTTTCTAAGGTTAGGTTATTTATTCCATCAGCGTCAATTACAAGCGGAACACTGATTTCAGGAACTAATTTCTGAACCAACATTTTGGTTTCAACATGAGTTGATAAACCAGGTCCTATTGCAACCACCGTTGCTTCTTTTATCTCTTTTATTATTTTATTCAGTGCATTTACTGAAAGTGTTCCATCTTTTGTTTCTGCTAATGGCACAGTTATAACTTCTGTGACTTTTTGCTCAAGGATTGGATTAAGGGACTCAGGGATACCAAGTCTAACAAGTCCAGCTCCAATCTTCAATGCAGACAGTGAAGTAAGAGCGGCTGCTCCTGTCATACCGCGAGACCCAGCAACTATAAACACTTTTCCAAATGTTCCTTTATGAGAATTTCCGGGGCGTTCGGGAAGTAAATTTATTAATTCCGGGGCTTCAAGTAATTCTAAATTGATATTTTCCCATAGTTTTGGTGGCACTCCTATATCAATAACATACACATCTCCGGCATAATCTTTCCCTGGATAAAGAAATAATCCACTTTTTGGCAAGCACATTGTTCCTGTAAAATCTGCTTTTATACAGACTCCTTCTATACTGCCATCTTGAGCATTCAGTCCAGACGGAACATCAATAGCAAGGACAGGAATATCTATTTTATTCATAATATTTATCACATTTTCTGCTATTCCTTTTACTTTACCCTTAAATCCAGTTCCAAATATAGCATCTACAAGCAAGTCAGATTTAAGACATTCCTGTTCAAACATAAGAATGTCTTTTTTAGTTTTCAGTTCCTTAATCTCAAAACCTGATTTTAAGAGAATATCAAGATTTAGACAAGCATCGCCTTTTATTTCCTGAATTTTCCCGAGCAAGAAAACACCTATATCTGCACCATTATTTAACAAGTGTCTTGCAAGCACAAAGCCATCTCCCCCATTATTTCCTTTACCACAAATTATGCCAACTTTCAAGCCTTTTATCTGTTCAGCTTCTTCCTGAATTATTTCAAATAGTCCAAGTCCAGCATTTTCCATCAACACAGCTCCTGAGATACCAAGCCCTTTTATTGCCTTTTCATCTATTTTCTTCATTTCTTCTGGTGTTACAAGTTTCATTTCACCTCCTCTAAAACCCTAATTTTATCACAGAATCACAGAAATGAGCCAGAGGCTCATCCCTGCCCGACGGACGGCAGGCGGGCACCTCTGGTGGAAAAGTAGCCGAACCCTTTAGGGTTCGCTAAACATCCCGATAAAATCGGGACGGCTACTTGAATTAAATACAATTTCTGTGTTTCCCTCATGGAGTTTATCCCGCAAAATGCGGGATGTTTCCGTGATTTTTTATTTCTCAATAGCCTCTTTTTATTCTATTACTTCCATTTCAAGGATTCTATCTAATCTAAAAGTACGCCGTTCTCCCCTTAATAAGCAATTTGCTATTAAATATGTATAATCTTGATAAGGAATTATCTCAATCGGCTCTATGGTTCGGACAGTTTCTTCTCCCTCAGCTGAGACATATCTGAGTTTAAGTTTCTTTTTACTTTTAACAGACTCCTCCACTTCAGGAGGTAATATTATTTCACCATAAGTAGGAAAAACAAATGACCCTCCTTGTAATTCCAACAGGTCGTAAAGAGTATTAACTCCTCTATCTTTAAAATTTTTAAGGAAAGCATAAAAGATTTCCTTTGTTATTTTTGTATCTCCAAGTGCTCTATGTTGATTATAAGTATCTATGCCAAAATAGGAAGCAATTTTCCCTAAACTATTTCCAGGGAAATTATAATGTGCCCGAGCTAATGTAAGAGTGTCAATAACAAAGTTATTAGGAAAAGGAATTCCTAAATTATGCAAATGTGACCCAATAAACTCTAAATCAAACGGTGCATTATGAGCTACAATTACTGAGCCCTTTATGAAATCAAAAAAGTCATTTACAATCTGGCTAAATAAAGGAGCATTCTTAACCATATTAGCAGTAATTTTATTAACATTAAAAGCTCCTGGAGAAATAGGCCTACAAGGGTTTATTAGAGTCTCATAAGAATCTATAATCTTGCCATTCTTGGCTTTCAGGAGTCCAATCTCACATATCCTATCCCCATACTGTGGATGCAGCCCAGTAGTTTCCAAATCAAGGAAAATAAAGGTAATTTTAAGTAGAGGCGTATTGCAATACGTCCCTACCTGTGTTTTTATTTTATTAAATTGCATTGTTATTTTCCCTTTCCATACAACCATTCATCAAATTCATCTGTACCTATGCGGGCTGGATTTTCCCTATCAAGTTCCCATTTTAACGGATTATAATGAATATATTCTTGGATACGATTCAATGAATGCTTGTTTCGAATAATATGTTCGTAATAATTTCGTTGCCAGAATTTTCCTAATGTATTGATATTGTTTTGCCTAATGTATCTCAACCATTTCGTTATACAAATTGATTTATACGAGCCTATAATTTCTCCTACTGTAGGGGCAACCCTTGCGGTTGCCCCACTGAGATTTAGGGCAGGGGCAAGCCCTGCCCCTACATTGGAATCTGTATCAACAATAAAAATAATTCCATGTATATGGTTAGGCATTATTACAAACTCGTCTAACTCAATATTAGGAAACCGGTCTGGCAATTTTTGCCATTGTCCTAACACAATGGCTTTCAATTCTGGATATTGTTCAAAATACATTTCCTGATTATATGTGCAAATTGTTACAAAATACGCACCGGATTGCGAATAATCATATTCCTTTAACCGAATTGACTTCCTTTGTTTTTCAGAGTCGAGTCTTATCATTTCTTGTTGGAATAATAATTTCTTCCTTTATCTGTAATCTCCCATATCCCTTCAGGAGAATTTTTCTTTAACAAACCTTTTCCTATCATCGCAAATCTCTCCCATCCTATAGCAGAACTCCACCTTATAGGACCTGAAGGGAGTTTTTCACAGTCTGCAGGAGTTAGTCTATCTCTCATTTTGTTTTTGACCTGTTCTTTAATATCCTTGACCTTTCCACTTCCTCCCATTTTAATTAAAGCTTCTAAAATAGGAATGAGATATTCCTTTTGAGAAGTCATCTTTTCCTTTTTCCCTTTTTCTTTTAGGTTTTCAGGTATTCCTTTTTTGACTACAGACTCAAATAAGGGTTCAAACAGATGTACATAGACATTTTCAGTTCCTTTTCTCACAAAAGTCTTGAATTCAACAATTTTTGCATTCTCATCTGCCCCATGAATGGATTCCTCCATTCTCTTGCCATCTTCGCCAGTCATATTATCAATTATGACTACAATTTCTGGAGGTTCATCATAGATTAATTCTAAGAATGTTGGAATATCCTTACAATAGTAATTAACTTCTGCCTTCTCTTTATAATCGAGATTACCTATTTCTTTACGAATAGCAGTCCGTATCTCTTTCTGGGTCTTAGGATTTCTAACGGCATTTTTGTAGTTAACTATCTGACCAGCTATGCGTCTTATTGCATCATCTCCAAGCAATTTTAATTCTACTATATACCATTCCTTATTTTTAAAGTCAACCACAAAACCATCAGGAATTGAGCGATTGCCAGCAAGAGATTCCATTCCACGCTTGGCAAAATATATACAAGCAGGTCCAAAGATATCCTTTACATAGTTTTTAATCATTGGCTCAAATTTCGTTGGTTCTGGTTCAGGACGCTTTAGTATATATTTTACCCCATCTTTAATCAATATTTCTTTACCCATTTTTACACCCCCTCTAAGCCACTGATAAACACAGATATAGACACGGAATTACACGGAAAAGAAAGGCTCTGTGTAATCCTGAAATAAATCTGTGCAATCTGTGGCTTTTTCACAATGCTTGATTATAAATATTTGCTATGTCTTCTTTAGTTACTTTCTTTAAGGTTACTTTTAAATTTCTTCTGCCCCAGGCGTCTTGGACAAAGTTGGGTATATCATTTGATGTTATTCCATAATCTTTCATAGATGTTGATATGCCTAAATCATTTACAAATTTGTTAATAACATCTAAATCTTTACCACTAAATATTTCAATAATCTTAGAGATTTTGGTTCTTTGTGTATCATTCAAAAACTCAAGGACATAAGGCAGTAATATTCCATTTGCTCTGCCATGTGGTATATTATAAAGTGTAGTAAGCGGGTATCCAAGTGCGTGCAAAATTATTGTTTTTGTCTGGGCTATTACAAGTCCGGCGAGCATAGATGCGTAAAGCATTTGAGTTCTTGCTTCTATATCTTCACCATTTAAAGCAACTCTTGGCAGCCATTCTTTTATTATCTTAATAGCTCTTATGGCTAAAAGAGTAGAAATTGGAGTTGCCTCTTTTGAGAGATATCCTTCAATAGCATGTGTTAATGCATCTATACCTGTATTTATAGTAATTTCTTCAGGCATTGAGATTGTAAGTTCAGGGTCAAGGAGAGCAATTGTTGGAAATATTTTTGGATTTGAATATGCCCTTTTAGTATTTGAGCATATAAGCACTGCATATTGAGTAACTTCAGACCCAGTTCCAGCAGTAGTAGGAATTGCAACAATAGGAAGAGGAGAATTTAAAGATTTTTCCCCTTTTATATAGTCTTCCATTTTGCCGTCATTTTTTGCAAGTAAGGCAATGCATTTTGTGGCATCTATTACACTTCCTCCTCCAAGTCCGATAACAAGGTCAGGGGATTTTTCTCTTGCAAACCCAGCTCCTTTATTTATAGTTTGAATACTTGGATTTTGTTCTACTTTATCAAATATAAAAGTTGATTTATTTAATTTCTTAAAAGAAGTTTTAAGAAAATCTAAGGAACCATTCTTCTTGGAAGAATGTTTTCCTGTTACTATTAGAATTCTTTCTATATTAGGGGGTAAAAAATTTGACAGGTCCTTAAGTTTACCTTTCCCAAATATTATTTGAGTAGGTAAATAATGTTTAAATTCTTTCATAGATGGAATTCTATTACATCTCCTTCTTTAAGTATATAATCTCTTTCTACCATCTGACCATCAAATTTATTTGACCCCCAAAGTCTAGCATATTTTAATTCACCGACAAAATCTTTATGAATATCCCTTGCGGCATCAATAACTCTACTTCCCTTTGGCAAAACAATTGGTTCATTCATATCTGGTTTCTCACCAGGTGCTTTAGTATATACCCTGATAATATTTAAGGATTGGTAGATTTTATTTTTTAACTCTTGCAACCCTGTTTTTCTTTCTGCGGAAATAGCTATAATTGGAATATTGGGATATTTATTTTTTAATTTGTCAAAATTTTCATTTACATGAGGTAAATCAATTTTATTTCCAATAATAATTGCTTTTTTAAAAACATACTCAATTGATGGTTCTGGGGGTATAAAGGTTTCTATTATAATTTTTATCTTTTCTAATCTTTCTGTGATTGTTGACAGGCTGGAAGCCTGTCTTACTGCATAATTGCTAACAGGCTGGAAGCCTGTCCTACTTAAATCTACTACAAACAAAAGTATATCAGCTGGTCTTACAATATCTGATAACCATTTAAGCATAAAGTCATGATTAATAGCTGGTGTATCAACAAGCTGAATTTGAATATTTTTAAATTCCATCATTCCAATTATAGGAGCATTGGTAGTAAATGGATAAGATGCAACTTCAGGAGTTGCATTTGTAAGTGCTTTTAGGATTTGCGATTTTCCTGTATTTGCCAAACCAAGTAATACTAATTGGGCTACTCCCTCTTTATTTATATGATAGGTATGTCTTCTTTTAGTATGTTTTTTTTGCATTTCTTTATTTAATTTAGATATCCTGGCTCTAAGGTCTGCTTGCAATTTATCAGTTCCTTTATGATGTGGCATTATACCAAGCATTTCTCTAAGAATTTCTATTTTTTCACGAGGGTTTGCAGTTAATCTATATCTTGCTTCTGCCTCAAAATACTGTGGTGGTAAATTAGCAGGCATTATTTTTTTTCAATAAATGCATAGGCATCGTGGTTATGGATACTTTCGTAACTTTCTGTTTCAACTGAATACCAAATTACATCTTTTTCTCTATTCAATTTTTCAGCCACATTACGCACAACATCCTCAACAAATACAGGATGGTTATACGCATATTGAGTTACATACTTTTCATCTTCTCTTTTTAACAAGGTATAAAGAGAAGATGAAGCACATTTTTCAATAAGAGCTACCAGGTCTTCAATCCAAAAGAATCCATGAAATCTAATAAATACAATTATTTTTCCTCTTTGATTATGCGCTCCTTTTTTCACAAGTTCTTTTGAGCAAGGGCAAAGTGTAGCTATTGGAACAGCGACTCCAAGTTTAAAATGAAACCCATCTTGTTTTGAGAGGGAGGATGTAAATTTACATTCATATTCCATAAGACTTTTGACTTTTGAAACTGGGGCTTCTTTTTCAATAAAATAAGGGAATTCTATCTCCATATGTGCTGATTGGGCATCAAATTTTTTCATTGTTTCTTTTAGAATAGCTTTCATATTTTTCATAGCAATTTCATTTCTGTATTTATTAAGTATTTCAATAAATCTACTCATATGGGTTCCGCGGAAGTGGTGAGGGAGTGAAACATACATATTAATATTTGCAACAGTATGCTGTTCTGCCATTCTTTTATCAAAAACTTTTATAGGATATTTAAGGTTCTTTATTCCTACTTTATCTATTTCAAGATGCCTTTTATCAATTTCGTTTTGTATATCACGCATACTATAAAATCAGTTTAAAATTAGCAATTACCAATTAGCATTTTAAAATGGCATTGTTTATTTGCCTTCGACGGCTCATCAGCTCTTCTATTTTTCCCACTTTTTTATTCTGTAGTTTCATTTTTTGAAATGATTGGGTCTCTAATTCCTGCGAGTTTAAAAGCTTTAAATCTCCGAATGCAGGAATCACATTTCCCACAAGCTTGAGAATTATTTTCATAACATGACCAGGTTAAATTAAGAGGGGCATTAAGTTTTAAACCAAGCTTTACAATTTCATATTTTTGCATTGAAATTACAGGAGTTATAACCTCTATATGAGTAGTTGTATTAGTTCCAGTTTCAATAATTTCATTAAATCTTTCATAAAACTCTTTTCTGCAATCTGGATATTCAGGGGCATCTTCTTCAACTGCTCCAATAAATATTTTAGGTGCACCGATTACTTCAGCCCAAGAAACTGCAACAGCAAGAAAATTAGCATTCCTGAATGGAACATAAGTTGTTGTCCGATGCGATGCTTGCATTTTTGAGTCAATTAAACTTGAGCCTCCAATTTTTTTAAAATGTTCAAAGTCGCAAACAAGTTTATATTTTACTTTATAAAAATCTACAAGAGAATTAAATGCTTTAAGTTCCCGTTTCTCTGTTTTTTGACCATAATTTATATGCAAAAAGGCAAGTTCATAATCTCTATTTGCTATAGCGGCTGTCACGCAGCTATCAATACCACCTGATACAAGGATGACAGCTAAATCTTTCATCAGTGCACACTTATATATTTATGAAGCTGGACTTGTAATTTAACTTTTAAGTTATCTTTTAGTATCCATTCAGCTAATTGTTTGGGTTTAATTTTATTCCAGACTGGTGTGAATAACAGGGGCGTATTGCAATACGCCCCTACAAGTTTATAACTTTTGATAATATTTTTTGCCCATTCGTAATCTTTTTTATCCGATAAAACAAATTTAATCTCATCTTTTGGTCTTATATTATCAAGATTAGCCCAACATACTTTATCTGACATCCCTGAACCTGGGCATTTTATATCTATTATTCTTATTATTTGAGAATCAATCCTATTTATAGGAAGTGAGCCATTTGTATCAATTAATATCTTATAACCCAGAGATAATAGCTTATGGCTTAAATCATAGACTTCGGGCTGTAATAAAGGTTCGCCACCTGTAATTTCTATCAATTTACAATCATATTTATTAACCTCTTGCACAATTTCGTCTACTTTCATTTCATTTCCTTTTTCGTATGCGTATTTTGTATCGCAATAAGAACATCTAAGGTTGCATCCTGTTAATCTAATAAAGGCACAAGGTAACCCTTGAAAAGTTGATTCACCTTGAATTGATTTAAATATTTCATTCACTTTCATAATAAGTTACTGAGTTAGTATCTGATTCCCAGACCTGGACTTCTCTTAATTTTCCGTTAGCTAACGGATTGATTTCAGGTTTTAAACTTTGATATATAACTCGTGCAATATTTTCTGCTGTAGGATTAATAGTTTTAAACTCGGGCAATTCATTTAAATTTCTATGGTCAAATCTTTCTATTACCTTTCCGAGTATTTTCTTTAATTCTTTAAAATCAATTACAAATCCAAGAGGTTTAAGTTTTTTTGATTCAACTGTGATTTTTACTTTAAAGTTATGTCCATGAAGTCTTTCACATTTTCCAGGGTATCCTTTTAACTGATGAGCTGCTGAAAATTGAGCCTCAACTGATATATGCCACATTTTCAGGTAGTATACTACTCAAGTAATGGTTTGTCAATAAGTTTTTAAGGGGAACTTAAAATATTCAAGTGGATAGTAAGACACCATAGGAGAGCAAATCTATTATTACATAACCCCGTAAGGCTTTTAGTTCCTTACGGGGTTAATTTTATAACTGCCTAACTTATTCCTTTTTCTGGCTCAATTCTTGACAAAGAGTATTAAGAAAGCTTGCTATACAAACCAACACCCAAAAAATTGCAAAATGAGTAAAGTTTATATTTGAAATACCCCTTATCCTGACACCTGCGAGACTTAGTATTACAGAGAGGACCATAAAGATAATACCTATAACAAAGGCAATTATAGCTACATTTTTCATATTACACCTCCTAAGAAATAAAGTATCCTATTTTAATACAAATGTCAAGAAAAAAATAGCCACTGATTACACAGAAAGGGCAAAATACAGAAATCAGAAGTCAGAGGTCAGAAGGCAGAAGCTATCCCGCACATTCCGCCTCAGGCGGATTATGTGCGGGACATTAGCAACTTTTTCTTGACATATAAAAAGGAATGATGTATATTCTTGGTATGAAGAGAAGGGTATATTTAATTTTTATTTTATTAATTATTCCATTTTTACTCTTAGCTGAGGATTACAAGGAAAAATTACATAAAGTAACGAAGGACCTCAAGACTGCAAAAAAGGAGACCAAAAAGCTTAAGCAAAAAGAGAAAGGCATCTTAGGAGAGTTGAGCGAGATAGATTCTCAAATTTTGGCATCAAAAAAGAAAATTAAAAGCTTACGAGTTCAAGAAAGAAAACTCAAGAAATCAATTGCTATCTTAAAAGCCGGTGGTGAAGAAATAAATACTCAACTCAAAACACAAAGAGATTTTATTAAAAACCGTCTTTTTCTTATATATCAATACAAACTCTCCGATGTTATGCCCAGAATTTCCTATAGTTCAGGGCAGATTGATTTTTACATACAAGAAGTTCTCAAAAGAGATATTCAACAATGTAACGAGTTCAAAGAATTAAAGGCTTCTTTTTTTACCAGAGAGGAAAAGAAGAGGGCAAAACTCTCCGAGCTTTCAGAAATAAAGAAGAAACAAGAAAAGGAAAAAAACAAGATTTTACAAAAAAGAACTCAAAAAGCATCAATTCTCAAAGAGGTACGAAAAGAGAAATCAAAGAAATCTGCGTTAATATCAGAACTTGAGAAAACTCGTTCTCGTTTAGAGAAGCTCATTGCTCAATTAAAAAAGTATCCTGTGCTCAAATTTAAGGCTATAATATGGCCTGTTCGTGGAAAAGTAGTAGGCAAGTTTGGCACCATAGTGGACCCTGAACTTGGCACAAAGCTCATAAACAATGGAATTGACATAAGGGCAAACTATGGGACACCTGTAATAGCAGTAAGTAATGGTGAAGTCGCTTACGAGGGAACATTTTTAGGGTATGGAGAAATCATTTTACTTGACCACCGCAATGGGTTTCATACTTTATATGCCAATCTTTCAGAGATTTTAGTAATAAAGGGCGACAAAGTCAAAAAGGGAGAAGTGATAGGCAAAGTCGGAACCACAGGCTCAATAAAGGAGCCGTGTTTACATTTTGAGCTCAGAAAAGAAGGAAAGGCAATTAATCCTTTAGATTTACTGGAATAAAAAGATGTCATTTAATAACATTATAGGGCAAGAGATACCTAAAAAGATTCTCATATCAGCGCTCAAGAGTCAAAGGATTGCCAATGCCTATCTTTTTTATGGACCAAACGGGGTAGGCAAAACTCTGACAGCCAAGACTTTTGCCCAAGCATTAAATTGCGAAGAATCCAAATACGATTCCTGTGACATTTGCACAACTTGCAGAGACATAGATAATCAAAGGAATCCTGATTTTGAAATTATAATTCCGAATGAAAAAGGAAATATAGGCATTGACCAAATAAGAGCTATTAAGGAGAGAAGCTCTTATCGGTCGTGCTGGCTTAAATACAGGGTAACAGTGATAAGGGAAGCTGATAAGCTTGGTATAGAGGCAAGCAATGCATTTTTAAAAATTTTAGAAGAACCTCCCCCCCACACTATTTTTATTCTCACCGCTTCAAAAAAGCATATTCTTCTTCCCACAATTGTATCAAGATGTCAAGAAATAAGGTTTAGAAAACTCAAAAGTCAAGAAATTGAAGGCTTTATAAACAGTATTGCGAAGGCTAAAGCCTTCGGCTACAAATCTGCTGAATCCATCGTTCCTGAAGGTGGAACTGAAGTTTTAAAATTATGCTCTCGTCTTGCCAACGGGAGCATTGTCCGTGCTTTAGATTTACTAAAACCTGAAGAAAACAAACTGCGAACAAAAGTATTTAACTTTCTAAATTCTTCTTCACTTGAAAGGATGCGAAAAGTGAGAGGTCTTGAATTATTTGATGGAATAAACATTCTGCTTTTCATTCAAAGTCTATATATGGATTTACTTTACAAAGATTCTGGAGTTTTAAGAGCAGTAAAAAACACGGACTTCAATTTCAAAGAGTCTTACTCAACCGAAGAGATATTAAAAGCAATAATCTTATGCGAAGAAGTATCTCATGCTCTGAAACAAAATGTTCATAAGAAGTTTGCACTTTATTATCTTTCAAAGGAGTTACCATGATTTGCGAAATAGAATTTGGAGAATGGAAGAGGAAATTTTCTGCCTTTCCTCAAGAGTTATGCCTTAAATTAGGAGATTTAGTCATTTTCAAACTCGGGGAAGGACCTGCCTCGTCGAGTCAAGGCGGGGAAGAAATTGCCAAGGTAATCAAGCTTTTAAAATCAGGTAAAGTAAGTATGGTAATAAGCCGAAAAGCCAGTCCAGAAGACATTACAAATTACAAAAAGGTCAAAGAAGATGAACTAAAACTTTACAATCTTTGCAAAGATAAAGTAAAAGAGCTTGACATTCCAATAAAAGTAACCAATGTTCATATACAATTTGACAGAAATTTGACAAGAGTTAATTTTATTGCAGAAAAGAGACCTGACCTCAAATCTCTAATAAACGAGCTTGTTAAAGTATATCATGGGAGGATGGAACTTCATCAAATTGGTGTTAGGGATGATGCCAGAAATTTTAACTCTTACGGAGTTTGCGGAAGGCCTTTATGCTGTAAAACTTTTCTTACTGAATTTGAACCAGTAACTATCAATTTTATAAAAGCTCAGAAGCTTGCCTGCGGAGCCTCTAAACTCACTGGAGTTTGTGGAAGATTAATGTGTTGTCTTGCTTACGAGATGGACTTTTACAAAGAAGCCGAGAAAAGGTTTCCGAAGCTTGGAGACCAAGTAAAAACTGAAAAAGGGGAAGCAGTAGTAACTGGGGTAGAGTTTTTAAAAGATTTAGTAACTGTTCAGTATCCAGATGCCAAGAAAGAAAAGATTGAACTTAATAAAATCATTTCAAAACCATCAGAGGAGACAAAATGAAGAAGGTTTTCTACATAACAACGCCTCTATATTATGTAAATGACATTCCACATATTGGTCATGCTTATACAACGGTACTATCAGATGTAATTGCAAGGTATCACAGGGCTTTTGGGGAAGAGGTATTTTTCCTAACGGGGACAGATGAGCACGGGGAGAAAATAGCATCCTCTGCACGGGAAAGCGGAAGTTCACCCATAAAGCACTGTAATAAATATGTTTTAAAATTCAAAGCTTTGTGGAAGAAGCTTAATATAGAATACGATGACTTTATCAGGACCACAGAGGAGAGGCACGAGTTAGTCGTCAAAGAGATATTGAAGAAGCTATATGAGAAAGGTGATATTTACAAGTCGACTTACACAGGATGGTATTGCACGCCATGTGAAAGGTTCTGGACAAATAAAGACCTTATAGAAGGAAGGTGTCCGTCCTGTAACAAGACAGTATATAAGATTAAAGAATCAAACTATTTCTTTAAGATGAGCAGGTATCAGGAGAGACTCTTAAAACATATTAAGGAGAATCCAGGATTTATCAAACCAGAGTTCCGGAAGAATGAAATAACGGAGTTCCTAAAAAAGCCTCTCAATGACCTCTGTATTTCACGCCCAAAATCCAGACTCTCCTGGGGAATTCCACTTCCCTTTGACGAGGACTACACCTGTTATGTATGGATGGATGCTCTTACGAATTACATAAGTGCTCCGGGATATATTTATAACAATAAGAAGTTTAATGAGATTTGGCCAGCAGATTACCATTTTATTGGGAAGGATATTCTTACGACTCATTGTGTATATTGGCCTTCTTGGCTCATGGCGATTGGCATAGAACTTCCAAGAACAATATTTGCACACGGCTGGTGGATGTCTGGTGAAGGCAAGATGAGCAAATCAAAGGGAAATGTAATTGACCCTATCATATATATAGAGAAATTTGGTGAAGATGCATTTAGGTATTTTCTTATGAGAGAGATGTCTTTAGGGCAGGATGCCACCTTTAGTCATAACATATTTGTAAATCGGATAAATAGTGAGCTTGTTAATGACTATGGGAATTTAGTATCAAGGACAGTCAAGATGATTAAAGATTTTTCGGGAGGAAAGATTCCTTGTGAGCATACAAACCAGAAGACCAATCAACTGAGAAAAGAAGTAATTAAGGTTCCAAGAATTGTCAAGGAATTGGTAAAGGAAATGAGGTTAAATGAGGCAATAGAAGAGGTAATGAGTCTTGTAAGGAGGACAAACAGGTTCATTGAGGAAACTGCCCCGTGGAAATTAAACAAGGAGAATAAAAAGAAAGAATTAGAGGGTGTTTTATATGCTGTAAGTGAGGCTTTGAGATTTGTCTCTATACTCCTTCATCCTATAATACCAAATAAATCTACCATTGCCCTTAAAAATTTTAATATAGACATTAAAAAGAGGGGTTCTTTCAACTCTCTTGATTGGGGAGGTTTAACTTCCGGGACAGAAATAAACCCACAAGAGATGCTATTCCCAAGAATAAAAACTCATCTGGACGGGCGTATTGACTTCGGCGAGCTCAGTCGAGCCGCAATACGCCCCTATTCTGTGGTTAAAGTATCTTTTGACGATTTTAAGAAATTAGATATAAAAATAGCTGAAATCAAAGAAGTAATAAATATTAAAGGTGCTAACAAGCTTTTAAAACTTAAAATTGTAATAGGTAAAGAAGAGAGGCAAATTGTAGCTGGCATAGGAGCTTATTATTCACCTCGGGAACTCATAGGTAAAAAGATAGTAGTTTTAACAAATCTTGAACCTCGTATTGTAAAGGGAGAACTTTCAGAGGGAATGCTTCTTGCGGCTACTGAAGGAGACAAAATAGTTCTTCTCACCCCTGATAAAGATATTTCTTCTGGTTCTATTATAAGTTAAAGAGAGGATATTTAGAAATAAAGCCACAGAATGCACAAAGAGAAATATTAAATATCAAAAATCAAATAGCAAAATTACACGTCAAAATTCAAAGATGCGGAGAGGGAAGGAGCCATAGAAAGGCACAGAAAAAAGAATAAATAAAAAAGAATAAATTAGACGCTGATTAACGCAGATAGACACAAATATTTCTGACCACGAATTCACACGAAAAAATAGCCACAGAATCACATCCACCCCGTTAGATAATAAACATCTAACGGGGCAGGGAAACAACAGAATATAACAAGGATTGGAAGAGAATCAAAGAGATAGAAAACAAGATACAGAAAGACACAGAGAAATAACAAGTTAATTAGTGAATTAGTTAATTGGTTGATGTGTTCTACAAAATAGGAAATAAAATTAACAGGGATTTTCCGCCAGAGGCGCCCGCCTGCCGTCCGTCGGGCAGGGATGAGCCTTTGGCTCATAAGAGATTAAAAAAGATAGGTAAACTCTATGAAAAAACTTGACAAGTGAGTGATTTAGGATAAAATTTGAATAATAAAATAATATGAAGTGTCCCGCACATAATTAAGTACGGGATTCTCAATGTTCTAAATCCCCGATAAATTCCCGATTGAATCGGGACAGGCGGGGAAAGAACATTGGAAAAGGAGGGATTATGTGTTACTTTATTTTATTGCTTCTCCCTCTTGGGACAGGAGTTATGAGTAGCAAAGGGTACTCAATTAAAACCTGTATCCTAAATATGGGAGGAGGTAAAGTTAGTTCTGCGGCTTATGAAGTATGGACAGCCGTAGGGCAACCTACTGCAATTGGTGAGGCAGTGGGAGATAATTACAAGGCAAGATTAGGCTTCCTGGCTCATCAGGCAGGCATTAAAGTTGGGGTAATGGAACAGCGGGCACCGCCACTTGTGACTTGCCTTTTCCAAAATAGACCTAATCCTTCAATGAGGGGGGTTAAAATACCTTACTCATTGGCTCGTGCCTCAAATGTATCACTCAAGGTCTATGATGTGGCTGGCAGGGTAGTTCGGACTTTGGTGAATGGGCGAATGTTACGAGGTAAATATATTGCCAAATGGGATAGCAGGGATAGGGATGGTAAATCTATGCCTGCGGGTGTTTATTTTTATCGTCTTGTAGTTGATGGAAAGAGTATAGGGACAAGGAAATTGGTATTAGTCAAATGAAGCCAGAGATCAGAAGTCAGAGGTCAGAATCCGCCTTAGGCGGACCGTCCTCTGTTTTCTGTCTTCTGTTCTCTATTTTTCTGTGGTTAAGGGAGGTGTAATATGTTTTGTACCAGAAGCACATCCGCCTTTGGCGGAAAGTATTTAGTAGCAGTTTTGGGGACGTTTATTTGCGTCCAGAGTTTTGGAGCTGGGTATGGGCTCAGGCTCCAGGAGAGAAGAGTTGCAAAGGTTAAGTCTCAGGAGAAGGCAGAGATACCTCGTGAGGTGAATTTTCAGGGTTTCTTGACAGATGCGGCTGAAGATACTGCAATTAGTGGAGAATATGATATGGAATTTAAGATATGGAATACGGAAACAGGTGGTAATTTGTTATGGGGTGAGACACAGGAAAATGTCTCTGTGGATGGTGGCATATTCAATGTCATTCTTGGCGAGGTCAATGCGATTCCTGACTCAGTATTTCGGGATTTTACCAATCTTTATTTAGAACTTATAGTAGGAGGTGAGCTCCTCAGTCCGCGGCAAAAGCTCGTGAGTGTGGGTAGGAGCTACAAAGCCACTTATGCGGACACTGCTGGTTATTCACTTGCTGCCGATGTGCAGTATGTGGATTCAGCAGGAGTATCAGTTAATGCATGGAAATGGAATAACAATGCGTGGGGGGCTGAATATCCATATGCTACTGTCTCGGGTATTGCCTATTACATATTAGGTGCGAATGTAGATGGAGAAGTAGCACAAGCAAACAAAGCTGATACAGCCACTTATGCAATTTCAGGTGGTAGTGCTGATAATGATTGGACTATAAGTGGCAATGTTCTTTATCCTGCTGGGAATTATGGGCTGGCAATGCGTCAATCTAATGTACTTTATGGCAGTAATGCCAATACCCATGTAGACTTTGGTTCTTCCTGTACAACAGGCGCTTCTGGTCAAAATCTCAGTTATTGCACTGTAAGTGGTGGATGGCGCAACACAGCCAGCGGTCTCAGTGCCACAGTGGGTGGCGGAATCAACAACACTGCCAGTGGTGCTTATGCAACAATAAGTGGTGGAGATTACAACAAAGTCACTATCCAGGAGGCAACAGTGGGTGGTGGCTATAGCAACACAGCCAGCGGCTATGCTGGGGTTGTGAGTGGTGGACACACCAACACCGCCGACAGCGCCTATGCGACTGTGGGCGGCGGACAGAGCAACACTACCAGCAACAATTATGCGACTGTGGGCGGCGGAGGTAATAACACTGCCAGTCATCCGTATGCGACAGTGAGCGGTGGATATATCAACACTGCCAGCGGTTTTGCTGCCACTGTGGGTGGTGGATATGTTAACACAGTCAGTGGCAGCCGTGCAACTATATCGGGCGGAGATTACAACACCGCCAGCGGCAACGAGGCGACTGTGGGTGGTGGATATCAAAACACTGCCAGTAGCAACTATACGACTGTGGGAGGTGGCTATGCAGATACTGCAAGCGGCGACTATGCGACTGTGAGTGGCGGAGAGAACAACACTGCCAGCAACAACTGGGCGACTGTGGGTGGTGGATATACCAACACTGCCAGCGGCGACCGTGCGACCGTGGGTGGTGGATATGACAACACTGCCAGCGGGCAGTTTGCGACCGCATCAGGCGGATGGAACAACACTGCCAGCAACTACTATGCGACAGTGGGTGGTGGACAGAGCAACAATGCCAGTAGCAACCACACGACAGTGGGTGGTGGGAAAAACAACACTGCCAGTAGCTGGTATGCAACTGTGGCTGGTGGCTATAACAATGAAGCCGGCGCCACCAATGCAACTGTGGCTGGTGGAGAGAGCAACATCGCCAGCCATAATCATGCGACAGTGGGTGGTGGGAAAAACAACACTGCCAGCCACTTGTATGCAACTGTGGCTGGTGGAGATTCCAACACTGCCAGCGAAACTCATGCGACTGTGAGTGGTGGATGGAACAACACTGCCAATAGAGGGCATGCGACTGTGGGTGGTGGATATGAAAACACCGCCAGTAACAACTATGCGACAGTGAGTGGCGGATATAGCAACATCGCCAGTGGAACTCATGCGACTGTGGGTGGCGGAGCTTACAACACTGCCAGCAACTGGTATGCGACTGTGAGTGGCGGAACTTACAACACTGCCAGCGGTGAGTGTGCGACTGTGGGTGGTGGAAGGGCTGATACAGTTGCTGGGGACTATTCATTTGCTGCAGGAAAGGATGTAAGGGTGACCGATGCGGCTGATTACACTTTTGCATTTGGGCGTGATTTTACAACTTCTACTCCTAATGCAGTCATATTCCATAACTCAGTGCATGAGATTAAAGTTGGTATTGGGATGGCGAGTCCTGGCAACATTCTGACTGTGAAGCAAACTTCTACGACTGACCCGATTGCTGATGGGTGGACAGTTTATTCATCAAGGCGCTGGAAGACAAATATAGAGCCGATTCCGGGAGCGTTGGAGAAAGTGAAGCAACTCCGGGGTGTATATTTTGATTGGAAGGAGAATGGGAAGCATGATATGGGTATGATAGCAGAAGAGGTGGGCGAAGTTATTCCTGAGGTTGTTGCTTATGAGGAGAATGGAGAAGATGCCAAGTCCATTGATTATGCGAGGTTAGTATCAGTATTAGTAGAAGCAGTAAAGGAGCAGCAGGTTGAGATTGAGACTCTGAAATCAGAGATTGAAGTTCTGAAAGCCAGGTAACTTTAAAAAATAGCCACAGAAAGATACGGAGAAATAACAAGTTAATTAGTAAAGCAATATTAAATATCAAAAATTAAATAGACGAAAACACAGAGAAATACAGAAAAAAGGAACCACGGATTATACGGAATAAAATAAGTTGCAAAAACACCGTTTCCCGAAATAAATTTGGGACAAGTTTTGCATTCCAAAAAGGTTAATGGAGTTTGTAAGATAAGAGGGTAGTTTCAATTGTTTTATTTAATATTTGTTTTATCATACCGACATTTGGTTTATACCATTGGTCATAAAGTGTAGTATCAGAAGAAGCGGTGCCAAAATTCCCGCAATTTAGGTTTTCTATTAGTTTAATTCTAATCTTATAATTTTCATTTTCTAAATCAACAACCTCTCCCTCGATTTGCACTTCTATTTTTACAGTATCTCCCAATATATAGCTTTCTTTTTCAAATATTTGGTTCCATGAGTTACCAATGATAAGCGGGAGTTTAAGATAGGGGAGCCAGAAAGCCGCAATTTCCTCAGTTTCACCATTTATAACAATAGTTTTAGAGTAAAACTTATCGAGTCTATCATCACTTTTATACCAATATTCAGGGACAACATTTCGTTCAAGGAGCCAGCAACTGTCTCTTTGTCCAATTACTTCGTTTTTAATCACTTTAAGTATAAGAGTATCTTTTTTATTTTCTAAATAAATCCATTCATTATCCGGTTCAAGCGGGAAATAATCAGCGGCCATACGATAAAGGAGCGGACTTTGTTTACAACCAGAGAGGGTTAGTAGTAACCCCAGACAAACACAAGTCCAGACATTAGACCGTAGACCAAAGACAAGAGACTGTGTAGTCTGTAGTCTATAGTCTTCAGTCTTAAGTCTATTTCTTTTGTTCATAATTTCACTTCTATATTCAGGTTTAAAGAGATACCTTTTGGGACTGTAGAATAAGAAATTTCTGGAGTCAGGTTCACTTTTTCACTCACAAGGAACGGGAAGTAAAAAGCAAAGCAAGACCCCACACCAAATTCATCTTCGGAGCCAGTATTTAATTTTTCTTTTAAATAATAGCCACCCACACCAAATCCGATGTGCATTTTATGCATTTTAACTTTTGTTCCTATTGTAATTTTAGAAACATTTAAATGCAGTTCATTTTTATCAAAAGCAAGTGTTTCTGCCCCAATCCACAAGGGCACATAACAAGATTCACAAACTATTTTAACAGATTTTCCAACAGGATATATATTAGCTAAGCCTCCGGTTGGAGCAAAAAGCCCAAGTCCAAGACTTAAAAGTAACATATTAAAATCAAAAATTAGAAATCAAACATCAAAATGACAAATCAAAATTCAAATATTTAACCACTGAAAGTAATTAGCGAAGGCTAAAGCCTTCGGCTACATTGAGATTCTTCCCCTTCACTTCGTTCAGGGTCAGAATGACAGGAAACGAAAAAGTTTTCGCAGGTAAAACCTGCTCCTACATTTCCTTTATTCCGTAGGCTTCAATTACATCTCCGGGTTTAAGTTTAACAGGCTCTTCGAATCCGACGCCACACTCGTAACCTGCCTTAACTTCTTTCACATCTTCTTTAATTCTTTTCAAACTTTTAATTTCACCCTCATAAACTATAGCTTCCTCTCTTTTAACTCTTACTTTTTCGTCTCTTATTATTTTTCCTTCTGTCACATAACAGCCAGTTATAAATCCGACATTACTTATTTTAAATATTTGTTTAACTTCAGCTTTACCGATTTCATATTCTTCAAATTTTGGAGGGAGCAATCCTTTAAGAGCAAGTTTAATATCGTCAATTGCTTCATAAATAATATTATAGGTTCTAATCTCAACTTTTTTTTCTTTAGCAATCTTTTCAGCTTCTAAATTTCTTTTAACATTATACCCTATAATTATTGCTCTACCTGCAATAGCAAGCAGGATATCAGATTCATTTATTTCACCTATTCCTTTATGAATTATATTCACTTTTATTTTTTCTTCGGTCAAATGTTCTACTGAGTCAGACAGGGCTTCAACAGAGCCTGCGGCATCTCCTTTTATAATTAACTTAAGTTCTGTAATTTCGCCAGCCTCAAGTTCTTTTTGGAGTGTTTCTGCGGTTACTGGCTTTTTTCCTTTTATGAGTCCTGTTTTTGCTAATTCTTTTCGTTCTTTTGAAAGCTCTCGTGCGAATTTACTTTCTTTAACTACTTTCAAAGTATCTCCGACTTGAGAAACTGCATCAAATCCCACGATTTGGACAGGTTCTGATGGATAAGCTTTTGCCTTATGTTTTTCCCATTCATCATACATTGCTCTTACCTTACCACTTACTTCCCCAGCCACAAATGAATCCCCTTGACTTAATATTCCATCTGATATTATCACTGTTGCCACGATTCCTTTTCTTTTATCTAATTTTGACTCAATAATTGTTCCTCGTGCTTCACCTTCAAATCTTGATTTCAATTCCAACAGTTCTGCTTGCATCAATATAGTTTCTAACAAATCATTTATTCCCTTACCCGTTTTAGCTGATACTTGACAACAAAGTGTATCGCCGCCATGTTTTTCTGTAACTAAATTATGTTCAAGCAATTGTTTTTCAATTTTTTCTGGGTCAACATTTGGGAGGTCTATCTTATTAATTGCCACTATTATGGACACTCCTGCGTCTCGTGCGTGATTCAGTGCCTCAATTGTTTGTGGCATCATACCGTCATCAGCGGCTATTACCAACACTACTATATCTGTTATTCGGGCTCCTCTTGCTCTCATTGCTGTGAATGCCTTATGTCCGGGAGTATCAATAAATGTTATATACCTATCTTTTCCACCTTTAGCGGAAAATTTAACTCTATAAGCTCCGATATGTTGGGTTATTCCGCCACTTTCTGTTTGGATTACATTTGTATGTCTTATATAATCAAGGAGAGCTGTTTTTCCGTGGTCTACATGTCCCATAAGTGTTACTACCGATGAACGAGGTTCAAGTTTTCCTGCAATTTTCTCTTCTTCTTCAACATAAGAAGGAATTAGTTCAGCTTCTTTTCCATATTCAGCCATAATAGTTGATACAGTATCTGCATCAAGCCGTTGATTCACAGTCACCATTAATCCAAGTTTCAAGCATTTTGAAATTAAATCTATTGGGTCTACTGACAACAGTCCAGCCAATTCTTTTACGGAAACATATTCACCAATTTTTATCTTTTCCTCTTTTTCTATCTCTTTTTTCTCCTCTATCTCTTCTGCCTGATACTTTTTGGTTCGTTTACCCATTTCGATTTTTGTCATTGTCTTACGAAGTCTTTTTTTAGTCATTTCCGTTTCTCGCAATTTCCGAGATTTATATGCTCCTGGCACGAAACCACGAGCTTTAGCTCTTAATTTCTTTCTTTCCTGGTCTTTAAGTTTTACGGCTTCTTTACTTTGAGTAAATTTCTTTTCGGCTGCTTTAATCATAGTTAAGGGGATTCTACTCATAGGGCTATTAACTTTAAATCCCAACTCTTTCAAAAGTCCAATTAAGGCTTTAGATGACAGGCCTAATTCATTTGCAACTTCGTGTACTCTTTTCATTCTTCTACTATTTCTTTTTCTTTACTTTTTTGATCTTCTATTAATTTTTGAACTAACTTAAATATTTTTTCTGCCTTTTTTTCTCCTATACCTGGGACCTGTATAAGTTTATCTATTCCTCTGTTCAAAATTTCAGCACTTGTCAGGAAACCACCTGATATTAATGCCTTCTTACACGGTTCTGACAATCCTTTTATAAAGACCACCCCTTTACTCTTATAATCACTTTCTGATATTATATCAATTTTCATAGCTGTCAATCGTGAGGCTAATAAAGCATTATGACCACTTTTTCCGATTGCTTGAGGCAGTTCTTCATCTTTTATCACTATACTTATTCGGTTTTCCTTATTATTAATTTTCTCCTCTAAAATTTTGACTCCTGAAAGTGCTCTTGAAGTAAAAACCATTGTATCCGATGAATATTGAATTACATCTATTTTTTCATTATTCAACTCTCTAACTACTGGTTGAATTCTTGAACCTTTTACCCCAACGCAAGCACCAACAGGGTCTATTTTTGAATCATTTGATGTTACTGCTATTTTAGCTCTTATTCCTGGGATTCGTGCTGCTGCTTTAATTTCAATGATTCCTTCTTTAATTTCAGGCACCTCATTAACGAGCAATTTTTTTAAAAAATCAGGATGTGTTCGAGAGAGCAAGACTCTACCTCCGCTTGTCACATCAAGAATATAAGCTTTAATAGTGTTTCCTTGATAATATCTTTCTTCTGGTATTTGTTCTCTCAGGGGGAGGAAACCCTCTGCATCTCCTAACTTCACAATAATTTCATACCGGTCTACCTTTTGAACTATACCAGTTTCGATTTTTCCAATTTTAGATTGATATTCTTCAAACACTCTTTCTTTATCTTTATCTCTTATTTTTTGTTGAAGCGTTCTTTTTACCAAGATAATTGCATTTCGTCCAAATTTTTCAAAAGGCAGTTCTATACGAAGCTCATCACCTAATTTCATTGTTTCATCTATCTTTTGAGCTTTAAGGAGTCCAATTTCTTGCGATTGCGTTTTTATCCTTTTTACAACTTTTTTTACAAGAAACACTCTAATTATTCCTTTTGCCTCATCCATTTCCACATCAATATTTGCATCTTCACCCACAGACTGTTGCGCTGCACTTATCAGACTATCTTTTAAAATATCAATTGCAAACTCCTTTGGTAGTTTTCTTTCTTCTGCCATCTGGGCAATAGCTTGTAAAATAGACATTTTAATGATTTAATATTTTAATTATTTCTTCAACTACTTTCTCTTTTTTTATTTTTTTTCTTTGCTCTTTACCTCTGAACTTAATTTCCACATTTCCTTTTTTAAGTTCGCGTTCGCCGACTATTATTTGCAATGGTATTCCTATCAGGTCGGCATCCTTAAACTTAACTCCTGCACTCTCAAGCCTATCATCTATTAGCACTTCAGTTTTTAGCTTCAGGTTTTTATATATTAACTCTGCTGTCTCTTGCACTTCACGAACACTTATATTCAAGGAAAGTATAAGCACTTTATAAGGTGCCACTTCCAATGGCCATATTATTCCATTTTTATCGTGATATGTTTCAATTATACTTGTCATAATTCTCTCGGGACCGATTCCGTAGCTTCCCATAATAATGGGTTTTCTTTTTCCTTTTTTGTCAATGAAAAAAGCATCCATTGCTTCTGAATATTTAGTACCTAAATTAAAAATATGTGCTATTTCAATAGCATTTTTGAAAAATAAAGGCTCCTTACATTTAATACATCTATCTCCTTCTTTTACCAATCTGATGTCTAAATACTTTTTCACTTTAACATCTCTTTCCAGATTGACACCTTTCAAGTGATAAAAAGTTTTGTTTGCCCCCGTTATAAGTCCTTTTTTTCCTTTAAGCACTTTATCTGCAATAACCTCCACATTTAAGCCTATAGGACCTACATATCCAGGTTCTACTCCTGTAATTTCTTTAATCTCATCGGGAGTGGCTACTCTTGTATTTCCTATTTTCTGGATTTTTTCGTCACTTAATTCATGTTCTCCATCAAGAAGAAGAAATATGGGTTTTTCTTCCATTATGTAAAGCAGACTTTTCATAAACTTACTCTTAGGCATTTTCAAGAATTTAGAAACTTCCTCTACGGTTCCTTCAACTGGTGTATGTATTTCTGATAATGGCTCATCTTTAAAATTTGGTAATTTATTCTCTGAATCTGCTATCTGCAAATTTGCTTTATACCCGCATTTCTCACAAATAACAATCTTATCTTCCCCATTTTCCGATATAACCATAAATTCTTCTGACAAACTGCCCCCCATAAGTCCACTTGATGCTGCAACAATCACGAAGTCAAGTCCGCATCTCTTGAATATGTTAATATATGCATCTCGGTGCAATTTGTAACTTTTTTTAAATCCATTTTCATCTGCATCAAATGAATATGAATCTTTCATAATAAATTGTCTTAGTCTCTCTAATCCACTTCGGGGTCTTAATTCATCTCTAAACTTTATTTGAATTTGATACCATATTTGTGGAAGGTGTTTGTAAGATATTATTTCATCCGATGCAATTTTTGTTATTATTTCTTCATGAGTAGGAGCAAGGCACATATCTCGGTTTTTCCTATCTTTAAGTTTAAACATCTCCTGGCCGTACTCCTCCCAGCGTCCTGTCTCTTGCCAGAGAGACCTGGGTGTCAAAGCTGGTAAAAAAAGTTCCTGTGCCTCTATACAATTCATTTCTTCTCTAATAGTATCTATTATTTTTGAAATCACTCGCCACCCAAGGGGGAGATAAGAATAAATTCCACTAACTAATGGCCTTACGAGTCCTGCCTTAATAGATAAAGCATGACTGATGCTTTTTGCGACCTTTGGTGTCTCTCTCAAAGTAGGAATAAAACTTTTACTCCATCTCATCAAGTCACCTTTTATAAAAAAACCTGGGGCTTTGCCTCCGCATCACAAACCCCAGGTTTTTTAGTACTTATTCCTTTTTTTCTTCCTTTTCTTTTACTTTTTTCTCTGTAGTGGGTTCTTTTTCTGCTTTCTTCTTGGCTGGCTTTTCCTCTTTTTTCTCTTCAACGGGCTCTTCTACTTTTTCTTCTTCAAATTCCTCTTCCTTTTTCTCAAGGAGATTTTTTTCATCTTTTATCTTTACAAGCACAGTATATATAAGACTCTGTCCAGCTCCCCAAACACTAATTCCATAAGCAATAACAAAGAAGGCAATAAAATAGAATCCCAAACCTATCAAGAAGCTTCCTGCCCATTCTGCCCAATTAACTGGCATCCAAGTCTGAGGATAAAGCATAACTGGGGTTACTCGCCCAACCACAGACTCAAGCCATTGGATAGGTGGACAAGAGGGAAGATACCATAAACCATTATTCCATATTGTTTGCCACCATGAATGGGCTCCTCCTTCTATCATTCTTGTTCCAGCCCAAAATCCTGCAGCCCAATGAAAGAGAACAAGACTCTTTTTAATGAGCCATCCAAATACCCACACTCCAGCAAAGCTACAAAACCCCACAAATATCTCCCAAAGAGTTAATCTCCAAGTTTGGTCATTCAAGCAACTAAATAATTCAAAAAGAGTATCAAAAGTATCCGATTCTGTGGTAGTTCCGATTGCTGGAGATAAAAAGAAAGAAATTATGAAAATGATTGCAAGGTAAATTACAAATAAGGCTCCGAGCGCCACAGGTATAAAGAATATCCCTGCCAACAACTGTCCAGCATAAGGTATTCTACCAATCAATCCGCACACAAAGCCAACAAATATGAGAGCAGCAATAAAAATTGCCAGAGTTACAGGAGAAAGAATTATAGATTTCCATTGTTTTAGTGAGTATTTCAGTGCATCTGTAACCTCATAGAATTCATCTCCTCTCAATTGTTCAAAAGTTAACTTTGATATAGCCCCAATTGAAAGTAGATTCATAGCAATAAAAAATACTATACCGAATGCCCAGCATATCCAGCCCCACCATATAAGATGTGTCTCACCTATGATTGGAACCGGGATGTATTTAAAAGCTCCCCAAACATCTTTCCATACCCAATCAGGTGATGAGACATAAGCAAAATAACTCATCACAGAGTATAGAATAGTTCCTATAAGAAGGCCCAGGAATCCAATCCATATCTTTTTGGCTGAAAACCCGAGTCTTGGAGCTCTAACAACATCTGCGAAGTTAAAATGCATAATTCCTCCTTTTTATGAATGTAGGAGCAATTTGCAAAAATTGCCCAAACAATTCACCATAAGTTCATCACTTCTTTTACTTCTTTTAAGGTTTTTCCCGCTTCTTTTTTGGCCCTTATTGAACCTTCTTTTAATATCTCATCTATATTTTTATCTTTCAATTTAACACATTGCTCTCTGTATGGAGCAAGAGTCTTATTTATAAGTTTTATGGCTTCTTCCTTACAACTCACACATCCAATCTTCCCTTTTATACAGTCTTTCCTTATTTCTTCACTTTTTTGTGAGTTTATAAGTTTATGATAAGCAAATACAACACATCCATTGGGATGTCCAACATCTTCCTTGTGTATCTTTGTGGGGTCAGTAAATGCACGCATTACTTTTTCTCTAATTCCCTCTAATTTTTCATCTACCAAAATTGCATTATTCAACGACTTAGACATCTTACGTCCATCAATTCCTGGAATTTTAGGGAACTTTGTGAGCAAGGAGATAGGTTCAGGAAATACATGTCCATAAATGGAATTAAATCTGCGTGCAATTTGTCTTGTGAGTTCAACATGTGCTAATTGGTCCTCTCCAACAGGAACCGCATCTGCCTTATAAGCAAGTATATCTGCAGCTTGAAGGACAGGATAACCTAAAAGGCCATAATTTATCTTACCTTGTAATTTTAGATCTTTCACTTGTTCTTTGAGTGTTGGATTCCGTTCTAACCAAGATACAGGGGTAATCATTGAGAAAAGCAGATGGAGTTCAGTATGTTCAAGCACTCTTGATTGGACAAATATAGTGGATTTTTCAGGAGAAATACCACAAGCAATCCAGTTAGCCGCCATTTCTCTCACTCTTTCTTTCATCCCTTCAGTATGATTATAACTTGTGGTAAGGGCATGTAAGTCAGCAATTTCATAAAAGCACTCATGAGTCTCTTGTAATTTAACCCAATTTGTAAGTGCCCCAAATAAAATTCCAATGTGAATCTTGCCAGTAGCTCTATCACCAGATAAGACCCTCTGGCGGACTACTCTCTTTTTCACCTTAGTAACATGCTTTTCCATAATTTAACAACGAATAAAAGGATTCCTATAAAAAGGACAAAAAGTAAAATTAAAGGCCATAAAGATAATTTAATTTCACGTTTAGAAAAAAACTTTCTTTCAAACATTGAAATACTCTACTACCTAAATATAAATTTGTCAAGTTTTTTTTTAGCTTGTTTGGTAAAAAATAAAATATACGAAAAATATGAGAAGAAAGGTTAATAGGAACTCTGTTTACTAAAAATAATCTTAAAGAGAATGCCGGGGAGGGGATTTGAACCCCTACACCCACAAGGAGCGCTAGCCCCTCAAGCTAGTGCGTCTACCAGTTCCGCCACCCCGGCAACTTAAATTTAATATATAATAAAACTTATTGTATGTCAAGTTTTTCAAGAATATCTTTGAACTTTTTTTTAAAACTTTCTATGTCATCATTATTTTCAATTATGAAATTTGGCGATTTTAATCCATCAGGTAATTGAGATTTTACTATGAATTTGATTTCTTTTTGTGTATAACCTGAGTTCAATAATCTTTTTAATCTTTTTTCATAACTTGAAGTTACAAGAATAATTTTATCAAACCAACTTTCTATTCCCCATTCATAAATCAAGGCACAGTCAATAACTAACATTTTATTTGCACGATGCAATACCATTCTTTTCTTTAATTCCTTTACAAGCGATGCCTGAATTATAGAGTCAAACAATTTCTTTTTATCGGGGTAACTAAATACTAATTTCCCAAGTTTTTTACGGTCAATTTCGCTCCGCCTCTGGCGGATTAATATTTTATCGCCAAAAGCTTTAATTAATTCAGTTCTCTTTTTCTCCAATGCTTTCCAACCAAGTTTATCCACATCTATAATTTCAGCACCTTGTTCTTTAAAAAAAGAAACTAAAGTCGATTTCCCAACTCCAATTCCTCCTGTTATCCCAATTATCATAAGAAATACTAAATAAGGAATCAAGGAGTCAGGAAAAACTCGAATCCTTGAACCCTTGAACCCTTGAACCCTATTTTAATTATAATTTTATTAATGGGCTTTATACCAATTTTTACCTATTCCGATATCTACCACAACCGGAACTTCAAGTTTTAAAGCATGTTCCATTTCATCTCTTATTATTTTTTTTATCCTATCAATTTCTTTTTCAAAAACTTCAAAAACAAGTTCATCGTGGACTTGAATTATCATATTTGATTTAAAATCTTTAATATGTTCATAAATCCTTATCATTGCAATTTTTATCATATCAGCGGCTGAACCCTGAATGGGGGCATTTATAGCCACACGCTCCTCAAATTCTCTTACATTAGCATTGGAAGAATTAATCCCCTTAAGCCATCTTTTTCTTCCCAGCAAAGTTTCTACATAACCATCTTGATGTGCTTTTTCTAATTTTTGGTTTATCCATTGTTTGACACCAGGATACATAAGGAAATAGGATGCTATAAAATTACTTGCTTTTTCAACGCTAATTTTAAGCCGTTGCGATAATCCATAAGGACCCATTCCGTAAACAATTCCAAAATTTACTACCTTAGCTTTATTCCGCTCCACAGAAGTCACACGGGATCTTGAAATACCAAAGATTAAACCTGCTGTTTTTGTATGTATATCTTCATTATGATTAAAAGCTTTTATAAGAGCGGAATCTTTAGATAGTGATGCTAATATTCTAAGTTCTATTTGAGAATAATCAGCTGATAAAATATAATAATTAGGAGGAGCAATAAATCCTTTCCTTATTTCTCTTTTTGGAATATTTTGTAAATTTGGATTAGTAGATGATAATCTTCCAGTTGCTACCACAGTTTGTTCCCATTTAGTATGTATTCTGGATTTGGAATCTTTTAACTTTGGGATAGCATCAAGGTAAGTGGACTTCAATTTAAAAAGTTCACGGTATTCAAGAACTTTTTTGGGAACATCGTAATTCTGAGATAGTTCTTCAAGAACTCTCTGGTCAGTAGAATAACCAGTTTTAGTTCGTCTTGACTTAGGAAGTTTAAGTTTGTCAAAAAGAATGTGCCCAATTTGCTTTGGAGACCTTAAATTAAACTCCTCTCCAGTAAGTGAATAAATTTCTGTCTCAATCTTTTTAAGTCTCACGGCTAATTTATTTGATTCGGTTTTAAAATAATTACTATCTATAAGAACACCTGTTTTTTCCATTTCAGAAAGAACTCTTGCCAGAGGAGATTCAACTTCCCGAAAGAGTTTGCAAAACTTATTTTTTTCTAATTCATCTCTTAAGACTTTATAAAGACTATAACTTGCACTTGCTCTTTCTTTAAGGTAAATAGCAATTTCTGACTCGGAAAGTTCCTTTTTCTCATCAAATTCTGAAAGTGGGACTCCAAGCCATACAATAGATAAATTATCAATTGAATGGTTTTTTATTTCTGGTTTTAGTAAGTAAGATGCTAAACTAAGGTCAAAAACATTTTGACAATCAAATTTTTTAAATAGACCCTTGGAATCAGAAACAATCTTTTGAATTGATGAATTATTCATTAGCGATCGCAGGAGTGTATTGCTATACGCTCCTACCTGAAAGACAAATGCTTTGCTTTTTTCATTAGAGAAAGCGAAATAAGAATCATAAAAAGCTATACTTACTGTTTTTTTTATTGCCTTTAAGAAATCAGTTAAATTAGTCTCAAACGCACGATTTGAAATCGTGCCTACAACATTTTGATAGAGTGAGGGCTTTGAGAACAATGGAGTATTTTCTTTACCCGCCTGCTCGCCTCGCTGAAGCTTCTGCCCGCCTTGACTCGTGGGCGAGGCAGGTAAAGCGGGCTGTCCATCGGGCAGGGAAGCAAATTTTTTTATCAATGAAAAGAATTCAAGTTCTTTTAAAATTGAAAAAAGAGAATCTCTATCAATTTTACCTATTTTCAGAGCATTTAGTTTAAGCTTAACATTTACTTTTGTTTGAATCGTAGTAAGTTTTTTTGAAAGTAAAGCTTGTTCCTTAAATTTTTCAAGAGTATCCTTTAATTTTTCATTCTTGATTTCAGAAGAGTTATTAAATATCTTATCTAAATCACCAAATTGAGTAATTAGATTAATTGCTGTCTTGGGACCTATTCCCGGAACACCTGGAATGTTATCTATTGTATCTCCAGTTAAAGCAAGAAAATCCGGAACAAAAGATGCAGGAATACCAAGTTTATCCTTGGCATGAACAAACTTAAAATCACGGGACCTAAAAATTTTTATATCATTTGATTCAAGCTGAAGAAAATCTTTATCATCAGAAAAAACTATTGCCTCAAATCCCTGCGATTCTGCTAATTTTGCCACTGTTCCTATTACATCGTCAGCTTCAACTCCCTCTTGCTCAATCACTTTTATACCTAAATGTTTAACAATTTCTTTAATTATAGGCAACTGAGACTTTAATTCAGACGGCATCTTTGAACGCGTTGCTTTATATTCTTTAAATTGCTTATGCCGAAAAGTTGGACCTTCAGTATCAAATGATACAAGCATATATTCAGGTTTTTTCTCATTTAAGAGCTTAAGCAAAGAATTTACAAATCCAAATACAGCCGATGTATTTTCTCCTTTTGAATTGCGAAGTGGATTTCTCATAAAAGCAAAAAAAGAACGATAAACAAGTGAACTGCCATCAATAAGCCATAAAGTATTCATAATTTAAATTCTAAATTATTTAAACGATGAAGGGCATTAAGTTTTTCACGCTGCCCAATTTTTGCCCGAGATATAGCTCGTTCTAAAACTGCGATAGTTTGCTCATAATTATTTTTATCTACTGGATAAGGATATCCATCTTTACCTCCATGGGCAAAACTAAATCGTGCTGGGTCTTTAAAGCTTGGAGATTTACCATATATAACTTCACTTGCCAATGAAAGAGCCCTTATGGTCTTTGGCCCAACTCCCTTGAGACCCAATAAAGTCTCAAAATTTTCCGGCTGTCTCTCATAAGTCTTTTCAAAAATCCGATAGAGTCTATCAGGGTTTATATCTGAAAGAAGAATTTCATGTCTTGAAGGGAAATTTAAACTTTGTATCTTCTTAAGTTCACGAACAAATTTATCCGGTTTTTCTTTGGAGAGCTTGGTTGCCATTTCCCGATTAGCTTTATGCCCTTTAGCTACGGTATTTAAGACAAGCTCTTCTATATGAGTAGCTGAAATAGCATTATGAGGGTCACTAACAAATGAGACAGGAACTTCAGGGTTTTTAGTAAACCAGTGATAGCGTCTTGCAAATCTGGTCTCTAAATTCATTCCCTGCTGAACAACTGCCCATTCACCATTCTTAGTAAAAAAGAAAGTATGATGATAAATTTGATACCCATCCTGAAGTCCTGAAGAATCAACTTTAGCAGACATCCTTGAAGCATACATAAGTGACTCTGGATTTACATTTATAAATTTACTCTTTTGCTCTATTTCTTGGGGTGTCTTCCTTGAAGTTTTACCCTTTCCGCCTGCGACAAAGAGACCAATTTCAGATTCAATTCCCTTTACTCCCTCCTTTAAGGCACCGCATACAGTTGTAGTTACGCCTGAAGAATGCCAATCAAAGCCAAGTAAGGCACCAAAAGATTGAAACCAAAAAGGAGAAGATATTTTTTTTAAAAATTCAACTGCTCCAAACTCATCAACAATTATTATAGTAATCTCACGCGCTAACTTTCGCATCTTGTCAAAAAGCCAGCGAGGTGCTTTTCCATAATGCAAAGGCAAATTAGCCACTCCAGTCCTCATTTTTCTCCGCGCTCTCTGCGGTTCATTTTGGCATTTTTACCTGCCTGTCGTCCATTAGCTAACGGACTCTATTAGACAGAACAGCAACTTATCTCTCTTGTGGAAATCTTGTGCCAATCTGTGGTTACTTATTTACTGTTTTATGAAACCTGTATTAAGTTCACCATTCTTAAATCGCTCATCTTTAATTATCTCAAGATGAAAGGGGATGGTGGTATGAATACCTTCTACTAAAAATTCATTCAATGCTCGTTCAAGTCGGGCTATACATTTATCTCTTGTCTCATCATAAGCAATGAGTTTGGCTATTAAAGAATCGTAATTGCTTGGGACTTCATATTCTCCGTATATGTGGGTCTCAACCCTAATTCCTGGACCACCTGGAATATAAAGTCCTTTAATTTGTCCAGGAGATGGTCTAAAACCATTGTTTGGGTCTTCTGCGTTAATTCTACATTCGATAGCGTGTCCTTTAATGTTCACATCTTTTTGTTTAAAGCTTAATTTCTCACCAGATGCAATTTTTAACTGTTCCTTTACAATATCAATTCTTGTAACCATCTCAGTTACAGGATGCTCTACTTGGATTCTGGTGTTCATCTCCAAGAAATAAAAGTTTTTATCTTTATCCAGCAAAAATTCAACCGTTCCGGCTGACCTGTAATTTATAGCTTTAGTAACTGCCACAGCATAAGCACCAATCTTTTCTCTCATCTCAGGTGTAACAGCAGGAGAAGGAGACTCTTCAATAAGTTTTTGATGTCTCCGCTGAATTGAACACTCTCTTTCACCAAGCCAGACAATATTGTTATGTTCATCAGCCAAAATTTGAACTTCAATATGTCTTGGATTCTCAAGATATTTTTCAATATAAACTTTATCATTTCCAAAGGCAACTTTAGCTTCTTGTCTTGCAATGGAAAGTAATTTTTTCAACTTTTTTTGATTATCAACAATTCGCATACCTCTTCCACCTCCACCCATAGCTGCTTTTATTATAACAGGATACCCGATATTTTTTGCAATTTGACTTACTTCTTTAAATGACTCATTTGATACAGTTCCTCCCGGTATTATAGGAATGCCTGATTTTCTTGCAATCTCACGAGCATTCACCTTATCGCCAGCGGCAAGGATTGAAGATGAGGTTGGACCTATGAATTTAAACCCATTTTCTTTACAAATTTCAGCAAATTTTGGATTTTCGGCTAAAAAGCCATAGCCAGGGTGCACTGCTTCAACACCAGTTATCTCGCAAGCACTGATTATGCGAGGAATAGCGAGATAGGAAAGTAACGGTGAGGCAGGCCCAATACAAACTGCCTCATCAGCAAATTTTGTGTGTAAAGAATTGGTATCTGCTTCAGAATAGATAGCTACTGTTTCAATTCCCAATTCTTTACAAGCTCTTATAATACGGAGTGCTATCTCACCTCGATTTGCTATAAGAACTTTTCTTAACATTGCAGGATAGGTCTATGCTGGTTCAATTAAGAAGAGTTTCTGTCCATATTCAACAGGCTCTTCATTCTTTGGAAGAACCTTTTTAATTATCCCACTTATTCCAGCCTCTATTTCGTTCATCACTTTCATAGCTTCAATTACACAAACTACTTTATCAGGAGTAACTTTATCTCCAATTTCTACATATGGGGGAGCGCCAGGAGAAGGTGAAGAATAAAAAGTGCCAACCATTGGAGCTTTTATAGAGAAAAATTTCTCCTCAGGTTTTTCCACAGATTTCTTTTCTTCAACAAGAGTTTCCCTTTGAAGAGAACCTTGTGAAGGAATAACATTAACAGAAGGAGATGCAGCAAGTTTTTTAGTTATCCTAACTCTGCGAAAAAGCCCTTTTATTTCAAGCTCTTCGATATTACTCTCCTCAACGAGTTTTATAATCTTTTTAAGTTTATTTAATTTCATACTCCCTCCAATTTAAAAGCCTATTTCTTTATGTTCTCCTTGCGATATTTTTATCTCACCATGTTTCTTTTCATATTTTTCCATATTATCCTTTAAAGCTCTCATCAACAATTTTGCATGCGTTGGAGAGAGAATAATCCTCGAATAAACTTTAGCTTTTTTGAGTCCGGGAAGAACGCGAGTAAAGTCAATAATAAACTCTGAAGATGAATGTGACACAATAGCAAGATTAGAATAAATCCCCTGTCCTGCTTCTTCCGGAAGCTCTATATTTATACGTTGTTTATTTTCCATCTTACCCTCCTTAAATTTTTATTATAAATTAACTTCAAGTATTGTCAAGTTTTTTCTTGACCACCGCACAAAATACATTTGTGCGGGATCAGAAATTTTAATGCGTAAGTACCTCTTTCCAATCGGCACATTAGCAAAAAATTTCTTGACAATTAGGACTAATCAATGTAAAGTAAATGCAGTGAATTTGGGAACTGACTACAAAAAGCTACTTAAAACTGCTGAGTCTTGGAGAACAAGGATACTTTCAGACCTTATTGCTCTCTCTGAAATTCCAGCTCCATCATTCAAAGAGGGAAAAAGAAGGAAAAAATTTACCCAACTTATGGAAAGGATAAATTTTGATAAACTTGAGCAAGATGGAGTAGGAAATATTATTGGGATTCGGAAAGGGAAAGGAAAGGGTGGAATTCTTGTTAGTGCTCACCTTGACACAGTATTTCCAGAGACTTTAAATCATACTACAAGAATAAATATGAAAAAGGTATACGGTCCCTCAGTTGGTGATAATTCACTTGGATTAGCCTCAATCCTTGCTACGGGTGAGATACTTAATGAATTAAAAATTACCACTCACCACGACCTTCTATTTGCCGGTACAGTGGGAGGTGAAACTAACTTACAAGGAATGAGAAAACTAATTGAAGAGCATGGAAAAGAACTTAAATATGTAATATGCGTTGAAGGACACGGATTAGGAAGAATTGATAATGTGGCAATTGGAAATATGAGGATGGAATTAAATATCAGAGTCAAAGAGGGACATAGTTTTCGAGATTTCGGAAGTCCCAATGCGATAGTCCTGATGAGTAAACTAATAAATAGATTTCTCTCAATTCCTAAAGTTTCAGTTCACAAGGTAGCATTAAACATAAGTCATATTTATGGTGGAATTGCTTATGACTCAATTCCAATAAGTTGTAAAACAGGTATTGAACTTTCTTATAGAAACAAAAAAGCTTTCACAGATTTTTACAAGAAATTTAATACTACTATTTCTAAAATGGAAAAGGAAGAAGGAGTGAGAATTAAAAAGAGGGAAATTTCAAGTGCTCCCACTGGTAATATTTCAAGGTCTCATCAGCTTATCAAAGGGCTTATTAAAATTCATCATTATTTAGGTATTGAATCTAAGTTTGGATTTGGAAATACAGGTGGCAGTATTCCTTTATCACAAGGAATTCCAGCCGTGACTATAGGTATCACTCTTGGTTATGGTCTCCATTTGCCTGAAGAAAAGATAGAGATTAAGCCTATAATAAAAGGAATTAAGCAATTATTACTTTTGATTCTTAATATAGACCGCATTAAGTGAGAAGCAGGAAGTAAGAAGTGGGAAGTGAAAGGTGAAATATAATAAGAATATTAACATAAAACATTAAACCTTTGATGAACACTTCAGCAATAAGAGAGGAAACAAAACAAAGACTGCGAAAAGCTGCTCCCTGTATTCTTCTTGTCGGCATCCCTTGCTATAACTCTGAATCAACAATAACCTATATTATAGAAACAATCGGTAAGGGATTAAAAAAATACTTCAATGATTATAAATCTCTAATACTTATAGCTGATGGTGGCTCACTTGATGATACAAGAGAAAAAGCAAACCTTGCAAAAATACCAAATGGAATAAAGAAAATTGTGAGTATTTATAGAGGAATACCAGGAAAAGGAACTGCCCTTCGGGCGGTATTTGAAGCGGCAAAAATATTGCAGTCTAAAGCTTTATGTGTCTTTGATTCAGACCTAAGGTCAATCACCCCTGAATGGATTCGCCTCTTTTTCTCACCAATCCTTAAAGATGAGTATGATTTTTGTGCACCTGCTTACACAAGAGCTAAATATGACGGCACTATAACAAATCACCTAGTATATCCCCTCACCCGTACTCTATATGGACTTAAAATAAGACAACCCATAGGAGGAGATTTTGGTGTCTCTGGTAAATTATCAAAATTTTATACTTCTCAAAATGTATGGGGAGAATTTGTGGCAAAGTTTGGAATTGATGTATGGATGACAACAAGTGCAATTGCAGAGGGGTTTAAAATCTGCCAGGTAAATCCTGGAGTAAAAATTCATGACCCAAAAGACCCTGCAGCTTCACTTGGACCAATGTTTATGCAAGTAATATATACACTTTTCTCCTTAATGGGTAAGTATAAGGAAAATTGGCGGGTAATACAGGGAAGCAAGAAAGTAAAAACTTATGACCCGAGAGCCTTGGTTCCACCAGAGCCTGTTGATGTATCTTTTGAATCTTTAAAATTAGAACTTAGAGACGGGTTTTCTCATTTTGGAACTCTTTGGAAGGAAATAATTTCAGAGGAGGCTTTTAAAGAGCTTGGGAGTGTATTAAAAGGAAGGACAGAAAACCTTTCTCCTGAGCTCTGGGCAAAAATTGTTTATGATTTTGCATTTATATTTAATCTTTGGGAAAGGAATCGTCATAAATTAGTTGATATACTTACGCCTCTTTACTTTGGCAGAATAGCATCTTTTATACTTGAAACAAAAGATATGACCAATTCTGAAGCTGAAGCGGTAATTGAACATCAAGCAGTAGTATTTGAAAATCTCAAATCATATTTAGTAAAAAGATGGTTTAAATAATGAGTAGCTGGTTTAAACAAAATACATTCCACCACTCACAATTCTCAAACCTTAATGAACTTGTAAAACTAAAGAAACATCAGAACATAAGTATATCTGTAGCCCTTCCAACCTTAAATGAAGAAGAAACAATTGCTAAAGAAATCTTGGTGATAAAGTCCGAATTAATGGATAGATATAAATTGATTGACGAGATTGCTGTAATTGACTCAGGCTCAGAAGACCAGACAATGGAAATTGCACGCTCTCACGGCGCACAGGTTTATCAAGCAGAAGATATTTTGCCTGAATTAAAAATCTACAAAGGTAAAGGTGAAAACTTATGGAAAGCATTATATGTGCTTTCTGGAGATATCATTGTTTATATTGATGCCGATATTAAAAATATACATCCTAAATTTGTCTACGGACTTGTTGCCCCACTTTTAATCTATCCAGAAATAGGTTATGTAAAAGCATTTTACGAACGTCCAATTACTATTGGTAAAAAGACTTTCCCTGCAGGAGGAGGAAGAGTTACCCAAATCCTCGTGAGACCGCTTTTTAATGCCTTTTTTCCCGAACTCTCTAAAATTATTCAACCCTTATCAGGTGAATATGCAGGAAGGAGAAAAATACTTGAAAGCGTTCCTTTCTTTATAGGTTATGGTGTAGAGACAGGTCTTTTGATTGATATCTCTCATAAATTCGGACTTTTTTCAATTGCTCAGGTAGATTTAGATAAAAGAATCCATCGAAACCAGAGAACTTCTGCACTCTCAAGAATGTCTTATGGAATTTTACAGACATTTCTGGATAGAGCAAAAGAACTTAAGAAATTAGACTTTAAAAAAACCATTCCAACTATTTTCTCTCAATTAAGTATCCAAAATACCAAGGAATATACATTTAAAAAATATAAAATAGAAGAAATAAAGCGTCCTCCAATGGTAACTATAAAATCCTACGCAAACCGCTTTCACAAGACTCCTCATTCACGACCTAAATGAAAACAATTGGTATCCTTCATTTCTCGTGCCCCCCAGTGATAGGTGGAGTTGAAGCTGTAATAGAAGCACATACTGACTTATTGCTGCAACATGGATTTAAAGTTAAAGTTATAATAGGAAAAGGCAACAAATCCAGAAAAGACATTGAATTTGAAAAAATACCTGAACTAAATGCTTTACACCCTGAGTGTCAAAAAATAAGAAATGAACTTGAAACTGGTATTGTTTCGGACTCATTTTCTAAATTAAAAGATAAGATAAAAGAACAACTAAAAATAGCATTGAAAGATATTGACATACTTATCATTCATAACATTTTATCTGTCCACTTTAATCTGCCTCTGGTTCTTGCATTACACGAAATTATTCCATCTTTAAACATAAAAGTAATTAGCTGGTGTCACGATATTACACTCCTTGACCCAAATTATGCTACTGGTAATCCCAAAACCTTCCCTTGGTCCCTCCTTGCAACTCCAATACCTAATGTTACCTATGTTGCAATATCCAGTTTAAGACAAAAAGAACTATCCAATGTATTACAAATTCTGAAGGACTCAATTCATGTTATCCCTGATGGAATTGATGAACACTCTTTCCTTTCTCTCAGTCAACCTTCAACTTCAATTCTTAATAAATATAAATTACAAAATGCAGATATAGTAATGCTTTTTCCATCAAGGATAATAAAGCGTAAAAACTTTGAACTCGGCATAAAAGTCACAGCTGAACTCTTAAAACTCAAAAAATCTGCTTATTTCATAATCACAGGTCCCCCTGACCCCCATAATATAATATCCATAAAGTATTATCAGGAACTAAAAGAATTAGCCAATAAATTAAATGTAAAGAATAGAATTATATTCTTATATGATATTGGAATAAAAGTAACTTATAAAATGTTACGAGAACTTTATTCTATATCTGATATTCTCTTCCTTTCAAGCACCCGAGAGGGATTTGGCATCCCTTTACTTGAGGCAGGACTTATGAAGATACCCATTTTTTGCCCTGAAATTTCTCCTCTCACAGAACTTGGGCAAAATGATGTAAATTACTTTAACGACAATCCCAAGGATATAGCTCAAACTATAGTAAAAATAACATCTCAATCAAAGACATCAAAGATATTCAGAAAGATACTCAAAAATTACACTTGGCATTCTCTATTTAAACACAAAATATTACCTCTCTTAAAAGAATGAGCCGAGCGCCTTTCCAAGTATTAGTTTTACCCTATAGAATTATGACGAATAATGAAATTCTTTACGCGGTTTTTAAGCGTAAGTCATCAACTGGTGGTTATTGGCAAGGAATTACGGGAGGTGGAAAAATCGGTGAATCTTGGTTAGAGGCAGCAAAACGAGAAGCATTTGAAGAGGCTGGTATTAAACCAAACAATGAATACATTAAACTTGATTCTCATACAATGATTCCCGTTGTCAATGTTTGTGGATTCAAATGGGGTGAGGATGTCTTAGTTATTCCTGAATACTGTTTTGGGGTGAAGGTTGAAGTTACTGAATTGCAATTATCCAGTGAACACACAGAATATAAATGGTTGAATTATAGTAATGTAAGCAGAATATTGCAGTGGGATAGCAATAAGAGTGCTTTGTGGGAATTAGATTATAGACTTAGAAAGAGTTTGCAGGTAATTTCATAAGCGGAAATTTAGTAACATCCTACTATTTTTTTGTAAATGGCTTTTTAGATTTTCCCTTAAAAATCCTGTGTAATTCTGGAGTGCAACGACGGTGTCGTTGCATGCAAAAACATCGTTTTTGTACTCCAAAGAATTTGTAAGGCAAGCTGCCTTACCTGTTGACTGTTTGTCTGCGTGGAATGAGTTGTGGATTGCTCGCCCCGTTAGATGGTAAAGCCTATCTAACGGGGTAAATCGGGTTATGTGGATGAGTTGCGAGACATTTCCCCATCCTAAAAACTCACGACTTGACACACTACTCATAACTCACCCTAATCTATCTCTTTTTGGGAAATTCTGTGTCCTCTGTGGTTGCTTTTTCCTTGACTTTTTAAAATATAGTATTACAATTTTGAAATAATAGGAGGAAAAATGGAAAAGATTAATTTAAAAGAGTATAGTAAAACCATTAAAGAACTATGGCAGCCCTATGAGATAGCATTTGTTAATGATACTGCTTTAAGAATTGCAAAAATTAAAGGTGCTTACAGATGGCATAAACACAAGAATGAGGACGAGTTCTTCTTTGTAGTTAAAGGTTCTGCTTTCATAGACTTTAAAAATGAGACAATCGAACTCAATGAAGGAGAAGGATGCCTTGTCAAAAAAGGCATAGAACACCGTTCAAGGTCAAAAGATGAAGCAACTATTTTACTAATAGAGCCTATATCTACTAAAACAAAAGGCGAATAATGAAAAGTGCCTATAAAGCACCAGACGAGTTTGCTGCTATAACAATAAGGTCACTTCTTGAGAACGAGGGTATGAAAGTGTGGGTAAAATCGTATCAGATATCGATGTTTGACAATATAGCTCAAGTAATGAGACCTTATTGGGGTGAAATTTTTGTTGCAGATAAAGATTTGGAACAGGCAAAATCTATTGTAGAGGATTATTTATCCACAGATGACAAAAAATAATAACCACGGATTACACGAAAAAATCTGTGACTAATTGAACCACAAAGAACACAAAGTAGTAAAAAGATTAATCACGAAAGCACAAAAGAGAACGCAGGTAAAAACTTAAAAATTAAAATGCAAAATGATAAGTCGTTGAAGGCAACTATTGTTATACCAACTTATTGGACTGCGGAAGAATTTATTCCTTCCGCAAATAACCCAATATACGACCATCCGACTCCATTAAACAGCGAAGGCACTCTTGGACGGTTATTAGATTCTATGAAAATATTAAAAGAAAAAGACTTTGATGTAATGATAATAAGTGTCCCGACATCACAAGAGATAGGCAAAGTAGGGGCGTATAGCAATACGCCCGCACTAATAAAAAAGAAAGTAGATGCTATAATAGAACCTTTTAAGAAACTTTACAATATTCATCATTTCTCTTATCCAGATTTACTTCCTATACATAAGAAATTAAAGGAGCTTGGCAAGAAAGAGTATATTCCTTATTTCAGCCTTGATGGATATTCAAATATCAGGAATATGTGTTTAATTTTGCCTCATATTCTTGGCACCGATATTGTAATCCTCATAGATGACGATGAGGTTTTTGAAGACCCTGACTTTATTAAGAAAGCTCATGCTTTTATAGGCAAAAATGAGATTTATGGAATTGCCGGATGTTATATTCAGCCATATGGAGGCTATAAATTTAAAGGTAAGCGAGAATGGTGGAAATTTTTATGGAATAATACAGGGGCAATGAACAAAGTGTTTGAACTAATTGAAACTCCTGCACAAATTGAATTTGTGCCTACATATAAACTCGGCAGACTAAAAGAAACTCCTTTTGCTGGCGGTGGCAATATGGTAATTCACAAGAACCTATTTACTAAAGTTAGCTTTGACCCGTGGATTAATCGCGGAGAAGATGTTGATTTTCTTTGTAACAGTAAAATTGCTGGATTCAAGTTTTTGCTTGACACTAAACTATCAATCTTACATCTTCCACCGGCTAACAAAAATCCATTATGGCTCCAGTTAAGAGAGGATATCAGGAGATTCATTTATATGAGGATAAAATTATTGAAACAAGGTTATTCAATAAAAAGGACAATGCCATATCCGGGGTATTTTCTTAAATTTGATTTATACTTCAAGATTTTCATAACTAACCGTATTTTAGCTGGAGCTTATTTTTTAAAAGGGCAATTCAAAGAATCTGTTGAGTTTTTGAAAAATATATTACTTGTTTTTAAATTCAGGAAAGAGGCTTACATAAACTATCAGAAATTTATAAATTTCAGCAAAGGGTGGCCCCAATTTATGAATTGGCTTGAAAAAAATAGAGATTTAATTTTATCAAAGATACCGGAATGAAAATTCTTTTTTTGCCCAAACAAATTCCGCATTCAAAAGTTATTGGTGGACCAATAATTATTTATAACAGGATAAAAGAACTTTCAAAACGACACGAAGTTTCATTGCTTTCATTCTTAAGAGAAGATTCTGAAAAACAATGGCTCTCAACTGTTACAAAATATTGTAAGGAAGCAGAATTTTTGCCTCTCCCCCATTGGTATGGGCGTATTGCTATATGCCCCTACTCATTATTTCAATTTTTCTTCTCTCCTACGCCTCCTTATTTCTTAACCACATATACTCAAGAGATGGAAAACAAAGTAGCTAAGATGACACGCAAGTATAAATATGATGTGATAATTGCAGAATACTCAGTTATGGGACAATATCTTTATAAGAATAAAAGACTCCCAAATGTACGCAAAGTGATTTCTTGTCATGAATGTTACTTTACTGCGAGATATAATACATTTAAGCAAAATTGGTATAAAAAAGAAGGGTTAACAGCACTAACTCATTTAAAAAGACTTAAACATTATGAATTTAATATGTATCGTTCAGCTGATAAGGTTTTAACTCTCACTCCTCAAGATAAAGCCACGCTGTTAAGTTTTGCTCCTGACCTTAATATTTCTGTAGTTCCGCATGGGGTAGATGTTACATATTTTACCCCATCGGACCATAGTTCTCTTGAGCCATCAGTTATGTTTCTTGGAAATTATCCTCACTTACCCAATCGGGATGCGGTTTTATATTTTTATAATGACATTTTGCCTCTTATAAGGAAAGAATTCACGGAACTCAAATTTTATATTGTTGGCAGGAATCCACAGTCAGAAATAAATGACCTGGTAAAAAGGGATTCAGGTATTATAGTAACAGGTACAGTTTCTGATGTAAGAGAATATTTTAAGAAGACAAAAATATTTATTTGTCCAATTAGATTAGGCGGCGGATTTAGAGGCAAGATTCTTGAAGCAATGGCATCAGGTGTTCCTGTTGTCTCAACTTCATTAGGAGCTTATGGTATTCCTGCTAAAGACGGAGAAAACATTTTGATTGCAGATTCCAAAATTGATTTTGCCAACAAAGTAATTAAGTTATTACAAGATAAAGAACTTTATAAAAGGATTGCCAAAAATGGGCGGAAATTAGTTGAACAAGAATTCTCATGGGCTAAAGGAGCAGAAAAACTTGAAAAAGTATTACTAAGCATTTTTTAATAAAGAGTAGTTACTATGTAGAGTCATCCAACGCAACTTTTTCCTTGACATTTTAAATTCTTTTTATATTATGTTTAAAAAGAGATGAAAACAATAATTTGCAGGTGTGAGGATGTGACTGACGAAGAAATTTTAGAGCTTATTCATAATGGCTTTACAACTATAGATGAAATTAAGCGTTTTTTGAGAGCCGGGATGGGACATTGTCAAGGTCGAACCTGTGGAAGATTAATTGCACAATTAATTTCAAGAGAAACTAAGAAGCCATTGGATAAAATTACTTATTCTAAGCCAAGACCTCCTATAAAGCCGGTGTCTTTAAAAACACTTGCTGGAAAAAATATTAAAAAGTAACTACAAATTACATTCACCCCGCACTTACCTGCCCGCCGCTTCGCTATGGCAGGCGGGTGCATGAGTGCGGGGCGAATTAAACAAATATAATAAGTATAGTTTTTTCTTGCTTTTTGGAAAACTTGTTATATTATCTTAAGTTGGAGGTATAATGGACTATTTCATTTCTGATGAGCAGCGTATGATAAAAGACTTGGCGTCAAAGATTGCTAAAGAAAAGATTCTACCCCAGAGAAAGGAGTTAGATGAAAAAGAGGGATTTTCCCATAGTATTATACAAGAACTTGCAAAATCAAATATGTTCAAGATATTTATTCCCAAACAATATGATGGGCTTGGTATGGGGACACTTGGATTCTGTCTTGTAATTGAAGAATTATCAAAAGTGTGTGCTGGTGTTGCTACTACTTATGCAGCAACTGCTCTTGCCGTAGCCCCAATAATACTTTTTGGCAATGAGCAACAGAAGTCCAAATATCTAAAAAGAGTAGCTCATGGCACGCTTACCGCTTTTGGGCTAACCGAACCTGAGGCTGGTTCTGATGTTGGCGCTGTTCAGACAAAGGCAGTAAAGGATGGTGATTTTTATACCCTTAATGGCACAAAACAATGGATAACAAATGGTGGAGAGGCAGAAATTTATGTAATCATTGCCTCAACCAATCCAGAGCGTGGCGCAAGAGGCTTATCAGCCTTTATCATTGAGAAAGGAACACCTGGTTTCTCTTTCGGCAAACTTGAAGATAAGCTTGGCATAAGAGCCAGTTGCACTCGTGAACTTATCTTTGAGGATTGTAAAATTCCAGCCTCCAATCTACTTAGTAAGGAGGGACTTGGTTTTATAATTGCGCTGCGCACATTTGACCAAACTCGTCCTGGGGTGGGAGCTCTATCAGTTGGAGTAGCCCAAGGAGCACTTGATGAAGCTATTAATTATGCCAAAACTCACAAACAATTTGGTAAACCAATAATATCTCTTGAATGGGTCCAGTCTATGATTGCTGAACTTGCGACAAAGGTTGAAGCGGCGAGGGCTCTTGTTTATTCAGTAGCAAGGCATATAGATTCTGGTGCTAAACCTATCTCTAATTATTCGGCAATGTCAAAACTTTTTGCCTCTGATGTAGCTGTGGAAGTAACAAATAAAGTACTTCAAATTTTCGGAGAGTTTGGTGGCACAAAGGATTATCCTGTTGAAAAGATGTTTAGAGATGCTAAGATAACTCAAATTTATGAAGGCACAAACGAGATTCAAAAACTTGTAATTGCCTCATCACTTGCAAAATGATTAGCATTATAATACCTACTTATAATGAGGAACCAGCAATTGGTAAAGTCATAGATGATGTAAAAAAGACTATGGATAAGAGCTCCTATGAATATGAAATTATAGTTGTTGACGATGTCTCAAAGGATAAGACTCGTGATATAGTCCGTTCAAAGAGTATCAAATTAGTTGAGCATCTTGAGAATAAAGGTGTGGGCAGAGCCAGAAAAACAGGTATCCTTGAAGCCAAAGGAGATATAATTGTAATGCTTGATGGTGATGACAGTTATCCTGCTAACCGTATTCCTGATTTATTGGCTTATTTACCTCGTTATGATATGGCAATTGGTGCACGCCAAATTGAAGCAGGCTCAAAGCCCTGGCTCCGTATTCCAGCCAAAGCGTTTATTAGACGATTGGCTGAATATATAACCCAAAAAAAGATTCCAGACTTAAACTCAGGACTTAGAGCATTTAAAAAGAAAATAGCTCTCCAATTTTTTAATCTCTTGCCTGACACCCATTCTTTTGTAAGCACCTTAACTATTGCCTTATTGACAAATGCTTATGATGTAAAATATATCTCAATTGACTATAAGAAAAGGGTAGGCATCTCAACTTTCCACCCCATCCGAGATACTACAAATTATTTCCTATTGATTTTCAGGACAATTATGTATTTTAAACCCCTCCGTGTATTCTTACCTTTTGGATTAATTATATTTATTGGAGGATTTATACGCACGGTTTACGATGCCAGGGTATTACATCATATAAAAGAATCAGATGTAATAATTATGCTCACCAGTTTTTTAATCTTCGTACTTGGTTTTTTAGCCGATTTAATCGTAAAACTAAGACCATTTAAAGAACCCTTCGGGCTTGAGCCCTCGAGGGCAAAGCCACAGAGCCCACAGAGAAAATAAGGAACCACAGATTACACAGATTAAAAGATGGGGGTATTTCTTTCATTTTAAATTTGTTAATAATTTCTGGATATATTTCCGCTTACCCAAATCAACTTCCCCTCTTTTCATAGCTTTTTCTAAATAAAAAGTTGCTTTTTGAGGATTTCCTTTTTTGTAGAATATCAATCCAAGATAAAGGTAAATCTGGTCAAATCCAGGAGATAGCTTTTCTACTTTCTTATACTCCTTGACTGCCAAATTAAGATTATTTGTAATCATATAAATATAAGCTAATTTATTTCTTGCATCAACATTATAGGGATTTAGTTTAATACATTTTTCTAAATAAAAGATACACTCTTTAAGCAATGGCTCAACTTTTTTAAAAGGTGGTGGCTTTTGTTTTAGCCTTGCATCGTCCAAAAGGTCTTCACACTTGTGTGCTTTATAAAAAGCCTTCTTTAATTGAACATCAGATTGAAATGTCTTCACAATAGGTCGTGCTACTATAAATGCTCCAAGTAATAAAGGCAAATAAATAAGGTATCTCCATTTTGGGATATATATTTTTTTGTTGTATTCTTTTTTACCCAAAATTGATGAACAAAGCCCCAGCATAAACCAAAATATAAAACCTATTGATGTCCATCTTAAACTAACTGATATCAGATTATGTATAAGTAATGCAAAACATCCTATCCCAGCTCCAATAATGAGAACTTTATCCTCTCTTGTTCCTTTCCACCACCATTTAAAAAAAGAAAATATAATCCATAGGAATGCAAGAATACCAAAGATTCCAAGTTCTCCTGCAATCTCAATATATTCACAATGAGCATGAGAAGTAAAGTGAGATAATCCAAGCTCAAGATAGTTTGTCGGTCTATATTGTGGGAAATAGATTTGAAATGTCCCTAATCCTGTTCCTAATATAGGGTTAGCTTTAAACATATTAAAAGTAGATTTGTAAATTACTCTCCTTATCACAGGTGGAGATACTTTTTCCTGAACTTGAGGAAATCTTATAACTGCTATAATAAATAATATAAGAACAATAGTTCCTAATGAAATAAGTATTTTCTTGTCTAATTTTTGATAATAGCCTATAATCAGTATAATAAAAGAACCTACAAATCCAATCCATGCACCAACAGAATGTGTTGTATAAAGTGCATATATAAGTATGATTACACTAAATACCCCAAAGGCTTTTCGTCTTAATAATAAGCAAATTGATATGGGTAACACAGCTATAAGCCAGGAGGCAAAGAAATTTGGATGTCCAAAAGTTGACATCTGTTTTGGCTCTTCAAGTTCAATTGCTTTCCACCGTATAAGTTCAATATTATGATATTCAAGTATTCCATAAATAGCTGTAATAAGACCAACTATTAATAAAGAATAAATTACTGTCTGGATTATTTTCTTTTCTCTTATAAAATTTAATACCATAAAATAAATCAATCCATAACTTAATAATCTTCTTAATTCTTCAATACTTGCATATTTATATTTTGATATAAGAGTTGAAATTAAACAAATAGCAAGGAAGATAAGTATTGACAAATTTAAAGGATTTTTTACAAACTTTATCTTTCCGGATTCAAGAATTGAAACGAGCCATAAAATAAAAAGCACAAGGGCAACGAGTTGAAGAATAAGTGTTTTTATTGAAGTTGGGTGATAAGAAAGCGATGAAATAGAAAGTGGTATAAAAAAAATTAAACCTACAAGGCAAATTTGAATAAGCCTGGACAAGACATAATTAAATCTTAAATTCACAAATTAAATATTAACCACAGAGCACAATTTTCAAAACCGCAGATAAATACTGATGCTCGCAGATACTCTTTTAGAATTTCAAATACCAAAGCTCAAATAACAAATGTCATTCTGACCCTGAACGAAGCGAAGGGGAAGAATCTCTTTTTTTGACATTTAGATATTTGGCATTTATTTGACATTAAATTTTTAGATTTTGAAATTTAATCTTTCTGTGTTCATCTGTGGCTAATACATTATTTGAGTTTATTATTTCTTTGTGCCCTTTGTGGTTCAAAAATCTTTCTTTGCGCTCTCTGCCGTTTATTTTAAAAGAATAAACTTTTTGGTAGAAGTAAATTTGCCTGCCTCAAGTTTATAGAAATAAATTCCAGCAGACAAATCATTGGAGTCCAATTTGATTTCATAATATCCTACTCTCTGTGGCTCATTTACAAGCGTTCTAACAAGCTTTCCAGCAATATCATAAATTTTTAAAGATACAGTTGTTAGTTGTTGGTTGTTAGTTTTTAGTTTACCTGGCAACTGATAATTGATAACTGTGAACTGATGAAATGGATTAGGTTGATTTTGAGAAAGTAAGAAAACTTGTGGGATTTGATGCAGATATTTCTCTTCCACACCAACTTCTTTCAAATATCGTTTATAGTAAATTTCATAGTTGCCATCCCTATTATCTTGCCAAACTATATGAATTATGCTATCTGAAACTGTAATTGATGGGTGTTCAGAAGAACCAGTATCTGTAAGTGCTGTATCAGGAGTCCAGGTTGTGCCACCATCTGGTGATTGTTTATAATAAATCTCCCAATTACCATCTCTATTATCCTGCCATACCAAATGTAATGTATCAGATGAAGTTACAAGAGAAGGATATTTAGAATCTCCTGTTGCATTTGTAAGTCTCTCATCAAGTTCCCAAGTTTCTCCATTATTTAATGACTGCTTATAATAAATTTCTGGATTTCCATCTCTATTATCTTGCCAGATTACATACACTAGGTTATTGAAAGCCGCAACGCAAGGATGGTTCCCTTGCGTAAGTGTTGTTTCTGGATCCCAATAAGAGGTACAGTTACTGTAATAAATTGTACCATCATTACACCATACTCCGTGGAGCTTACTTCCCGAAGCTACTATACTGGGATAAGATTCCTTTTCTAAAGGGATACTATGCCAAGAAATCCACTCTTGATCCCATCCTCCTGTATGTGAACCATATATTTTAGAGATCCCGCGATAACTGCATCCAGTATTCCTTCCTAAATATAAAATATGCACGGTATCTTCTAAAACGGAAATAGAGGGATATCCAGCACAATGCCAATCATAAGGAGGAGGTCTGTATGGAGAAAGCCAATTTATACCACCAAGTGCGCAACTGTAATATAAATTGTCGTATCCATCGGGATTTCCTATCCAAGATGCATGTATTTTATCTCTTGATGCAGCTAAAGACGGAAATTTTTCAGGCAAAACAGTATTTGTAAGATTTGTATCTTTTTCCCAGGTTGAGCCACCGTAGATTGAGCGTTTAAAGTAAATGTCATCTGTCCCATCTCTCTGGTCCCACCATACTACATAAACTGTATCACCTGATGCGGCGACACATTTAGCATTATTAAGTGAAGTAAATGAACCCCCTGGAGCATCAGTTAATCTCACATCAGGTCCCCATCCAGCAAAACAAGTGCTTGCTATAAATAAGATTGCAAACATATATTTTTTCATTTCTCCTCCTTATTTATTTATAATTCAGAACTGAAAAAAGTCAAGTTTTTTTATTTATCCAACCTATCAACATCCAGAATAAAGGTATAATGGCATAGTGAGCAAGCCCAATAATCTCTCCAAGTGAAGATAGCATTATAACAAATACACATATAAAAAGCATATTTTTAAATCTATGCGACCACAAATTCATAAAAATAAGATAAATTATTGATAAATAAAGAATTCCCCCTAATATACTTGTAGCCAAGAATACATTGATAAAGTCCACCTCACTCCCCCCAGAAGATTTGCCAAACTTTTTTGCCGCTAATGTGGTGCTTCCAAGTCCATAGCCAAAAGGATTTTTAATAAACGCTACATTTAAGTCTTTCCTAATTCCTTCAAAATATATTGGTAATGTGGACCTCGTTCCAAATGGGTCAATTACACCAGCTACCTGGCGTTCTAATGCATTACCAATTTTTGGGATTTTTATAAAAAGCCCTGGACGATAATTTACAACACTCAAAACTACAATAATCACAAGTAAAGAGAAAGATAAAAAAATTGCCATTTTCTTCCATTCCTTCAACTTAATTGCAAAAAGAACTATTATCACTGCCAATAGTTTAAATAAAAATCCCCTAACCCCACCAATTAATCCTGCCCAAAAGAAAATCAGTAATAATATTAGATAAAAAGGTTTCCTCTCATAAATAATTTTAACTAATGCAATTGCAGCTACTATATTTAAAAATGTAGTATACTCAGAGACACTAACAAAGGTTGAGAAAGGTCTAAACACTCCTCCACTAATCTGGAGCGATACATATCCCCCATATTGAATCCAATATTTTTCAAATCCTCTAAAACCAAGATAAACTTGGCATATCCCATAGATAGCAACAACCACTCCAATCCAAATATACAGATTAAGCAATTTAATGACATCTTCTCTTTTTGCAAAAACCGCTCCAATAAAAAACCAGAGCACAGGGATAATGTAAAATATAATCCCCCCTATCCCAACAAGTAAATTTTCTTGTAAAGGATTAAAGATTTGCAAAGTAAAAATACCAAGAAGCATGAGGAGCAACCTTGTTAATCTGTCTCTCTTGATTAACTTCAGGAGTTCCATTCTATGGAATGTCAATATCTTTATAATCAAGAATATACAAACAACAATTCCTATAAGCAGGATGGGGTCATATTTTGTATATGGGTTAAAAGTGTAAAGCAATCTTCTTACAAAGCCCATAAAGGGAAGCCAGAGAAATGTAACAAATATACCTTTTTGAGGATTTTTTATTGTCACCAGAAGAAGTAAAGAAGCAATAATCCCTGCTACAATCCACCGAATTGCCAATGCCATTCTAATTATTTTTTACCAAATTTTGGTTCTTTGCCTTTAAGGAGGCGCTTTATGTTGGCTCGGTGTGAGAATATTACAAATAAAAAGATAATAAGTATAAAAAAGGATATTGGTGAGATACGATTCCAGATAAAGATTAATATAGTAAGTACTGCAGATGCTCCCATTGACGCAACTGATACCCATCTAAAAACTAAAAACAATATTAACCACACTCCAAATGCAATTGCCGCTCCAGATGGTGCAAGTCCTATAAAAACTCCAAGTCCAGTTGCCACCCCTTTTCCACCTTTAAATTTAAGCCAGGGAGTAAATGCATGTCCAAGAATTGCACTGAGTCCTGCAATAATAGCTGGATTTATTCCAAAGTGGACTTTTGATAAAAAGACAGGCAAAAATCCTTTAGCAACATCAAGCAAAAAGACAGGGATGCCAAGTGATTTTCCACAAACTCTCCATACATTTGTGGCTCCTGTATTTTGACTTCCATATTCTCTTATATCAATTTTTTTAAATACTTTAGCGAAAACATATCCCCATGGAATACTGCCAAACAGGAACCCAAAAACAAAAGCCAATAGATAATTCATTTATAAAACGCCACAGAATCACACAGAAAAACACAAAGGTTTATTTTCCCCTTTTCCCAGATTTTCCATTTTCCCTTTAATTACACAAATTTTGCAATTTTGCCTTTAATCATTCTGCGTGCTATTTTTTATCTTAGTTTAAACTAAAAAATTAAAAATGCAAACTTTTTCTTATGAGTCTGGTCTGAAAATTTAAAAGTTCGTCACAAAATCACGAAGTCCGTATAAACATTAGCACGCAGACCCGCTTCGCCGACCTGCTTCAGCGAGGCGAGTATTCACAGATAGGATAGATTTACACAGATATAATATATTTTATTTAAATCTGTGGCTGTTTTTTACTTGACTTTTGGAAAATTTTGGTTATATATACATAAGTGCCAAGAAAGAAAAAAAGCAAACTCAGGGGTTGGGTTGAAGATATCATTTTTATTGTAGTTTGTGTTTTTTTAATCAAAACATTTATAGTCCAAGCTTACCGAATACCCACCGGCTCAATGGAACCCAACCTCTTAATAGGAGACCACTTATTTGGTTGTTGTTTCTTTTATGGGATTAAAATTCCTTTTACGGATAAACGGGTTTTAAGGATTAGAAAACCTCATCGTGGAGACATAGTAATCTTCAGGTATCCTTATGAGCGTAAAAATTTTGTAAAGAGGTGTGTAGCTGTTGGAGGAGACATCATAGAAATAAAAGATAAAAAAGTTTATATAAATGGTCATTTGTTAAATGAACCTTACGCCAAGTTTCGCGACCCGATGATTTATCCAAATTTAGATATGAACAAATCAGAATATCAAAGGATATGGGAAAAGAGTGGATTCAAAAGAGCAGGAGGCAGAATAAGAGACAATTTTGGTCCTGCAAAAATACCATCAAATTCTTTTTTTATGATGGGAGATAATCGTGATTACTCATTTGACTCTCGTTTTTGGGGACCTTTAAAAGAGAAATACATTCTTGGTAAATTTTTAATTTTATATTTTTCATGGGATAGCAAGCCCCCTCTTTATAAAATATGGCAAAAAGTAAGATGGAAGAGAATAGGACAGGTGGTGAAGTAAGAAGTAAGAAGTAGGAAGTGGGAATTACAAATCACTCATTTTTTGAATCCTTTCATTTTAATTTGCATCTAAAAGTATGAACGAAAATGGCAAAACGAAAAACACTCAAACAAGAATTAGAGGAATATAAGGATAACTATTTAAGAGCACTTGCTGAGTTTGAAAATTACAAAAAGAGGGTTCGTAAAGACAGGGAAGTACTAATAAATTATGCCAATGAAAGGCTCATTCTTGAGTTTATTCCTGTTCTTGACAATTTTGAAAGAGGAATAGGAAATTGTAAATTGCAAATTGTAAAATGTAAAATGAAAGATAAGAAATTATTTAAAAGTTTTTATGAGGGTATTAAATTAATTTATAGTAGTTTTAAGAAAACCCTTGAGAATGAAGGGCTTAAATCTTTTAATTCCATTAATGAAAAATTTGACCCCAGATTTCATGAAGCAATTTCGGTAGCAGAGTCTGATTGTCAGGTTTCTGATACAGTGATTTCTGAAATTTCAAAAGGCTATATATTTAAGGACAGGGTTATAAGACCTGCGCAAGTAGTAGTTTCAAAGAAAGCAGAGTCAAAAATCAAAAAACATAGGAAAACGAATTAAACAGGAGGCAACATGGCGGAGAAAGCAATAGGAATTGATTTAGGCACAACTTATTCTTGTGTAGCGGTAGTGGAGGGCAAGGAGCGCACTGTAATTCCTAACCCTGATGGTGGACGCACAACTCCCTCTGTAGTAGCCATCACTTCATCTGGCGAGCGGCTTGTAGGTCCACTTGCCAGGCGTCAGATAGTAACGAATCCTGACAGCACTATATATTCAATTAAAAGATTTATGGGTCGTCGTCATTCTGAGGTAAGTGAGGAGATGAAACTTGTTTCTTATAAGGTCATAGAAGGTCCACATCAGGATGCAAGAGTAACGATGGCTGGCAAGGAATACTCTTCCCCCGAGATATCAGCTCTGGTTTTACAATATTTAAAGAAATCAGCAGAAGACTATCTTGGCGAAAAGATAACAAAGGCAGTCATAACAGTTCCGGCTTACTTCAATGACTCACAGCGTAAGGCGACCAAGGATGCAGGTAAAATTGCTGGTCTTGAAGTTCTAAGAATAATAAATGAGCCAACAGCTGCTTCTTTAGCTTATGGTTTAGGGACTAAGAAAAAGGAAAGGGTAGTAGTATACGATTTTGGTGGTGGCACATTTGACATTTCCATAATAGAATTAGACATGAGTGCAGACCCTCCTCTAATTGAGGTTATAGCAACGAATGGCGATACTCATCTTGGTGGAGACAACATAGATGAGCGAATAGCGAACTGGCTTGTCACAGAATTCAAGAAAGAGAACGGCATAGACTTAAGCAAAGACCGGTCTGCCTTACAGAGATTAAGAGAGGCATCTGAGAAAGCAAAATGCGAACTTTCAACAAGTTTACAGACGAGCATCAATTTACCATTTATAACGGCTGATTCATCTGGTCCCAAGCATCTTGATGTAAAGCTAACGAGAGCCAAATTAGAATCTCTTATTGAGGACTTAATTGAAAAGTCAAGAAAGCCCTGTGAGCAGGCAGTTGAGGATGCAATAAAGAAGACTGGCTCTTCAATAAAAGCCATAGAAGATATTGACCAAATAATTCTTGTTGGTGGTATGACCCGGATGCCCAAGATTCAGAGGTTTGTAAAAGATTTTTTTGGCAAAGACCCTCATCGTGGCATAAATCCCGATGAAGTTGTAGCTATAGGCGCTGCTATTCAAGCCAATGTCTTGGTGGGCGGAAAAGAGAAAAAGGAAGTTCTTCTCTTAGATGTAACGCCATTAACATTAGGGATTGAGACTTTAGGCAATGTTCGCACAGCTATGATTGAACGCAACACAACTATTCCAACCCGGAAGACCCGAATATTCACAACTGCTTCTGACAACCAGCCTGCTGTGACCATCAATGTTCTTCAAGGCGAACGTCCTATGGCAAGTGATAACCGAAGTTTGGGCAGGTTTGACCTGATAGACATTCCACCAGCTCCTCGTGGTATCCCCCAGATAGAAGTAGCTTTTGACATAGATGCAAGTGGCATTTTACATGTTAAGGCAGTAGACAAAGCGACCAAGAAAGAACAGTCAATAAGAATTACGGGCTCCTCTGGTCTCAGTGAAGATGAAGTGGACAAGATGGTAAATGAAGCGAAAACTCATGAGACAGAGGATAAGAAAAAGAAAGAATTAATTGAAACGAGGAATCAAGCTGACACTTTAATTTATTCAGTGGAGAAGAGTTTAAAAGACTTTGGCGATAAAATACCCGAATCTGAGCGTAAGAACATCCAGGATGCCATTGAGCGTTTAAAGAAAGATATAGCTGGTAATGACATAGTTACAATTAAGAAAACTATGGATGACCTTCAAAAAGCGAGCTATAAATTAGCTGAAGAGATGTATAAGAAAGCTGAAGCCGAGAAGCCAAAAGAAAAGGAGCCGAAAGCTGGAAAACCGAAACCCGAGAAACCAAAGGGAGAAAAGCCCACCACTGGTGGAAAAGAGGAAGGTCCCATAGAAGCAGAGTATGAAGTTATAGATGAAGAGGAGAAAAAAGATAAAAAACAAAATACCTAAATACCTAAACTTCAATCTTTCTTTAGAAATTTAGGCATTTTGTCTGCTCGTCACTTCCCTGCCCGACAGACGGTAGGTGGGGACTTTCTTGCCTACCGTCAGGTAGGTAGGTATTTTTGATTTCGTATGTCAGCAAAGCGTAATTATTATGAAGTTTTAGGGGTCTCCAATGAGGCTGCTCCCGATGAAATCAAAAATGCCTATCGTCGTCTTGCTCGCCAGTATCATCCTGACATGAATCCTGACAAGGATAAAAAGGAAGCTGAAGAGAAGTTCAAGGAGCTTTCTGAGGCTTATGAAGTTCTTATTGACCAAAACAAGCGGCGTATGTATGACCAGTTTGGGCATACAGGTATTGACCAACAGTTTGGGACTGGAGGCTTTAGCTGGGATAATTTTACCCATTTTGGAGACATAGAAGACATATTTGGGGATTTACTTGGTAATTTCTTTGGTGGTGGATTTGGGGGTGAATCTGTAATTGATAAAATATTTGGTGGAGCTGGTTTCACTTCAAGAGAGATAGGACGTATAAGAGGTTCTGATATTCGGATAACTCTTCCTTTATCTTTAACGGAGATTGCTCATGGAATAACGAAAAAAGTCAAGCTCACGAGATATGAGAAATGTCCGGCTTGTAATGGAGTGGGCGGCACAGGTTTTGAGACCTGTCCAACTTGCGGTGGAAAGGGGCAAATAAGGCAAGTCAGTTCAAGTATATTGGGACAATTTGTAAATATTACGGGTTGTCCTAAATGTAAAGGGAGTGGGAGAATTATAAAAGAGCGCTGTTCTCACTGCAGTGGCACAGGTAAAATAAAGAAAGTTACAACAATTTCTATAAATGTTCCTCCAGGTGTAAAGAGAGGTAATTATATTCCCTTAAGGGGACAAGGCAATGCAGGCTCTAATGGTGGACCTCCTGGTGATTTAATTGCAGTAATAGACGAAAAAGAAGATTCTATATTTAAAAGAGATGGTGATAACATATTTGCAAGGATTCCTATCTCTTTCCCGGTTGCTGTTCTTGGAGGCAAGGTGAAAGTCCCTACTCTTAATGACAAAGTGGCAATGCGTATCCCTCCCGGAACACAATCTGGCAGAATATTCAAAATTCGTGGGAAAGGGTTGCCAAAATTAAATGGATACGGAAGAGGAGACGAGTTAATAGAAGTATTTACTCACACACCCAAAAATCTATCTGCAGAAGCAAAAGAATTAATAAAGAGACTTAACAATTTAATTGAACATCCAAGTTAAAGGAGGTGATAATAGATGATAGTTGTGAAAGTAAAAGAAGGAGAATCCTTTGAGTCAGCTTATAGAAGGTTTAAACGACAATGTGAAAAGGAGCGTCTCTTTTCTGAAGTAAAGAAACATGAGCGATACGAAAAGCCATCTGAAAAGAAGAGAACCAAGAGAACTCAAATTAGAAGAAAATAAATGAGGATACCTCAAGATAAGGTAGCTCAAATCCGAGAGGCAAATCCAATTGAAGAAGTAATTGCAGGTTATATTTCTTTAAAAAAAGCAGGCAAGAACTTCAAGGCTTTATGTCCTTTTCATTCCGAGCGGACGCCTTCCTTTTTTGTCTCTCCCGAGAAGGGACTCTACCATTGTTTTGGTTGTGGAAAATCAGGCAATATTATTACTTTCATCATGGAATATAGTAAGTTAAGTTTTCTTGAAGCAGTCCAATTTCTCGGAGAAAGAGTTGGAATACAGATAAAATTTGAGAAGCCTAAGAATGAACATTTGTATAAAATAAACAAATTTGTCGCCGAACTTTTTCATTCAATACTTTTAGCTCCAGAAGGACTTCCAGCTCGCAGGTGGATTGAGCATCGGGGAATTCAAAAAGAGACTGTGAATGAGTTTATGCTTGGCTACGCTCCAAGCGAATCTATTGTATATCGGAGCGCGAAATCTAAAGGAATAAAATTAGAGGATTTAGAGACTCTGGGTTTAGTGACCAAGCTTGAGAACGGAAGATACCGTGATTCTTTCAGGAGAAAGATAATTTTTCCAATAAGAGACAGATGGGATAAAGTCATAGGTTTTGGGACAAGAGTTCTTGACCAAAGTGAACCAAAATACATAAATTCTCCCGAGTCTCCTGTGTTTAAAAAAGGAAAATCATTATATGGACTTTATGAAGCTAAAAACCAGTTAAGAGAAAAAACAATTCTTGTAGAAGGGTATACGGATGTATTGACTCTTCATCAATATGGTATAAAGAATGTAGTAGCAAGTTTAGGAACCTCACTTACTGAAGAACAAGCACGGCTTTTAAAACTACATACTCAAAAAGTAATACTTATTTATGATGGGGATATTGCTGGACAGAATGCAGCTGAAAGAGCTATAAATATTCTTCTGGAAGCAGGACTTGATATTAGTATTCTTGTTTTACCTAAAGGTGAAGACCCAGATTCTTTTATTCGTGAGAAAGGAAATTTTGATTTCAGTAAGGTTCAAAATTTTGTAGATTTTAAGTTTAAAGAATCTAAAAGCATAGAAGAAAAAACAGAACTTGTAAAAAGTTTTCAACAGACTCTTATTAAGATTTCAGATAGTGTAAAAAAAGAACTTTGGGCAGACTATATTTCAAAAAAAATTGGTATTAAAAAAGAACTTCTTCTTATAACACAACCTCTATCTCCTACCCGCCTGACGGCGAGGCAGGTTAAAACTGTTTCTGCCCCTACAAAGAATCTGGAAGATTTAGAGGTCGAACTTTTGGCTTTTGCATCATCTAATATAGCATCAAGAAAATTGTTGTTAGAAAATTCATTTAATTTTTCCTCCCCAGAATTAAGGCCTCTTGCTGTCCTGATGTTAAAAGAGACTGGTCCATCTGAGATTTTGAATTCCATAACAGACGAGCGAATGAGAGAAAATTTTACAAAAATTACTTTCTTGGAAAATATAGATTCAGAAAAAATGACTTTAGATTATCTCAAGCGTATAAATGAGTTGAGGGCAAGAAAGCGGATGAGAGAAATACATGAAATTATAAGGGAAGGAAAAGAAACTCCCGAACTCTTAGACGAGTATCAAAAACTTGCTACTATAAAAGCAAAAAAGGATTAAAATTTATGGACAAAGAGATTAAAAAGATAATGAAATTTATTGATAAGAGTCGGAAAATAACTTATGAAAAGTTAAACAGTCTTCTTCCTAATGAGCTTATATCTCCATGGGAATTTGAGCGCGTCATATCCGGACTTGAAGCTTTAGGGATAAAAGTAGTAGAAGATGGTTATGCTATTCCAGCAGGAAAAGTTCCTATAGAAAGCCGTCATCTTGAAGACCCTTTAAAGATGTATTTCCAGGATATTGGCACAGTAAATCTTTTATCTAAAGAGAAAGAAGTAGAACTCGCAAAAGAAATTGAGAAATGGTATATTAAAATAACAGAGACCATTTTTTCCACCATTCTTGCAATGGATGAATTTCTTAAGTATAGACTCAAAATTGAGTATCGCAGAATTCCTCCCGAAGAATTCATTAGAATAGGTGCTCCTGCCCCTTCTCCGAAATTTATTGAGGAAAAGCGTCGTCACATTCTCAGGACAATGGGTTTTATTAAACAAAAGCGAGACGAAATTGTCAATTTGAGACATAATAAGTCTTCCATTTCTCTTATCAAAAGCAGGCGTCAATCTGTAAAAAATGAAATTCTGAATCTTAATTTACAATTTAGCTATTTAGATGAAACATTTAAAAAGCTTGAATCTCTTGATAAAAAAATTAGAGCTAAAGAGAAAAGTATATGTTCGAAAAATAAAAGTTTTCAGAATAAGTATATATTTGAACCTATGGAAGAAAAAATTGGTATGAAAAGATGGAACTTCCACAAATTACTTTTAAAAACAAATGAATATGGAGAAAAAGTAGCGAAAACAAAACAACAAATGGCTCATGCGAATGTGAGATTGGTAATCTCAATAGCCAAGCGATATACGAATAGGGGACTTGAATTTACCGACCTTGTTCAAGAAGGCAATTCTGGACTCATAAAGGCAGTATCAAAGTTCGACTACCGAAAAGATTACAAGTTCTCAACCTACGCAAGTTGGTGGATTCGTCAAGCAATTTCACGCGCTATCGCCGACCAGGCAAGAACTATAAGAATTCCCGTTCATCTAATTGAAATAATCCATCGGGTAATACGAGAAGCAAGAGTTGTTATGCAAGAATACGGAAGAGAACCCACCCCGGAAGAATTAGCAGAAAGACTAAATCTATCAGCAAAAAAAGTAAAGAACGCTTATCGTGTGGCTCAGGATATAATTTCTCTTGACCGCCCTATCGGTGATAGTGAGGATTCCCTATTCAGTGATTTTATTGCCAGTGGAAATGAATCCTCACCTGCTTATTTAATATCTAAGGCTATGCTAAAGGAAAGGTTAGGAGAGATTTTACAAGACCTTACAAAAAAGGAACAAAAAGTTATTGAATTGAGATTTGGACTTCAGGGACAACAACCTAAAACTTTAGAAGAAGTGGGACTTATATTTGATGTGACAAGAGAAAGAATTCGTCAGATTGAACAAAAAGCTATTAAAAAATTAAAATATAAGGAGCGAAAGAAAAAATTAGAGCCCTTGCTTGAATTACTTGGATAAATCCCATTTTCCACACCTTGAGCCCCAGGTAGCCAACACTTTACCATTGGAGGAAATTTTAACAATTTCACAGGTGTTTGGACAATCCTCGCATATAAAGCTCTGAGTGTTAAATTCCATGTCACAAATATCAAAACCTCTGAAGCTTGTTTTTCTTTTATCTTTCATAACCTTCTTGGCAAGCATAGCCGCCCCAATTGCACCCATAAGCTTATTATAGGTCGGAACAAAAACTTTCATTCCAAGTTCTTCCTCAAGTGCTTTTCTAATTCCTTCATTACTCGCCACTCCGCCCTGAAAAACAATTGGAGGCAATATTGGTTTTCCTTTAGCAACATTTACTAAATAATTTCTGACAAGCGATTTGCAAAGTCCTGCTATTATATCTTCAATCCCGTATCCAAGTTGCTGTTTATGAATCATATCTGATTCTGCAAACACAGTACACCTTCCTGCTATTCTTGCTGGAGATTTAGATTGCAAGGCAAGTTGCCCAAATTTTTCTATTGGTATACCTAATCGTTGTGCCTGATGGTCAAGAAATGAACCTGTCCCTGCAGCACATACTGTATTCATTGCAAAATCCACAGGAATCCCATCCTTAAGAATAATGATTTTTGAATCCTGTCCTCCAATTTCAATAACTGTCCTTACATCAGGAACAAAATGAGCCGCAGCAATAGCATGAGCAGTAATCTCGTTCTTAACAATATCTGCATTGGTAAGAACAGCAGCCAGTTCTCTACCGCTCCCAGTAGTCCCAACTCCAAGAACGGGAACAGAATCTCTGGACTTTCTTAACCCCTCTTTTATTGCTTCTATAGGCATACCCGCTGTCAAAAGATAGGCAGATTTAAAAACCTCAATTTTATCATTTATTAGGACAGTATCTACTGATACAGAACCTACATCAACTCCAAGCCACATTATTCCTTCCTTAGCTTTAAAAGGTCACAAAAAGCTTCAAGTCTTGTATTAACTCCTGTTTCTCCTGTATGCTCATCAAAAACAAGGTTTAAAATTGGAATATTCACGCATTTCTCCATAATCGTTTGAGCCACAATCTCCGGCATACACCCAAGTGGAGATATATGAACAACCCCATCATATCCTTTACGCTCAAATATAAGTGAATAACCTATTGAATATATAGATTCACCTCCTGCATGCCACTTAAGCCATGGATATGCAATCCTTTTTGCGCGACGATGAGCAAAATTCAGTCCAATATCCCCAGTTACATATTTCCATAATCCAATAGCACTCCTATCTACAAACGCACCTAACTTTCCAAGTTTGCTTTCTGTCCACATATTGAGTTCTTCTTGTAAACACATATACAGTTCACCAACTAATCCAATTCTTATTAGTTCATGATTTGAGTTCTTATTTATCCCCTCAAACATCAATTTTATTTCATTTTTCATCTTCATAAGCCTTATAAAACTATTTTCATTATCCACAATTTTATAAATCTTTTGAAGGGTCTTATCACTCTCACCAATCTTTACCTCAAATGGCCTTATCTTTCTTGCAAGTTCTTGAGCCAGTTCAATAAGCCTTAATTTTTTCAAAGCAATAAGCCCACTGTGTATAAGTTTTTTAACAGAACTTCCATTAATTCCCAAAATAGAAAAAGTATCCCTTGCCCATTTTTCAGTTGGAAAGTCAAGGACGAAAACCTTTGCAGGTATTCCTAAATTTTTTAATATGATTTGAAGAGTACTACCATACCATCCAAACCGGCAAGGTCCGGTTCCACCAAAAATAACCAAATATTCTGCTCCTTTTCTTGATGCAAGAATAAAATCTCCAAGCACTGCCTTAAGAGGAAAACAGGCAAATTCTGGTGCATACTTTGCTCCTTCCTCAATAGTTTTTCGAGACATTTTGGGAGGGGCAATGAACTCATATCCCAATTCTTCAAAAACTGGTTTTACTACTATTGGAACAACATTCATATTGGGGACAGATACTTTTATCATAAATTAAATTTAGTTTTTGATTTATACTCTATCATATCCAAAAATGCTTCAACTCTCGTCAAAATTCCAGCTATTTCTGTATGTTCATCAAGAACCAAAGTGGTGTAAGGAATATCTGAAGTTCTTGCTCTATCATCTATTATTTCCTTAAGTAAAGAATCCGGACCACACTCGAAAGATATAAGATAAAGAAAACCATCAACCTCTCCAGAGTTTAAAAAATGAAGAGCTGTTCCAACATTTTTTTCACCAAAATCAAAATAAATTGGTTTCTTTAGAATAGCTATTTCTTTATTTATGATTTCAGGAATAAGGTTGTCGGCTGTTAATATATTCATTCCTTTTTCCTTAAGTCTATCAATAAGCTCTGCACTTACATATTTGTCATAAATAATGTAGGGACGAGCTACAATGCCTATCTTCAGACCATCTCCCCCATTCAGATTATTCCATTGATAGCTCTTTTGTGATATTTCAGCTTTTACCAAGGCTTTTTTTACTTTGTTAGCTGAAACCCTGAGCCTCTTCCCTACCTCTATCCAGCTTCTTATAAAGGGTTTTTTTCTAATATTAAAGTTTACATCAAGCAAAGGTGGAAGATTTGAAATTGATGCCTTTAACATATCAGGAAGTCCCATAAACTTAGGACACATATACTTTTTTTCTTCCAAAGATATAAATCTTGGAACAAAAAGCACATCTACCTTGTCTTTAAGCCAATATACATGACCAAAATTGACTTTCATTGGAAAACAGATATCAGAATGTGCATATTCCAAGCCTTTTTTAAGCAAAGACGCATTTGTAGGTGGTGAATACACAACCTCAAATCCAAGCTCTTTAAAAAAAGTATCCCATAAAGGAAAGAACTGATAATAAAGGCCCGCCCTTGGAATTCCTATTTTCATTATTGAGTGATAATATACCATTATTTTATGAAAAGTCAAGATTTTTAATCTCTACATTTTGAAGTTTCTTAACCCAATATTTTTACCATATTCTATGCTTTAAATAAGGAAAATATGTTAACTCAAGAAATTATAGTTAAGAAAAAGGGCAGTCCCGATAAATCGGGACTGCCCTTGCCTTGTAGCCCTCTTAAGAATTTACCGCATTAGAATGAGCTTCTTTGTGGCTTTGAAATCTCCAGCACTGAGTTTAATAAAGTAAATTCCGGAAGGAACATTCTTAGCATCCCAGTTTACAGTATAATCTCCTGGTTTCTTATTTCCGTTGACTAATGTCTTCACTAACCTCCCTGTTATATCATAAATCTTTAAACTTCCCTTCCCTCCTTTATGAACAAAGAACTTGACAGTTAGAGTTCCAAAACAAGGGTTTGGATAGCAGTTTAAAGTAAGTGCTTGAGGTTTCTCTTTTTCTTTTTCTACACCAGTATCTTCCGCTATGATACCGAAAATTCTATTACTTCTATACGGTGGTCCGGCAAACCCCTCATACAAAATGAT
>JAGMCI010000043.1 GCA_023129325.1 Caldifarciminota bacterium
ATTCTCGGGAGGGCTTTGTTTTTATAGATTCTCTATCAGTTCTTTTATACTAATATCGGCTTGCTGTAAAATATACTTGAGAGTACCTAATTTTATAATTTCACCACTGTGCATAGGGACGACTACTCGTCCTGATTTTACGGGATGTTTCAAAGTAAGGTGACTCCCCTTTTGCGTATGTTCATAGAACCCTAACCTTTTTAGGGCTCTCAACAGCTGTTTACCTGTTATTCTTGGAAGCCTTTGACTCATACCGCTACCTTGAGTTGCAATGTATGTAATTCACCCTCTTCAGGTATAGGCTCATTATCTTTCTCGAGCGAATCTAAGTAACATTCAATGGCTTCTTTTGCCCTTTCAGATACTTGACTAATTGTTTCCCCTTGAGTTACACAACCTGGAAGAGTAGGAACAATTGCAGTATATCCCTTTTCGGAATCAGGTATGAGCACAACTGTATATTTCATAATTTGCATTTTTCCCCTCCTTTCTGGATATTTATACTTTATATTATATAGTATCTTTTTAAGTCTGTCAAGTTTTTAATGAGGATTTCAGAAGCACGAAGAAGATGATATTACTGAGATAGAAAACACGGAAATTGATGAGTGTATCAGAGAATCAGAGCATCAGTGAGAAGGATACCAGTAAATCAGAATATCAGGTAATACGGAATTGACCACGGATAGATGTTGAAAGAGGAGCCTCAGGGGATGGCTCTGGGGCTCTTTTTTCCATAAATAACTTGACATTTATAAAACTTTGTGATATATATATACTATAAGGAGGAAAGATGACAAAAAAATATCATGTTATTATTGAACCAGAGACTGACCCACAATTCATTGGCTATTACAATGCACGATGTCCTGCATTACCTGGATGTGTGAGTTATGGCAAATCATATGAGGAAGCCGAAAGAAATATCCAAGACGCTATCCAGTCATATATAAATTCATTGCTCAAACATAACGAGTCCATTCCTGAAGAGACTGGGTTGCAAGTAAAGATTGTTGAAATGGAAGTAGCTGTCCCTGCATGAGCAATAAACGTCTTCCTCGGATAACTGCTGATGAGTTAATCAAGGTTATTGAAAGGCTTAATTTTATTTGGGATGGTGGCGCCAAACATAGAGTATATAGGCGAAAACGAGATAAGCGTAGGGTAATTGTTCCTTATCACCGTAGAAGAATTATCCCTCCGGGGACAATAAAACAAATCATCAACGCCACAGGACTGACAGTTGAAGAATTTAACAAACTAAGACACGGTAAAAAGGTTAAATGAACAAAGGATGGCACCAGGAATCTATTTTTATAGATTAGAGATCCGCCAGACTGATGGCGGACAAACTGAATAGTTTAAGGATACGAAAAAACTGATATTACTGAAATAAAAAACACGGAAAGACAGTGTCGTTGCACTCCAAAAGACACGGATAAGAGCCTCAGGGAATGACTCTGTGGCTATATTTTTAATAGTTCTTTGAATTCTTTTTCGTCTATTGTAGAGACGCCAAGTTTTTGGGCTTTGTCATATTTGGAGCCCGGAGACTCACCTGCTACTACATAATCCGTCTTTTTAGAAACTGATGAACTTACCCTGCCACCAAGTGATTCTATAAGTCGTGTTGTCTCATCTCTTGTAAAGCTCACGAGAGTTCCTGTTAAAACAAATGTCTTACCTGTAAGAGGACGCATCCTAAAGGGTGCGACTACAGCGGTTTTTAAATTTACTTCTGCTTTCCTTAATTTTTTCAAGACTTTGAGATTTTTGGGGTCCTTGAAAAAATCTACTACTGATTGAGCAACAACAGGTCCTATTTCAGGGATTGAGCTTATATCTTCAAAGCTTGCCTCCTTTAGTTTATCAATAGAATTAATTTTTTCTGCCAATAATTTTGCTGCATGGATGCCAACATATCTTATGCCTATGGCAAAGAGGACTCTATGAAAGTCACAAGTTTTTGATTTCTCAATAGCATCAAGCAAATTATCTACAGATTTATCTGCCATACGCTCAAGTTTCAAGAGGTTCTCTCTTTTAAGATAATAAATGTCTGTAAAATCTTTAATAAGTCTTGCCTCAATGAGCTGTGCAATTACTTTTCCTCCCAATCCTTCTATATCCATAGCATTTCGTTGAACAAAGTGTTCTATCCGACGCTGAACCTGAGCCGGACATCTCATATTCTCACATCTCCAGGCAACTTCTCCTTCATACCTTACAAGTTTACTCTCACAAACAGGACAAGTGGAAGGCATTTTAAATGGCTTTTCTTTACCAGTGCGTTTCTCTATTACAGGCTTTACTACTTCTGGAATTACCTCTCCACCTTTTTCTATAAATACAGTATCGCCAACCCTTATATCTTTACGGGCAATTTCATCTGCATTGTGTAATGTTGCCCTTGAAATTGTGGAGCCTGAAAGCTTAACAGGAGTAAGAATAGCTACTGGAGTTATAGTGCCTGTTCGTCCAACTTGTAAAATTATATTTTCAAGCTTTGTTGTTACCTGGAGGGCAGGAAATTTATAGGCAATCGCCCACCTTGGGTTCTTGGTTGTTGAACCAAGTTTTTGTTGTTGTTCAAAAGAATTAACCTTTATTACCATCCCATCAACCTCGTATGGCAGGTCCCTACGCCTCGGTTCCCAGGAGTCACAATAATTTGTCACTTCTTCAGCAGATTCACAGAGCTTTACATCTGGATTTACTTTTAAGCCAATCTTTTTCAAAGTCATTAAAGTATCATAATGAGTGTTGTAACCTTTTAATGGAACCGGGGCAGTGTGAATGAATATATCAAGTCCTCTACTTGCTGTAACTTGTGGGTCAAGATGTTTCAATGTCCCTGCAGCAGCATTCCTTGGATTGGCAAATAATGGTTTGTTTTCCCGTTCTCGTTTACGGTTCACTCTTTCAAAACTTCCTTTCGGCATTATCACCTCACCCCTAACCTCAATGTTCATCAAATTTTCAATGGGGTAGGTGAGAGCCTCTGCTCTCACCTTTTCTGTCAATAAAGTTAGGGGGATAGATTTTATAGCTCTTATATTGTGAGTTACATCATCACCAACAAAACCATTACCTCGTGTAGTTCCCTGAACAAGTTTTCCTTTTTTATATATCAAACTCACCGCCACACCATCAAATTTTAATTCCACTACATATTTAGGTTTACTTCCAAGTTCTCTTTGCATTCTGCGGTCAAATTCAAATATCTCTTCTTTAGAATAAGTATTTTCAAGACTGAGCATAGGAATTTTATGTTCAATATGGACAAATCCGCCTGTTAACTCTGCCCCTACTCTTTGAGTTGGGGAATCGGAGGTTATAAGCTCTGGGCAATGCTCTTCAAGTTCTTCAAGTTCTTTAACCAGCATATCATATTCATAATCAGAGATAACAGGGTCATTCAAGACATAATATCTGTAATTATGATGATTTATCTCTCGCCTTAAATCCTCAACCCTCTTTTTAATTTCAGGTGTTGCGTGCATAAATTATTTTAATTAAGATAATGTGTTAATTTTTGAAACCGCAGACCCGCCTGCCAAAGTGCAACGGCGGACAGGCAAACACTGATAAACACAGGTAATTCAAAAATTAACCCAGAGTTTTTAAGTGAAAGTAACATTCGTGTCTCACACAAAACTTTGTGTAGGATAATCCGTGTCTATCTGCGTTCATCTGCCTGCCTCGCCAGTCAAGGCGGGCGGTTAATGCATTATTTGGGGTTAATCTTTTTCTTTTTTATGTTCTTCAATTATCCGCTTTTGGATTTCTTTTGGCACTTCTTCGTAATGCGAAAACTTCTGTGAGAACGAGCCCATACCTTGGGTCTGAGACCTTAAGGTAGTTGAAAATTTATAAAGCTCTGTTTCTGGAACAATAGCATGAACCTTTTGATACTTGCCCATTGATTCCGTGTTTTCAATTTTACCCCGTCTTGAAGAAAGGTCACCCATAACATCACCCATAAATTCACCTGGCACTATTACTTCTACTTTCATAATAGGCTCAAGTAAAGTGGGGGCACATTCAGGCATCCCGGCTCTGAAAGCCATTGAGGCAGCAATTTTAAAGGCAATATCCGATGAATCAACATCATGAAATGAACCGTCATAGAGGGTCATTTTAAAATCTGTAGTTGGATACCCTACAAGAATCCCTTTTTCTAATGCCTCTTTTAATCCCTTTTCTACTGAAGGAATAAATCTTTTTGGTATTCTTCCTCCAACTATAGCATCAACAAATTCAGCCCCCTTGCCTCTTTCAACTGGCTCAAATCTCACCCAGCAATCTCCATATTGACCATGACCACCAGTTTGACGTTTATATTTTCCCTGTGCTTCACCAGATTTAGTAATTGTCTCTCTATAATGAATTCTCGGTCTTTCAATGCTCACTTCTACACCAAATTTATCTTTAAGTTTCCCGAGAATCACATCCAGTTGTAATTCTCCGAGACCTGAAATAATTGTTTGTCTCGTTTCTGGGTCATAAAAAGAAGTGAATGTTGGACTCTCTTCGTGAAGCTTTAATAATCCATTTGATACTTTCTCCTCATCCTTTTTTGTCTTTGGGATAATAGCCATACTTGTCTGGGGTTCAGGGAATTCAAGAGAAGACAGAGTTATAGGATTTCCCTTATCTGTAAGTGTATCTCCTGTTTGGGTTATTTTAAGTTTAACAAGAGCACCAATTCTTCCAACGCCAAGCGAAGGCACTTCTTCGCGTTCCTTGCCTTTTAAGATATAAATCTGATTTATCTTTTCTTCTTTTTTCCTTGTTGAATTAAGGACAAATGTTCCTGCTTCAAGATTTCCTGAAAAAACTCTAATATATTTTAACTCGCCAAGATGTGGGTCTACAATAGTTTTAAAAGTAAGACAAGACAAATCTTTTTGTTTTGCCTCCTCCCGCTCTGATGGAGAAGGTAGATAAGGTAAGGCATCAAGAAATTCTTTCACCCCTATATTATTATAAGCATCCCCACTGTAAAGGGGTATAAGTTTTCTATTCTTAATTCCTATTTCAAGCCCTCTTGCTATATCTTCTTGGGTAAATGGTTCTTCATTAAGATACTTTTCTGTTAAACTATCTTCAACTTCTGCTATAGCTTCCAGAACATCAGATTTGTATGGATTGTCAGATTCTAAAACACTTAATACGCTTTTAAACTGAATCCCACTTCCTTCTGGAATAGTAAGTGGAATAACACCTTTTCCAAATAACTCTTTAATTTCTTTAAAAGTTTTTTCAAAATCAGCATTTTCTTTCCCAAGTTGATTTACAAAAATGACAATTGGAATCTTGTATTGCTCAGCTAATGACTTTGCATTTTCTGCTCCGGGTTGAATTCCAGTAGTTGCATTGATAGGAATAACACAGACATCCGCCACTCTGGCACCAGCTATCACATCGCCCCAAAAATCAGCATACCCTGGCGTATCAATAAGATTTATTAGTTTGTCATTCCATTCAAACCAGGCAATCCCAAGATTTATAGAAATTTTCCGCTCAATTTCATCTGGTGCATAATCAAGAATAGAGGTGCCATTGTCTACTTTGCCAAGCCTTGAAGTTACTTTTGCATTAAAAAGAGCGGCCTCTGCAAGAGTTGTTTTGCCTGTTCCTGAATGAGACATAAGGACAATATTCCTGATAGCCTCTGGTTCATATTTTTTCACCATGACCTCCTTTTTTAAATAATACATTTAATTATTAAATTGTCAAGACTTTTTTAAAAACACTTTATAAACTCTCTGCAACCTCTGTGTCCTCCCTGCCTGCCGTCAGGCGGGCGTGGTTGCTTTTTTCTTGACAAAGCAAGAGGATTAGTATATTCTAATGGCAAATGGTATTAAAAATATTACTTTTAATTACCCTTGCAAATCCAGGAAAACTCTGGCAGAAAGAATTTTACGAAGCTTTGAGTTATATGAAAATGACGCCAGAAGATGCTTATATTACTTCTCAAGTTCCTGATTCTTTTTGTCTTTCTTTAGTCCTTAATCTTTTAGAAAAACCTGTTCAAGCTCCAGAAGTCCTTGATTCTATGGCAGATGCTCTTAAAGGAGCTAATATTCAAGAACTTATAAATACAGCAACAGAATATATAGACTTATCCCCTGTCCCGCTTAAGCAAGAATCTTTTACAAAACCTCTTTCTTTTTTAATTTTGCAAGTTAATTATGCAAATGATTTGTTAAAAGAAGCAACAGCAGAACTTGATTCAGAAGAACTTAGCTTTTTAAAAGAAAACTTGCCTGCTCTTATGCTTGAAGATACTACTTTCAAAGATAAAAACCCTTATGAGAAAAAGATTGCTGAACAAGAGGGCAAAAAGATTGTAAAAAGATGTCTTGAACTCACAAAAAAGATTAAGAGGGATAAAATTGTGTTAGCAAGTTCTATAATTACTAATGCTCTTATCCAAACCCTCCCGGAACTCAAAACTCTTAAGTTTAAAAATAGAGTTAGAACTCCTGTGGCAAAAGGCGATGTTTTCTGGGCAAAGCATTTAAAATGTGGATGGGTTGTAATTGGCGGCCCTGGTGAGACTATATATACTGGAAATTCTGCTATAGTCATTGACCTTGGAGGTGATGATAAATATTATGGTAAAACGGCAAGTGGAGTAGGGAAAGTCTCTATATGCATTGATTTTTCAGGTAATGATTTATATCTTTCATCTAAGGATTATAATTTTGGTTCCGGATTCTTTGGAATAGGTATTCTTTTAGACCTTAAAGGTAATGATATATATTCCTCAATAAACTTTTCTCAAGGCTCTGGTCTATTTGGGACAGGTATTTTATGGGATGCTCAAGGTGAAGACAAATATTTTTCTGATACCCATTCGCAAGGAGCAGGAAGTTTTGGAATTGGGATTTTAAAAGACCTAAAAGGTAATGATTCTTATAATGGGGCACTTTATGTTCAAGGATTTGGTGGAACGCAAGGATTTGGAGCTATTATAGATTCTATTGGCAATGATACTTATTATGCCAGTGGGAAATATAAGGATTGGCTTAGGTATGAGGAACATTTTTTATCCTTATCTCAAGGATTTGGTTATGGGATAAGACCTTATGCTTCAGGAGGAATTGGACTTTTGGTTGATTTTTCAGGCAACGATTGCTATACTTCAGATATTTTTGGGCAAGGAGGTTCTTACTGGTTCGCTCTGGGTGGATTATTAGACTATGGAGGAAATGATATATATAATTCATATCAATATGCTCAGGGCTCAGGAATTCATATTGGAATAGGAGTTTTACTTGATAAATCAGGAAATGATAGTTATTCTGCAAAAGGTGTGTCACAGGGATGTGGACATGATTATGGAGTTGGTATTCTTATAGACAGCACAGGAAATGATAATTATTCAGCCTCTGATTTATCTCAAGGGGCAGGAAATGCAAATGCTATATCTTTGCTTATAGATATTGAAGGAAATGATAATTATCTTGTAAGGAGTAAGAAAAATACACATGGATTTAGCGACCTACGAAGAGATTTTGAAGGCATTGGAGTAATGCTTGATTTATCTGGAAAAGATAAATATACAGGATATGGTAAAGATAACTCAATCTGGCTACATTCTACTTATGGAATAGGAATAGATAAAAAACAAATTAAAAATGCAAAATGAAAAAATTCTGCACACAGATACACACAGATTTAATAGATTATCACAGATTTGGTTTAATTTTCTGTGCAAATCCGTTTCTATCTGCGAGAATCTGTGTGCTTCTTTTCATTAATTAGGATTTATTTATAATTTATGTGGATAATTTTATTTTTGCTTGGGCAACTGTCTTCTCTTGATTCATTATTTATCAGAGCGTCTACTGGCGAAATAAAGTATTTACACTGGAATAAATCTGCAAGAGATAGTTTTATTAATTTAGGCGAAAAAGCAATTCCCTATTTAATTGATAAATTGGATACAGATAATGCCAGAGAACAGCATACTTTAATTGACATATTTAAGAAAATAAAGACCAAAGCAGTAAAGTCTCTTATATCAAAGGCAGAAGAGGATAACAGGCTTGCTATTTATATACTTGGAGAAATTGGTGATACACTTGCCCTTTTACCACTCATTGATTTACTTGATTCAGATAAGTCAGGAATAAGAGCCAATTGCTTGCTTGCATTGGGAAAAATTGGTGACCAGAGAGCAACTTCAAAAATTATTCCCTATTTACAGGATACTATACTTACTGTGAGAAGGAGTGCTTCAATTGCATTATCAAAACTTGGCGACCCTGTATCAACTAACGCCTTAATTGGGGCTCTTTTTGACTCCAATCGCTCAGTAAGATTTTCTGCTTCAAAAGGCTTAATCCGTCTTAGGCGGATTGGCTCAAAAGCTCTTAACCCACTTCTCAAAGTCCTTCCCAATGCTTCTCCGCCAACAAACTATCTCATTATTTATACGCTTGGTGAAATGAAGAATAAAAAGGCTATTTCAAAGCTTAAGCCATCACTTAAATCCGATGACCCAAAAGTCCGTGCCTTCACAGTAGAAGCCCTTGGTAAATTAGGAGATTATAAAACAATTAAAAAATTAAGAAAAAAAGAAAACAACCAATTTGTAAAAGACAAAATAAGAGAAGCCCTAAAATAAACCACAATTGACTACCCGCCTTGACTCGCAAGGCGAGGCAGGCAGAGACCGCAGAGGTCACAGAGAACACGAAGTTTTTATTCTATATTCCTCCTCCCTATAATTAGTAGTCCGTCCCAATTTTCTTAATCCATTATTTTTTGTTACCGAATTGCAGATAACGGTATCGGTGCATATGAAGTGCGAAGCATTTTTCATTTCACATATACATCGTGTTAGGCGAAGTGGCGGATATCACATTCTACCTTTCTTTCGCTATCTCACTATTCTGCACGGAAATTTAGTAGTTTCCCCCTCGGGAACAGTTATGGAGTGCAAAAGCCACTTTCCGTTATCTAAATGGTAGAAAATAGCGTAGGCATATAACAAATTTTCATCTTCATAGACATGAAAAAATGCACGAGTCATACGACCTTCCTGATAACTACCTATGTAATCTTTCATAGTACGCGAAGTATAGCGCGAACTCATTGCAGCAACTGCTCCTTCAATTGTAGCTCTAATCTTTTTCTCAGTTAATGTTTTTCCTGTAAAAAATTGCCCTTCTGAAATCTCCCTCGGCAATTGCGAAAAACCTCTGCTATTCAAAAAGATTATCGTGGCAAAAAGTATCAATGCCACACTTCCTATTCCTATTGTTAATGCTCTTTTACTCATTTTACTCACCTCCTTTCCTTAGTTGACTTTTCCGCCATGTCGCCTAACGTTTCCAGAGTTTGTGAAGTGTCCGAAGGACATTTGGGCGAAAGTGTGCAAGCACTGGAGCCACAAACTCTGTGTTAGCCGAAGTTACTGCACCCCTCCTAAAACCATTTTTTGCACTGAAGAAAATCATCCATTGCACTTAGTATATCTTTGCAACCATTAAGTGCATCTTCCGCCCTTTCTGTAGCGATTTTGTCAAACCCCTCGTCGATTCGTCTGAAAATTCCAGGTGCACCTCTAAATAGAAAGTGATATGCTCCGAGACCGCGACGGCCTAATAGTCTGTTTTTTTCTCTCTTGATATATTTTGAGAAAAGTTCCCGTTCTCCGAGCGAATCATCACTCCAGAGAAGTTTCAGAAAATCAACCACATTTTGTGCATCCATATATCCCTCAAGTGTCCTTGAATTATAGATCTTATGGTCAAGCTCCCGTATCTTCCCCATCTTATCTTTCGTGGCCGACTGTGATGCACAAAAAGACAATAGCTCAATTATTTGACTTCTAGTTTTGGGGGAATCTTTCAAACCAAGTACTGCTTCTTTTTCAATGGAATAACTACCAAATAAAGAAAGCGGATTTCTTATCGCAATGCAATGTGAGCTTATCATCCGTAAGTTCATTGCATTCAAAGGATTGCTACTTACCGCCTGAAGATAATTCAACATAGCTGTCCTTTTAGCATTTCGAATTGCAACGACAACAGATATTACGGCACCAAAAATTGAAGTGAGGAAGGAAACATGGGGACAGAGCCCATATTTTCTTAAAAGCTTAAGTTTACCAAATCTTTTTTGATACCATTTTTTAACAATTTGTGTTCTTAAAAATCTTCGTGTCCTTTGTGGTTTAATAATCTGTGTTTATCTGTAGCTAAAAAATAATTAGTAGTCCGTCACCATTTTTGATCATAAATGTCAAGACCTGAGCCTAAATATATTAATGCGAAAGATATTTCAAGACTTTCACATAAATTCTCTTTAACTCTTCGATGGAGATATTAAACTGCTTTGCCACTCTTTTTTCAATCTCCTTGTCCCAATTCAGAAATTCCTCATCGGAAAGGTTGGAGAGAGGAATGTTTGTATCAAATTCATGCTTCAAGGTTTTATACACTTTTATTTCAAACTCAGTCGGCTTTTTACTTTCAGAAGGAATAAATGTTTGAATACTAAATCCCTTCGTTTTCGTCCATCCTGCCATACACTCACTCCATGCGTCAGGATAGGTCAATTCAGTATATCCCCAAATAGTAATGCTTGTTAGTTTAGTATCTTTATTACGTTTGTATTTTATCAACTTTTTGCATATCTCAGTCAAGACATCTTTAGTCACCTTTTTTCGATTATTTTCTACCCTTACGCGAATTAGACTCCCCTTTTGTAACCCAATACTATCAGTCTCTTCTGTCAATATTGAATAATGATATTTCCTACCCGACCAAGAATCTGTAATTAATTTTCCGTATATCCAGCCGACGCCAATCTTTAGTTCTGGGAATGTTACTTTATACCAACCATCTCTTTCAAACAATATCTCTACTTTTGTCCCTCTACTGACTCTTCTCAGAATGTTTGCTGTAGTATTGGGACCATGCCTAACATTTGCCGTTAGACTTTTCACATATACAATTGAGCTTTCAGGATAAATGTCCTCAGCATAAGATAAAAATGACAAACTTGACAGAACAAGAATAAAAACCAAGTAAAATATTCTTTTACGCATATTTCCCCCCTTTCATAAAATAGGTGACGGACTGCTATTTTTTTATCACTCTCACAGAGTCTACGACATTTCTTATGTCTTCCTCGCTTTTTGAGAAACACGAATAATACATGAACTAATCCGCCAGCTGACGGATAACAAGACACAAACTAATTAGAACCGATGGAGACAACTCTCTTTTTTAATCTGATTTTTCATATCTTTCTAGTATGTTGTAAACTGCTAACTATATACCATGGGCAGAGCCATAGTAAACTTATTTATCTGCTAACCAGTGTGAAACATAACTAAAAATTCTCTTTAATTTTGTAGACTTTTCTCTTTAGTTGTGGTATATCCTCTTTTACGGTTTTCCACACTTCTTCTGCATCTATACCAAAATACTCATGAACAAGGTTATCTCTGAACCCAGCAATTTCTCTCCAAGGAATATCAGAATACCTCTCTCTAAAATCCTGCGGAATATTCTTTACAGCTTCTCCCATATTCTCAAATCTCTTGAAAACTGCATCAAGTGTCTTGTCATCAGCAAGAAATTCCTCTTTTTTCATCCCCTTTGTGTATTTCTCTATCTTTTCTATGCTCTCTAAAATATCTTCTATAAAAAACTTAATGTCTTTTTCCTTCATAAATCACCTTTTGTTCTTTAAGTATCCTTTTCCTCAAGAAAGGTTTTATAGCGCGGTAGTCCACAAGGTCTACTTTCTTGCCTATTGCATCTTGTAAATCAAGTTGTAGCCTTACAAAGCTAAATGCCCCTATCCCCTTGACATCTACCAGCATGTCTATATCACTCCCATTTTCTTCTTCTCCTCTTGCAAAACTGCCAAATATAGCTGCTGTTCTAACGCCGTATTGTTTTAAAATGGGTGTAACTTTTACTTTTATATAATCTAAACTAATTTCCATAATTTCGGGAAAATTACCTTTTTTATTATGGCATATTCTTTCTCCTTAACAATTTTAAAGTCCATTAAAGCTCGTTCTGTTTCTTTAAAAGCAATTCTTTTGCTCTCAATCTTAAGAGATTTGAACTTCTGGGTTACTACTTCCTTGAGCTCAAATACTATAGTATCTGAGGTATATAATTCTACACTCAAGAGCAACAATTTTGATTCGTTACCTTTGAAAAAGAGTCCTGAAATAATAATATTTGTATCTAAAAATAATTTCTTTCTCACTGTCTTACCTTTTTCCATTCTTCAAGCATTTCTTTCTTGCTTATTTTCATATTCTTTATCAATCCTTTTAAGAACTCTCTTGCTTCTTCTGCAAATGCCTTTTTTAAAGCTGCATTGATAGCTTCAGATTCATTGGAATACAATCCAAGACGAACCCTCTCTTTAATCTCAGAATACAGTTCCTTAGGTAATTTAGCTTGTAATGTTAATGTCTTAGCCATATTTCCTCCTTTTTATTAATATAAATTAAATTTTCAAGATGTCAAGCTTTTTTCTGCTTTCTAACATCTGACTTCTTGATTATCTTTTGGAGTTCTTTTTGTATATCTTTATTAAGTGGGACTGGCTTGTAGATGGAGAGTATTTTTTTGACCTCTTCTTTTGCTCTCTCTGTAGATGACTTATTTCCACCCCTTCCCCACTCCTCAATCTCTTTTCGGTCAATTATATTGCTTGGTAAAAATTGTTCCTTTTTAAACCATTTTATAGTGCTTGGGCTTTTTAAGAATTCAATGCCAGAAATAATGTCTTTTGCCATAGGTGATTCTCTTTTTACTATACCTTCAATAAGTCTTTTTGCCATACCACAAATTTCATTATCAATGACAAGTTTTTCAAGACTCTGGCAATTTTCAAAGCCAAGCATTCCTGGACCAGAAATTACATTTACTCCAGCTAATGCAGAAAGGATAATTCCAATTCCTGATTCAATACCTGACTGTGAGTCAAGAGTTTTTGAGTCTGATAATCCCATATAAGTATGAGTAGGAAGCTTGAGTTTTTTCCCTATTTGAACATAAGCCATATCCATCATCATAGTTTCAATAGCTCCCATAGGCGTAGTTCCGCTTTTCATATCAAAAATAGCAGGTGACCCTCCATAAATAATTGGAGTCCCTGGATTGGCAAGCTGTCCAATTACAATGCCACTCAATGATTCTGCTGTATGTTGAACTAAAGAACCTGAAAGCGTAACTGGTGCTGCGGCACCAGCAAGTGGCATTGAAACAAGTTCTGCTGGAATTCCTGCTTTAGCACAATCAATAAGGCATTGACAGGTAAGGTCACTCCATTTTAAAGGCGGAGAGGGACAAACATCAAATATGGCTAAAGGCTTTGACTTTAAGTTTTCTTTACTTCCCCTCACTGCCATAAGCATATCAACCATCGGAGAAAAACTATCTTTTGTGAATGTTCCAGTAATTATTGGCTTTGTCCCATAAAGAAGGGAGAGATAGAGCCGATACCTATCTGCAATATTATAAGGCACATCTCTTGGTATAATGGCTGTACTCTGGGCATCAATATAAGTAAGATAATTAGTAAGTTTTGCATATTTAATGTAATCTTCTGTAGTTGGTCTTCTTATTTCTCGAGTGTCTGAATCAAGAACAAATAGAGCCGCTGAACCCGGGACAAAATGAAAATTATTTCCCTTTAAATTTAGCTTTAACTTAGAATTACGGTCATAAATTTTTATTGAAGAGGGAGTGGTCTTCAAACACTTTCTCGCGAGATTTTCCGAAATATAAACTCTTTGATTTTTAATTTTTGCACCTGTCTCTTTTAAAAGGTTTAATGCTTCTTTATTTTCTATCTTTACACCTACCCTTTCAAGTATATAAAATGCCTCGTCTATAATATCAATAAGCAATTTATCACTTAATATCTTGAGTCTTGGACGATATTTCATTTCTTATAAAGATTTAATGCAAATGACACTGATTTACGAGGTTTCATCATTAAAGATGGTAAAAGTTCTACCCCAATCTTTTTGCCGTCCAATACTTTAAAAACAAGTTTCTGTCCTTCAAGAGTCCATAACCCATACCCTGGACTAAAGCGGGAACTTGCCCTAAACTCCATTTCCTCTATCTCTTGTAAAATTCTTTTATTCACATAACCAGCCAATTTTTCTGCCGCATAGGAGCCAATAGCATCAAGTATAAATCCTCTTAATAATTCTCCTTTATTAAGTAAAGAGGTACTTTCTTGTTCAAGCTTTTCTCCAATTGTGCATATAGCAAAGGCTACTCTACTTGCTCCCTTGAAAACTGGATGAGTTAATGGATTAATTAGTTTATAAATAGCAATTGGTTTTATAAATAATTTTGCGTTTTGTATCTCTTTGTCAATAATTGATAAAATTTTAGGAGATGCCTTGGGATAACCAATACATCTTTGTATACGCTCAGAGTTAAGTGGAATATCAAATTTTGTTAATATTTTCATAAAGTCTTTTAATAAATTCTGGGGTTGTCCCACAACAACCACCAACTATATTGGCACCATAATTAAACATTTGAACTCCATTATAGGCAAACTCTTCTGGTGTTTCTTTATACACAACTTTTGTTCCTTTAAGCTCTGGATTTCCTGCATTAGGTTGTGCAATTATTGGGATATCTACACTTTTCTTCATTAACTTCACAAGTTCTACCATCTCGCGTGAACCTATAGTGCAATTAGCTCCCACTACATCAGCACCCTCATTTTTAAGCAATTCAAATGATTGATTTATATTATCTCCCATTACAGTAAAAAATCCTCTCGGAGTAGCTTTGTAAGTGAGAGAAACAATAACAGGGAGTTGGGTTGTATTTTTTACTGCTTTTAAAGCTATAAGTGCTTCTTTGAGACTATACATTGTTTCAATAATAAAAAGATGCACTCCCGCTTTAGCAAGAATAGCAGCTTGTTCGGCAAAAGATTGTTCAGCTTCTGTCGGGTCAAGTTGCCCAACAGGTTTTAACAATTTACCAGTTGGACCTATATCGCCAGCTATATATTTCTCTTGAGGTAGGATTTGAGTAATAAGTTCTACAGCTCTTTTGTTAATTTTTTCAATTTCTTTCCCAAGTCCTTTTAGACTAAGTTTTATTCTATTAGCGCCAAAAGTATTTGTTTCTATAACATCGGCACCAGCCTTAAGATATTCGTGATGTAGGGTTTGGATTATTTCTGGGTGTTTGAGATTCCAAGTTTCAGGAACTTCATTTGAAGAAAGCCCTTTTGAAATAAGCATAGTTCCCATTCCGCCATCAAATAGAAATTTCCTCTTGTTTAATGTTTTAAGAAATTTATTCACTTAAGAAGTAATTTTTTAGCTATTTTTATAGCTTCCATAGCGTTTGGGGCATATCCATCAGCACCAATTTCTTGAGCCCAATCCTGGGTGACTGGAGCTCCTCCAACCATTATTTTAAAGGAATCTCTAATTTTATTTTTTATAAGTTCATTTATTAATTCTTTCTGGGATAGCATAGTAGTGGTAAGCAAAGCTGAGATACAAATTATATCTGCACTTGTTTCCTTTGCTTTCCGAATAAATTTTCTTATTCTCACATCTGCACCAAGGTCAAATATTTCAAAACCCGCGGATTCAAGCATTGTGGCTACAAGACTTTTCCCAATATCATGAATATCTCCCTCAGCAGTCCCAATTACCACTTTCCCAATTGGATTTAATGTTTCTTTCACTATAGAAGATTTCAGTATCTGAATCCCTGAGTGCACAACCTCAGCCGCTTGAATAATTTCTGGGATAAAAAATTCACCCTTTTCCCAAAGCTCACCAACTATCTGAATTCCGCATACAAAACCTTTCTCAATCGTGAGATTAGGATTCACATTTAGTTCAATTGATAATTTTGCAAACCTTGCCCCCTCCTTGACATCCATATTGAGGACTGCATTCTTAATTTCCTCAAATAGTTTCTCCTGTGTCATTCACCTTTGATAAGCTTGTTTATAATTTTAGTGGTTGAGTAACCTGGGAGTTGAGGGATTATAATGACTTTGCCGCCTTCCCTCTGGACAATTTTTCTGCCAACTATCTTATCTAATTTATAATCACCACCCTTTACTAAGATATCTGGCTTTATAGTTTCTATTAACTTCTGTGGAGTAAGTTCATTAAATAAAATAACATAATCCACATATATAAGTGAACAAAGTAAAGTTGCTCTATCATTCTCATTAAAAATTGGGCGTCCTTTACCTTTAATTTGTTTAGTTGAGTAATCAGTATTTAATCCAACTATTAATATATCTCCAAGCTCTTTTGCTTGACGCAAGCATTCAATATGTCCTCTATGAATTAAATCAAACCAACCATTTGTAAATACAACTATTTTATTTTTTTTCCTTGCTTGAGCTCGTATTTTTTTTACCTCTTTTATTTTAATAATCTTTCCCATATTTATGCTATTACTTTTTATCTCTCACTGCTTGCAGGAATTCTTCATAAGTGACAGGGACAGGAGCTTCTGGAGAGATTCTATTTACATTTTCCCAAATATACTTATCTAACATTATATCACCAATTACTAAAATTTTTTTCCTTTAAATCTTTGAATTATTTGTTTAAATTCCATTTTTACCCCCTGCAAAATACAATACCTTATATTTTTCAATTTGTCAATTAAAAAAGATTAATAGGAAACCAGTATTATGATTTGCCTTTGCTTCTTAGAAGGGTTGCCCTAATTTCATCTGGGCTATCTGCTTTAAGCCACTTTGTCATGAACTCAGGGGCATCAGCCCGTTTTGCAAGTTCAGCCAGGAACCTGAGATGTTGGCGTGGATTATCTCGTGACCCAACAAGAATAAAAATAGAATATACTGGCAACTTGGTTCCAGGAAACCAGAGACCCTGTCGCGACCTGGCAAGAACTAACTCATAGGAATCTATCCCGTGAAGTAAGACATGAGGGAGGGCAATTCCTGCCTCAGCTGGTGTCTCTCCGGGCCCACTACGAGCCAACAGTTCACGACGAATCTCATTTTCACGTGATTTGAACCGTGTGCCAAGCAATTTAGATGCTTGAATAACAAGTTCATCCCATTTTTGCTCTGCTTTCAAATCTATAATTGGTGCCCTGATTACAATTTTTTCAAATTGGTCGCCTGTTCTAAGTCCTTTTTCTTTTAATATCTGACGGAGCTCACGGTCAAGTCCAAGCGATGTCGCATCACGCCTGAGGAGCCGTTCAGCAACCCGCTCAGCAACATGTGTGATTGCTTTTGAATACTTTACCCTTGGACGAGCATAAAGAAAATACCAGAGAACACCAATTAGAATAAGTCCTCCAGCAAAGACTATTGGAATAGTTCCCATCATTGGTATTAAGATGAAAGCAATTAGGATACCAGCAATCTGCACCCATGGATAGCCTGGAGAGCGAAACCCCGGGTCGTAGGACTTGATATGACTCTCTCGCATCACAATGACAGCAAGATTAATGAAAGCAAAAACAAGTATCTGGAAAGTACTTGCAAGCTTAGCAATTCCCTCCACATCGAGAAATACAATAATAAGGATTACGACACCTGAGGTCAGCAAGATAGCATTTCGTGGTGTATGGGAGCGTCCAACTCGTCCGAGCCCATCTGGGAGAACCTTATCTCGCCCCATAGCCAGCAAATAGCGGGATGCGGACATAATTCCAGCATTCGCAGTAGTCGCAAAAGCAAGAATGGCAGCAATAGACATAAGAATTATGCCAATTGGACCAAGGAAGACTCCAGCTGCTGTGGCAACTGGCGTAAGGTTATGGTGAAGTTGCTCAGAAGGAAGGACACTAACGATAATCAGAACTCCAATAGTGTAAACCACCATAGCAGTGAGTAACGAAAGTATCATTCCAAGAGGAATATTTCGTTCAGGATTCTGGATTTCTTCAGAGACGCTTGCTATTTTTGTTAGACCAATATAAGAGACAAAGACAAATCCGGCTGTGGCAAGGACAGACCCACCCCCAAATGGCGCGAACGGTGTGAATTGACTTGTATCCACACAAAAAATACCTTTACCAACAAAATAAGTAAGTAGACCAAGAAGTCCTGCAACGAGGATAACCTGGAGACGGCTTGTTTCCTTTGCCCCGAGGATATTCATAACAGTAAATCCGATGCAAAGTGCAAGAGCAACTGGCTTCATTGGAAGGCGGGCGAAGAGAACCAGATAGGCACCGATGCCGACTAATGCAAAGGCACTCTTGAGGCTCATAGCAAGCCATATCCCAATGCCATCAATAGTTCCTATGAGTGGTCCCATGCTTCGGCTTGTGAAGTAGTAAGTCCCGCCGGCTCTTGGCATAGCTGTGGCAAGTTCTGCCATACTAAAGAGTGCAGGAAGAATGAGAATCCCAGACAGAAAATATGAAAGGATAACTGCAGGACCTGCCCTTGCAGCTGCAAGTCCAGGAAGAAGAAAGAAGCCTGAGCTAAACATTGCTCCTGTGCTAATAGCGTAAACATCAAGAAGAGAAAGCTGTTTCTTAAGCTGTCTTGACTTAAACATCTTAGGCATAATTAATTCCTCGATTTTACATTATAATATCCGATAAATTCTTAAATGTCAAGTTTTTGGGTAATAAAAAATCTTGACAAGATAATTTTAATAAAGTAAAATAATATTTACGCCCCTGTAGCTCAGGTGGATAGAGCACCGGTTTCCTAAACCGGGTGTCGTGGGTTCAAGTCCCGCCAGGGGTAGTAGAAAAATCAAAATGCAAAAATCAAATATTAAATATCTTCCAAATAAAATAAGCAATTGGATAAAATGGCAAGTGGATAAAGCTGGAGCGAATGGAGTTGTAATTGGTCTATCGGGTGGTCTTGATTCATCAGTAGTTGCTGTTTTATCAAGGAAAGCTCTTGGCAAAAAAGTTCTTGGGATTATAATGCCCTGCCACAGTGTAGTTCCCGATGAGAAAGATACTAACCTTTTGACTCAAAAGTTTAATATTAGAACTAAACGAGTGATACTTGATTCCATTTATGATATAATATTAAAAACCTTTCCGTCAGGTAGTAAAATTTGTAGGGCTAATTTAAAACCAAGATTACGAATGATGGTTTTATATTATTTTGCCAATAAACTTAATTATTTAGTAGTCGGAACCGGAAATAAAAGCGAACTAATAATAGGTTATTTTACAAAGTATGGAGATGGCGGGGTTGACATTCTTCCTTTAGGAGGACTTTTAAAAACTCAAGTGATGGCATTGGCAAAAGAACTTAAAATACCAGCGTCCATATTAAAAAAGGTCCCCTCTGGTGGTCTATGGAAAGGCCAAACAGATGAAGGAGAAATAGGTATTTCTTATGAAAAGCTTGATAAAACTATCTTGGCTATAGAGTCTGGCAATCTTTCTGATATTGATATTAAAATTATAGCTCAAGTAAAAAGATTAATGCAAACTTCTAAACATAAAAGATTACCTATCCCAATCTTTCAAAATACAGAGTTATAAATAATTACGGGATGCAAAACCTGAAAATTAAAGTAAATGCACTAATAGAGGGGGCAAATAAATTAGAATATTTAATATCAAATAAACTTTTATTAATTGATGTACTCCAAAAGAACGCAATTGCTAATTTTATACTGATTAAAAAAAGAGATAAAATTGGAGTTAAAGGAAAACTAAAATTTAATTTACGGCTCACTTGTTCCAGATGCCTAACTGAGTTTACTAAAGAACTTGTTGAGCAACTTGATGCTTTATTTCTTCCCGATGACATAAATAAAAAAATCAAGAAAGATGAACTCTCATATGAGGACATTCAAACAAGTTTCTACACAGGTGAAGAAATAGACATTTTACCTCTTATTCTGGATACAATCCTTCTTTCAATTCCTATGAAGCCTCTTTGTTGTGAAAATTGTAAAGGACTTTGCCCTATGTGTGGCAAAAATCTGAATGAAGGTCCTTGTGAATGTAAATGAAAGATACTCTGAAAGTCATCGCACGCATACTTATAAGTGCAGGGCTTCTTTTTCTGGTTTTGAGGAAAGTAGATTTCAAAGAGATATTTGAACTCCTTAAAAATGCAAATATGGGTATTTTTTTAACTTCGTTTATTGGATATGCCTTTTTGTCTCTTGCATCTACTTTTCGGTGGCACAGGCTTCTTTGGGCCCAAAATGTAAAAATTCCTTATCGGAGAACACTTGCCTATTATCTTATAGGCTTCTTTTATAATAATTTCCTTCCATCCGTTGTTGGAGGAGGTATAGTAAGAGCACTTTATGTAGGAAGAATCAATAAAAAAAACAAAGAGGCTTTTTCATCTATGCTAACTGAGTTGCTCTTGGGAAGCTGGGCACTCCTTGCCTTTGCTATTATCGTTTCTCTTTGTTGGTTCAGGTCAATAACAGTTAAATCTATTACTTCACTATTACTGGGTATTTTTGTTCTTGTAACTGTTTTCATATACTTATTTTTTAAAAAGGGGATTATGAGAAAGTTTAAAGGGATGATTGAGAGGATAAAAATATTTGAACTCGGAAATAAAATAAAAGAGTGTTACAATGCTATGCATATTTATAGGAATAAGAAAATTTTAATATTTGAAGTAATCTTATTTTCTTTCGGCATGCAAATTGCTATGGCTCTTATGAATCTATCAATTGGTATTTCACTTGGATTTAAGCTTCCTCTTATGAGTTATGTGGTTTATCCAGCAATAATAGGATTGTTAGCAACAATCCCGATTACTATAAATGGATTGGGCTTAAGGGAATGGGGATATGGATTTTTCTTTGCTCAAGTGGGACTTACGGGCTCGGAAGCTGTTACTCTCTCTTTACTATTTTACTTTGTTGGAGTGATCGGAAGTCTCTCTGGGGGTATTATCTTCCCTTTTATGAAATTTAAAAAAAATGAAACTCTCTGTAATCATTCCAGTCTATAATGAAAAGGACACAATTGTTGAGATTATCAATCGTATAAAATCTGTTCCTATAGAAAAAGAGATTATAGTAGTAGATGACGGCTCCACCGATGGAACAAGAAAAAAAATATCAAACATCAATCCGCCTAAGGCGGATCAAATATCAAACATTAAAGTAATTTATCACAATGATAATAGAGGCAAAGGCTCTGCAATAAGGACAGGATTACAGTATGTGACTGGTGATGTTATGGTAATTCAGGATGCTGATTTAGAATATAAACCACAAGAATATTTAAATCTCTTAAAACCAATCAAGGAAGGCAAAACTTCAGTGACATATGGCTCAAGATTTAAAGGGGATGGAAAATTTATACCCTTAAGTTTTATAGCAAACAAGATTCTCACTTTTATTACCAATTTACTTTACTTCTCAAGACTCACAGATATGGAAACTTGTTATAAGTGCATAAAGATGGATGTGATTAATAGTTTGGACATCACAGCAAAGCGATTTGATTTTGAGCCTGAGGTAACAGCAAAATTGCTCAGAAAGGGATATAAAATTTTAGAAATCCCTATTTCTTATAAAGGAAGGATTAAAAAGAAAATAGGAGCAAGAGACGGAATTCAAGCAATATTTACTCTTATTAAGTGGAAATTTAGATAATTATTGACATTTTTTAATTTTATAATATAATTATAAAAAGTATGAACCCAAAAGTTTCTATAATTATCCCTGCTTATAACGAGGAAGAAAACATACCTATATTGGCAGAAGAGCTACAGGATATGATTTCTAAAAATAATTTAGATTGTGAGGTCATATTGATAGATGATGGAAGCGATGATAGAACCTATAAAGCAATTGAGGAATGCAGAAAGAATTATAAGTTCATAAAAACTGTTAAGCATCGACGGAACTTTGGAAAAACAGAAGCCATTTTAAGTGGTTTAAAAGCTTCATCTGGAGAATTGATAGTATTGATGGATGCCGACCTTCAGTATTCTTCATTTTCCATACCAGTACTTATCAAAAAATTAGATGAAGGATTTGATATAGTAACAGGATGGAAAGCTGGAAAATATGAGAAGCGTTTTGTTTCTTCTATTTATAACACTTTATCAAGATGGCTATTTAAAATTCCAATCCATGACCAAAATGCAATAAAATTATTAAGACGCGAAGTTATGGAGGATATGCAATTACGAAAAGATTGGCATCGCTATATAGTAGCTTTAGCTTGTGATAAAGGATATAAAGTTGGAGAAATTGAAGTAGAGTTACGTCCAAGGAGATATGGAAAATCAAAGTATACTGGGCATGGGAGAATAATCATTGGCATTCTTGACCTTATCGCAGTGAAGTTTCAAGTCTCTTTTATGAAGAAACCATTACTTCTTTTTGGTACAATAGGTGGCATTTTACTGATTGTAGGTTTCATTGCTGGAATTATTGCCATTTATCAAAGGTTTGTTCTTCAACAGGGTTTTAGGCCTTTATTATATTTAATAATTCTGTTGGTTGTAGTCGGAATCTTATTTTTCATCTTAGGTTTTCTTGCCGAGACCATAGCCAGTGTTCGTGATGAATTAAAAATATTAAAGAGAAAATAATGGAGGAGGAAATATGAGATTTAAGGGCAAAAAAGTTCTTGTCACTGGAGGTGCAGGATTCATTGGCTCACATTTGGCAGAAAAACTGCTTAAAAGAGGGGATGAAATTACAATAATTGATAACCTTTCAACAGGTTCAATAAACAATATATCACATCTTATGCATAACCCCTCTTTTGATTATGTGATAGATACAATAATGAATCAAGGGTTAATGTCATGGTTAATAAGAAAGTGTGATATAGTTTACCATTTAGCTGCTGCTGTCGGAGTAAAGCTAATAGTAGAAAAACCTATTGATGTAATTTTTACCAACATAATAGGTACAGAAATTGTTCTCAGATTAGCCAGTAAAGAAAATAAAAAGGTGCTTATAACTTCTACTTCGGAAATATATGGTAAAAGTGAGAAAATTCCTTACAGTGAAAATGATGATAGAGTCTTAGGTCCTACCACAAAAAGTAGATGGAGTTACTCAAGTTCTAAAGCAGTTGATGAATATATGGCTTTATCCTATTTTAAGCAAAAGAAATTAGATGTGATTATAACCAGACTTTTTAATACAATAGGCCCAAAACAAACAGGTATGTATGGTATGGTGATTCCTAGATTTGTGAATCAAGCATTACACAATGAACCAATCACTGTCTATGGAGATGGTAAACAAACAAGGACATTTTGTCATGTAAAAGACACTATAGGAGCATTAATCGCCTTAACGCAAAATCCAAAAGCATCAGGCGAAATTTTTAACATAGGAAGTGAAGAGGAAATAAGCATTAAAAATTTAGCAAAATTAGTGAAAGAAATTACAAATAGCAAGTCGAAAATTATACATATTCCTTATGATGAAGCTTATGAGGTTGGTTTTGAGGATATGAAGCACAGAGTGCCTGACATTTCAAAGATCAAAAAATTTATAGGATACGAGCCAAAAACAAATTTAAAAGAAGCATTGATTAGTATTTCCAAATATCTTAAAAAGACATTATGAAACTGAGTATTGTTATCCCAGTTTATAATGAGGAATCTACAATTAAAACACTCCTGGATAAAGTTCGAGAAGTGCCTCTTGAGAAAGAAATAATTGTTGTAAATGATGGTTCTACAGACAAAACAGGTAAAATACTTGAAAAGGAAAAGGATAATATTATAAAAGTTATCAATTGTGAGAAAAATGGAGGCAAAGGGACAGCCGTGCGTCTAGGATACCAATATGCAACTGGTGATATTATAGTGATACAGGATGCCGATCTTGAACTGAACCCTATGGAGATTCCAGAATTAATACACCCAATTATCGAAGGCAATGCAAAGGTCGTTTATGGTTCAAGATTCTTAAAAAGACATACCAAAATGCCTTTTTTAAACCTGTTTGCAAACAAGTTCCTGGTTTTTGTTACAAATATTCTATATAGTTCATCTCTTTCTGATATGGAGACTTGTTATAAGGTATTGAAAAAAGATGTTCTAAAAACCATTAAGTTAACATCCCAGAGATTCGATTTTGAGCCAGAAATAACAGCAAAAATATTAAGAAAAGGATATAAAATCCACGAATTGCCTATAACCTATCATCCAAGAACACATGGGAAAAAAATAGGTTATAAGGATGGAATTAAAGCTGTTTTAACCCTGATAAAATACAGGCTTTATTGACTTGGCAAAAAAGAAAAAACTAAAGAAGACCGTAAGCCATGAAAACGGAAAAAGTAAATTTACTTTATTTTTTAAAAAGAGAAAAAGGAGAATTATATATTTACTCTTATCTGTTGGTGGAATTTTATCTCTTTTGCTCTTTGAGCCTAAGTTAGGGACAGGAGGAGATAATGCTCTGTATATTATTTTAGCAAAGTCTCTAACCTCGGGACAAGGCTTTCGCAATATCCATTTCCCTGATAATTCAGCTCATACCTATGTCCCTCCAGGCTATCCTACGCTTCTCTCTCCTTTAATATCTGTTTTTCCGGATACCTTTATTCCTTTAAAATTTCTATCTATTGCATTTTTTATGGGGTCAATTTTCCTTTGCTATCAATTATTTCAAAAATATACTAAGTCCTTTATAGCATTTATTGCTACCTTACTCATTGCTATTGCTCCTAATTTGCTATCGTTATCTTCTACAATATTAACAGAAATCCCTTGCCTTTTCTTTATTCTGCTTTCTCTATTTTTATTTGAAAAGTCTTTTGCCCGAAAACCAAAAACATTTATATATTTTCTCGGTGGCACATTATCAATGATGTTAAGTTACTACATTCGCCCTGCAAGTATGGCTTTGATTTTAGCTTCTTTGATTTATTTCTTATACAGGAAGGAATACAAAAGACTTATTTATTTATTTATTATAATAGTTCTTCTTGCATTACCTTGGTACTTACGCAATAAATTTATCGTATCTCAAGTTAATAATCAATTTTCTACTTTCTTACTCAAAAATCCTTATAATCCTGAATTAGGGTGTATAACGCTGAGCGACCTCATCACGCGAATTTTAGAAAATATCAAAATGTATATCTATTTTATTTTACCTGGGATAATTCTTCCTTCTTTAAATAAAATAAGATCAGCAGGAATTCACATCTTTGGCGGTATATTTTTTGCTGGAGTTATTATTTATGGAATGGCAAAAGAGACCTTGAGGCAAAAGAAACTAAACCTTTGCATAATTTTTTTCATTTTTCATTGTGGTATTATCTTAATATGGCCCAAAGTATGGAGTGGTGATAGATTCTTGGTTTCCATCATTCCATTTATTTTTTTATACTTAATCTTTGGTATAAGAAATTTGGGAGAAAAAGTATCTGTTAAATTATTTTACCCCTTGGGCTTTATCTTTTTAGGGCTTATACTCTTATCAAATTTTTGGTTTATCATTCCTCGTATTCCTGTAAATCTGACAAATTTATCTGCCTATTTAGATGGTGATACAATGCACGGTTATTCAAAAGATTGGATAAGATTTTATGAAGCATCAAGCTGGATTAAAGCCAATACTCCATCTGATGCTATTGTAATGTCCAGAAAACGCCGACTCTTTTACTTACATTCAAACAGGAATTCAGTTATATATCCCTTTTCGTATGACCACTCAAAAATTTTTTCCTCTATCTATGAACAAAATACAGATTACATTATAGTAGACCATTTTTTTTGGACTGGAACAACAAGGAGATATCTTACCCCCGTATTAAATGAGCATTTAGATAATTTCAAAGTTGTTTATGTAACTGAACCACCAAAAACTTTTGTTTTAAAGGTTATTAAAAATGCGAATAAATAAAATTCTTTATTTAATAACGTTTTTGCTAATAGTGTTAGTTTCCTCAGGATATTCTGGCGGTTGGTATTTTCCAGAATGGTTATATAGGAGACCAGTAATAGTATATAATACTAAAAATTCTGATACTTTAACGGATTATCAAGTAAGAATTGATTTACCCTATTATTCTAATATGAATTCTGATTTTTCTGACATAAGATTTACTGACTCTTATGGAGTAATCCCCATACATCACTGGTTTCAAACATATACTCTTTCTGAGTCTGCCAAGGTATGGGTAAAAGTTCCATGGATTCCTGCTTCGGACACAACAATCATTTATATGTATTATGGAAATCCTGATGCAAAAGACGAAAGTAATTTTGATAGCACATTCACAAAAAATTATGGAGAGAGTGGATTAGTGGGCTTATGGCATATGGATAAGGGTTCCGGCAATACAATAACAGATTCTTCCGGCCAAAATAACACAGGATTCTTATACCCTAATCCCCCTGGTGATGCCCCACAATGGCAGGTTGATGATGGAGGACAATGGGATAATAGAAATGATGTAAAATTCTCGTGGGGTTCTTGTCTTGACTTTGATGGAGTTAATGATTATGTTGAAGTTCCTCCTTCGCCAAGTTTGGATTTGCCTTTCGAGTTTACAGTTGAAGCATGGTTCTTAGTAAATTCATTCGGCAAAACTCCTGCGTGGGGTGGGATAGTAGATAAAGGGACAGCGTGGGACCGTAATTACGGGATATACATTACAGTTAATGGAAATATATCATATTTTACACACAATTCAGGTGGAGAAATATGCGTGGAGTATCCTGCAAGTATTGATACTAATAAGTGGTATCACGTAGGAATTACAGCAAATGGTTCTCTTCTTAGGGGATACCTTAATGGTAATTTCGTAGACTCTATCACTGCAGGTGGACCTTATACTACTTATGATACTGTGCCAGTGAGTATGGGGAGAAGAAAATATTATAGTGATCTTCATCTAAACGGTAAAATTGACGAAGTTAGAATCTACAATAGGGCATTATGTTTAAATGAACTTAAATGTCACTACGAAAGGCGTAAATATACTGACCCAGAGCCTACTGTTTATATAGGAGAAGAAGAAACAAATTTTTATATCTCTATTGAGCCAGACCAAGTAGATTCTACAGAGCCAGGTATAACAAAGGACTATGAGCTGATCGTGATTAATAATACTTATACCGATGATATAGTTAATATCTGGAGTTCAAATACTCGTGCTGACTGGAAGATTGAGTTATGTGATTCCAGTGGTGATACATTATGTGACCACAATGGAGATGGAATTGTTGATACAGATACACTTGAATCAAATGATACGACTCTGATTACTGTGAAAATTACTCCATCACCTTACGCAT
>JAGMCI010000044.1 GCA_023129325.1 Caldifarciminota bacterium
TCTTTATAAAGTCAGCCTCCCATTTCTATTTATTCTCTTAGCAGCTTTAATAGTTATTACGTATATACCCGATATTAGCCTGTTTCTTGTTAATCTTTTACAATAAGAAAATATTCAGTATATTTTAAAGGGATTAAAATATTAAGTAGAACTCATGAGCAATCGCAGTAATGATTAGCCATTGAATTCTTTGAAATTGCTGAAATATTTACAAATATCACCAGAACTGTCGAAATTATTATTCATTCCCAAGCTAAATCCAAGGAACTAAATGGTCTTGATGATTAATCCAATCATCTTAAGAGGACATCTCAACCTTATTAATATACTTATTACCTTTATCTTTGGAGGAAAAAATAATGAAAGATAAAGATCTGTCTGCCATGTTACCTACTCATTGCTGCCACGACACGGAGAAGACACAGACAGGAAAAACGAAAGAACAATTAATAAATGAATTGACAGAAATGCGTCAACGAATTGCAGATCTGGAATCAGGAAAAATCAAACACAAGCAGGTAGAAAGAGCGCTAAAGAATAGCGAAGAAAAACTCAGAAGTTTTATTGATTCCAGTACAGTTGGTATATGGTGCTTTAGAGCAAAAAACCCTATTGATGTGAATCTTTCTGAGGACAAATTACTTACAGAGTTTTTCAAAAGTACCTGTGTTGAGTGTAATGATACATATGCGAATATGATGGGCACAACAAAAGATAAGATTTTAGGTACAGTACTATATGAAGTTATGCCTGACACAGAGGAAAACAGAGAATATCTTAAAACCTTTATCCATAATGGATTTCAGATCTCAGGAGGAATTTCACACGAAATTGGCAAAAACGGTGAAGAGAAATATTTCTCGAACTCTATGACAGCGATAATCAAAAATGGAAAACTCATCGAAGCATGGGGAACTCAAACTGACATTACAAATCTTAAGTGTGCTGAGCAGAAATTTAAAGCTATTAATAAAGAACTAACCTTGCTATCCCAGACTGTCAAAAGCATGAAAGAATGTGTTAGCATTACAAATAAAGATCACAAAATTATTTTTATAAACAAAACATTTATTGAAACTTATGGTTTTAAAGAAAATGAAATTTTAGGGAAAACAAGTAGTCTTATTTTTTCTCCAAGCAACCCTAAAAACCTTAAGGAAAAGATTCGTTCTTCAACAATGAAAGGTAGTTGGAAAGGCGAACTCCTCAACGTGAGAAAAGATGGTACTGAATTTCCAATAGAACTTTCAACATCAATTCTGAAAGATGATAAAGGTAATGCTACAGCATATATTGGTATATCTTCTGACATCACAGAGCGTAAACAAGCGGAGGAAGTGCTACAAGAGAGCAAGGAAAGATATCAATCTCTAATAGAATCTACTGAAGATCCTATCTATTTGGTTAGTAGAGATCTTAGGTATATTTATGTTAATACGAAGCTTCTTTTAAGGTTTGGGAAATCACTAGATGAAGTTGTGGGGAAAAAATACCAAGAATTTCATTCCCCAGAAGAAACAAAAGAGTTTTCTACAAAAGTGGAACAGGTCTTTGAGTCTGGCAAGCCACTATTATATGAACATGAAAGCAAGAGAGATGGCAAGTATTTCTTACGAACATTAAGCCCGGTTATAGATCCAAAAACCAGTAAAACAATGGCGGTAACCGTGGTTTCAAAGGACATCACTGAACTTAAGCGAGCGGAGGAAGCGCAGCAAAGGGCGGAAAAAGAAAAGGAATACATTCTTGATGCCCAACTAGAACATGTAATATACGAAGATACTGAAATGCACATTCTATGGCCCAACAAAGCTGCCTGTGATTCGGTCAATATGAACCGTGAGGAACTAATTGGACGATATTGCTATGAGATATGGCCACAAAGAGATGAACCTTGTGAGGACTGTCCGGTTATTGCGTCAATGAAGGCGGGGAAACCCCAATCTGCTGAAAAGACCACATCGGACGGGCGATCATGGTTTATACGCGGTTATCCTATACGAGACACAGAGGGAGAGATCATCGGTGCTATTGAAGTTACCCAAGACATCACCGAACGCAAGCGGGCGGAGGAGGCGCTACGGGAGAGCGAAGAGCAATATCGTGGTATCTTCGAGTCAGCTGGTGACACTTTCCTCGTCTTTAATCTAGAAGGTGAGATTATCGAAGCCAATCCCGCTGCCTGTAAAATGTATGGGTATCCACACGAAGAGTTGATCGGGCTTTCAGGAAAAGAAATTGTTCACCCGGATTATTACCACCTCTTTGAAGATTTCAAAAAGCAAGTAAAGTCTGGTGGTCAGTTCTGTACTGAATCGATTGATGTTCGGAAGGATGGGAGCACTTTTAATATTGAAGTGCATGGCGCTCCATACAACTATCGAGGGAAACCGCATCTGTTGGAAGTAGTTCATGACATTACTGAGCGTAAAAAATCAGAAGAGGAGTTGCAAAAACGACTAAGAGAGCTTGAAACTTATTATAAGGTTACTATGGGCAGAGAAGCTCGCATTGTTGAACTTAAGCATCAGGTGAACGAGCTATTAGAACGGTTGGGTGAGGAGAGAAAGTATAAAGTGTAAGCCCTGAAGGGTGTTATTAGTCAATTGTCAATTTTTCATTTATGATTTATGATTGGCGATTGATGATTGGATATTGATGATTAATGTTTAACAAGTTAGGATGGTAAATATAAAGACTAACATTTCTCACTTTGTAACATATTGATAATGATTAACATAATAAAGTTAGATGATAAAATGAATAAATACCGTTGCAACTCTGGAGCATACCGATACATATCATATGTTGGGATGAGTAGAAAGATGATTAGCTTTGCGTAAGTTTGCTTCGGGTAAAGCTAAAGATTCAAGGTGATATCGTGAAATTCCATAAGATAACTTTCGCAAAGTTTGCTCTCCTATTGGAGTCCTTCGTGACCTTTGGAAAGGTATCGGGAAAAGGACTGGACTACTGGAGTGAGAAATGTTAGTAAAGAGGTATATATGCGTACATTATGTTTTTGCATTTTATTTTTGATTTTACCTGTAAATATTTTAGGACAGCAGTATAACTTCAAGACTTATTCAGTAGAACATGGTCTGGCGCAATCGCAGGTACTTTCTATTTGTCAAGATAGCAAAGGCAATCTGTGGCTTGGCACTTTAGGGGGCTTAAATAAATTTGATGGAGTAACTTTTACAAATTTTACCACAAAAGAGGGCTTAAGCAGTAATGAAATTTCATCTATTTTGGAAGATAGAGAAGGGAATCTGTGGTTTGGTACTGATGCTGGTATTAATAAGTTTGATGGTGCAACATTTACCAAATTTACTACAGAAGAGGGACTAAGTAGTAATATCATGACTTCTATTTTGGAGGACAGAGAAGGTAATTTGTGGTTTGGAACTCAAGGAGGAGGCTTAAATAAATTTGATGGGAATACTTTTACTAACTTTACCACAAAAGAGGGAATGAGTAATAATAGCGTCTCTTCTATCTGCGAGGATAGAGAAGGCAATCTGTGGATTGGTACTAATTCAGGTGTTAATAAATTTGATGGTGAAACCTTTAAGATTTTCACTACAGAAGATGGATTAAGTAGTAATATCGTTTGGTCTATTTTGGAGGATAGGGGAGGCAATCTCTGGTTTGGCTCACATAGAGGAGGAATATGCAAATTTGATGGGAAGACTTTTACTAACTTCACTACAAAAGATGGTTTAAGCAATAATTTAGTTTTGTCTATTTTGGAGGATTGGAAGGGAAATCTCTGGTGTGGGACTTATGGAGGAGGAGTGAGTAAATTTGATGGCAGAACTTTTACTAATTTCACCAAAGAAGAGGGACTGAGTTGCGATGTCGTTTGGTCTATTTTAGAGGATAGGGAAGGAAACATCTGGTTTGGTACTGACGGCGGTGGCTTTTGTAAATATAGTGGGGAAGCATTTATAAATTTTTCAGAAAAAGAGGGATTAAGTAACAATTTAGTGATGTCAATTTTAGAAGACCATAAAGGCAACTTATGGTTTGGTACTGATGGTGGCGGTGTCAATAAATATAATGGCAAGACTTTTACTATTTTTAGTAAAGAAGATGGCTTAAGTAGTAATTCGATTTTGTCTATTTTGGAGGATAGAAAAGGCAATCTCTGGTTTGGTACTTATAGAGGAGGTGTGAACAAGTATGATGGAAATACTTTTACCATCTTTACCAAAAAAGAAGGACTAAGTCACAATATCGTTCTATCCATTTTTGAGGATAAGGAAGGGAATTTGTGGTTTGGAACTAACGCAGGTGTGAGTAAATTTGACGGGGTAGATTTTACTAATTTTACCACAGAAGATGGTCTAAGTCATAGCTCTGTTTCGTCTATTTTTGAGGATAAAGATGGCAATCTGTGGTTTTGTACTGGTGGTGGAGGTGTTGATAAATATGATGGTGCAACCTTTACTAATTTTAATAAGAAAGATGGACTAAGTGATAATAATATCATCTCTATTTTGCAAGACCAGGAAGGCAATCTATGGTTTGGAACTGCTGGTGGAATTACAAGATTCGTACCTCCACAAGAGGGAGAAGTGGGGTCATTTGAGATTTTCACTACTGATGATGGCTTATTTGATGATAACATATCTTTAATGGTCTTTGATGATGCAGGAAATTTATGGATAGGTACAAACAAGGGTGTTGATAAATTTGATGTTCCAGGGTATAATAAGACGGGCAAGAGAGTGTTCAGGCATTATGGTAAGGAAGAGGGATTTGTAGGTATTGAATGTAATCATAAGGCAGCTTGTAAAGATAGTAAAGGGAATATATGGTTTGGTACAATAAATGGGGTTACTAAATACAATCCTGAAGAAGATGCTCTTAATACAATAGAACCACTAACATATATCAACAATTTGTCTCTATTTTTTGAAGATATTGATTGGTCTAATTATGCTGACAGTATTGATAACGCAACAAGTTTACCAATTGGTTTGAGGCTACCATACAATAAAAACCATATGACTTTTGATTTCATAGGGATCTGTTTAACTATTCCGAAAAAAGTAAGGTATCAATATAAGTTGGAAGGTTTTGATAAGGATTGGTCACCAGTAACAAAAGAGGATCATATTACTTATTCAAATTTATCGCCTGGAGAATATACATTTGAAGTAAAAGCCTGTAATAATGATGGTTTATGGAATAAAGAATCTACTGCTTTTAGTTTTGTTGTAGCTCCTCCTTTTTGGCAGACCTGGTTGTTCAGAATAATTGTGATAATACTTGTTATTACGTCAATATATGGGGTCTTTCGTTTTAAAACTGCTCAACTAAGGAATCGGGCAAAGGTATTGGAACAAAAGGTAGATGAAAGAACTGCTGAACTCAGGGAAACGCAGAAAATGTTAGTTGATACTGCCCATCGAGCAGGAATGGCAGAGATTGCAAG
>JAGMCI010000045.1 GCA_023129325.1 Caldifarciminota bacterium
GCTCCTGGAACAGGCAAGACCTTACTTGCTCGTGCCACTGCCGGAGAGGCAGGTGTCCCATTCTTCTCTATGTCAGGGTCAGATTTTGTTGAACTCTTTGTTGGAGTGGGTGCCTCAAGGGTCAGAGATTTATTTGAGAAGAGCAAGAAAAATAAACCTTGTATTATATTTATTGATGAGCTTGATGCTGTTGGCAGGCATCGTGGAGCTGGAATTGGGGGTGGACATGATGAACGAGAACAAACTCTGAATGCCTTACTTGTTGAAATGGATGGGTTTGAGGCAAATCAGGGTATTATCGTAATGGCAGCTACTAATAGACCCGATGTTCTCGACCCCGCTCTCCTCCGACCTGGGAGGTTTGACAGAAGAGTTGTAATTGATAGTCCAGATTTGCGTGGCAGAGAAGGTATTTTCAAGATTCACACTAAAAATGTCCCTCTATCCAAAAATGTCAACCTCAAAGTTTTAGCTCGTGCCACTCCAGGTTTTTCTGGAGCAGATATAGCAAATGTAGTAAATGAAGCGGCTCTTCTTGCTTCCAAAAAAGGTGGGAAGAAAGTCCAGATGAAAGATTTTGAAGAAGCAAGAGATAAGGTAGTTATGGGAGTTGAGCGAAAGAGTCTCATCATTCCTGAAGTTGAGCGTCGCAATACTGCCTATCATGAAGCAGGACACGTTCTTGTTTCCAAATTCATCCCTTCTGCTGACCCTATTCATAAAGTAACAATCATTCCAAGGGGCATGACACTTGGAGTCACTGAGCATCTTCCAATTGATGATAGAAGGAATTATTCTAAAGAGTATTGCCTTGCCCAGCTTGCAGTTGCTTGTGGTGGCAGGACAGCAGAGTCTATTGCTTTAAATACAATGACCACTGGAGCCCGCAATGATATTGAGCAAGCAACAAAGTTAGTCAGAAAGATGGTCTGTGAATGGGGAATGAGTGAGAAGCTTGGTTTCTTAAGTTTTGGCGGGAAGCACGAGGAAATATTCTTAGGGCGGGAGATAACCCAGCGTCGCGATTATTCTGAAGAAACGGCTCGTCTAATAGATAAGGAAATTAAAAGAATAATGAAAGATGCAGAAATAAAAGCAAAAGATATAATTAATGAGCATATTAAAGAGTTACATAAAATAGCAAAAAGTTTATTGGAAAAGGAAATTCTGACTGCTGATGATATAGACAAAATAATATCAAAAAAATAACCACACCTGCCTGCCGTCAGGCAAGGATTACACTGATTTTAAAAGATTTCGCTGATTATCTTTTAATTCGTGTAATCAGTGGCTAAAAAAGAGGGAAGGTGGAACTAAGAATGCTTAATATTGGAACTGATGAAGAAGCAACGCAAGAAATCAAACTTATAAATGTAGACCCAAGAAGCATCCCGATATTAGTCTCCAAGATAAGAAATTTTGTTATTAAAATTGAAGGGCTTAAAGCTCCGGCGTGCAATATTTTAAAACAAGAAGCTCTTGGAATTGGAACAGATTGTGCTATCCCGAGAAATGCAATTATTGGTGGCAAGGAGCCAATGAATGCACTTTTATTTGGGAATCTTACGCAACTTAAATTGCTTGCAAATAAATTGAAAGAACAATCCTTTAATTTACAAGAAGTGGGAGAAAAAATAAAAACTATTATTAAGCAGGGAGCACAGCCACGCGATACTATCAACCTCCCACACCATAATCTTGACCTATCGCATTCTCTTATATGTGGTATTTTAAATGTAACTCCGGATTCATTTTATGATGGTGGAAAGTGGATTGAGCCAACTCAAGCAATTGATAGAGCAAATAAATTGGTAGAAGAAGGAGCAGACTTAATTGATATAGGAGGCGAATCAACAAGACCTGGGGCAAAACCCTTATCTCTCAAAGAAGAATTAGATAGGGTTATGCCTGTTATTGAGAAATTATCCGTCAGCCGACGGATTTCTATTCCTATATCAATTGACACTTACAAATCTCGTGTCGCCCGTGAGGCTCTTGAAGCGGGCTGTGAGATTGTAAATGACACATCGGGATTAAGATGGGACCGGAAAATGCCTGAAACGATAGCTAAATATAGTGCTGGTTGTGTAATTATGCATATAAAAGGGAAACCAAAGACAATGCAAGACGAACAAACCCTAAAGGGTTCGGCTACAGGCTCTAATTTAATAAAAGAGATAATACAATTTTTTAAAAAGGGCATAGAGATTGCCAAAAATGGAGGAGTAAATGAGGACTCAATCCTTATAGACCCGGGCATTGGTTTTGGGAAGCGTAATCCAGATGACAATTTATTTATTTTACATAAACTTAAAGAATTTAAAGTTCTTGGAAAACCAATTTTTATAGGAGTATCAAGGAAATCATTCATTGGTAAAGTAGGGTCGTATAGCAATAC
>JAGMCI010000046.1 GCA_023129325.1 Caldifarciminota bacterium
GGAAGTGAGAAGTGAGAAGTGGGAATGTATGGACAAGTCTGCCTGAAAGGTCATAGATACAGATAGTAGGCAGTAGGGAGTAGTCAGCAGGTAGTTCTTTGCCATTTTCTCCATACTGCTTACTGCTTACTGCATACTGTATTACTGTTTTTCCAATAAATGGATTCGGTGCTACTTTGAGCCAGGCTTTACAAGGTTTAGTAATTTCCTCAACTCCTACAGAGGTGAGTTTTATTTTCGCATAATGAGCAGGATTAGTGTAATTTGTTAAAGGCACGGATTGGAGCCACCAACCTATATATTCATTTTTTCCACCAAAGGCGGATGTGCCTCCGGCACAAGAGACAACATAAATAAAGCATCCTAATGATTCTCCATAGTTAATTTCATAAGGTTCTTGCCCTATCGGAATAGCAATTTCTGCCTCTTGAATATTTATAGATTTAAGTGACTCGGGAAGCGAATATACTAACCCAGGCCCAGGGCAAAACATATCTATAAACAAAAAGGTATCTTGGGTTATCCAGTAAAACCCCTCATTTAATGCCCATTCTCCATCCCCAGAATCATCAATATATATTACTATTCTCTCAATAGAAGTGGGAAGTGGGAAGTGGCCCCGTTCCGAAGAAGTCCGAAACGGGATTCCTTCGGAAGAAGTGGGAAGTGAGGTTGTGTCTATTTTGCAAGCAATATAAAAGTTAAATGAATCGTTCATAAAATAAAGATTACAGGCATCAATAGGATTGGGAGTATCTACTCCCCCTACATCTGAGCCGTCTATTATTTTAGCATCTTTCCATTCAATGCTATCTATTATACCATCTATCACAGGCGCACTATCCGTAGATTTAGATACAAATGATTTTACTAATGGAAAAGCAAGAAATGTAAATTCAAGGGTATCATTAGTTTTATCTTCATCTTCAGGTAAGGCAGTATAGACCTGCAGTGTGCATCTCACACCCTTTTCTGGAGTATTTAGAGGTTTAAAATCAACTTTTAAAGTTGTTTCAGGCATAATAGATGATATGACTTTTTGGTCTTGATATATGCCTTTTATAGTGCAACAAACAGTAAAATTGTTTTCCTCATATATACCCAGGTTTCTAATTTCAACCTGAAGGGGAATTGTTGTTTCAGGAGGGACCAATTTTTGTAAATTTATTGAAACTGGCATAACATCGTGAGGTGGTTTTTCTCTGAGCCTGATTTCGTCTATAAACCAGCCCAGATATTCATTTGGTCCTGGGTCAGAGCCGAAGCACCATCTAATTTTTAACGAATCACACTTAGGGAGTGAGAATCTTATCTTTTTCCAACCAAGAGAACTGCCAGAGAATGCATTTTCTTCTCCAATGCCTGCAGTATTGTCCACAAGTTTTGTATCATATCCTCCGACAGGAGTAATTAAAGTCCAATTAATAGTGTCTTGGGATATTTTCACATTCCCACCATCCATTTCATATTCGGTTTGGTAAAAATGATAAAAAGTGAGAGTGGGGTCAAGAAAGCCGTAATCTTTAATCCAGGGAGATTCAAGTTGAAGATAAGTATTACTGGGATACAAAGTATCTAATCTTGTTCCCATGCAATTATTTTTCCAGCCTGAAATAATAGATGGAACTCCCCATTCCCAGTCTCCAGTATATCCTGAATCAGAGAAAACAAAATCTTCATAATACCCTTCCTCTTCTTTAATTATCAATCTTATAAGCCAGTTATAATTAAGTGTTTTTTTCCAGCCAGAAGAATTTGAATAATACCAAGACTCACCCGAAGGATTATTTGTATCTCCACCGACTGCTGGATAACCTGCCATATTAAGGACAAACCAGAACGGTTGTGTATTTTTAATTTCTATTTCAAATGGAGTAAGTGCCCACTCTTTGTATCTTGAGTAAACCGTATCAAGCTCCAGCCAAGGAGTTGTAATATTTGGCATACCTCCCTCATCATAACATAAACTTCCCCCTTTGAAACCAGATGGGCCATCTGCCAATACAAGCACACCCAGAACTTTATACAGAGGATAAGGAGGCAAAAATCTTACGGCAAACTTATCATTCTTATATTCTCCTACTGTGTAAAACCCATCAGCTATTCCATCGTCATAATAAAGAGTATCAGAGGCGACTACAAAAAGTAAAATTAATCCAATCATCTTATAAATTTGACTTCTGATGGAGTAAGCTTACTTATTATACCACTTGGCTCTCGGAATAACAGTCCTCCATCGGCTTCAATATCCCAGAATTCTCCAACTTTTAGACCATCCTTTACCCTTACTGTCACTCTTTCGCCAAGCAAAAGGAGTTCTCCCCTTATTTTATCCAGAATTTTATTATCCTTAAGATTGGTTTCAAAATTTTGTATAAATTCATCTAAAAAGTCTTCAATTGGGAGAATATGCTTGAATTCTATTCTTAAGCTTGTGCCATTTGAAAGTTCTTCCGAGAAGCTCTCTTGATTTACATTAACTCCCACACCAATTACTAATTTTCCTTTTTCGTTTTCAGTAAGTATTCCACCTATCTTTTTATTTCTTACCAATATATCATTGGGCCATCTTATCCCAGCACGAAGGGGGGTAAGTTCTTTAATCGTTTGCACTACACTAAATGCAGCCCTTAATGATGGAAGAGGAATTTTGGGCACAACAAGACTGCACCAAAATCCTCCTTTAGGCGACCACCATCCTCTACCCCATCTTCCTTTACCTTGAGTTTGTTCATTGGCAAGAACAAGGAAGTAATCTGGGACACCATCTCGTCGCAGCAGCTCCCTGGCAGTCTCATTTGTAGAACTTAATTTTTCATACTCATAAACCTTTTTAAAAAGCTTTGAAGTAAGTTCATACATTGTTTGGCAATCCGCCTCAGGCGGATTTAAATTTCTTTTTTCTTTGCAGATGCAGGTTTTTTTGGTGCAGACTTTCTGGTCGCAGATTTCTTAACAGGGGACTTTTTAGGGACAACTTTTTTTGATGTGGGTTTCTTAGCAATAGTTTTTTTAACAGCAGACTTTTTGAGCGTAACCTTTTTAGGCACGGGTTTCTTAACAGGGGGTTTTTTTAGTGTAACCTTTTTAGTCAGAGGCTTTTTTGCTTTTATCTTGACTTCAGGGGCTTTTTTTGCTGGTTTTTCTTCAACTTTGGTTATTTTCTCAATAAGAATTTCTGTATATAACTGACGATGTCCCTTCTTTCGGCGGTATCGCTTTTTGGATTTATACTTATAGATTATTATTTTGGGTGCTTTGCCAAAACCGAGAATTTTGGTTTCGCAGGTATAATCTTTTACATAAGGTTCTCCAATTATATTCTTGCCTTGCTCAATTAGCATTAAAATTGGAAAATTAACCTTATCTCCTTCTTTGCCAGGTAGTTTCGGGACTTTTAAAGTGTCTTTCTCTTTTACTTTATATTGAAAGCCTGCAATTGCCACAATTGCTTCCATTTATTCTCCTTCAAATGGCTGTTCGTAAGGCATAGTTGGGGGTGTCATTTCTCCCTTTTTAATTGCTTTTTCTATAGCAGATTCTGGTCTGCGTATCCTGCCCGACATCCAGGCAAGACCAACAGAAGTGATAACAAATATTGTAAAAAGAACAATAGTAACTTTTGTCAGGAAGGGAGCAGCTCCCCTACCACCAAATACTGATTGTCCACCACCAAATACACTTGAAAGTCCACCTTGCCTTTGTTGCATTAAAATGAGGACAATTAACAAAAGGGCAGAAAATATATGAATACCAAGAATAAATCCACGCATCTTATCCTCCTGATGTTTTTTTGACTATATCTATAAATGATTTTGGATTTAGACTTGCTCCTCCAACGAGAGCACCGTCTATATCAAGCTCCTGAATAAGCCCATCTATATTTTCAGGCTTCACACTACCACCGTAAAGTATTTGGAAATTATCTGCTGTTTGAGAACCATATTCTTTTTGAACTAACCCTCGTATAAACTTATGAATTTGTTCTGCAATCTCAGGAGTTGCTGTTTGTCCAGTTCCAATTGCCCATATTGGCTCATAAGCTATAGTTGTCCTTGAAGCCTGAACTGAATCTAAGTCCATAAAGCCATGATTAAATTGGTGTTCAATTACTTTTTGGGTTTCTCCTTTTTCTCTTTGTTCTAAGGTCTCTCCAAGACAAACAATGGGTGTGAGTTTCCATTCAAGTGCTGTCTTAATCTTACGATTTATAAGTTCATCTGTTTCATTAAAGTATTTCCGACGCTCAGAGTGTCCAATAATTATATATTTACAGCCAATATCTACAATAAAAGCTGGAGAGGTTTCACCAGTGTAAGCACCTTTAGACTCATACCACATATTTTGGGCTCCAAGGGCAATATTTGAATCCTTTATTACCTCATAAACTGGATAAAGGGCTGTAAATGGAGGGAAGAGGGCAATATCTACTTTATCAATTTCATTAAGTTCGGTTTTTATTTCTTCTGCCAACTCTTTTGCTTCTTCAATTGTTTTATTCATTTTCCAGTTTCCAGCAATAAATTTGCGTCTCATTTTTAAAACTATATCTCAAAAATTAAAAATTGTCAAGTAAAAAACTTGACAAACTCAAAACTTTATAGTATAAAACTTTAAAGTTAAATAATCTTTTTCAGGAGGTGATGCTTATGAAGAAATTATTTTCTTTCTCGTTATATGGAAGGACGGGAAGGAAGAAACCAATAAGTCTTCCACAAGGAGTAATCAAATTTTTATTATCCAAACTATGGAGGGAAGGATGAAAAAGTTAATAGCTATTTTAGCGATAGTAGTAATAGCCACTTCTCCTACTTTTGCTGGAATGGGGATTGGTGGTTTTGGCAACTTCTCAATGCCATTTGGCGACTTTAAAGAGGCTTCTGATATGGGGCTTGGTGGTGGTGCCAAGTTTTGCTATGGAGTAATGCCAGGTATGGATGTTGAGGTTGCAGCTGGTTATCTTATGTTTTCGGGAAAAACAATAGATATGGGAATATTGGGGAAATGGACGACTGATTATAGTTTTATCCCTATCACTGCAGGTATTAATTATTGTTTCTTAACTGAGCCAGTTAAAGTTTATGTGGCTGCCGGTGGCGGATTTTATATGTGTTCTTTCAAGGGAACTGTTAAAGTTGGTGGAAGCTCTTCAAGCACTACTACAAGCGAGAGTAAATTGGGTTTCGCTACTGGTCTTGGGATGGAGTATCCAATCAGTGAGACAATGAGTTTTGACTTGAATGCTAAATACAATCATATACTCACTACTGACGCTCTTCAATTCTTTGGCATTAATGCTGGTATAATCTACTATTTTGGAGTGCAAAATCGGTGATTTTGCATGCAACAACATCGTTGTTGCACTCCATAGAAATTTGTGGCTACAGTTTTTTCCTTGACAATAAAGATAATAAATAATATACTTAACAAGATGTTTAAAAGAATTAGAAACAGTTTGCGATTTGTAGCTTTAATGATAATTGTCTTATCAGGCACTTCTTACGCCCAGCAATTAGAGATTGGAATCAAACCCCTCTTCAGACTGGCCATGACTACTGAATCTAATGGATGCATGGAGACGACAAGCGAGACGTGGGTTGGCGGACTTGGCACTTTAGAGTACGATTTCTTCAGAACATTAGGCATAGAAATAGATGCTGGCTATTACTATAGTCTTGGTGGGAAGAAGGAGGGTATAATAGAATCAATAGAGTTTAAGACTGATATTATTCCAATTTATATCCTCTTAAAGTACTATTTCCCTTTACCTGAGTGGTCAAAGATTCATCTCTATTTAAGTAGTGGAGGGGCAGTTTTCTTAAAGACATATAGTGAAAAGAGAAATAACAAGTATGAAAAATATTCCACCATAACTTTAATTTCTTTTCCAAATCCTCTATTATCTTTTGGTCTTGACTATAATATATTTGAAACTATAAAAGTTGGCCTCGTTATTGACCTCAGTTTTATTTCTTCTTCCAAGAGCATTGAGGGGAAAGGCAACCAAAATTTGATGGACATAATTTTGAGTGGAGGAGTTGCCATTAAGTATTGTTTTGACCTCCGATAAGCCCCAAAAATCTGTATAATCCCCCGCACATAACTTATATGCGGGGCAGGTGTGGCTACTTTTTCTTGACATTGTTAGCAATGAAGAGTATAATTATTTTGTGCTTAAGGTAATAAACCTGAATGATATAGATTTTGATGATAAAAAGTTTGTTATCACCTATGCCGAGCATCTGGAATCTCTGGTCAATTCAATTAAAAAAGTCGGACTTGTAAATCCACCTTTGGTAAAGAAAGTGAATGGAAGGTATAAGATTATATCTGGTTATAAAAGATTAAAGGCTTGTAAGCAGATTGGTATTTATAAAATTAAAGTCCAATTAATAGAAAAGGGAGCTTTGGAATGTTTCCTCTTAAATCTTTATGAAAATTTAGGCACCCGAAAGTTAAATGAGATTGAGAAATCTATTGTCTTATGTAAACTAATTGAATTTGGAGTGAGTAAAGCTAAAGTGATAGCTCAATTCCTTCCTTTATTTGATTTATCTCCACATATAAAGATTTTAAATAATTATCTAAAACTGGCAACCCTTGGGGATGAAATAAAACTTCAGATTGCAGAAAGGAAAATAACAGTTAGTAATGCCCTGAGACTTCTGAGATTTAAGAAAGAAGAGAGAAATATGGTTTTTAATCTCATTCAGGACTTAAATTTTAATATAAATAAGCAAAAAGAATTTATGACTCTTTTGCACGAAATATCCTCAAGAGAAAGAGTATCAGTTAGTTCAATTTTAATTGAACCTGTGATTTTAAATATTTTAGGTAACGAAAAACTTAATCTTTCTCAGAAGGGCGATAGAATATTTTTTTATTTAAGGAGACGCCGTTTTCCGAGTTTAGCTTTATTTGAAGATAAGTTCAAGGATTTAAAGAAGGAATTAAAGTTAGCTCCAGAGATGGTTCTCAGGCATTCACCTTATTTTGAGGGAGAAGATTATAAATTAGAAATCAAATTTAAGAATGTAAAAGAACTCAAGGAGCTAATTTATAAATTTAGAAAATGAGACATAAATTAGGGATTCTTTTAATTGTCATTGTTTCAGCTATTATTTATGCAAATACATTTAGGAACGAGTTTGTATTTGATGATATTAACTTAATAGTTGAGAACTATGAAATCCGAAAGTTATCAAATATTTTTCATTTCTCTTTAATGAAGCAACCTGTTCGTGAGATTACTTTTGCTATTGATTACAGATTATGGAAATTAAATCCATTTGGCTATCACTTAACAAATTTAATCTTACATATCCTTTGTTCACTCTTGGTCTATTTTTTTGTTGCAAGTCTCCCAGCCCTTGAGAGGCGGGGGATAATCCGCCTGAGGCGGACCCGCGCTACAGGAAAAGGTTTCAAATTACAAATTACCAATTATCAATTACCACTAATTACTGCTCTTCTTTTTGCGGCTCATCCCATACATACAGAAGCTGTAACAGGAATTGCCAATCGAAAAGAATTATTAGCTATGCTCTTTATGATGTTCTCAATTATTCTATATATAAAAAGTAGGGACAGGGCTCACTCCTATCCACAAGGAGAAAAAAAGAAAAGTCACTTTTCACTTTTTTATATAGGGTCGCTTGTATGCTTTTTGATAGCTCTTTTTTCAAAATTTGTAGCTATAATTATTCCCTTTTTGATTCTTGTTTATGAATTATATTTTAATAAAGAGTCAAGGGGTCAGGGGGACGAGGAATCAATCCGCCTGAGGCGGAAAGGAATCGGGAGAATTTTTTGGCTATTGCCTTATTTTGTGATTCTTTTAGTTGGTATAATATATGGCTCTTTTCATTTTAAAGAAATATTCTGGCAAGCTAAGGCAATAGGGTTGACTTATGAGAAATATGGAATTTTAATGCTCACAATGTTAAATGCTTTTGGAAAATATTTAAGTCTTTTAGTAATTCCTTATAACTTATGTGCTGAATATGTGATACAAATGCCACATTCTATTTTTGAGCCAAAGGTAATTGGCTCCCTTTTACTACTTATTATTCTTTTATTTACTATGCTCAAAACTTACAGGAAAGCAAAGTTTATTTCTTTTGGATTGGCCTGGGTTTTCATTAATTTAATTCCCATATCAAATATAATCCCAACTAATTATCCAGTTGCTGAGAGATATATGTATATACCATCACTTGGATTTTGTCTAATTTTAGGATGGTTGATATGTAAATGTAGGGACAGGGTTCCTGACTGCCGTCAGGCAAGTTATCCCTGTCCTCGGACAACCGTCCCGCACACAATTGTGTGCGGGATCCCTACATTGATTTTAATGACCATTCTGATTGCTTATTCTATCCTTACAATAATACGAAACAATGAATGGCGAAATGCATATACTCTCTGGTCAAAGACAGTAATTCAATCGCCTAACTCTGCTGTAGTTCATAATAATCTTGGAACAGCTTATGATGGGCGAGGAAATCCTGATAAAGCAATTTATGAATATAAGAAAGCAGTAGAGATTGACCCAAATTATAAGCAAGCACATTATAATTTAGCGGCTTCGTATGCTGACCGTGGTGATTATGAGGAGGCCTCATATTGGCACGATAAACTAATAAAAATAGACCCTAATTGTTCAAGAGCTTATATTAAAACTGGCAAAGTTATGGTTGAGTCGGGTAATTTTGGCCAAGCTATCGCTGAATATAAAAAAGCAGAAAATATTGAGCCAAATAATCCAGGGATTAAGATTAGCATGGGCTATATATATGAAAGAACAGGAAAATACCAAAAAGCTGAAGTTTATTATAAAAAAGCAATTGAAATTGACCCCAAGAATCCGATACCTTATTTTAATCTTGGCAATGTTTATCGTGAAATAGGAGACTTTAAGGAAGCGATTTTAGTATTTCAGGAAGCTTTAAAGCTCAATCCTTCTCATGCAGAAGCATGGTATAATCTTGGGGTTAGTTATGAGCAAATAAAAGATTATAAAAATGCTATTAAGTCATATAAACAATTTTTAAAATACTGGCAGGGTTCTTCTGACCACAGAAAAGCTGTAAGAAGAAAAATTGAAGGAATTAAAGAACTTTTTTAAATCCTTGACAAATATAAAAAATGAGTTAATTATATATAATATACCAAATTATTTTTCATACTAAATATTTAAGATTAAAGGGGGTAAAATGAAGTATAAATTTTTAATCTTTTCATTACTTTTCTGCCTGCTCCGTCCCGCTTCGCTTGTCGGAACGGGGACGGCCCGCTTCGCCGAAGCTCCAGCGAGGCGAGCAAGGCAGGTATCAAGTTATCCGTCAGCTGACGGATTAGCTGGTGAAATTAAGCATACTATTGAGTTTCAGACTTCTGGCCTGACCTTCTCAAGTCAAAAGGGCTACGATATAGTTCAGTTAAAAGGATACGGCGTAACCTCTGAAATTGGCTCTCCTATGCTTCCCCTATCAGTTCTCCATGTTCTTATTCCCCCGGGCTCGGAAGTTACAAGAGTTGAGATAGTTTCAAAAGACAGTGAAGTTCTACCTGGCGAATACACAATTTATCCAGCACAACCCTTACAACCTATATCATCAAATAAGAAAGAGATTAAGTGGGTAGAACCTGATAAGAAGGTCTATTCTCAAGCCACCTCTTATCCAGAAGAGATAATTATATGTTCTGGAACAGGGACAATGGGGGGCTACAGGATTGCGGGATTATTAGTCAGGCCTTTACAGTATATTCCAAGTCAAAAGAAGCTCATCTTTCACACGAAAATAAGATTTAAGATTATTTATGAAGAAAATGTATGTCCTGTGACTCCAAAGACCGAATCTCAAAGGAAAATATTTGGTGATATGGTTAAGCCTCTTGTTATGAATCCTCTTGCTATTTCAATATGGGCGCCTCCTCTCGCACATCAATTCAGGAGTCTAACTCTCACGCCAGATACAGTTGAGTATGTTATTATTACTGATTCAACCTCTTATGGGTCATATTTTCAGCCTCTTGTTGATTGGAAGACAAAGAAAGGAATACCTTCAAAAATTGTTGATTTGTTATGGATTTATTCTAATTATTCTGGTGATAATCAGGAGCGCATAAGAAACTTTATTATAGATGCAGTTAACTCGTGGGGCACTATCTGGATACTCCTCGGAGGGGATACAGATGTATTGCCTGAGAGGAAGACATGGTGTATGTCCGCTGGTGGTGGCTGGCTTGATACTATACCAAGTGATTTATATTATTCTGATTTAGATGGGAGTTGGGATGCAGACGGTGATGGAGTTTATGGCGAGATTGAGGATGGGGTTGATATGTATTCTGATGTCTGGATTGGCAGAGCAAGTATAAATACTTTACAAGAATGTAGCACATTTGTTAATAAAATCTTCATTTATGAAAAGAATCCGCCAGTGTATCAGAAAAAGGAGCTTTTACTTGGCGAATATCTTTTTGGTAGTAATTGGGGTGAGTGGGTTAATGACTCAATAGCTGACCTTACTCCTTCTGGTTACACAATTTCCAAACTATACGAATCGCAGGGCAATTTAAATGCAAGTGCTGTTTTAGATTCAATTGAGGCTGGCTACCATTTTATCCATCATGCCGCTCATGGAAATGTTAATGTAATATCAACTGGTTCTGATGCCATATACAATGCAGACCTTGATTCTTTAACAAATGGAAATCTCTTGCCAATTTATGTTGCTATATCCTGTTTACCTGGTGCATTTGATTTTGATTGTTATGCTGAGCACTTTGTGAACAATCCAAATGGAGGAGGAGTAGCAGCTTGTATGAATTCAAGATTTGGCTGGGGTTCTTATACAGGGATGGGACCTTCAGAATATCTGGATATATCATTTTTTGAACAGCTATTTAGTTATAATATTTACAAAATTGGTATGACTCTTGGTAAAGGGAATGCTGTTTACATACCCCAGGCTTATTCTGACCCTTATTATAGATGGTGTATATATGAGCTTACTTTGTTTGGAGACCCGGAACTCCCGATGTGGACACAGGAGCCAGGAAGTTTAATTGTTACCCATAACCCGGTAATACCAATAGGAATGACTACTTTTCAAGTAACTGTCAACAACACTGGCAAGGCATCTGTTGAGAGCGCTTATGTTTGTTTATTAAAAGATGGAGAAGTCTATGAAAGAGATTATACTGATGCGAGCGGTAATGTAACTTTGCTCTTATCTCCTCCACCTGCTTCTATTGGAAGTCTTTATGTGACAGTGACAAAAAGTAATTATAAGCCTTATGAAGGAGGAGCTTTAGTTATATCACCGAGTGGGCCATATCTTGTTTATGACCACTATACAATAATTGATACGCTTGAAGATAACGATAGTCTTGTTGATGCTGGTGAATCAATTGAATTGCCTGTAACAATTCATAATGTTGGGCAGGATACAGCATACGGGGTAAGTGTAATCTTGAGGACAGAAGACTCATATACAACGATAACTGATTCTTTAGAAGATTATGGTGACATTCTCCCGGGTTCTTGCAGAGTCTCTGTTGAGGATTTTGATTTTGATGTAGATAACACCTGCCCAAATAATCATACAATTTATTTTACTCTTGAGATGAAAGACATAAATGACTCAACCTGGACATCTACTTTTACTATACCAGTTCCAACTCCAATATTAAAGCTTTATTCTTATATAATTGATGACGATGTTGTAGGAGAAAGTTCAGGCAATGATGATGGGGTCCCTAATCCTGATGAGACTATTGAGCTAAAAGTTACTTTAAAGAACACAGGACCAGAGGATGCAAGTGGAGTTGGTGCAATCTTATCTACCACTGATCCTTATATTACGATGATTGACACAATAGAAGATTTTGGTTCAATACCAGCTTCAGATACTGTAACTTCATTTGATGATTTTGATTTCTTTATTCATTCAGATTGTCCAAAGGACCATAATGTCACATTTTACTTAAATATCTGGGATGATGACCCAGCATCAAAGGATTGGGTTGATTCACTAAAAATTATGGTCTGGTTTCCCGGGGAAGTGCTTGTTGTCAAGGATGGTGAGTCTGACTTACTTCATTATTTTACTGATGTCCTTGATAGTTTAAATAAAAGTTATGATGTAAGAAGCCCAACGCAAATTGATAGTTCATTTCTTAAATTATATAGTATAGTAATTTGGTTTACTGGCTACAGCTTTCCGACTCTGACATCTACTGACCAGCAAAATCTTATTTCTTATCTTGATTGTGGGGGTAATTTATTTATAACAGGACAGGATATAGGCTGGGACATAGGAGGTACTTATTTCTATAATAATTATCTTCATGCAAATTATATAAGTGATGATAGTTATATATACACACTCTATGGTGTAGCAGGTGATGAAATTGGAGATGGATTAACGATTAGCATCTCTGGTGGGGATGGGGCAAATAATCAAGAATATCCATCAGTAATATCTGCAAAACCTGAGGCAGATTCTGTATTCAAATATTCTGGCGATGGGTATGGGGCAATAAAGTATGAAGGTGACTATAGAGTAGTTTACTTTGCATTTGGATATGAGGCAATAAATAACTTTACTGACAGGAAGGAAGTTATAGAGAGAATCTTGAACTGGCTTGAGAGAGGTCCTCTAATAAGAGATGTCTCTGTAAGTCCACAGTATACACAACCAGAAAGCACAGTTATAATAAATGCAACAATAACAGACCCTGATAGTGTTCTCTGGGCGCTTACAGAGATTGAGTCACCTGATGAGCTAATTCAGGATTCAGTGTGGCTTTATGATGACGGAGCACATAATGATGGCATGGCTGGTGATAATGTATATGGAAATAGCTGGATTACTCTTGCGAGTCCTATGGATTATCTGATTGATATTTTAGCTATGGATAATGATTCTAATCTCACTATAAAGAATAATGCGAGCTGGTTTACCACTATTCCACCACCAGACATAGAGATAAATCCAGATTCACTTGGTGCAGAATTAGAGATGGGGGACACTACCTCTCAGATTTTGACTATCAAGAATATTGGTGGTGATACACTTACATTTAATATTCTTGAATCTTCCACATCACTTGATTTAAATCTACAAGTATTAGAGGCCACTTTTAGAAAAAAGAGTAAGAAAATTGAGAAACACGCGAATACTCCTGATGATGCATCAAATGTCTATAAGCTTCCAAAAGTTAGACTTGTAAAGGGGACACCAGGACCCTTTTCTCCCGGTGAGGACACAATTTATTATGATGATGGGATTATTTATTACTATTCATATGATTATACTTACTGGGCACAAAGATTTACTCCTCCGCAGGGATGTAAAATAATTGGGGCTCTGGTTATGACTTACATGACAGGTGCTCCTTGCAGCCTATTTGTATGGGATGATGACGGAGGGTTACCCGGAAACATTGTTGCTGGTCCTTATGCTTATACTGCTGGAGATTTAGTCTGGACTCGAGTTGATATACCTATAGAATATATTGATAATAATGATTTCTGGATTGGAATTTATGCACCAAATCAACCTTACCAGGTTTTTGATGAGACCTGTGATGCTGGAAGGACCTACGGGTCTAACGATGGAATAAATTGGTATCAATATTCGGTTGCTGGGGATGTAATGATAAGAGTTCTTGTAGATTATGAATACGATGTAATCCTATGGTTATCTGAGAATCCAACCGAAGGTACAGTCCCACCTGGAGATAGTATGAATATACTTATTTCTTATAATGCTACAGGACTTACGCCTGATTCTACTTATTATGCATTTCTTAAAATAAATTCTAATGACCCTTATGAGCCTGTGGTTTCTGTGCCTTGCACTTTGAGAGTGATTCCACCAGATTATTATGTTGAAGTAACACCGGAAATCCAGGACTTGATTAGCTTTACAGGAGACACAGTCTGGTATTCATTAAATGTGAGAAATAGAGGTTTAAATGATGATTCGTATGATTTAACTGCAACTGGAAATAACTGGACTACTACTATTTGGGATTCACTTGGGACCACAGAGATTACAAATACTGGTTTAATTCTTCAAGGTCAATCAGTTAATATAGTTATCAAGGTTGAAATTTCAGAGACAGCAGGAAATGGTGAAATAGATACAGTAATGGTATATGCTACATCAACCGGAGAACCAACTACTTCTGATTACGGTGAAATAAGGACAACTGCTCAAGCAATGTATTCAATACCCTGGCAGGATGGATTTGAACAGGGAGTTAATAAATGGGTATTATCCGGGACCGGGAACTGGGCAATTTATGCTGGAACAGGACAGTATGGGACAGGCGGTGCTTATGAAGGTGATTCAGTGATGGTAATGACTTGTGCAACAAGTGGCACTTATTCCTGGTCTTATGCAGATGCTTATTTTAAGCTTGCAGGAGAGAGTAATGTTTTTGTTGATTATTATTGGAGAACATATAGTCTTTACGCCAGTGAAAGCGAGGGCATTTGGCTTGATATTTATGATGGGAGCTGGCACCTGGGAGTTGATTCACTTACTGGAAGTGATACTGACTGGCAGAATGTGCACTTAAATTTATCTGGTTATAATATGATAAATGGCTTTATAGTCAGGTTCAGGGCATATATGAACTATAATGAATCATCAGATGTCGCTTATGTTGACAAGGTCAAGGTCTATACGCCTGGCCTTGGCTCAGTAGCAGGAACAGTGACTGATGCAGGAACATCTTTGCCTATCCAGGATGCGGTTGTCGGGGTTGAAGGCACAGGATTGTCTGATACAACAGATGTAAATGGGGAATATCAGGTTAACAATATTGAAGTTGGTGTATATGATGTAAGTTGCACAGCGACTGGCTATTTACCAAGGACAGAGCACAATGTAACAGTTCTCATAAATGACACGACGATAGTTGATTTCGCAATGACTGCACCAGATATAGTGATAAATCCAGACACCTTAGGTTCAGTTTCAGTGCCTGATGACACGACCTATCAGATAATGAGAATCTCAAATCTCGGCACCGATACACTTGTGTTTAATATTCTTGAGTCAGAAACACCTCTGAGATATGCAAAAGTTATTTCAAAAGCGTTTAGGACGACTGACAGGAATTTTAAGAAAAATATAGAACCAATACCTAATTCAAGTTTGTTCAGCAAAGAAGCGCTTTTTCAAAGACTCAGACTTTCAAGCCCAATTTCGTCTGTTAAACCAACAGGTACTTTATCACCGCCATCTGGCACATGGGAGCTACTATTGGAAGACCCTGATGAACCAGAAAATACTTACGATTTGCACGAACTTTATGCTCAACACAGCACTGACGAACTATACTTTAAAATAACGACTTATCAGCCATGGACTGACCCAGATAACGATATACTTGCAGTTATATACTTGGATACTGACCAGGACTCAAGCACAGGATATAATTCAAGCTATGGCTATAATATGAATGATATTGGTGCTGAATATGCAATTCTCTTTGGTATTGGATACTCAGATTTATGGAAATGGAACTCGGTCAGTGAAGAGTTTGAGTATTATGGTCCACTTTCTTATTTGAATTTGCCCTGGAATTCAGATTCTGCTGAAGCCGGAGTTTTTATTAGCGATATTAGTGGATATAAGACTGCCCTCAATCCTATAGACATACTAACTGAGTTTTATGACCTTTATAGCTATTACATAGATTATGCACCTGATTCAACGTGCGGACATGTAACTTATCCGAGCGGCATTGATTGGCTTTCAGAAGACCCAACACAAGGAATAGTTCCGCCTGGTGATTCTATTGATATACTTATTTCTTATGATGCAGTTGGGCTTTCTATGGATTCTACTTATTATGCATTCCTTAAAATAAATTCTAATGACCCTGATGAACCTATTATCTCTATTCCCTGCAGTCTTCATATTATGGGGATGCCTGTTCTTAGTTATTATAGCCACACAATTGATGATGATTCTTTTGGTGAAAGCAGTGGAGATGGAGATGGTATCCCAGAGGCAGGCGAAACCATAGAACTGCCAGTTACTTTAATTAATACAGGGACTGATTCTGCTTACAAGGTAATAAGTGTGATTTCAAACTCTAATGAGTGGGTTACTTTAATTGATACTATAGAGGAATTTGGAGCTCTACCACCGGGAACCACAGGCACAACGCTTGATGATTATGTGTTCTCTATTGACTCTGAATGTCCGGATAATGAGACAGCCACATTTATATTATCAATAATTGATACAACAGGCTATTCATGGGTTGATAGCTTTAATGTTATCTTAAGGCACTTTAGTGTGATTTCAGGCAAAATTACTGATAAGGCAACAGGTGATGGTATTCTTGGAGCAATTGTTAGTTATACAGGTCCCATAAATGGAGCTGATACTACTGATTTAGGTGGCAATTATGAGATTACTAATTTGCCTGGTGGCACATATACTCTTATAGCGAGTGCATCTGGATTCTTGGACTCAAAACCAGTCACAGCACCTGTACCTCCTGATACTGATGTCTTTTTTGCCCTTGGTGCTCCTGATATAAAGGTGATACCCGATAGCCTTAATGCAATATTGGTCATAGGTGATACTACTTCACAAGTAATGAAAATTAGCAACTCAGGCTCTGATACACTTACATTTAATATATTTGAAAGTGTAAGGACAGGAAACATCTCTCCCAAAAAGGTTAAAACATATTATCAGAGAAGGCATTACTCTGTTGAGGGTAAGGATTTCTACTCACCAAGAGTAGGGGCAGGGTTTACCTCTGGTGGAACAGGCTTCCAGCCTGTAAAAGCACACAGCCAGGATGGCTGTGCCACCAAACCGCAAGGTTTGCCCCACGCTGAAAGCACTCCATTACAAAGTATCCTCTTTTCCGACGATATGGAAAGTGGAATAGGAGACTGGACAACTATTGATTATTCAGGAAATGGCAACCTCTGGCATCAAGTTAGTTCTCATCTTTATGTTGACCCAGCTTATCATTCTCCAACCCATTCGTGGTGGTGTGGGATTGATAGTACGGGAAATTATAATAGTGGAAGTGCTGTCACAAATGCTCTTGTTTCACCTTCTCTTAATTTGGCTGGTTATGATTCTGTTAAATTTAGTTTCTGGGAATATTATCAAACAGAACTTACATGGGATATTGTTGAAATTCATATTTCTACTGATGGTATAAACTGGACTCCACTACGTTCAGGAACATCAGGTAATAGTGGTATCTGGGTTGAGACACGCTTTGATATTAGTTCCTATATAGATAATATTATTAAATTAAGATTTTATTTTGATACTCAAGACGGTTACCAAAATAATTATTATGGCTGGCTTATTGACGATGTGTCAGTAACAGGATATGGGGGTGGGGTAGATTGGTTATCTGAAGAGCCACAAGAAGGTGCTATTCCACCAGATGATTCAATTGATGTGATTGTGTCTTATAATACCCAATGGCTAATGCCCGATTCAACCTACAGAGTAATGCTTAATATAAATTCTAATGACCTGGATGAGAAAGTTGTCTATATACCTGTGAGCCTGCAGGTAATTTATCCATCCGGAGATATATTACCAGTTGTAATTACTAATCCTCTGGATACTGTTTATGTTGATTCAACTTATACACTTCAGGCATTAGTGACCAACCAAGGAAGTAATATGGTAGATTTTCCTGTTATCTGTATAATAGATACTTCAGATAACTTAATTTACGCTGACACTCAATATGTATCTGATATAAATGGTGGAGATACTCTTCTTGTAACTTTCCAATCCGCCTCAGGCGGATGGGCTGTCCCTTCGCCAAGAACGGATTACAGGATTCGGGTTATTACACTGTTTTCAAATGATACTATCCCCTCAAATGATACCCTTTCAGTTATTATACATGAATATAACGACTCACCTGTGGTCTCCGGGTTTGCTTATATTGTATTCCCTGAAGACTCATTTTATACAATCAACCTCAATAATTATGTATTTGATACAGATGACCCTGATTCAGAACTCAGCTGGGATTACGAAATAGCCGGAATTGCAAAAAAGAATAAAGGAGTCCCAGTTTTGGAGTGTCCCGCACATAGAACTATGTGCGGGATTGTTGCCTGCCTCGCCTATTGCGAGTCAAGGCGGGCGTGCAAAATCACCGATTTTGCACTCCAAACTGATGATTATCCAATTCATGTCGAAATTAACGACACTTCTCATTTAGCTACTATAACTGCAGATACTAATTGGTATGGATTTGCAAATATTGTCTTTAAAGCCACAGACTCCTGGGGAGGAGATGGATGCGATACATTAATGACTATAATAACCCCTATTAATGACCCACCAGTTATCGATAGCTTTAGTCCAGAATCGCTATGCACAACTTATACTGATAGTACTCTTTGGCTTTATGTATATGCTCACGACCCAGATTTAAAAGACACATTAACTTACGAGTGGAGGAGAAATGGAGTCCTTGATACAACGGGTCTAATGTCTGCTTATTCATATTTAAGTTCCGTACCGACCGTAGATACGGTAAAGGTTGTAGTTAGTGATAAGAGCTTAAAAGATTCTACTCAATGGGTAATAGTGGTGAAAGTAGGGGTAGAAGAGGAGCTGATACCATTACCAAAGTCTTTTGCCATCCGTCAAAATTCACCTAATCCATTTAGCGGACAAACAGCAATTCGTTACCAAATACCAGAAGGGGAGCAAGACATTGGTCTTGCAAAATCAAGAAATCCTAAAGAATTGTCGTATATCTTTGTTACTCTTAAAATTTACGATATTACTGGTAGTCTTGTCAGAACATTGGTGGATGAACCGCAACAACCAGGCTATTATAGAGTTAGCTGGGATGGATGTGCTCAAAATGGCAGAAAAGTTCCATCCGGAATTTACTTTTGTCAAATAAAGGCAGGTAAGTTCACAGAGATTAAAAAAGCTATCTTAATCAGATAAGATTTCCTCGTTCCGATTCGTCAGAGTGAACTTGATAAGTTCAAGGGCTTTGTGAGCAGCTTTTTCTCGTATTTCAAAACGGTTCCCTTTAAATAAAAATCTCTCAGACCTTAAAATATTTTTTCCGCCTGAGGCGGATGATAGCCCTATATAAACAAGACCTACTGGCTTCTCTCGTGTCCCACCACCGGGACCTGCAATTCCAGTAGTTGATAATCCAAGAGTAGCTCCAGTAACTTTCCTTATACCATTTGCTAATTCGCAAGCTACTTCTGAACTCACAGCACCATATTCTTTTAAAGTAGCTGCACTCACTTGAACGAGTTTTTGTTTTAATTCATTTGAATAAGCGACGACGCCGCCGAGAAAATAATCTGAACTACCTGGAATATCAGTAATTAGCTTCTGAATAAGCCCACCAGTGCAAGATTCAACAACCGCAATAGTAAGTTCCTTTTCCTTTAAAATCTTCCCAACCTCTTCCTCAATTCTCATCGCTTCGTCGCCAAAGCTATGAAGCGTCGGCGACTATCGTCCATTCTTATCCCGATTTACCGGGATATTAGAATGGCGTATATCCCGCACTGTAGGGGCGTATTGCTATACGCCCCTATCATTTGTGCGGGACCTTTTTAAATTATTATACCCTCAAGCCAGAAAAAGTCAAGTAGAAACAGCCACGGATTTCACAGATTCAATTTTGTTTTACAATAAATATCAAATCACTTATGTCTTTGGACACAGCCTTTTCAGGGTTAGCAAAAGCAACAGGCTTTTGAATAATGCGATGGTTTTCAAGGTAGTCCAGAATATCCCACATAAGTTCATGGTAAATAATTACTATTGTCTCACTCATATTCTTCAACTGCAACTTTTTCTGCAAATTTTCTATATTAAGCACTTCTAAAGATTGGTAGGCAACTTTTTTAGATAAAGAGATGCAAGTTTGATATAGCTTATTTGAGCTATCTTCAACAATAATGGGAATAGTGAAATTACCTTTGGAGTCAAAGATATTATATGGCTTAAAGAATTGCTTTGCCCTTTCATTTTTGACTTTCCCATATTTCTTAAGGTCCTCAAATAAAGATATGAATGCCTTAACATCTGAATAAAAAGAATTTATCTGTTTAGTCGCAGAACTCCAGTTGACATATAAGCCAACTCCTTGCTCTACTGACGAGTTAGTGCCACAAGAAAAATCTCTTGATGGATAAACAGCCCAAACAATACCAGCCCAGAATGGTTTTTTAGTAGTGGTTTTCATTTCATGGACGGCTTGGACTAATTTTTTCTCCTGGAGTCTATACCAAACAAGATTATCTAAGATGTAAGAAAAGAGGATTGTATATGTGTTTCTTTCATATCCATTAGATTTCAATAGCTTTCTCAGCGAATAGATATCGTCTGTCAGCTTCGGCACCATTTTAAGGGCAGCTACTTTAGTAATATTTCTTAAATATTCAGTCTTTGGTGAGTCAAGAATTGGGAAATTAGTCTGAAACATCTCCCCTTTTTTCCTTAATAGGCGCCAGTTCTGTAAAAGTCTTAACTGGTTCTGAGTTATATCAATCCGCGCTTCGTCGCCAAAGCTATGAAGCGTCGGCGACCTCAGGCGGACTTGCTTAAGTTGTTCAAGAGTTTTACCTATTTGACAATTTAATAAGATTTCTTCATTGTTATCAGCCCTGATTATGCTTTGTGGACTTGAGCCAGTGCAAGTGCCAAAGAAGTGAAGCTCGTGCTTTTTAAAATTCATATTAGTTTATATCCAGTTCAGCTTTTGTTCACCCCGTTAGATGACTTTTTGTATCTAACGGGGTTCATCCGCGGTTAATACATTGTTTTGAATAATCTGTCAAATCCGTGGTTACAGTTTTTGCCTGACGATTTGGACTCCATGAGAGGTGCCAATTCTTGAGGCGCCAGCTTCGATAAATTTGATGACCTGGTCCCAAGTTCTTATTCCGCCGGAGGCTTTGACACCAAAATCCGGACCCACTACTTTTCTCATTAGTTTGACATCCTCAATTGTAGCACCACTATATCCAAAGCCAGTTGATGTCTTTACAAAATGAGCGCCAGAATTCACTACAATTTTACAGGCTTTAATCTTTTCTTCTTTATTAAGGACTCCTGCTTCAATAATTACTTTTACTATTTTGCCTTTGGCAGAATCAACAACTGCCTGTATGTCGTCTTTTACTTTTTTGTAAAATCCTGATTTAAGAAAGCCAATATTTATTACCATATCAAGCTCATCTGCGCCATTTTTAATGCATTCTATTGCTTCAGCAGATTTTGCTTTTGTGTTTGTTGTTCCAAAAGGAAAACCAATTACAGAGCATACTTTAATATCAGTTCCTTTAAGTTCTTTTGCCGCAAAGGATACCCAACAGGGATTGACACAGCAACTCCAAAAACCGAATTTCTTTGCTTCAAGGACAAGTTTTTTTATATCATTTTGCATTGCTTCAGGCTTAAGTAAAGTATGGTCAATTATCCCAGAAACCTCTTGCAATTTCATGCTCTTTATTATACCCTAATCTACTCATTTGTCAATTTTTTCTTGACAAAATTTGGTCTATAATATACCATTGATTTTAAAAGGAGGTGTAAGATGAGAAAGGGTTTTGTAATTTTTGCTGGTATGTTATCTCTTTGGGGGATGGTTTTTGCTGGAGAGATAACACACACAATATATTTCTCACCAGCAGATTTCTCATTCAGTAAGATAAAGGGTTATGATTTTATCACCCTATCTGGTTGTGGACACACAAATCGCATAGGAGAGCCTATGCTTCCTTATATAAATGTATCTGCTCTTATCCCACCGAGCGCAACTGCAAAAGAGGTAAAAATCGTATCTATAGAATCAGCAGAGGTTCACGGTACTTATAAGCTCTTTCCTGCACAACCTCCAAGACCTATTTCAGCAGAGACTCCCCTGAAATTCGTAAAACCTAAACCAGAAATCTACTCTCTTCCTATTCCTTATCCTAAGGAGAAAATCAGCAATCTACACACAGGCTCGATGGCAGGTTTTAGACTGGCAAGTCTTGATATTTATCCAGTGCAGTATATACCAGGAGAGGGGACCATCAGACTCTTTACAAGAATTACATTCAGTTTACATTATGACGAACATAGCACACAGGTTAAAGCTATCTATAAGAAAAAGATGGACCTATTCAAAGAAACGGTAAGAAAAATGATAATAAACCCGGGAGATATAGACATATTTTCACCGCCACTCTTATCCCATAAAGGGAGTAAACTCCTACCAGCAGACATAGTTGATTATGTAATAATCACTCCCTCTACCTATGAATCCTACTTTCAGAAACTGGTTGATTGGAAAGAGAAGAAAGGTCTGAAGAAAGCAAAGGTTGTGACAACTGACTGGATTTATCCAAACTATACAGGCATTGACAATCAAGAAGATATAAGAGAATTTATAAAGGATGCAGACACAACCTGGGGAACTTCTTACTTCCTTCTTGGTGGTGACACTTATGTTGTTCCTTATAGAGGATGCTTTGGAGAAGTAGATACAAATTTTTACCCTGCACCACCATATGTAATAGATTCGTTCATTCCATGCGACCTATATTTTTCAGACCTTGATGGTAATTGGGACGCAGATGGTGATGGTGTTTACGGGGAATTTATAGCCCAATGGAGTTCAAGCGATGATAGTGTAGATATGTATCCTGATGTATTTATTGGAAGGGCTCCTATAGAAAATGTTGGAGAATGCACAACATTTGTTGAGAAGGTATTGAGATATGAGAAAAATCCTTCTTTAACTTATCAGGAGGGGCTCCTCCTTCCAGCAGAAATTTTGTGGCCTGGCTACCCTGGAGATATTGTAAATGACTCTATAGCAAATCTTGCTCCATCCAGTTATCAGAAATCAAAGTTATATGAGACATCTGGTAATCTGAGCGATGTAGCGGTTATGGATTCAATAAACAGTGGTTTTGGGTTCGTTCACTTTGCAGCACATGGGGGCTGGAGTCTTATCTCTACTGGCGCCACTTATATATCTAATTCTGAGGCAGATAATGCAGCAAATATGAATAAGCTATGTGTATGTAATGCAATTTGCTGTTGGGTTGGAGCAATGGACTACGATTGTATCGTTGAGAGATTTATGAATGACCCTGATGGCGGGAGTGTTGCGTGGATAGGTAACTCAAGATATGGATGGGGAAGTGGAGTTTTACCTGCTTGGTCTGAGAGAATAGATATAAAAATGTTTTATAGGCTCTGGCATCAAGGGGACTATAATATTGGTAAAAACTTGGGAAATGCAAAATCAGCTTTTATCCCAGGTGCGGACCAGGTTTGGAAGTGGTGCATATATGACCTTAATTTATTTGGATGTCCGGAGATGCCTGTATGGACAAGAAATCCTGATAGTTTGTCTGTTACTCATAGCTCAATAGTTTCCACTGGTTCAAGTGTTTTTAATGTCCATGTGGATAGTGTTATAACAGGTGGTGCTGATGTTGAAAACGCTTATGTATGCCTTATGTGTAAAAGTGATACGACTGTGTATGCAAGGGGATATACAAATTTATCAGGAGATATAGGTATACCTGTCTCACCGGGAATTGCTGGTGATACAATGTGGATTACTGTAACAAAGCATAATTTTTTGCCCTATGAGGGATATGCAATTGTATCTGCTGGTCCTGATATAACTGTATCACCTGATACACTTGAATTTGAGATAATATTAGCAAAACAAACTGACACTGATACTATGTGGGTAGACAATGTGGGAACTGCAAATCTTAATGTTGATTCAATTACTACAAGTACCTCCTGGGTTGATTCAATATGGCCAACTAATTTTACTGTCTTCCCACGCAAAACGCCCGTGACTGTCGTGACTGGAATACCTGTGACCGTGAGAGTGGATACTCAAGGAGTCTCGCCAGGCACTTATTATGGAAACCTTTTAATACACTCAAATGACCCTGATGAGTCTATTTACTATGAGTTTGTAAAACTAACAATTTCTGAACCAGATATAGCCGTATCACCAGATACACTTGAATTTGAAATAATGTTAGTAAAACAAACTGATACTGATACAATGTGGATTAAGAATATGGGGGCTGCAAACCTTAATGTTGACTCAATTACTACAGGCATTTCCTGGGTTGATTCTATAGGACCTACAAATTTCTCTCTTTTACCGGGTGACTCAGAACTTGTAATCGTAACAGTAGATACTCAAGGAGTCTCTCCTGGCACTTATTACGGGAACCTTCTGATATATTCTAATGACCCCGATGGGTCTATATACTGTGAGCCTGTTAAGTTTGTTGTTACTGGAACTCCAGATATAGCTGTATTGCCAGATACACTTGAATTTGAGATAGCAAAGCAAACTGACACTGATACAATGTGGATTAAGAATATGGGGAGCGCAAATCTTGATGTTACAAATATTACCAAGACACAGGCCTGGATTATATCAATTGATACTACATCATTTACAGTATTACCCGGAGATTCACAACCAGTTGAAGTGATTGTGAGTGGTTCGGGGCTCACAATCGGTATCTATTACGATAGTCTTACAATAACCTCAAATGACCCTGATGAGAGCATATACAATGAGCCTGTTAAATTTAATTATCATCCTGGGGTTGAGGAAATTACTGAAATGGTTCCTAAAGCTGTCTGTCTCTTTGAGAGCAGACCAAATCCGGTCTTTAGATACACGGAGATTAAGTATGGATTACCAAATAGACTATGGGTGAGCTTAAAGATTTATGACTTATCAGGCAGACTTGTAAGCACACCAGTAAATGGCTATAAGGAACCGGGCTGCCACTCAGTCTTCTTAGACACTAAAGATTTCATGGGTGGCATCTATTTCTACAAATTAATCACAAAAGAAGAAACCCTGACCAAAAAACTTATCCTCTTAAAATAAGCCACACCCCCGTCAAATCGGGACGCAACCACATTGTTTTTTCCTCTACTGAGGGCAATTTTTATAATAATTTGTAAAAAAATGCTTGCACCCCTTGACAAACTGAATAAATAAATTATATATATAATAGAGGGTAATGAGATGAGTAGAGTATCATATTATAAAAAAAGCTTAATTTCGCTATTTAAGCTTCAGTATCTTGGTTTTGTCAGTGTGGGTCTACTCATTATTTTTAGCACAACAAGAGTAGAAGGAGTAACAAGATGGATTGGTGGCACAAGTAGTAATTGGCATAATACTGACAACTGGGATAATGGTATACCAACATCGAGCGATACTGCGAGAATTCAGGATAATACCCCATATCCCATAATACAGAGCGATGATGCTGTTTGTAAAAGGCTTGTGATAAATGCAGGTGCCTCTCTTAATTTAACAGGAGGGTGCAAATTGACGGTTGGGACTGAGAATGTTGAAACGATTGTAATAGGGGGAATACTTACTTTTGATGAAATAGGGGATACTATTATTACTTCTGGAAGAGTGACAGTCCAGGATGGTGCTACCCTTAATATCTCAGATGGTTATTTTGATATCAATGGCACTAATCCTGTTATCGGGGAGGACCATACTGTTCTTGAATCTACTTGTAACTTCAATATGTCTGGAGGCGTATTTGATTGCAGAGGCTATCTTGAGATACAACAAATTAATGAAAATGTAACTGGGGGGACAATTTTTTGCGCAGGCATAGGATTTGCGGACCAGGTTGATGGCTTTATTCCAAGTGGTGGCACAATTATTGCTGTAGGTTCATTAGAGGAAAGAGGAATAGACTTTTTTGATACCTTAAGCGTGGTCTATAATATACAAATTGGCGATGGTGTAAATCCTTGCACTAACTGGGTTTGGACCGCTGATTCATCAGCTCACAAATATGAATTAGATGTGCTTGGGAACCTCACAGTTGCGGAAAATGCTGTATTTTATGACTTTACTAATGACGACGACTTTGGGACTACAGTCCATCACACTCTTGATGTAGAAGGTAATATATTGATTAATGGCAGATTGGAACTTGAAGACCCTCAAAATTATATCTGGTGTGGAGGAGATTGGACTGATAATGGGACATTTATTCATGGAAATTCAACTGTTTATTTTGATGGGAGCGGAAGCGATAATCAGACCATTGGTTCGGGTTCCGAGACCTTTTATAATCTTACTGTGGATAAGGCTGGGGAGGACCCTGGCGACCTTAAGCCAGAGAGCGACCTCATTATAGAAAAGAATCTAAGAATAAATAGTGGCACTTTGGAAATGGCTACAGGGAGTTCACTTAAGCTTACAGATTCACTTATTGTAAATTCAGGTGGAACAATAAGATTAGTTGGCACATCTATTGATTCAGTTACTATAACTCATAATGGAACTGGTAGCTACGCTTTTACTGTAAATTCTGGTGGGACCATAGATGCAAAGTATTATAAGTTTGAATATATGGATGTAAATGGGATAAACATAAGGAGTGGAGCTACAATTACCAAATATCCTGTTATAGGAGGAGAGCCTGGAGATAGTTGCGGATTAAGTTACGGCAGTTTTGCTCATGGTGCATCGGGTGGCACGATGCTTACTATAGATAATAATCAAGGAGACCCTGATACACTATTCCTTGAAAGGGTGAGCTTTGATACATTATGGAGTGAAGGAGTCGCACATAATGTGACAAAAAATATATCACAGGGGCTTGTTTGCTTTACCGGTGGCCCATTTTATGGTCTGGGTGGCAACTTTTGGGGTGAGGATTGGGATGATGATGTATATAATAGAATCTCCTGGGAACAACGCCCACTTGGTGTTGAACTCGCATGGTTTGAGGCAATAGGTCAATATGAATCAGTCTTACTGCAATGGATGACAGAATCAGAACCTGATAATGCAGGGTGGCTACTTGCGAGAAGTAAAGAGGCAGGATTCAAGAGTTCAAGGTGTCAAGATAAATTCAAATTGCAAAATGTAAATTGGAAAGTGAAAAATGAAAGCCCTACCCGACAGATGGCAGGCAGGCAAAAACTGAAAACATCAGACGCAGATTTACGCAGAGACAAACTTCCCACTTCCCACTTCTCACTTCCTACTTCTGACAATTGGCAGATAATAGCAGAAGTTCAAGCAGAAGGCGAAGGGCATATTTATAACTGGGTTGATTCATTAGTTGAAGCAGAAAACACTTATTGGTATAAACTCGGTAGTATAGACAATAATAGTGACACAACCTGGTATGATGATTATATTGATTCTGCTACTCCAAGAGCTTACAGGGTTGTCAAATTTGATTTAAAGCAATCCTGGCCAAATCCATTTGCAGAGCATACAACTATCAAGTATGCTGTTCCTGGTAAATTGCCTTCAGCTAATAAACCTAATGTCTCATTAAAGATTTATGACATATCGGGCAGACTTGTCAATACGATTATTAATGAGAAAGTGGCTCCCGGCTCTTATACTGTTAATTGGGATGGTAAATCTAATTATGGCAAATCTCTTCCTGCAGGAACATACTTCTGTAGACTTGAAGTAGGCAGATACAAACAAGCCAAAAAACTTATCCTTTTAAAATAGAGATACTTGGAACCACGGATTTTACGGATTAGACAGATTAAAATTTAAAACTTGACAATTGAATTTTTTATAGTATATTATAAACAATGAGTTTTCTGCTAATCAACTTTTCACTTTTAATTTTAAATTTTACACTTTCTACCCCCCCCTATAGAAACAATTTCTTAGAAGAACTAATTCGTGCTCCCCCATAATTAACAATTTTCCACCAGAGGCGGATCAGCCTTTGGCTGAAACTAATCACCATTTAACTATTTAACCAAAACAGGAGGGAAAAATGAAAGTATTCAAAGTAGCTTTAATAGCTTGTTTGTTTTCAGCAAGCTCAGTTTATGGTGGGCTGGTATTTGATACAAATACACCCGGGGCAACTGCTGGAAATGGTGGCAGGAAGCTTGCAAGGGAAACAGGGGCTGAGCTACACGCTGTAGCACAACATTACATTGAGCAAATTCCACCGCACTATATGTGGCATCCATTAGATGCTCATATTTGGTATGCTGCAAGCCCAGATGGTGGGACCAGCTGGCCAACTGTGGAGCCTGTTACTGAGGTAAAGGACCATGCATCAACAATTGCATTAGATGGCAGTGGCAAGCCAAATGTTTGCTGGATGCGTGATGAGGGCATAAATTTGCGTCTCTTCCACAAAAGAAGAATAGGGGAGAATGACTGGGGTTTAGAGACGGAATTATGGGGTGCATCACGTATATGCGGGCTTTCAGTTAGTGAGCCGAGCTTGACAATCCATGACAATACTGCACATGTGGTCATAAAGGTGGGGCAATACGACCCTGCTTTCTTTATTATTGATGGAGTGGAGTGTGCTATTAAACACACTGGTGTTAAGCACGGATGGCTTGATATAACTAATCCCGAAGGCACAATCACTTGGGAGATAGTAGACAGCTGGGAGGATACAATTCCTAAGGAGGAATTTGAAAGAGAGGAGCTTGAAAAGGGACCTGCTGTCATCGGCGGTTCTGTATCAATTGCACTTGGGCAGGCTTCGCCAGGCGGTCCTGTTAATAGGCCTTTTATTGTGTGGGAGAAAAAGGGAGAAATATGGTGTAATGTATCGGGCCCAGATGGCAGTGAGTACGAGAAGGTAAGTGGAATGTATTACAATTGTCATGAACCATTCATAGATTGGTATGGTGACTCGGCAAGAGTAGTATGGTCAGATCCTGAAGGAGGTATTTTCTGTAAAGCAGGGGCTTGGAACGCATCTAATGAATTTGTTTGGAATAATATACCCCTTAAAATAGTCACATTTGGTGATCCGCATTGTCCAACAGTAGCAGGCAACCATATCGTATGGCATGATAGTAGTGACGGAGATTGGGAGATATATCTACACCGTGGAGATACTGGTGAGTTGCTTCAGATAACCAAGAATGCTATTCCAGATCAATATGCTCATAGCAATTTTCAACAACTTGCAGAAGAGCAGGTTGTTCGCTTTATTTGGACTCAGGATCTAAGGACTCAGGAGGAAGGCTGTCCTGTAGTATATGAAGAATTGTGTCTTAAAGGAGCCAAGCTCGCCTTTTCCTCTGCGGATGTTGGAGGTGAAACTCCGTCACCTTATACTGAGTATAGAGATGGTTATTTCATCTACGCATCGGATACTGTAAGGGTTGATTTCGCATATGATGAATTGGTATATCGGTTACCTAACCTTAATCCCATCTATGATTATAGACTTGTTGTTGTGGGTTACAATGAGCACGAAGGTAAACCATGGAAGTGGAATGAGCAGGTGAAAGTGGATGGGGAAATGGCAAGAGTTTTGGGAGTTGCTTCAGGTGTTCCTGATACTATAAGCATGGATATTCCGCTCGTGTATTATGAGGATGACAATGAAGTTGAGGTAACTATGAGAAGGCTTACCGGCGATTTTGCTGCAATATCAGAACTTAAGCTCTATCAGTTTGAAAGACTTCCTAAGGGCGGCGGAGCTCAATCCTGTGCATCTACAGAACCCAATTTGTTTAACCTTAGAAGTTTCCCAAGTCCATTTACCAATAGCACTACTATTAAGTATACACTCCCACGACAGAGCATGATTAGTCTCAGTGTTTACGATATAAGTGGAAGGTTAGTTAGGACTCTGATAAGTAATGAAAAGCCTTCAGGAACTCATGTTGTAAAATGGAACGGAAAAGACGACTACGGTAAACCTGTGAACAGTGGAATTTACTTCTATCGTTTGGAAGCAGGTACATCTATCACCACTCAGAAGACACTCCTGTTGAGATAGAAATCTCGGTGAGGGAGAGGGAAGTTATTCCCTCTCCCTCCGCACTTCCTATGAATTTACTCCTCTTATCGATATTATTTATTGAGAGTTTAAATCCTCACTTTCCTTTTCAGGATACCTCTTATGTTATAAAAGAAATTGATGGGCTTAAGTTTCGAGTCTCATCTTCAAAACCTCCTATGCCCTCTCAGCACCTAAAATCGGGTTCTCCTGAAGAATGGTGCTTTATTCCATTACAATCACCCGATGGAGTGACAGACCATGTAGCTATTTACGATACTCCTAATAAAAGGATGATAGTCTTTGGTGGATGGACTGGCAATAGTTGGGACGAGCAGGTGTATGCCTTATACTTGAATGGTGAGGAAGAATGGCAAGTGCTCTCCCTGAAAGGAAATAAGCCACCCGCAAGATTTCTATGTTCTCACAATGCTATTTATGATTCTCTAAATCATCGTATGATTCTCTGGGGTGGATATGATAAAGATGCAAATCCTCTGTACGATGTCTGGTCATTGAATCTCCCAGAAGGAGGAGAAGAATGGACTGAAATTACACCCACAGGGGATCATCCATCAGCAATAGCTAACCTTACTACTATTTATGACCCTGTAAATCAAAGGATGGTTCTGTTTGGCGGGGTAGATAGTGTTATTCGTTATAATGAAGTTTGGTCTCTTGATTTAACATTGGGAAATGAGGTATGGACAAAACTTAATCCAGCGAGAACTCCACCAACTCCAAGGTCTGGTCATACAGCAATCTACGACCCAGTTAATCACAGTATGATTATTTTTGGGGGAAGAGATAATAATGGATATCTTAATGAAGTCTGGTCATTGGACTTAACTGCTGGATTAGAAGAATGGATTAATCTCGCTACCACAGGTGATATTCCTTTACCCAGGAGAGGCCTTTCTGCTATTTATGACCCCCAAAATCACACAATGGTAATTTTTGGAGGTTATTTTTATGCTGATGGTTTTATATGTTATAACGATGTTTACTCTCTGGATTTAAGTACTATACTCTGGGAGCAGATTGTCACATTTGGTCTTCTCCCTTCTCCAAGATGCCTCCATTCTGCTGTTTATGATTCAAAGAGAGACCAAATGGTTGTTTTCGGGGGTACGCCACTTTCTGCTGGGATTGTGGCTCCAGTATATAATGATACGTATGTCTTAAACACATCGTCTTTGGAATGGTCGCGGCTTTGTCCTATAGGAACTTCACCTACAAGCAGGCGCGACCACACTGCAATTTACGATGCATATAACTACAGAATGGTCGTATTTGGTGGTGTGGACCATACACTCAGCACCACAGTTTGTAGTGATGCGTATTCACTGGATTTATCTACACTAACTTGGCACGAAATACCAACTATAAGAGAGCTTTCACCGTGGAGGTGTATGCATACTGCAATTTACGATATACACAATCAACGGATGGTTGTCTTCGGAGGCGAAGATACAACTGTTTTTGGAGAACCTTCTAATGATATATGGTGTATGGATCTCACTCTCGGAAGTGAAGTATGGGCTCTTTTAACACCTACTGGACCTTCTGTGCCACCAAAAGGTGACCATATAGCAATTTACGACCCTGTGAATCAACGAATGCTAATTTGTTTTGGTCCAGACACAGCAAATGATACTGTTTATGCCTTAAATTTAACCATAGGAAGTGAAGAATGGTCATGCCTTAATATTAGTGGAAACATATGGTCTGATTTTGGTGCAACTACTGTCTATGATTCATTGTATCACAGGATGATTGTTTTTGGGGGTTATTATGCTGCTACTGACGAAAACTCTTATGCTCTGGATCTAATTTATGGAAATGAGAATTGGTATCCTCTAAATCCAACCGGCACTCCACCGGAACACCCTTGTCCTTTCAATCATACAGCAATTTACGACGTTGCTAATCAAAATATGGTCGTATATGGAGGGAAGCGTTATCAATATGCAAGTGATAGCATTTGGATATTGACATTGAATTCAGAAAGTGAAGTATGGAGCAAGCTTCTCCCTTTGGGAGTCTGGCCCCCAGGAAGATGTATGCATACCGCAATTTACGATCCCATTGGCTATAGAATGATTGTTTTTGGAGGTGACTGGAATGGAGGGTCTTACCGCGACACTTGGATTCTTACTTTGCCAAATGAGAAAGATACTTTGCTACCAACTGCCGATTTGCTTCGTCCCGATGGTAGTGAATCTTTTACTATTGGGACTTATGATACCATTCGCTGGATTGCAAATGACGAAACTAAGGTTACAAGAATAGACCTATTTTTATCTATAGATGGTGGCTTAACTTATCCAGATACAATAAGGCTCTGGGTTCAAGTAGATACTCCTTACATCTGGAAAGTTCCAAATAAACCAAGTACTACCTGTAAAATCAAAGTCAAAGCTTACGATTCTGGCTATAACTCAGTCTCCGACGAATCCGATTCCTGCTTCACAATCATTGAAACTGGAATAGAAGAGACAGAAGTTAGAGGTCAGAAGTTAGAATTTAGATTATTTCAGAATCGTCCTAATCCCTTTCATCGGACTACCGTGATTCGTTATACCTGCCCGTGTCCGTCTAATGTTTCTCTCAAAATCTATGATGTAACAGGCAGATTAGTCACAAAATTGGTTGACAAACCACAAAAACCAGGTTATTATACTATAGAGTGGCGTGGTAAGGATAATCAAGACAGAACACTTCCTTCAGGTATTTATTTCATGAGATTATGTGCCAAAGGCACATCCGCCTCTGGCGGAGAGACAGACAATTATAAAGCAGCCAAAAAACTTATTCTTTTAAAATAGAGATACTTGGAACCACAGATTTTACGGATTAGACAGATTATTTAATTTAAATCTATGTGAAAATTTGTGAAATTCGTGGTTAAAAAGAAATTTTCAGTGTCTATCTGGGGCCTTTTTCCTCTGTGGTTCTCTTTTTAAGATTTCTTGTGCAAGGGTAAGATAAGCTTGGGCTCCTTTTGATAATATATCATATAACATAATTGGTTTCCCAAATCCAGGTGCCTCAGCTAATCTTATATTCCTCGGAATCACAGTTTTATAAACCTTTTCTTTAAAATAATTTCTAATTTCTTCTTCAACTTCGCGAGCCAACTTTGTCCTTGACCACATAGTAAGTAAAATCCCCTCAATTTCAAGTCCTGGATTAAGGGTTGACTTTACTCTCTGGATAGTATCAATAAGTTTTCCAACGCCCTCCATAGCATAAAATTCACATTGAATAGGGATAAGAACTGAATCTGCAGACACAAGGCCATTTAAAGTAAGCAAACCAAGACTTGGTGGACAATCAATAAAGACATAAGAAAAATCGTTTTTTACTTGAGATAAAGTTTTGCTTAGCACCTTTTCTCTATTTGGGACATAACCAAGCTCAACTGCACCACCGGCAAGGTCAGTTTTTGATGGTGCAATAAAAAGATAAGGAAGCTCAGTTTCAAGTATTATAGCATTTAATTTTACTCCTTCTAACAAGACTTCATACATTGATTTAATTCCCTTTTTACCAAGTCCAGTAGTAGCATTAGCCTGAGGGTCTATATCAACGATTAAAATCTTTTTCCCACAAGCAGCAAGTGAGGCACCTAAATTTATACAGGAAGTTGTCTTCCCAACACCGCCTTTTTGGTTAGCAACACAAATTATCTTCCCCATCTAAAAAGAAATTCAAAAATCAAATATCAAAAATTAAAATTACCTACCTCGTCGGCAAGGCGGGCATATTAAAATGTAAAAATTCTAAATCCTAATATCTAAATTCTAAACAAATATCAAATTCAAAATTCCAATGATGCAAACAAATAATTCGGTTTAAGATTTGGAGAATTGGAATTTAGATATTGTTTAGTATTCAGTCCCGCACTTATGCATAAGTGCGGGATAGGATTTTTTGATTTTTGATTTGTCATTTTGCTCCGTCAGCTGACGGATTGATTTTTAATCTTTGTATTTCGCTCCCATGGCTTTAATACTACTATTGTGCCAGTCATAAATTTCCTCTTCTCCCTATGTATAATTTCCCAACCTTTCACTTTTTTAAATTCATCCCAGAATCTTGAACCCTTATAAGTTATAATTATTCCAGAATTTATTAAATGATTGGCTGATTTTGCAAACCATTCAAGTGAGCCAACTGATTTTGAAATTAAGACATCATACTTACCAGAAAATTCTTCTACTCTTTTTCTATAGATATTTGTAGTTAATTTAAGAATAGATACTATATGATTAAGAAAATTAAACCTCTTAAGTCTTGGCTCAAGCAGGTCAAGTTCAATATCTTCTCTTACAATTTTTATTGGTATTCCGGGAAAACCTGCTCCTGTCCCAACATCAAGGACCCGTGCATTTTCAGGAATAAAATTAACTGATTCTAAGGAATCAAGAAAATGTGGGATAATTGATGTGGAACGCCTTGAGATAAGGTTTATCCTCTGGTTCCAAATAAGAAGCTCTTGATGATAAGCTTTAAATTTCTCAATCATAGAATCCGAAAGTTTAATTTCTAATTTCCTTGCTCCTTGGTTAAGTTCTAAGACAAATTTATCTGAATTCATTTACTTAATCCCCCGATGTATCGGGGCAGGTGTGTAATTCTGTGGCATGTTTTTTCGCATAATTCGTTTAATCTGTGGTATATGTTTCACGTGAAACTTTAAAATTTAAATCCAATTTCTATTTTTCCTTGTTCCTTAAATTTATAGAAATGAGCTGACACATAAGCATCTCCTATAGAAAATGACCAAACCAAAAAGTCCCACCATAAAAAATCGGAGCGTTTTTCAGAGTGCTCTTCGTAATCTATCCAATTTTCCTGGCTTTTAGCGTTTTTTGCCTTAATATGTTCAAAGATTGTAAAGCCAAGAAGTGTTGATTGGAGGACAAAAAAAGCGGCTCCTTTTAAATAATTTTCGGTATAAAATTGTCCTCCTCCTGGCAATATAGACAAGCAAGCTGCTATAAGAGGGGATTTTTTAGGCGGCTTATATCTTTCCATCCCGATAGAATCGGGATGTCCACTGTAATTAATTTGATTTAGAAGTAAGAGTAAAATTAGCAATTTTATTTTAGAAAATGTATTAACCGCAGATGAACGCAGATAGACACAAACATTTCTTTTTTCTTATCTGATTATCTGTGGTTTCAAAATTTAACGCATTATTTGGGTTTATAATCTGAATCTTTTATATACAGAGTCTATATTTCTCAAGTAGTAATCAGGATTAAAGAGGTTTTCGATTTCTCTGGTAGAAAAGAGATTCTTTACAACTTTCTCTTTCAATAAAAGAGATTTTAAATGTTTTTTTTGTTTTCCAACCTGGAAGGAGCAGATTTGGATAATTTCATATGCCTCTTTACGGGGCATACCTTTTTTAATAAGTTCAGTTAAAATTCTACCAGAAAAGATAACTCCATTGGTGAGATTCAAGTTCTTTTTTAAATTATCTTTTAAAATAAGCAAACCAGTTAGCACTTCTTTAATCTTTCTAATTATGTAATGGGTAAGGATAGTAGAGTCCGGGATAATTATGCGTTCCGGTGATGAATTTGATATATCTCTTTCTCCCCACAATGGGATATTCTGGAGTGATGAGATTGCATTTCCTCTTACAACTCTTGCCAATCCACATATACGTTCACAAATTATTGGGTTCTTTTTATGAGGCATAGCAGATGAGCCTTTTTGACCTTTTAAGAATGGTTCTTCAAATTCATTTATCTCTGTTCTTTGAAGGTGTCTTACTTCTTGGGCAAATTTCTCGCAAGAAGTAGCAATAATTGCAAGTGCACTAAGATACTCAGCATGCCTATCACGCTGAATTATCTGGGTACTGACAGGGGCTGGTTTAAGGCCAAGTTTTTTGCAAGTAAGTTCTTCAATTTTCGGTAAAATATGAGCATAATTACCGCAGGCGCCTGAGATTTTGCCATAAGAGATGTTACTTATTGCAGTTTCAAGTCTTTTTTGATTATGTATAGTTTCATCATACCAGACAAGGAATTTTAAGCCAAGAGAAGTTGGTTCAGCATGAATACCATGAGTTCTGCCAACTGTCAGAGTATTTTTTTCTTCAATTGCTCTTCTTTTTAAAACTGCCTCTAATTCTTTGAGTTCCTGATAAATTATCTGACCTGCTTCTTTCATTAAAATGGAAAGAGCTGTATCAACCACATCATAGGAAGTTAATCCAAGATGAACATAGGACGAAAGGGGACCAACGGATTCGGCGATATTTTCAAGAAAGGCTATTACATCATGATGGGTAGTAGCTTCAATTTCTTTAATTCTGGCAGGGTCAAATTTTGCCTTTTTCTTTATTTTTTTTACTATTGAGATTTGTATTTCACCAAGTTCAGCTCTTACCTCAAGGACTGCGAGTTCAACAGATAACCATTTTTCATATTTATACTTCTCACTCCATATTTCACGAAGCTCTGGAGTTGTATATCTATCTATCATTTTTTAAATTTCTTGGCACGTTCCCAATCTTCAAGGAATCTTTTTATACCCTGGTCTGTCAAAGGGTGTTTGAACATCAGTTTAATTACTTTGAAAGGTATAGTGCAAATATGGGCGCCAATGAGAGATGCTTCAACTACGTGCAATGGATGTCGGATTGAAGCTACTATTAACTGGCTGTCAAATTCATAATTCTCTAACATAGTAAGTATTTGGTCTACGAGTTCCATTCCCGAGTGTCCAGCATCATCAAGTCTTCCTATAAATGGTGATAAATAATTTGTGCCTGCCTTTGCAGCGATAAGAGCTTGATTACAGGAAAAGACAAGGGTAGTATTTGTTGTAATACCAAGACTGCGAAACTTCCTTATAGCTTTCATTCCATCTGGTGTCATTGGGACTTTAATACAAATATTTTTATGTATTTTTGCCAGTTCCTTTCCTTCTTTTACGATTCCTTCTGCGTCAAGGCTTACTCCTTCAGCTGATACAGGACCATTAACAATTTCACATATTTCTCGCAAAATGTCTTCTGGTCGCCGATGAGTGCGTTCTATTTCACGTCCAAGGAGAGTTGGATTTGTAGTGACGCCGTCAAGGACTCCAAGCGATGCGGCTTCACGGATTTCATCAACATTTGCGGTATCAATAAAAAACTTCATCTTTCCTCCTTAAAATAAAAAACCTAACCACAGAGAACACAGAGACTTTTTTAATAGTTTTTCAAAGAAACCGCAGATACACACAGATATAGAGAAATCCCAAATCTCAAACTCCAAATCCCAAACAAATCCAAAATCCCAAAATCCAAACAGTTTTGGGCATTAGAATTTTGACCATTGGTGCTTGTTTGAAATTTTTTTGTCATCTATGTCTATTTGCGTTCATTTGCGGTTAAGTTTAAAGGAATCTTTTGAAGAACACAGAGAATTAATTTTTATCTCTGTGACCTCTGTGGTTTCTTTCATATTATTTTTGACACTACCACGAAAAACATATTAAATAGCTTGTTTCCTTTATGTTTCCCTGTGTATAAAAGAGATTTTCAGGTTTATTGTTAACGAAAATAAGTCCCCATCTCACCACGCTGGAGAGTAGAAAGTCTGAAAATTTAATTGAGCCTATTGTTTCTATATGAAAGCCTATTGAGTTTGAATTCAAGGTATAATATTCAGTTATAATCCAGCTACCACATTCTTTACGGTCTTTAACACAGTTTTTTAATAAATGAATTCCAAGTCCAGGTCCGATTCCGATAGATATTTTTCCCATATTTAGTTTAAAAAGAGCTGTTTCCTTAAAAGAGAGGTCTGAAAACTGGCATTCTTTACTTCTTGTGCCTTCAATTGCTTTGTAAGGTTTTTGCCAATACTCCATAGATTCGCAAATTACAAAGTTCTCTTTTATTTCAATCAAATAATGAACATTAAAAAGAGGTATTTCTCCTCGGGTATCAAAACTTAAAATTCCGCCCCCTATGCCCCAACTTTGGAAAAGGAAAATAGGGAGAAAGCTCACTCTCTAATTATCTCCTTGAGCTTTTGAGCAATCTGGATTTGGATAGCCTTATTAACTGTATCGGTGAGAGCTCCTCCTATCCAGTTAAATTCAGCTTCGCTAATAGGTGCCTTTTTATATGCCGCAAATTCAAATTTTGACCAGCGTTCCTGAAGCCTTTGCCATGCCTTCAATACTTGAGGATGTTTATTACAATATGTTGAATCAGAGAATTCGCTTAAATCGTCACCAATTTTATGTCGATGGACGAATTTCTCAATTTCTTTTTCTTGTAGTGCTATTGCCTCCATCAAGTATTTTGAAGCATTGACATAAGCATCAACCATCTCAGGAGTAATTTTTCCATCTTCAGGTGGTTTAAACTCACTCTCTTTTGGAGATTTTTCTGAACATCCAATAAATAGTAAAATGACAATGTAAGCAAAATATCTTTTCATCTTGCACCTCCTCTTAACCATATTTAATCCCCACAATATGTGTAAGTCCGAGAGTTGGATGTGTTCGGGCATAGTATGAGAGCCCAAGTTTATTAGGGCTTAAAAGAACACCAAAGCTAAATGATTGGGGACAAGTTTTTATTCCTATTCCAAGACCTAAAAGATTTGAGAGTTTAATCTCATTTCTTATTCTAACTTCTAATGGGTAATAGGCTTCTTTATAAAACTTAATCTTGATTTTGAAATCTGGTCTTGGAGCCATAACTAAATCACCGCTAATTCTTTTTGGTATTTTTTCATCTGCAATTTTTGTTGAAATAAGATTTTGTAAAGTGAAACTAAAATTTGTTGAAGATGCAATCTGGAAACTTGCTCCAAAATCTAATCCCGCCCCAAACTCTGAACCATGATTTTCTATTTGTAAAAACAGTCCTCGTATAAAAGCTCCCAATTTTATTTTGTTCCTTTTAATTCCATAACCAAGTAGGATTTCATTTTCCCGATAAGACTCAATACCAAAGTTTGAGATACCAAATCCTATATGAGTTGGATGAGAATAGCTAATTCTTGAATAAGGCAAGATTCCAAATGCTTGACTGTGTAAAACCTGAATACCCGAAGTGAAGATAGCTACTGGGTTTTCAAATATAGTTTCAGACTCACAATCTATTGCTTCAAAGGCAGATTGAGCTATTAATGGAAACAAAAGCCACATAAAAAACCACTTTTTCATACCTCGTAGTTTACTATAAAAATTTCAATTGTCAAGTTTTAAATTTTGTGAGAAAAAATCTTTACATACACGAGAATTGTGGTATATTTTAATCCTTATGGATAAAAATAATTTACCCCTACTTTATGGAAAACCAGAGCATAGGAGTGCTGTTAATCCAGAGGATTTTGTGAACTTTATTAAAAAGACCCGCAGGCATAAAATTCCAAGAGTTAGTAAATATTGTTTACTTTCTTTTAAGTATATGAAAGCGTTAGAAAGTCTCAAAAGGCGATTTAAAATTGAAGCTTTTGATTTATGGCGATATAGCAAGTTATATCTTTTTAATTACAAAGATATTGAAGTCTCTTTTATAAATTTAGGAGTCGGTGCTCCATTGGCTGGTATGATGCTTGAGGAACTAATTGCACTTGGTTGCGAATATATTATCTTCTTTGGAGGTGTAGGTGTGCTTGACCCTGAAATAAAAAGGGGAGATTTGATAGTCCCAATAAGGGCATTGCGAGATGAGGGAACATCATTTCATTATGAACCTCCATCCAGATATTCTTATCCTTCTAAGTTAGTTGTCAATGTAGCAAAAGAGACTCTCAATAATGAAAATCTTAAATATTTTGAAGGAACTACCTGGACAACTGATGCTCCGTATAGAGAGACTTATGAAAAGGTAAATGAATTTAAAAAAGAAGAAGTGTTATGTATAGAAATGGAAGCCTCTGCCTTATTTTCCATAGCTCATTTTAGGAAAAAGCATATTGGAGCCCTTTTTTCAGCAAGTGATTTAGTTGGAGGAGAAAAATGGGACCCAAGGAGAGAAAAGGGAGACAAGGGAGAAGTAGCTTTTGAAAGGGCAAGACTTTTAGATTGTTCTCTAAAAGCCCTGTATAACCTATATAAGAAAAAATTGAAAGTATAAACCACAGAGGACACAGAGATAAGTAAGAAGTGAAAAACAGACCACGAATTAAGCCACAGAATCACACAGAAGACACAGAAAAAATAAAATTAACAGGGATTGCCCCGATAAATCGGGACAGGAAAGAGAATATAAGAGATAAAAAATGAATCACGAAAACACGAAAGTATGAAAACACGAAGAGCGGGGGGATACCCGTCCCGACACGGAACGGGTCGGGAAACCCCTGCACTATGTTCTCTATCCTCATTACGATTGAGATTAAATAATATAAAAGGAGTCGCAACCAGCCCCGTTCCGAAGAAGCCCGGAACGGGATTCCTTCGGAAGAGGTTGTTCCTACATTGGTGTAAGTAAAAACACGGCTCGACTGAGCTCGCCGAAGTCCGTTTTTGCACTCCAAATTTGCAATAACATCGTTATTGCACTCCAAAATAGAGATTCTGAAACAAGTTCAGAATGACAGGTCTGCCTGCAATAATATGGTTCTCCCGACCCGTTCCGCCCCGTCCCGATACCGAGACGGGGTCGGGATGTCGGGACAGGTCTGTGGTGAAATCTTTTTCTCTTGACCCAGCACATAAATTATGTGCTGGGCTGATGCTCTCTTCACCTGATATTCTACCCACCCGCCTTGACTCGCAGGCGAGGCAGGCTGATTTGCTGATACTCTAATATGCTTTGTAATTATCTGTTTGTGCCCGAGGTACATCCGCCTCTGGTGGAAAAGAAAAACTAAAAATAGGGAAATTCCTGACATTTAAAAACTTGACAAAATAAGAGGAATAGGATAAAGTGGATTTGAGATGAAAGGAGGTAATGATGTGAAAATATACAGGGTAAGTGGAAGAATTAATGAAGATTTTGCTTCAGCAAAATCCAAGAAGGTAAACCAAAAAGGAAAGGAGGAAAAATGTATCGTTTAATAAAGTTATGGACAATTTGTCTTATTGTCTTGACAGCAAATGTTGTCTTTGGAGGGGATACACTTTACTTACAGGAGGAAACGCTTATAGACTCCAGTGCTAACAGTTTTTCTTTAGGAGCAAGACCAATGGTTGTAGGCAATTCTGACACTATCCGCCTTTTTTATGTGATTCGCAATAGTGACACTGATTTTGTCTACCAGGCGGTCTCCAACGATTGGGGAAACATTTGGTCAGCACCTGAAGGGGTATCATTTTATCAACATCCGGATATGCAACGGTACCAGGCTTATAGTCCCAGTGCGGCTGTAGATGCAGATGGCTATATACATCTTATCTATGAATATAGGGGATATCCATTATATCATAGCGGTTGGCCGGATTATCCCCCTTCTCACATCAACTATGTGACTAACGAAACTGGCGATTGGGTAACCTATCAGGATGTCGTGAACGATAGTGCCATTCAAGCATCTGAAGATAATGATTCCACTATCTCTTATTTCTATGGTTCCTTTATCCTGTCAAAGGGCACTATTGAATATTTTATATCAGCAGATTATGCCTGGTGGGCGACAAAATATCATGTTGTTTATTCTGATAACGCTGGCGGTTCCTGGACAGAGGGAAGTGCTCTTGTGACTTACGACCGGGGAGCAATTGACAAGTACACTATTAAGTGTGCCTCTTTGCTTTCAGATGGTGTAAATGTCTATGCAATATGGTTTAATCGTTACACAGGTGAACTAAGAGTTAAAACTCATGATGGCTGTGGTTGGGGGGCAGATTCTACTATATTCACGGCAGATTCTTCTGGAGATGATGCACTGAGCTACTATACAATGAGTTCCACCTCTGGAAATGGAGTCTGCTATTCGGCAATGATTAGAAACGAGGGCAATTTCCTTAATGAGATATTTTTCATAAAGAAGGATGGCAGCGGATGGTCAGTGGATACCATCTCTATTCAAGATACCCTTTATTCTGTCAGCTCCTGTGTGTTAAACGATACTGCCTATATCTTTTATGGAACCACAGGATGGAGGAGTAAGTTAATAAAACATACTGCAACTGGATTCTCAACACCAAAGGTGTTACTAACACAGGATGGAGGGCACATAATGCTTTATGTTGCTGCCATAGAGAATCGGGTTCAGCCTATTATGTGGGCATCACCAAACCAGGATACTACGATGTGGTATCTGTATTCAGGAACACTGCCTGATGTTGGTGTATCTGAGAAACAGCAAGATTTCCACCATTTTGGTTTTCACCTTGCCCAGAACTATCCTAATCCTTTTAGCGCCCATACTTTCATTCGCTATACTCTGCCGAGAAGTGATAATATAGAACTTATTATTTACAATATCCAGGGACAACTGGTGCGGACGCTATTAAGCAAAGAAGAAAATGCAGGAGTTCACACTGTCGGATGGGACAGAAAGGATGAGAAAGGAATGATTGCCCCAAATGGTATTTATTTCTACCAGTTGAAGACATCAACCGGGGTCAAAGAAACCAGGAAAATGTTACTTTTGAGATAGGGATTTTTGGTTCTTATATCAGAGGGGAAGAATCTGAAGAAAGTGATGTAGATATTTTAGTGGAGTTTTATGAACCTATAGGGTGAGAATTTATTGATAGGAATCTACCAGAAACGAAATCTAAGATTGCAGCAATGCTAAAGAGTTTTAATGAAGAGGAATGAGTTCCTGTTGTTTGGGATTCTGAGGTAAAAACCTCTTAAATTTACCAAAAAACGAGGAGTCTCTTTACATAATTCCTGTTGGACATCCAGAATAGCACATAGATTGTGTAAACAAAGAGGAGGTGATGTCATGAAAGTAGGTGCTTGTGGCATAGCTTGTGAAATTTGTGCGCTTTATGAAAAAGGGCTTTGTAAGGGATGCTGTAGTGGCATAGATAAAAACATTCTCAAGACAATAGAATGGCTGAGAAATGAGATAGGCGGATGCTCAATACTTGAATGTGCACACAAAAATAAGATTGATTATTGTCTTAGATGCGATAATTTTCCATGCAAATTGCATTATGAAAAGGGACCTTATGAAAATGGATTTCTGGACTCGCTTAAGCCATATTTTAAAAAGCTTAAAAAGAACGATGGAGTATAAAAGATAGCTGTAGACTAATGCACTCTTAGTATAAAAAAGGGGCACCTCATTGAGATGCCCCTCAATAAATCAAATGCTTATCTCACGAGGACGAGTTTCTTTGTGGTGTTGAGATTGCCTGCAGTAAGTTTATAAAAGTAAATTCCAGCTCTTAATTCTTTTGCGTCCCAGTTGATAGTATAATAGCCAGGCAGTTTCTTTTCATTCACAAGGGTTTTTACTAACCTACCAGAAATATCGTAGATTTTGAGAGAAACTTTGGACGGACACGGGCAGGCATAACGAATAACGGTCTCTCTAACAAAGGGATTAGGACGATTTTGATATAATCTGAATTCTGACTTCTGACCTCTGACTTCTTGTTCCTCAACTCCTGTTAAACCAAAATCAATTCCAGATGCAGTGCCTGGCATTGTAACAGGAACAATGTTCGCACTTGCTGAATCAGGCTTATTGTTATACCACTGGGTTACATAATTTGGGTGAGATGCCCTGACCTTGTAATCCCCAGTTCTGAGATTTGTCAACTTGTAACTACCATCTGCGCCTGTCTCATCCTCATAAAATTCTATCCAGCCATAAAAGTCATTAGCATAAACCCAGGATGTAACTTCTGCATCGTTTATTCCCGGCTTTGCAGAAGAGACTGTGCCTGTGATAAA
>JAGMCI010000047.1 GCA_023129325.1 Caldifarciminota bacterium
CGATTAATGTCCACAAGTAAGGGTGCACAGTATTGTATTGGTCCTCCAGTCCCATAAGCCCAGAGAAGAGTGCCATCAATTCCATTAAGTGCATATACTGTATCATTCACACTCCCAATAACTACATCAAGGATAGTATCAAGATTAAAATCAGCCAGTCCCGGGGGAGTGCCTATTGCACCGCTTACTTGATGATGCCATAGCTCATTACCAGTAGGACCATCAATAGCATAGACATAACCTGAGCCATCACCTATTACAATATCATCCCAGCCATCCCTATTGAGGTCGCCTGCCAATGGGGAGTTTCCATAATTTATATCACCAAGAAGTGTATGAGTCCAGAGTTCTTCTGGCTTAGTTATCTGTCCAGAGCCAGACTTCAATCCTGTTCGCTCTTTATTATATCTCCAGTTTATGGCTTGGTATATACCTTCAGTAGCAGTTGACTCAGCAACCATTAATTGAACTATTTGATACCTTGATGAATCAGATGAATTAGGCCTGCACTTTCCTCTTGTCCAAGGTAACCACCTATCCTCAGGCGGTTCAGGTGCTGGGTCACCAATTGGCTGAGTAGTTTTATCTGCATCAAAACTGAACTCCGCATCTCCAAAATAATAACCCTCAGTCTTAACCATAGAGGGAGAACCTCCTCTATTATACTCATGCAAATTACCACCTTTATCATATTCATACTCCCTAATCTTAAACCAGGTACGAATATCAGTATATTCAATGCCTTCTGGTCCCCAAACACCTTCATATGGAGTACGAGGGCTATAATTACTTCCCTCGTAAACTGGTCCTCCACCTGATGATGTAATAGTTACAGTTTCAGTATACTCATCAGTTATTGGTTTATAATCTGGCGGCTCATCCTTCAATATCTCCACACTCCCATACCATTCCTGGACAACATCAGATGAATCATTATTGTTAAATATAAGATTATCTGTCATAAGCGAAGTCTCATTTAAAGGTATACAATCCAGTGAATAAATGCCATGATTTAGATTTGTGGCAATAAAATTTATATTAGCAGTACCACCAATAATAGGCCAGGATAAAATATCGTCACTATAATCTTCTGGTGCATAAGTACCCCCAAAGTGAACAAAATTCCCAATCCCATATTTACCATTATCTGTAAATTGATTATTTATAATCTTCGGTGAAGCACCTAAGTTATAGATACCACAGGAGTCATTTAGAGCAATCATATTGTTATCAATCAAATTATCACCATTAGGAGGTGGAGTCTCTCCAGCATTATGAGTTATCCTGTTATAAATACCATGCCTTTGGTTGAAGGTGATAGTATTCTCCCTAATCAGATTAGAATAGGATAGATTCTCGATTGCAATCCCGTCTACCTCATTCCCCAATATGTCCCAAAAGGAATTGGTACCTATATAGTTATGGTCTATTCTGATACCTCCACGAACGCCTGTTAGATATGTAGAATCTATACGAATCCCACAGCCTCCATTGCAACTGATAGTATTTTGACTAATAATGCATGAATCTGCCCAGTTAGGAGGATTTAGGAAGCTAAACACATTGCCTTTGATAAACACCCCATCTGCTCCATTTCCCAAAGGTGTTCTCCCATCACGAGCTACTCCTATATAATTGTCTATAATCTTGTTACCATGAAGCTGAGCAACTGCTGGGTCAGCATAAAAATAAATACCGTATATAGGATTACCAGAAATTACATTGCGTGCACCTGATAAAGTATCGCCAATATTGCCATAGCCAACGATCCCCTCTGCCCAATGCACAATACCATTCCCTCCATCTGGAATAGTGCTATCTGGTGGAAGTGCTCGCATTCCAGTCACACCAGTGCCTATGTAATTTCCAAGAATTTGGGTCTTTGTGGCTATTTGCATCCAGATGTTAGCTTTCCAATTTCCTGAGATGATATTTCTATCTTGTGGTTCAGTTCCACCAATTATAATACTATCCGTACTGCCCCAGAGGTACAGCCCATTTTTATGGTTGCCCTTTGCTTCTGTTCCATAAGTATTAGTTCCTATGTAATTTCCTATAATCTCATCGAAATGTGCATACCATCCATTAAGGAATATGCCGTTGCCATCAAAACCGTTTATACATAGACCTCTTACAACATCATAATTAGAAGCTAAGTAAAGTCCGTTTATATTATTCCCAGCATTTGAGCCATCAATCTCAATGTTGAGATTGGCTGGCGCTCCGTCCGTAGCAGGTGTGGCATTCTTCTGAGTATAACCATCAATTGTAGTGTAGGCATCAATTATTGAAGGCAATGTCCCTAAACTTGGATTAACTTGAATGGTCCAGTAATCGTCAAAGTTACCTTGTTCACCATCTGGATTACGAAAACCAGGATCATCATAAGGAATATCAAATTCAACCCTGTCCGGTCCACTGTATTCATTACTAAGTCGTATACACTTCCTTAATGTATTTGAATCAGGTGGTACATCGTAGCCCAAACCATTATCTACATCACTACCATTATTAACGATAAAGATATCCGACCATCCCTGCCCTGCAAACAGCAACAAAATTCCACATACTGCAAAAATCTTAAATCCTCTAAACATCACACACCTCCTTTTCCAATGTTCTTTCCCTGACGTAGTCGGGGATTAGAACATTGAGAATCCCGCACATAATTATGTGCGGGATGGCTTCCCTCATCGTATCAACAAGAGCTTTTTTGTGGCAATAAAATCACCACAGGTCAATTTGTAAAAATAAATTCCACTGGGCACCTTTTTGCCCAGCTCATCTCTACCATCCCATATGACTTGGTTTCCGCCAGAGGCGGATCCCTGCCCGACGGACGGCAGGCGGGCACCTTCGGTGGAAAATGGTTGATTTCCGCCTGAGGCGGATAAATGGTTAATTGGTCCATCAACAAGACTTCTTATGAGCCTACCAGAGAGATCGTAGATGCCGAGAGAAACATGTTCCGATTCAACGGGTAACGAATAACGAATAACGGTCTTTTTGGAAAATGGATTTGGATAAGCTTCATATAGTCTGACTTCTGTCTCCTGCCTTCTGTCTTCTGTTTCTTCAACTCCACTTACAGAAACAACCTGTGCATAAGCAGTATCATTAGATGGAACAGTATCGCAAAAAAGAGTTGTAAATACTTTAATATTGTAAGTCACACCGGGTGTAGAACCTACTTTCCAATAATAAAAACCAACCTTTGAAATAGAATCAGGCAGAATTTCATTAGTAAACTTTGTTTTATCATAAACAACTACCCCAAGAATATCAATAACACACCTTACATAAAAAGCTTCAGATACTTCACCATAATTCTTTACCGTTGCTTTTAAAGTATAAGTAGAATCTACCCACACCGATTCAGGACAACTTATAGAAACAACTCCCACATCACGAAATACATCAAGCGAAAGCTCCCATAAATCATTATAGACAACGGTTTCTTTGTCAGGCTTTTTTACAGGTCCTTTTGCACCTCCAAATATTACCATTCGTCGATAATAGGGGTCATAAACCGCCCTATGCCTAGCACGTTTACCTGGAGGCTCGCCTTCGATATTTAATGCGAGCCATTTCTCCTTACCCGGTATAGAGATATCAAGCGCCCAGCAGGTATTAAGATAAGCATCCGGATTAGAACCACCATACCTGCCAAAATAAACTATCCATTGATTCACAGGGTCATATATACCTGTATGTCCAGAGACCCCATATAAATTAATCGTCTCTGGTAAAGTTCCTTCCGGATGGAGCTCTGTCCATTTTAGTGTATCCAGATCAAGTGCCCAGCAGTCTTTTAGAGAGGTAGAACCTTCTCCGCCAAATATAATCATACGGTGCTCAACAGGCTCATATACAGTAGGGCTATTATGCCTAGGCTCAGGCTTTTGGCCTAATGGATTAAGTTTTTCCCATACACCATCCCAAGTGGTTAAATCAAGCATCCAACAGTCATTAGTCACTCCCAAAGACCATAATCTTCCACCAAATGTAATCATTTGATACTCTTTTTGGTTATAAATTGCAGTATGCCCAAATATAGAATCTGGCAGTATAGACTCTGGGTGCAGCTCTATCCATCTACCTCCATAAGGAATAGAGTCAAGTGACCAACAATTATTTACAACTTCATGGATTTCATCGTGATAGCCACCAAATGAAATAACTCGTTGGTTGAGGCTATCATATATGAGGGTATGCGAATCTCTGCAACCCGCTGGTGAATCATCCAATCGTGTCCACACACCATCCTTTATTGATAGGTCAAGTGTCCACACATCTTTCATGCCGCCTCCATCAGGAGAAAATCCGCCGTATAAAACCATTATTCGATTGAGTGGGTCAAATGCTACTCTCAGGTCAGCCCTTTTCTGTGGCAACCCGTCACTCATAGTATCAGGCTTCATCTCCCTCCACCTAATCTCCGCCTGCACAAGAATAGGCAAAAACAAAATCAACCAAACTATCAACTTCCTCATCATTTTAATCTTATCCTCATTCCTTAAAATGTCAAATATTTTTTATGAAAAAGATATTTTTAAGAGAGAAAGTGTGTGTTATACATTAAACGTTCCAAATCTTAAGGAAATCATTGATATATCGGCACCAGAATCAATATACATTGGGACTTCTACTCTAATTCTTTTGTTCTCTAAAGTAATATCAGCTACTGGACGCAAAACCTTTCCTAATGACCCTATTTCTTCTCTGTACCTGTATCTAATCATAAAACCATCATCCTTTCATCAGGAATTTTGGCTACAAATGGGACTTCCTTCGGATACTTCTTCCTAACCCGTTCAAGCATTCTCTCAATGTCCTCACCCTTTTCCACTATTTTCTCGTTCACCATTACTATATACTTGTTTTGAAGCCCTTTTTTATTTAATTTAAGGAATACTTCAAAATTCTTGGACATTACAGTCTCCTATTCATTTACAATATATTACCTTTTCTAAGAATGTCAAATTTTTTAAAAAAGTTTCTGAAAAAGTTATAAAAAGAGACCTTTCTTTTTTATTTGCACGATTTGAAATCGTGCCTACAATTTTTTTCTGTTGCCGAGGATAAACCTCGGCGCTACTCTGTGTCCTCTATGACTATTATTTGGATAATTCATGGTTACAATTTTCATTTTTTCAATCTTAATAATCTGTGCCTATCTGCGTCCTGTTTTTTTTGCCCACTCTGTGTTCTCTATGGTTTCAGTTTTTTTCTTGACCCTTTGATAAGCTCAGGGTCAGAAAAAGTAAGTATTACCTCCTCACTTTGTTCGGAGTGTTAGCAACTTTTTCTTGACTTTTAAATATTTAATTTGTATTATATAAATTATGCTAAATCGCTTAACAATAGATGGTAATTCTTTAAAGATTGAAGATGTCGTTAAGGTGGCTCGTGACCCGAAGATAAAAGTTGTTTTATCTAAAAAAGCTAAGACTAAAGTCAATGAAAGTGCTAACTGGGTTGAAGAAAAAGTGAAATCTCCGAAGCCTATTTATGGAGTAAATACAGGAATTGGTTCCAAAGAGAATATTAAAATCCCACTTTCGGAACTTGACAATTTTCAAGAAAAAATAATTTTGTCTCACTCTTCAGCAGTGGGTAATCCTTTGCCTGAAGAAGTTGTGCGCGCTACTATGCTTCTTAGGGCAAATACTCTTGCAAAAGGGTATTCTGGAATAAGATTGAAAACTATTGAAACGCTTCTTGATTTACTTAATCTTGGAGTCTATCCCGTTATTCCTGAAAAGGGCTCTGTTGGAGCATCTGGTGATTTGTCTTTATTGTCACATCTATCACTTGTTCTTATAGGAAAAGGGGAAGCTAATTGCCAGGGACAAAGGATGTCAGGACTCCAAGCGTTAAGACTTACTGGAATTAAGCCTATCAAGTTAAAGCCAAAAGAAGGGCTTGCTCTTATAAATGGAAATCAAGTCTCAACTGCAATTGCTGCTATTGCCGTCAAAGACTCAAAAGACCTTTTGAAAAATGCTCTAATTGCCTCCTCATTAACTCTTGAAGCACTTAAATGCTTCAGAGCTCCATTTAGACTTGAAACTCATCGTCTGAGACCATATCCGGGAATGTTAAGAGTTGCACGAGCTATTCAAAAAATAACTCAAGGAAGTAAGCTTTTAGATAGCGATACTAAACATATTCAAGATGCTTATTCTTTACGATGTATTCCTCAAGTTCTTGGACCTATCTGGGATATTATAGAAAAGGCAAAAGAGATAATAACGATTGAAATAAATTCAGCTACTGACAATCCTCTTGTCTTCCCCGGGCTTAATAAAACTATTTCTGGAGGTAATTTTCATGGAGAGCCAATTGCTTTATGGATGGATATTCTTGGGCTTGGGATGGCTAATCTGGGTAATATTTCAGAGCGACGGATTTTTAGATTGCTTTCGCATCACTTAAATAAAGGACTTCCAAGTTTCCTTGTTATTAATTCTGGTTTAGAAAGTGGTTTTGCTCTTGCTCAATATACTGCCGCCTCATTGGTTTCAGAAAATAAAGTCCTTGCTTATCCTGCTTCTGTTGATTCTATTCCTACTTGTGAATCTCAAGAAGATTATGTTTCAATGGCACCAACATCAGCAAGAACTGCAAGAGAAATTATAAGTAATGTAGAACAAGTGATTGCAATAGAGTTCCTTGTTGCGACACAAGCAATAGATTTAAGATTAATCCGTCATCCGCTTCAGGCGGAGACGGATGAGAAGCACAAGTTATCAGAACTTGGAAAAGGAACACTTATTGCATACAAAAAGATAAGAGAAAAAGTCCCTTTTTTAAATAAAGATAGAGAAATCTACAAAGATATTAAGAAAGTATTAGCACTTTTAAAAAGTCAAGAAATTTTAAAAGCAGTTAAGGGTATTTAAAAATAAAAAATCACGGAAGCACCCCGATAATATCGGGATAAACTCCATGAGGGAAACACAGAATTTGTATTTAATTAAAAAACAAAGACTTAAAAACTTTTATCCTTTCCGTGTTTCTTTCTTTTTTCTGTGATTCTGTGATAAAATCAGGGTTTTAGGAGAGGTGATAGAATTATAAACTTATGAAGATAGAGCCCAAACTTTTAAAGGGAATGCGAGACTTTCTACCAGAAGATATGAGAAAAAGAGAATATGTTATTAGGGGTATAAAGAATATTTTTGTAAAATATGGTTTTGAGCCTCTTGAGACCCCTGCTATTGAGTATTGGGATGTATTATCTGGCAAAGATAGATATGGAGAAGAAGAGACACTCATTTATAAATTTAAAGACCGAGGCAAAAGGGATGTGGGCTTGAGGTTTGATTTTACTGTTCCATTGGCAAGAGTTATTGCAATGTATCCTGAAATTACCATGCCGTTTAAAAGATACCAGATTCAGCCTGTATGGAGAGGGGATAAACCTCAACACGGAAGATTTAGAGAATTTTATCAATGTGATATTGATATTGTAGGAACTCACTCTATGTTTGCAGATGCTGAAATACTTGCTATAACTTGTGAGATATTTTCAGCACTTGGATTCAAAGAGTTTAAAATAAAAATTAATAATCGTAAAATCCTTAAAGCTATATGTGAATGTGCAGGCGTATCTCAAGTTCAAGAATTTACTGTCTATAGAGCGATGGATAAATTTGAGCGTATAGGAATTGAAGGAATAGCAGAGGAGCTTAGGTCAAATAAAATTTCGAATACTGCAATAAAAAAGATTCTTAATATTTTACAAACCAGTAAATCTATATTAGATTTAGAAAAAGTATTACCTCAAAAGGAGGGATTACAGGAACTCAAATCTCTTTTTGGTTATTTAGAGACTTTTAACATCAGGAAAGAGTGTTTCTCTTTTGACCCCTGGCTTGCAAGAGGACTTGATTACTATACAGGTCCTATATTTGAAGTTATAGTAGAGAAGCCAAAAATTGGGAGTCTGGCAGGAGGTGGAAGGTTTGATAAACTTATTGGTATGTTTTCAGGAAGAGAAATACCTGCTGTTGGGATTGCCATTGGCTTGGAACGTATTATTGCTGTGATGGATGAACTTAGTATGTTATCAGAGATTGAGCCACAAGTTAAAATCCTTGTGACACAATTTGATGAAGAAAGTTCTCCTTATTCAATAAGTATTGCTAATGAGCTTAGAAATTTAGGGCTCTCCACTGAAATTTATCCTGATTTTGTTAAGCTCTCAAAGCAATTTAAGTATGCTTCTCGACGTAAAATACAATGGGTAATTGTAGCAGGACCTGATGAAATAAAAGCAAAGACAGTTAATATCAAGAATATGACTACAGGAGACCAAAAATCCATTAAAAGAGACAAATTAAGCCTATGGGCAAAGAAAAAAGGCAAAATCCAAAACAGCACACAGATTTACACAGATAGCAAGGATAGACACAGATTTGAATAAAATAAATAAATTATTCTGTGATAATCTATTAAATCTGTGTGTATCTGTGCGCAGAGTTTTATGATAGATATTTTAATATCAATGCGTCCCAGGCAATGGATTAAGAATCTTCTTCTCTTTGCGGGGCTTATTTTTTCAAAGAACCTTTTTAATATAAATCTTTTTGGTAAAACCGCAATTGCATTCATTATATGGTGTTTACTGTCAGGAATAGTATATATAGTTAATGATATAATTGATAGAGAAGAAGATAAGTTACATCCCTCAAAATCAAAAAGACCTATTGCAAAAGGGGATTTAAGTGTAAAAAATGCAGTTGCAAGTGCTATCTTAATTGGCATAATAACTCTTTCTGTTTCATTCTGGTTTGACCCAAAATTTTCATTGGTTGCAATTGGATATCTTATTTTAATACTTATTTATTCTTTTGTTTTACGCAATATAGTGATACTTGATGTAATGGTAATAGCTTTTGGATTTTTGCTTCGTGTGATTGCAGGAGCAATTGTTATAAAAGTTGAGATATCGGTATGGTTATTTATTTGTACTTTTCTCTTGGCATTATTTCTTACACTAAGTAAACGTAGGCATGAACTTGTGTTAATTGGAACACAAGTGAGAGGAACATTATCTCATTATTCGCCAGCATTGCTTGACCAGCTAATTTCAGTTGTTACGGCATCAACTCTTTTAAGTTATATATTGTATACAGTATCACCTGAAACAATAGCAAAATTTCATACCAAATGGCTTATTTTAACAATTCCTTTTGTGCTTTATGGAATATTTAGATATTTATGGCTTGTGTATCAAAAAAAATTAGGTGGAACCCCTGAAAGAACTCTTTTGCTTGATAAGTCTTTACTTATTAATATAATTTTGTGGATAATAAGTGCTATTGTAATAATAAGTTAAATATTAAGTATGCTTAAGTGAAAGGAGGTAATGTGAAAGTTGTTATTACTGGAGGTGCAGGGTTTTTGGGTTATCATTTATGTAAAGGATTTGTAGATAAGTTTGACGAAATTATAGTATTGGATATTGTGCCAATAAAGCCAGATGAATATCCAAAAAATGTTAAATATTTTAAGATTGATGTTCGAAATTCAGATGCGATTGATAAAATACTTAAAAATGTTGACCTTGTTGTTCATGGAGCTGCTGCATTGCCATTATGGAAATGTAAAGATATTTTTGATATTAATGTCAAGGGAACAAGAAATGTGTTAGAAGCATCAAAAAATAATGGTGTCAAGCGTGTTGTTTATGTATCTTCAACTGCTGTGTATGGTGTTCCTGAGAAACATCCTATTTATGAAAATGATGAACTTGTTGGGGTAGGCTCTTATGGAGAAAGTAAGATAGAGGCTGAGAAAGTATGTGAAGAATATAGGAAAAAAGGTATGTGTGTTCCTGTTATTAGACCTAAAACTTTTATTGGTACTGGAAGACTCGGTGTTTTTCAAATATTATACGATTGGGTAAAAAACGGCAAAAAAATACCTATTATTGGTAATGGTGAAAATCACTATCAATTATTAGAAGTTGAGGATTTAGTGGATGCAATTTACTTGCTTCTCACTGCTTCCCCTGCAAAGGTAAATGATGCTTATAATGTTGGTGCAAAAGAATTTGGCAGGGTATTGGATGATGTTGGTGCATTATGTGAGTTTGTAGGGAGTGGTGCTCGTGTGATGACTACTCCAGCTCGATTGGTAAAATTTTTATTAGTACTGTTTGAGAAATTAAAGTTATCTCCACTTTATAAATGGGTTTATGGAACAGCAGATACTGATTCTTTTGTATCGATAGAAAAAATAGAAAAGGCACTCGGATGGTTACCAAAATACAGTAACGCTGAAGCTTTAATAAGGTCGTATAAGTGGTATCTTGAACATTGCGATGAACTTCAAGGAACTGGCATAACTCATCGTGTGGCTTGGAATCAGGGGATACTTGCAATGTTTAAAAAGTTATTGTGAGATTTTCTTAGTGAGTAAAAAATTAAGATAGCAATTTTAAACTAATAAATGAAAACGAAAGGTAAGAGGAAAACATTCCGAAAAAATCTGAATAAAAGAGTAATAATACAGATTTGCTTCCTATTGGTAATAATTGGTTTATTCCTTTGGAATGCATATGTATTGAAATTCATACAAGATGATTCATATATTACATATCGGTATGTGCGTAATATTCTTCGTGGAAATGGTCCGGTATTTAATATAGGAGAATATGTTGAGGGATACACAAATTTTTTCTGGATGATAATTCTTACCTTTTTTGGGTCACTTGGTGCTTCTCTTGATAGTATAATTACATTGTCACAAGCTCTTGGGATTTTTTTAGGGGTGTGTACTCTCATTTTAGTTTTTTTCTTCTCAAGAAAAGTCTTTTCTTCAGGCTCTATTGTCTTAGCTGTGCTCTTTCTTGTTGCAAATGGAGCTTTCGTGTGTTGGTCAACCAGTGGAATGGAGACGGTTCTTTTCTCCTTTATGGTTACTCTGTCAATTTTTACTTATCTTATATTTAAGAATTTCAAATGGCAGTATGGAGTTTCATCACTTTGTTTTGGATTAGCCTCGCTTGTGAGACCTGAAGCCTATTTTTTATGGGGCATGACTTTTCTTCATGCTGTATTTATTATACAAAAGGGAAAAAATGATACTCATAACCGATTGATAAAATATTTATATCTCCTCTTACCATATGGAATTATAGTAGCTCCTCTTTTTATTTGGAGATATTTTTATTATGGAGCACTTCTACCCAATACTTTTGCTGCCAAGACTGGTTTTGGTATGGGGTATTTAGCAACAGGATTTGATTCTATATGGAGATTTTTAAAACATTATGGCTTTTATGGATTGGGCTTTATACTTCCTTTATTCAGTTTGAGGAAAAAGATAATAAAACTGGATTCTCCTTATTTTTACATTACTTATATGCTTATCATATATTGTCTTTACATTATTGTATTAGGTGGCAATGTTGTTCAAATTCATCGTTTTTATGTCCCAATGATACCTATGTTTTACTTATTATTACAGGAAGGAATTCTTAATATTCGCTCTAACAGATGGGTGAAAACTGTAATTGTTGTTTTACTTTTGTTTTTAACATATTGGGTACCAAAAAATTACATACAGCATATGAGGATGCTTGAGATAGGATTGGTAAGTAAGATGAGTGCCACTGGGAGATGGTTAAATAGGAAAATGTCTTCTGAGGAATGTGTTGCGGCTACTACAATTGGTGCTCTTTCCTATTATTCGGACAAGGAGCTTATTGATATGCTTGGTCTCACTGATGCCTATATTCCAAGGCATTCTGAGCACTTGGAAGGAATTCGTGCTACCTGGAGGGAAAGACTTTATAACACGCGATATGTTTTAGAGAGAAGTCCGCTCTTTATATATTTCTCCACAGGTATCAAGCCAAGTGCCCCAGCTGAAAGGGCGCTATTTTTAAGAGAGAGGTTCAGGACAGGTTATTATCCATATTATTTCCACTTAAATAAAAACCCAAGAGGGCTTGAAACTATATACAAGAGAAAACCTTTGGCTGAATCAATTCCGTTGACGATAGGGAAAAGTATGGACCCAAATTTTGTTAATTTGTATAATGAAGCCATAAATACACTTAAGAGAGATAAGAATAAGGCTATTAGCAAGTTTAAAGAAACGATAGAGGCTGGTCCAAAAGACTTTGCATTACCGTATGAATGGATAGGAAGAATATATGAAATGTCCCAGATGTTGGATTCAGCCTGTTACTATTATGAGGAAGCTGTGAAAATAGATGACTATTGCGTTGTAGCTCATCTAAACCTGGGTAGGCTTTTAATAAACAGAGACGAATTGAAAGAGGCTGAGATGCATTTTGCAAAAGCACTAAAGTATGACCCAGACCAATTTGAGAGTTATTGGTGGCTTAGCTTAGTATATGAGCAGTTAGGTGAAAAAAGAAAAGCTCTGGGTTTGTTAGAAAGGGCAACTGAGATAGTATATGGATTTAGCGATTTTTATCTCAGATTAGCTAAGCTTTATGTTACCTGTGGTGAATTAAGAAAAGCAGAAGGTGTTCTTTCAGCAATCCTAAAAGCGGAGCCGGACAATACTCAAGCTATGGAATTATTAAGAAAAATTCTTCACCAAAGGTGAATCTGCCTCAGGCATGAATAGACAATAAAATATGAGGAAAAAATGGTTCTGGATTGGAATAGTATTGAGCATATTCTTCTTATGGCTTGCCTTTAGAAAAGTTGACTTTCATGAGCTTGGAGAAGCATTAAAATCAGCTAATTATTTCTGGGTAGCTATTGCGGCAGTGCTTAATTTAGCAAGTTTTTTACCACGTACATATAGATGGAGGTTTATACTTGACCCGATAAAACATGTAAACTTTGGTAATGCTTTTGGAGCCACAACAGTGGGATTTATGGCAAATTCACTGTTGCCTGCCAGGTTGGGAGAAATTGTTAGAGCATTTGCTATAGGACATAGTGAAAATATACCTAAAAGTGCAAGCTTTGCCACAATACTGATTGAAAGAATTTTTGATATGTTTGTATTGCTTTTCTTTTTCTTTGGATTTTTGGTTATTTTTCCATTTCCAAGTGGGGTCAAAAAGGCAGCTTTTGTAGCACTTGGCATTACTTTTTTTGGGTTAGGAGTCTTGATATTGCTTAAAACAAATCCCAATTCTATATTTAAGTTGATAAATTTCGTGCCTGCAAAATTAAGAGTTAACCTTAAAGGTTTTTTAACCTCTTTCATAAAGGGATTAGAGATATTAAAAGATTGGAAAACGATGGGCTTAATTTTAGGACAATCTATATTAATATGGGTATACTTTGCAAGTGTATATTACATATTTTTTCGTGCCTTTAATTTTAACCTTCCAATAGGAGCAGCTTTTATAGTTATGGTAATATGTTGTCTTGGGATTATGCTTCCATCTTCACCTGGATTTGTGGGAACATATCATTACTTTGCAATATTAGGACTTTCTTTGTTTCATATTCCAAAAAGTGAGGCTTTAAGCTTTGCTATTGTAGCACATATTGTTAGTTTCTTACCCGTTGTATTCTTGGGACTTATTTGTCTTCAGAAATTAGGTCTCTCATTTAAAGAAACTAAAAGAAGTTTAACCACGAATAAACACGAATGAAATACGAAAAGCACACAGATAAACACAGATTGAACAGATTTTCACAGAAAGACCAGAATAAGCAAAACTTTTTACCGGAATCTGTGTCTATCGACTAAAATCAGTGAGAATCTGTGTGCAAAGTTGAAATTTTTATAAATGAGATTTTTTGCTGACTTTCATATTCATTCAAAGTATTCAAGAGCCACATCCAAGGAAATGAGAATAAGTTCTATATCCAAAATGGCAAAGATTAAAGGGATAAAACTTATGGGAACAGGCGATTTTACACACCCTATCTGGCTTAAAGAACTCACGGAAGAGCTTGTGCCTGTTGATGGAAACCTTTTTTCCGCCAAAGACAGACCCGCCTCCAGCGGGGGAGACACATTTTTTGTACTCACAGTCGAAGTGAATAATATATATAATAAAAATGGTAAATTGAGAAAAATACATAATTTAATATTTGTTCCTACGTTTAAAGATGTAGATAAAATTAATTCTTTTCTTGGAAGCTACGGTAATTTAGCTTCTGATGGTAGGCCTATACTGGGACTTGATTCTGAAATTATGGTAAAAAGAATATTTGAACTTGTGCCTGATGCTTTTATTGTTCCTGCTCATATATGGACACCCTGGTTTGCATTATTTGGGTCACATTTTGGTTTTGATTCAATAGAAGAGTGTTTTGGTGATGAGACTGAGAATATCTTTGCTCTTGAGACTGGCTTATCATCAGACCCTCCAATGAATTGGAGGTGGTCAGCACTTGATAGATTTGCACTTATATCTAACTCTGATGCTCATTCTCCTAAAAATATTGGCAGGGAGGTAAATTGCTTTGATTGTGAGCTTGATTATTTTAAAATTATAGATGCAATTAAGTTAAAAGACCCTGAGAAGTTTAAATTTACAATAGAATTTTTTCCTCAAGAAGGAAAATATCACTGGGATGGGCATCGGAAGTGTGAAGCAAGAATATCTCCAGAAGAAGCGATGGCAAATGATAATCTTTGCCCTAAATGTGGAAGACCAATTACAGTAGGGGTGATGCATCGCTTGATTTCTCTTTCTGATAGGAAGGAGCCAAAAGAAGGTAAAATTCCTTGTAAACACTTGATTCCTTTAGCTGAAATTATAAGTAATGCTATTGGGGTTGGCAAGGAGACAGAAAAAGTATTAAATGAATATAATAAGTTGATTTATCATTTTGGGACGGAATTTAATTGTTTATTAGAAATTCCTTATGATGAGTTAAAGAAAGCGACTTTACCCAAAATTGCTCAGGGTATTTGTAATGTAAGGGAAGAAAAAGTGAATATTTTACCTGGATATGATGGAGTTTATGGGAAAATAAGTGTATTCACAGAAGAGCAAAAAGAAGAGAAACAACAATTAAATCTATTTTAAATTAACTTCATTTTACTTGCATTTTTGGGGTTTCGTGATATAGTTTTCAAGATGAATTCTTGGATTGGAACAGATGAGTCGGGAAAAGGAGATTATTTTGGTGGGCTTGTAATAGCTGGTGTGATGGTTGACGAACATACAGAACCAAAACTAATTGAACTTGGAGTTAAAGATTCAAAAAAATTATCTGATAGTAAAGTTAAATTATTAAGTAAAGAAGTTCAAAAAATATGCCCTCATTCTGTGGTTATGATTGGTCCCGAAAAGTATAACGAACTTTACTCTAAACTCCATAATCTAAATCATATTCTTGCATGGGGACATGCACGAGTGATTGAAAATTTGCTTAAAAAAGTAAATTGTGAGCTTGTTATAACAGACCAATTTGGGGATAAAAAATATATTGAAAATGCTTTAATGAAAAGGGGCAAACAAGTAAAACTTGAACAGTATCCAAAGGCAGAAAACAATTTAGCGGTTGCGGCTGCTTCAGTGCTTGCAAGGGATAAGTTTCTTGATGGGCTTTCAAAAATTTCAGCACAAATTAAAGTTTCATTGCCCAAGGGAGCATCTGAGAAGGTAGAGCAAGTTGCCAAAGATTTAGTGGGCAATTATGGCAATACCATACTTAATGAAATTGCTAAAGTTCATTTTAAAACAACCAATAAGATTAACGAACAGAGTTACCCTGCCCTCACAGTTTCTGATTCAAAAAGATTATGGGCTCCTTGGAGGGCAGAATATATTTATTCTCCTCAACCAGAAAAGTGTATATTTTGTGAGGCTCTTGCAAAAAAGAATGATGAATCTTATCTTTTATATCGTGGTTCAAAGTCATTTGTGATGATAAATCTCTTTCCCTATAATAATGGGCATCTTATGGTTGCGCCTTATAGACATATAGCAGATACTGAAAAGCTTACTTCCGAAGAAATTTCTTCAATAGTAGAACTTATTAAAAAATCTATAAAAGCTTTAAACACTACTATGAATCCTGCTGGTTTTAATATAGGGATGAATATTGGAGCTATTGCAGGTGCAGGGGTGCGCGACCATATTCATATACATATAGTCCCAAGATGGACAGGAGATACGAACTTTATGCCAGTAATATCTGATACAAAGATAATATCTCAATCCATTGAGGAATGTTATAAGTTATTGAAAAAAGCATTTGACAAGAATGTGTAATGTAAGCATTTCACATAATACAATTTACGCATGCAGTGGAAATCGCAGCCGTGTAAAGAGCACCCAAGAAAAACAATTCTTTTAATTATCTTTCTTGTGGCACTTGGTATTGGGATATATTTTTCTTTTAGCTGGTATTGGGTTATTATTGCATATATTCTTGTTGGAGGAGGAATTTTACCTTATTTTTTACCTACATATTATTCTTTAGAGAATGAAGGAATGACAATAAAAGGAATTGTGATTGAAAAGAAAAAGCAATGGGAAGATTTCAAGACATATTATAAGGATAAGAACGGTGTGCTCTTATCTCCATTTGATAAGCCATCAAGGCTTGAAAACTTTAGAGGAACTTATATCAGATTTAACGATAACGAAAAGGAAGTAATAGATTTTATATCAACAAGAATTGAAGAACCACAGAGAACACAGAGTCCATAAAAACGAGAAAAACTTGACATTTGTAAAATTTAAGTTAGTTTTAAAATTAAGATGGACTATATGAAAGAGGTCTTAAGACTTGCCAGGCGCGGACTTGGAGCTACTTCTCCAAATCCTATGGTTGGTGCAGTTGTAGTGAAAGAGGATAAAATTATTGGAAGGGGTTATCATAAGTGTAAAGGTGAGCCACATGCTGAGGTTATTGCTTTAAAACAAGCTGGTCCAAAAGCTAAAGGTGCTACCCTTTATGTGAATTTTGAGCCCTGTTGTCATTTTGGGGTTACCCCTCCCTGCACCAAAGCAATAATTGATACCGGGATTAAAGAAGTCCATATTTCAATTATTGACCCTTCACCATGGGTTAATGGCAAAGGAATTAAAGAACTTAAAAAAGCTGGTATTAAAGTTATACTTGGAGATTGCGAACAAGAAGCACAAAAATTAAATGAAGTGTATCTTAAATATATAAAGACTGGTCTTCCATTTATTAGTTTAAAGGCTGCTCTGACTCTTGATGGAAAGATTGCAACATTAAATGGAGAGTCAAAGTGGATAACTTCTCTTGAATCAAGAAGATTTGTTCATCGTCTTAGGTCTCAAGTTGATGCAGTTATGGTAGGTATAGGAACTGTGCTTGCTGATGACCCAGAACTTACCGTAAGACTTGTTAGAGGGAGAAATCCAAAGCGAATTATTTTGGATTCAAATTTAAGGATAAAGCACAAAGCAAAAGTCTTGGGCCCTGGATGCATAATTGCGACTCTTAAGTCCCAAAAAATTGATGGCACAGAAACCTGGCAAATAAAACCCGCCTGCCATAGTGAAGCAGCGGGCAGGAAAGACTCAAATGGAAGAGTGGATATTTTGGAAGTTTTAAAGCGAGCTAGTAAGTCTGGTATCCAGAGTATTTTGATAGAAGGAGGCAAGGAAGTATTTACTGAAGGTTTAGCCAATAAGCTTGTTGACAAGATTTACTTTTTTATTGCTCCAAAGATTCTGGGAGATGGAGTGCCAGTTGTTGGAGATTTAGGGATAAGAAAACTTAAAGATGCATTATCTCTGTCTTCTGTTAAGTTCAAGAGACTTGAGAATGATATTCTTATTGAATCCTACCTGTATTCCAATAGGATTGGGATTTTAGCAAGCAAGGTGAATTGAATGAAGATAAATCTTATTTATCCAAATAAAGCTTACAGAAAAGGAAGGCAGAAAGCAATTAGAAGTTTCTTCAGGACACCGCCTCTTAATTTATTATTTTTGGCTGGGTTGACTCCAAGAGATATAAAAGTCCACATAATAGATGAGAGATACGAACCTATAAATTTTGATGAGCCTGTTGACCTTGTTGCTATTACAGCAATTACTTCTATAGCTCCAAGAGCATATCAAATTGGAGATGAGTTTAAGAAAAGAGGAATTCCTGTAATATTAGGTGGTATTCATCCATCATTTTTGCCTGATGAAGCTTTAAAGCATGCAACAACAGTTGTAATAGGAGAGGCAGAACTAATCTGGGAAGAAGTGATTAAGGACTTTCAATCGGGTAAGCTTAAGAATTTTTATCGTTGTTCTGAATATTCAGATTTAAAAGGACTGCCGATGCCAAGATGGGACATTTTACCAAATCGGAAAAAATATATTCCCTTTATTCAAACCACGAGAGGGTGTCCGAACAATTGTGAATTTTGCTCTGTAACTACTTTTTCAGGGCGGAAAATAAGAACCCGACCGGTTGATGAAGTAATAAAAGAAATAAAAGCATTGTCAAGAGGATTTGTTGTATTTGTGGACGACAATATTTTTGCGAAGCCAAAATATGCCAAGGAATTATTTCACAAGCTTACCCCTTTACGTATAAAATGGGGAAGTGAGGCGTCTTTAAATTTTATAAAGAACTTTGAACTCCTAAAATTAGCGGCACAAAGTGGATGCCGTGCTCTCTTTATAGGAATAGAATCTGTATCACAAAAAGCCCTTGATTCAATGAGTAAAGGATTCAATAAGGTAAAAGAATTTAAGTCAATTATTAAAAAACTACACGAATATAAGATTGCTGTCAATGCCTCACTTATATTTGGTTTTGATGAAGATGATAAAGGAGTATTTGAGCAAACGGTAAAATTTTTAGATGATTCCAGAGTTGATTCAGCTAACTTTTCCATACTTACTCCTCTTCCAGGTACAAGGCTTTATTCTAAGTTGAAAAATGCTGACAGAATATTTGAAAAGGATTGGTCAAAATATGATACCCTTCATGTAACTTACTTTCCCAAAAATATGTCAATTGATGAATTGAAGAAAGGACTTGGTTGGACTTACCGTAAATTTTACTCTTTTTCTAATACATTCAAACGTATGTTTCGTTCCATAGGAAGATGTCCCTTTATGATTCCTGCTAATCTTGGTTTTTTTATTGCGGCAAGAAGAAAATTGATAATAGATTAATCATTTATACCTGATTACACAGATTTTAAAATACGATTACACAAATTAAGAAATCAATCTCTATATTCCATAATCTGTATAATCAGTTTTTGTAATCTGAGTAATCAGACATCCCTATCTTTATAGGGTGTCATTCTTTAAAATATACAACCGTTTTATTGATTCCACATTTGTTAATATTCCTAAGATTATCAAAGTATAAAATATTTGATTAAATAATGCTCCTATCATGATTAAAAATAATCTTATATCCCTTCCAACCCTTATTTTAAATTTCTTTTTAAAAACATTATCATATTTGTCCGCAGTATAACTATTCATAAAACTTCCAATAAGTGCAATAAAACTTACAATCCATATCCCAATATTGTGGTGTAAATTCCAATATCCATATGCCATTCCAAAAATGATTAAAGCATCAACATATCTATCAAGTACTGCATCAAACCATGCTCCATAACTTGATTCTTGGGATTTTAGCCTTGCAATTTCGCCGTCACATCCATCAATAATTGAGGAGAATTGAGCCAGTAATCCACCAATAATAATATGTAAATAATTCCCTAAACAAAAAAAGAAAACAGATAGCATTCCGATAATAAAACTCATAAATGAAATCAAATTTGGTTTTATCTTAGTTTTTAATAAAAGTTTTGATATCCTTATAGAGATTTGTCTATTCAATAACTTGGATATTGGTCCATCGGTTGGTTTTATTAATCTTTTACACAATATCTTTTCAGCTTTTCTGTAATTATCTTTTGTATCAATATCAATCCAAAAGTTCTCCTTAATATCAAAAGCTTTTATTTTTTCTTTTTTCGCAAGAACTCTTATTCCTCCGGATAATGTTTCATTTCCATTTTTGATACTTTCCTCCAATGCTTCAAATATAGCAGGTGACAATAAGAATATTCCACAATCAATACCATTGTAATTATCTATTTTTTTACCAATATCTACTATGTAACCATTCTCTATTTTGACTTTGGTTGCTTCGTCTAAACCAATGTGCCTTTTTAACATTTTATCAACCGCTAACGCACATTCATTGTTATCTAATCTTATTCTTTTCAATTCACTTAATATTTTTGGTTCAAAAATATGGTCAGCCATCAATAAAATAAATTTTCCATTAAGCAATTCTTTAGCCTTTAAAACAGAGACCCCATTTCCTTTTTCCCATTCCATATTTTCAATATAAGTTATTTTCACCCCATACCTATCCCCATTGCCTAACTTCTTTTTTATCTTTTCTCCAAGGTGCCCAACAACTATTATAAACTCGTTAGTACCAGATTGTTTTGCAGTTAATATCACTCTTTCAATTAAAAATAAGCCTAAAAGTTGAATTAAGGGCTTGGGTTCATTTTTGGTTAAGCTTTTGATTCTACTGCCTTTTCCAGCAGCAATTATTAAAGCTTTCATTTTTTACCTTATATAAACTGGATTAGAGGATAGAATAGCTACAATTTTTACCAGAGAATATTATACCTTTTGATTCAAATATTTTTCCTTCCAGTATTTGCCAGTTAGTTTTTCAATTTCTTCTCCATATTTAATAAGTCCTTTTCTATAATCAGCATCTTCAATTGCAAGTTGTGCATTCTCATCTATTGGACGGGCATTAGTTGACTTAAGAATTTTGTATATATCCCCATAGTGGTCTCTTATAGGGCACTGGCGAAGTAAATTACCTACTTTATCAGGTGGCTGTTCATAGCCATATTCTGCCTGCCAATGTCTTATTGATTTAAAGAGTTCTGAATTTATTACTGTGCTGAGATTGCTTCCATTTTTATATACTTCTATAATGTTGTGTGTTGAATATGGGATAAAGACACAGGGCATTACATCACCATCCCAATCAATATAGAAGTAGCCACCACCTCTTGCTGCGCAGATGCAACCATCGGATGAAGTGCCTGAATTCCAAAAATCAGCAAGAAATATCCCCTTTTCTCTTACTATTTTCCATTCCTTATGAAGTAAATTTACCCTTTGTTCAGGAGTTGGCAATAAATCAAGTGTAAATTCTCTCCCTATTGGCATGTAATGAAATACCCAGCCATATATTGCACCTTGCTCTTTGAAATAAAAATCAAGGAATTTTTCTGAGATAATCAAGTCTGTATTATATTTTGTAGCAGTTATAGACATACCAAATGGCACTCCCTCTTCTCTTAAGTTATGCATAGCAGACATAATTTTCTTAAATACACCTTTGCCCCTTCTCTTATCAGTTTCTTCTTCTAAACCCTCAACTGAAATAGCAGGTGTGATATTGCCAAGTTCAGCAAGTCGTTTAGCCATTGACTTGTTGATTAGAGTGGCATTTGTATACATTAAGAAGAAACAGTCTGAGTGTTTTTCTGCTAAGTCAAGGAAAGTTTTTCCTTCGCTTTTATAAATTAATGGTTCTCCTCCTGAGATGACAAAAAAATTTGCTCCCCAGGAATCTTTAGCATCTTTAATAATTTTATCAAGGATGGGAAATGGAATCTTGCCCAAGTTGGGATTAGAGGCTGCATAACAGCCAGTACATTTAAGATTACAAGCACCAGTGGGAGATATAGTAATAAACATTGGGGGCTTAAATCCATGCTTATTGATAAAATCTCGTCGTTTATAAAAACCTCCAAAGAGTACATTTCCTAAAAAGACGGAAATCAAGCCACGGATTGCCTTTCTTGAGATATATCCTTTTTCTAAAGACTTACCGATAGATAAAAGAAGAGCTTTCCCCATCATATATTTATCATCTTGTACTTGTAAAGGACGGTTGTCAGGGTTAGCTAAAATTAAATCTTTATATATTCGTTGTTTTACTTGATGCAATAAAAAATTTCTTACAAACGAAATTCTGGCAGCCAATTCACCAACTTTTATAAGTAGATTCACTATCAATAAATTTTTAATTCGTTCTATCTGTGTAATTTGTGTTTTCATTCAGCTTCCTCTTTTATCAGTCCGCCGAGTCTTTGTATTCCTTTTATTATTAGTTTAAGTGTTGGATAGGAAAAGTTAAGTCTCAAAGTGTTTTTACCTGAATCATTATAATAGAAATAAGAACCTGCCACATAAGCCACTTTTTTCTCAAGTGCTTTAGAAAATAGTTTTTCTGTATTCATATAATTAGGTAAAGTTACCCATAAAAAAAGACCGCCATCTGGTTTTGTCCAAGATAAATCTGGTAACTCTGGCATATATTTGTCAAGAGAATTAAGCATACACTCTCTCTTATCCCTATATCTTACCACGAGTTTTTTAATATGCTCATCAATTACATCTCTTTTCAATATTTCACAGAGTATTGCTTGAGTGAATGGTGGAGTGCATAAATCTGTGGATTGTTTTGCAATTACAAGCTGATTTATAATTTCTTTATCTCCAAGAATGTAGCCAAGTCTTAAGCCAGGGAAAAGAACTTTACTAAATGTATAAAGTGATACAACTCTATCTCTTGGGGCGAGTGCAAAAAGAGATGGAATTGATTCCCCCCGGTATCGTAGCTCTCTATATGGGGTATCCTCTAAAATTAAAATATTGTATTTTTCTGCAAGTGCAATTATTTTTTTTCTTCGTTCAATGGATAGCGTTACCCCAGCTGGATTTTGGAAATCAGGGATTACATAAATAAATTTGACCCGATGCTGTCCTCTTCTCAGGACTCTTAATTTTTCTTCTACTAAATCAACCCTCATTCCATTGTCATCTAATGGTATCCCTATAAACCTTGCCCTGTAACTATGGAAAGCGCCCAATCCTCCCAAATAAGTTGGTAGCCCGACTATTACAATATCTTCAGGGTCTATAAATATTTTACTCACCAGGTCAAGTCCCTGTTGCGATGCTGTAGTTATAAGTATTTCATTTTCATTGATTTTTATGTTTCGCCGTGTTTCCAGACGTTTTATTAGTTCTTCTTTTAATCCTTGATGTCCCTCTGTTGGTCCATATTGGACTGCCCTTTTACCTTCTCTTTCCAATACAGATTTAACTGCGTCCCCAAGAAGCTTTATAGGAAAAAGAGATGGGTCTGGCATTCCACCTGCGAACGATATAATTTCAGGGTTTAAAACAAGTTTTAATAACTCTCTTATTGCAGACCTTTTCATCGTTTTGGTTCTTATGGAAAATTTATCTTCAAACATTTTTCCTCCTTTTGAAAGAATTTTAACTTAATTTTCAGAATTTTGCAAGAAAAAAATGTTTTTTATTGACAAATTTGTACTTTTATTTTAAAATTATAATGTTTAAAATGGGAGGAATTATGAAAGATTTTACAAAATTGGTGAGGGAACGTATGCCTTCAAGTCTTGATTATGGTGACACAAGAGTTGTATTAGAGAATAGTGAATCTATTGCTGTAAAGAATGGAAAAGTTGAAAATGTAGGAGTTTCTGAATCTATGGGATTTGGAGTTAGAGTCCTTTTAAATGGTGCATGGGGATTTGCCTCAAGTTCAAAACTTAAGAAAGAAGAGATAGACAAAGTAATTAAGCAGGCAGTTCAAATTGCTGAGGCTTCAGGGATTGCCAAGAAGAAAGATGAGATATCTCTTGCACCGGTTGAGAAAGCAGAAGGTTTTTTTAAGACTCCTTATAAAGAAGACCCTTTTAAGGTCAGCCTTGAATCTAAAGTTTCAACACTTCTTGAAGCAGATAAAATTTTAAGAAGAGCTAATGAAATTAAAGTAGCCGAGTCAGAGTTTATATTTAAACGCATACACCAAATTTTTGCCTCCACCGAGGGTTCTCTTGTAGAGCAAGAGATTATAGTTTCAGGTGGAGAAATAATTGCCACTGCCGTGAAAGAGGGCCAGCTTCAGCGACGTTCTTATGGTGATTTTGGGAGTTCAGGGTATGAGTTTGTTCGAGGTCTTGAATTGATTAAGAATGCACCAAGAGTTAGAGATGAAGTGTGTCAACTTCTTAAAGCAAAACCCTGTCCATCTGAGAAGCATACTGTAATAATTGATGGGGACCAAATGATATTACAGGTACATGAATCTATTGGTCATGCGGTAGAACTTGATAGAGTTTTAGGGACTGAGGCTTCATATGCAGGGACTTCATTCGTTACTATTGATAAACTAAACAAATTTAAGTATGGTTCTGAGATTGTAAATGTAACTGCGAATGCTAAATCTCCGCTTGGACTTGGGACATTTGGCTGGGATGATGAAGGTGTGCCTGCTCAAGTCACTCCAATAATAAGGAATGGCATTTTTGTTGGCTATCTTTCTTCAAGAGAGACTGCTCCTGTGATTAATGGTTTGAGTTCAGGAGCTATGAAAGCAGATGGTTGGAACCGAATTCCAATTATTCGGATGACGAATATAAATCTTGAACCAGGGACATGGAAGCTGGAAGACCTTATTGCAGATACTCAAGATGGTCTTTTTCTTCAGACAAATAAATCCTGGAGCATAGATGATATGAGGGAGAATTTTCAATTTGGGGTTGAATTTGCTCGGGAAATAAAAAATGGAAAGTTAGGCGAAGTTGTTAAAGATGTGACTTATACTGCCTATACTCCCGAGTTCTGGGGTTCTTGTGATGCAATATGTAATTCAGATTTTTGGAAAATGCATGGCGTAATGAATTGTGGAAAAGGAGAACCAGGTCAAACAATGATGGTTGGTCATGGGACTACACCTGCGAGATTTAGGAATGTGAGAGTAGGAGTATTTAAGAGATGAGAATATTGTTGTTTTCTCACTTTTATTGTTAGGAGGTTATATGTTATTATATACAGAACATTTTGAAAAGCTCTTTGATTTAAAAGAGGGCAGCGATTTTGAACTCGAGAACAAAAATGGTGGAGTGAGAGTTGAAGGCTGGGATAAAGCTCAGATTAAGATTGAGGCTGAAAAGAAGGCAAGAACCAAAGGAATACTTAAGAAAATAGAAATTGATATAACTACAACGAATAATAAGGTTAAGGTTTTGACGAAATACCCAAAATTAAGGTGGGGTGGAGCTGGGGTGAGTTATAAGATTTGGCTTCCTCAAAAGAGCAATATAGAAATAAAGACCATGAATGGTGGGTTAAGGCTCTTTAATTTAATTGGTAATTTAAACAGTAAAATTATGAATGGAGGAATAGAGATAAAAGATTGTGCGGGACCTACATTTATGAACACTATGAATGGCGGAATAGAGGCTGATTTCTCAACTATAAAAAAGGGAGATACTTTTGAGTTTAAGACAACAAATGGTGGGATTGACTTAACAATTCCAGAGGTGGAGAATATAAGCATATATGCCAAGACAGTGAATGGCAAGGTTCAATCTGACTTTCCAATTTGTGCGGAAGAATCTTCTCTAAAAGGTGATATTATTATAAAAGCCAAAACTACTAACGGAGGGATTCGTATCAATAAGAAATGAAAGATTTAACTAAAGGGGTAATTGGCTCTTTTGTTATTCATGGTGGATTAGTAGCGTTTTTTTCCTTTATTACAGTTGGTCTTAAATCTCCTCTTCCTGAGTTTGTTGAAATTTTATTTCCTCCACCTACTTCTGTGCCTGAAGAGAAAACAGAAGAAAAGAAACCTGAACCGATAACTCTTCCTGAAGTAAAACATCCGCCCCCTGAACCTGAGATATTTGAGCCGGAGGAACTCATAAAAGAGATTCCCGAAGAGGTAACTCCTGAGAAGCAAGTGCCTTCTGTGGGCGAGGAAGTTAATGTTGATATTTACACTATTACTGGTGAGCTTGCGACAAGACAAGTAATTTATAAAATACTTCCAGAATATCCTAAAGGCTATAATATAGAGACAAAGGTCTCGGTTAAACTTTTTGTTCTTCCAGATGGGGATTTAGAACGAATGAAATTAGTAAAAAGAGGTGGTGAACCGTTTGATGAGATAACTCTCTATGCATTAAGGAAATGGAAATTTGAACCTTTACCTGAAAATATCCCTCAAATCATCCAGCAAGGCATAATTACTTTTATTTACAAATTGAGATAAAGAAACTATTTATTCTTTTATTGTCTTCTTAGCATCTTCTATAATCTTTTTAGCTTTTTCTGCGGCTCTCTTAGCTTTTTGGGTAGCTTCTTTTGATTTTTCTCTTATTGTTTCTGAAACTGTTTCTGAGACTTCTTTAAGAAGGTCAGATACTGATTCTGCTATAGTTGTTCCTACTTTAATTATAGATACTGCTCTGCCTGGAAATTCAGGACCTTTAAGTGTCTCAAGTAATTTTGCTGCCTCTGCTGGGGTTATTTTACCACTCTCAAGTAACTTAATGATACGCAATCTTTCTTCCATAAGAATTTTACCTCCTTTATAATATTATATTTCCGAAATCTAATTTGTCAAGAAAAAATAGCCACAGATTTCACCCGCCTTGACTCACAAGGCGAGGCAAGCAGATTTTCACAAGATAGAAATAAATCTGGTGTTACTCTTGTGAAATCTTGTGGTTTATACTTTCTATAAGCTAAGTTCTTTATGAATTTTTTGCATTGAGCGGAGGACTAAATCAATAAATTCTTCAAGTTCAATTCCAAGTTTTGTGCAAGTTTTAATTTGCTCACGATTTGCTCCAGCTGCAAATCTTTTTTCCTTAAATCTTCGCAGGATAAAATCTTTATTCAGATATTCAAGTTTTTTCTCTGGATGCATAAGACAGGCGGCTACTATTAGTCCTGTTAATGGGTCAATTGCATAAAGGGCAATATCAAGTTTTGATTTTGGTTCTGTTTTTCCTGAATGAGCTTTAATAGCGTATAAGATTTTTTCGTCTACTTTTTCTTTAAGTATCTCTGCAGTTCTTAATCCGTGTTTTGAAAAATCATCCTTTGTTTCTTCATAATCAAGGTCGTGTAAAAGTCCTGCAAGTTCCCACAGTTCTTCATCTTCAGAAAAATGCTTTGCAAGTTCTCTCATCCCGGATTCAACAGCAAGAGAATGTTTGATAAGATTCTTGGTCTTTATCATTGAGTTAACAAGACCTAAAGCTTCTTTCCGATTCATTTTTTTAATTTGCATTTTGCACCTCCAATAAAGCTTCCTGGGCTTTATAAGAACTTCTTACATAAGGACCTGAAATTACATATTTAAAGCCAAGTGAATATCCTGTCTCCTGATATTCAAGAAATTTCTTTGGATGAATATAATTTACCACTGGCAATTGCTTGCCTGATGGGCGAAGGTATTGACCAATTGTGAGGATGTCAACTTCTTGGGTTCTTAAGTCTTTCATTGCCTGAATAACCTCATTTTTTGTCTCTCCCAAACCAAGCATAATACTTGATTTGCTGATAATGGAGGAATTAAAGAGTTTTATTTGGGAAAGTAATTCAAGAGTATTTTGATAATTAAACCCGGGTCTGACTTCAGGATAAAGTCTTGGGACTGTTTCTATATTGTGATTTATGACTTCAGGTTGAGTATCTATAACTTCTTTAAGCCATTGTAATTCAAGAAATGGTATAAGTAATTCAATAGTGGTGGTGGGCTTAAGCTTTTGGATTTCTTTTACAACTTTAATAAATTGACCTGCTCCTTTGTCTTGTAAGTCATCTCTTGTGACAGATGTTATTACTGCATGTTTTAATTTAAGTTGTTTTACGGCTTTTGCTACATTTTCAGGTTCTTCAGGGTCAACTGGTTTAGGTTTTCCCTTTTTGACGCCACAAAATCCACAATTTCTTGTGCATACATCTCCAAGAATAAGGAAAGTAGCTGTCTTTTTTGCAAAACATTCACCAATATTAGGACATTTAGCTTCTTCGCAAATAGTGTGAAGAGCTAATCCGTGAAGCAAAGACTTCATTTCATATAGGGGTGTATTGCGATACGCCCCTACATCTTTTGGAAAGTGTTGCTTACGCTCCAAAGCTTCAGCGACGGAGCGATGTCTAATCCATTCAGGAACACTCATCTTATAAATTCAAAATTTAAAAGTTTAAAAAAAACACGAACAGAACACGAACAAAAACTAACGCGAACCTATTTATCCGATATAACACATTGAATTTTGGAACCGCAGATAAACGCTGATGTCCGCAGATAATTATCAGGTAAGAATTTTCTCCAATCTGATATTCTAATTTTCTGGTATTCTCCCCACTGGCATTCTGGTTTGTTGATACGCTTATTTCTGTGTTTATCTGTGGTTGCAGTTTTCTTGACACTTATTCAGTTACTTTGTATATATGGTCGTGGCGTCTTACTTTTTCGCTTACCTTTATGCCAATAGAATCCCCAACTTTGGCTTCTTCTACAGATTCGTGTTCTATTTGCATTGATTCTATCTTTTGGATAAAATCAGTTACATGACCCTTAATATGTATAGTATCGCCGACTTTCAATGTTCCATTAGTAATTCTGATAGCCACTGCTCCTACATGAGCAAAGTAATCCTCTACTTTCCCAATCTCTTCTTCCATTTTTCCCTCCTGGTATAATATCCATTATACCTGATTACACAGATTTTAAAATACGATTACACAAATTAAATTACTAATTTGCACTGCATTTTTGAAGCAATCTTTGGGCATCTTTTTTTGTCCTTTTTGCCCATCTTTCATTTATATTATTAATTTCCTGAATTGCTAATTCAAAGTTTTCTTTTGCCTTATTAAAGTTCTTGATTTTATAATAAGTTTGCCCAAGTAATAAGTAACAGGAACTTCTATTTCTTCTATTTTTAGGTTTTTTGAGTTCTGAGAATGACAATGATTGTTTGCAGGACTCAATTGTCTGGGACCAATTTTTCAGATAAAAGTTAGCCTCTGCTTCGTCATAGAGCAAACCGATATTCTCGGGGTATATTTGTCTGAATTTATTGATAGTTTGCATTGCTTGATTATACATACCTTCAACGATATATATTTTTATAAGAAAAAATGTAGCTGTATTTTTTGCATATTTACTCAGGTTAGCAGCGAGTTCTAACTCCTGTATGCCTTTAGTTTTTTTACCTTGAAGTTTTGGGATAAAAGATAGATATTTACCAAGGTAATAATCATACAGTCCATATCCCATATATATATCAAATAGAGTAGAATCTTCCTTAAGGGCAAGTTCAAGGTTTTTCTTTACACCAATAGCGTCTATAAAGCATCCGAGCCAGTCTCCTTTTAATGCTCTTTGGACAGCGCGTTCACCATAAGTGCTTCCGAGATAAAATAAGTTATAAGCATTATTTTCAAGTTTAAGTTTATTTTCTGCAAGTCTCACACCAATATCGGCAATTGAGTCAAGTTGCATTCTCATTTCAGGATTAGGCTCAAAAGAAAGCAAGGTCTCAAAGAGTGACGAGAGATAAAAATAACCCTCAGGGTCTTCTGGGTAAAGGGTTATAAGAGTATTAAATTCTTTATAAGCGGAGTCATAATGTTCTTCATAAATATAATCAATTCCCTGAAGAATATGATTATCTTTTTCTGATAATGTGATAGAAAGCAATAAAACAATCACTAACATTTATATAACTGTAATCTTTTAATCTATTTTTGTCAAGAAAAAAACTGCAACCACGGATTTCACGGATTATACGGATTAAAGATATATTTTAAAAAGTAAAATCTGTTTCAGCCTGAGGCTGATGAGCCTTTGGCTCAAAATCAGTCCACTCCGTGGTGCTCGTTCCGATTCGTCAGAGTGAAAAGGTCGTGATGAACCAATCCGTGGTTCCAATGTTAAAAATATATCCTAAAATAAGACTTACTGCAACTTTTTCCTAAAAAAGCGTTTATACTGGTATAATAAATTAAACTAAAAATCTGTGAAATCTGTGGCTATTTTTCTCTGGGATGAACCGTAATGGTTTATCTCTCTGTGTCCTCTGTGGTTATTATTTTTACTTGACTACCGCACAAATGTGTTTTATGCGGGGTCAGGAAAAGTAAGCATAAGCCCCGCACCTATGCATAGGTGCGGGGCATTAGCAACTTTTTCTTGACTTTTATAATAGGATAGTGTATTTTAGAGGTAATGAAACCGATAGTCAGGATTGCACCTTCACCGACTGGTTTTTTACATGTTGGGACGGCGAGAGTTGCTCTTTATAATTGGCTTTTCGCAAAGAAGGAAGGTGGGAAATTTATACTTAGAATTGAAGATACGGATATAAAGAGGTCTACAGCAGAGATGACTGATTTAATAATAGAAAGTTTAAAGTGGCTTGGACTGGAGTGGGATGAGGAACTTTATTTTCAATCTAAAAGATTTCATATTTATAAGAAGTATGCAGAGGAGTTACTCAGAGACGGTATTTGTTATCCCTGTTACTGCACTCATAATGAACTTGAGTCAAGAAAGGGAATAGCAATTGCTCAAAAGAAAGCCTGGAAATATGACAGGAAGTGTTTAAATTTGAGTGATGAAGATAAGAAGGGGCTTGCGAGAATGCCAAGGGCACTTAGATTTTTTGTTCCTGAGGGTAAAATAGAATTCGATGACAAATTACACGGCAAGTTAGAAAAGGATTGTTCTGACATAGAGGATTTTGTGATTTTAAAATCTGATGGCACACCGACATATAATTTTGCCTGTGTAATTGATGACCATGAATTTAAGATAACTCATATAATAAGGGGTGAAGACCATATATCCAATACATTTAAGCAAATTCTTTTATATCAGAAGTTTGGCTGGGAGCCGCCTATTTTTACTCATTTACCACTCATTCTTGGGTCTGACAGGTCTAAGTTATCAAAGCGTCATGGAGCGATTTCTGTTCTTGATTACAGGGAGCAAGGGATTTTACCCGAAGCACTTATCAATTTTCTTGCCCTTCTTGGGTGGTCAGCGGGAGAGGACAGGGAAATTTTATCTAAAGATGAGCTTATAGATTCATTTTCTCTTGAAAGGTTGAGCAAGACGCCTGCAGTGTTTGATTATCAGAAACTTGAATGGATGAATGGTGAATATATAAATAAATTAAGCGATGAAGAGCTTCTTAAGAGGATTTCAAAGATAGGGTTTGGAAGCAGAGAGCTAAACTTTGATAGAGAATATATATTAAAAGTTGTTGCTATCCTTAAAGAGAGAATGCGCAAACTTACTGATTTTTGGGAACTTGGAGCGTATTTCTTTAAAGAGCCTAAAGAATATGACAAAGAGGGAATAGAAAAGCATTTTAAATACCCGGAAACTCAAAAAAGGTTATTACTGCTTGAAACTCGGTTTTCTGGATTAAAAGATTTCAATTTAGAAACTATAGAAAAAGCCATAAGGACCACTGCAGAAGAATTTGGAATAAAGGCAGCTCTAATTATTCATCCAATGAGGCTTGCACTGACAGGCAGGACTGTTGGTCCAAGTCTTTTTCACATTGTTGAAATTCTTGGTAAAGAAAGAGTTGTCAAAAGATTAAATAAAGCAATTAAGTTTTTAAGATGATGGAGGGAGATATGCAACGAGAATTTACAATTTCAACTACAAGACATCAAGAACTTATAGATATAACTGGTGAGGCAATTAAAGCGGTCAGGGACTCAGGGATTAAGGACGGTTTTTGTTTTGTTTACATTCCTCATGCGACAGCTGGCGTTATTTTAAATGAGAGTGCCGACCCAAATATTAAGACTGATTTTTTAAATGCTTTAAACCGTGCCATTCTGGAGCATGCCAATTATTTACATGACCGTATTGACAACAATGCAAGTGCGCATATAAAGTCAGCGATTATAGGTTCATCGGCGACAATTCCAATAAAGAATGGCAATTTACAACTTGGCACCTGGCAAGCAATAATGTTTTGTGAATTTGATGGGCCAAGGTCAAGCAGACACATAATTATCAAGGTCTGTGAAGATAAATAAAACATCAGCAAGGAGCAGTTTACAACACTTTAACTAAGAAGCCCAACAGTAAGAAAAAGACATATTTTTATACTCCTTACGAGAGGGAATCTTCTGAGCTTATCCCTGAGAATCTTATACTTTTAATTTGAAGCAATATGAGAGAGAGGCACTAACTCCAGTATAACATTAAGAAGTTGACAATAAAAAGAAAAAAAAGTTGACAAAAGGTTAACAATATATATAATAGAGGTATGGATGCAAGGGATAAAATATTAAAATATTTACGCAGGGAAAAATCAGCTTCTGGGAGAAAAATATCTGAGTTACTTGGGATTTCAAGGCAGGCAGTGAATAAGCATTTTAAGATATTGGTTCAAAAAGGCAATGTTATAAAAGAGGGGAATACGAGAGGTGCAGTATATAAGATTGCAGGAGGGGTCAAGCCAGTACAACGATTTAAAAAAAGATACAATCTAATAGGGTTAGAGGAAGATAAGATATTCAGGGAAGTGGAACTACTTTTAAGTTTACGAAAGAAATTAAGTAAAAATACTTTTGATATAATTAACTATACATTTACGGAGATTTTAAATAATGCTATAGAGCACTCCAAATCGAAAGATTGTGATATTGAAGTCCTTCTTGAACAATATGTATGTAATTTCACTATAAGGGATTATGGAATTGGCATTTTTTATTCAATATACGCAAAATTTAATTTACCTGACGAAGTATCTGCCCTTGGAGAGTTAATTAAAGGGAAGACAACTACAATGAAAGAGAAGCACACAGGGGAAGGGGTATTTTTTTCTTCAAAATCTGGAGATTGTATGGCTTTCAGGTCTCATAGAATGAATCTTATCTTTGATAATATAAAGAAAGATGTTTTTGTTAAAGAGAAAAGGTTTATAAAGGGCACCGAGGTAAAGTTTAGCATCAGTCGAGCATCAAAGAAAAGTCTTAAGAGAATCTTTGAGCAGTATGCTCCAGAAGAGTTTGATTATAAGTTTGAGAAAACAAAGGTATTTGTAAAACTCTTTCAAAAGGAATACATTTCCAGGTCAGAAGCAAAAAGATTGCTTTCTGGGCTTAATAAGTTTAAAAAATTTATATTAGACTTCAAGGGAGTGCAATCTCTTGGCCAGGGATTTGTTGATGAAATATTCAGAGTATTCAAAAGACAACATCCGGATATAGATATAGAGGTTGAAAATGCGAGTCCTCCCATTGCTTCAATGATAAAACATACAGTTGACAATAAAATTTAATATAAGTTGACAAAAGGTTGACAATTATTTTTTATATATTTTTGGGGAGAGTCAAAGGGTGAAAAATGATTGAAAGGATAAAGGAGAGAAGCTGCTCCCATTACACCATCAAATAAAAATTGACATTTAATATTTTCTATGATAAGGTAAAAAATCAAGGAGGTGAGAAAAATGCCTAAGATTGAGTTAAAGGAAATCTCTGATATTGCTCGGGGATTAGAGATTCCTCCTGATATTTTTCTTTCAGAAGCAGTGGAATCCTTTCTTAAAAAGGAGTTAAGGAAAGTTCAGGCAGAGATATATCATCTATGTGGGAAGTACGAAGTTAATAAATCTTCTGATATTGATGAGAAATATCGAAAGGGAGAACTAAAGGAAGAAGGCTCATGGGAGGATTATTTCAAGTTAGACCACTTGGAGTATAGGAGAAAGCAAATTTTAAGTGCACTGGAGAAACTAAATGCTATTAGTTGATATAGAAAAAATTGCCCAAATTGCTGAGATAGAGTTTTCAGATATTGTTGAGGATACGGTTGTTGGAATGATTGAAGGGATAAAGGAGATATATGGTGATAAAAAAGAACCCGTTCCCCACACTTCCCACACTTGGCTGGGTAAAGATTAGGATAGTTTGAGAAAAAATATGGAGATTGTAAAATCAAGAATTACTAAAAAGGAACTTATAGCGAATATTAGGTATTTTAAGACTATGATTAAAGCAGTGGTTGATGTTAAGAGAAGAATTATTGCAGTGGAGGATGAATTACACTCGGACTTAGAGGTTTATCTTTTAGAAGATGGGTCCGAACAGGAAGATATATGGGGGATAAACTTATATCCTTACCAGAATAGAGATAATTTTATTGAATATACTGCTTTAGTAAATATCCGTCCTCATCAGAATAATCAGTCTATGGAAATTGAGGATTTTAACTTAAGGAAAAAAATAGAAGACATAGTTTTTGAATTGATAGATTATGAATCTTAAATATCACAGGACATTAACTAAAGATAAGTGGGTATTATTTCCCTTCTCAAAACAACTCCTTATGATTGCCAACGAATTAAACAGGGCAAATAAATGGATAGAGGAAAAAGATTTCAACGAACAAAAACTTTGTTACGAACGAGCTTTTGAACTTTTGTATTTAACTATCCAATCACTACAAGATACAAAAGATACAAGAAAACTCAGAGAAATTTTACGCTTCAAAGAAATACTGGCTTCCCTTTATAATAAAGGTATACCATCTATTGAAGAAAATAAAAAATTACTTAAAGCATTAGTCTTACTGGATAAAGATAGTTTTTCTATGCTCGGAAATTCAATATAGGAGATAAAATAATGGCTAAAACTATAATTATTACTGTTGGGAGTAATTAATGGATAACGCAAAAGAGAACTTAGATGCGGAAAAACTCTATGAAATGGCAAAAGAATTCGTTGAAGAAGGAACTAACTATTTAAAGATAAGTAAAAAATTTATCCCGTGTATGCCACGCATTATTCGGGATGATTGAAGGGATGAAGGAGATAGGGGAATGGATTTTTGTTTAGCCACTCCGTGGACTTCGGCGAGCGTTTCGGCTGACTCAACGGAAGCCTCAGTCGAGTCGTGAAGGTCGTGGTGAACCACAGAATTACACAGAAGGTATGGAATGCTGTGCTGAGAAAAAACCTGTCCATATTGCTTATGCTTATGTAATCTGTGGCTTTTTACTTGACATTTCAGAGAATATAAGTATAATTAATAAAACAGAGTTCGGATATAAACGAGTTAGATGAAATTGTGTTCCTTTGAATGAGACACCAACGGCAAGAAAAAGAAGAAGTTTCTTCATGAAAAACGTAGTGGCAGGCGAAAACGAAGTTTCGGACCGTTTGTATAAATTATATATGGAGTTCATTGCGCTGGCCACGTTTGTTGCTTTGCTCTACCCGATAATATTTCTATTGTCCAACAAAAATAAGATTTCGTATGCAAATGTTCTCAGCTTAATTGCTGCTATACTGATGATTTTATGCTTCCTTCTATATATGATGTACAAGAAGGACCTATTTGCTTGTATTCCAACTAAAATGGCAGGAGGGATTTTGTATGGATGGGGATTGGTCTTATTGATTTTGGCAGCTTGGCTAGTCTTCTGCACCGGAGGAATACAGTCTAGTATTTTTGTCTGGCTATTTGCATATGCAGTCATAGCCGCAATATTAGTCAGGCCAAAGTACGCGCAGACCCGCCTTAAACAATGGAGACCTGTTTTGATTACGGGAGGATTTGAGTTTTCAATCATTATTATACTGATTTATCTCGGTGAGAATTCAATTCCAATACCTAATGAAATGAAAAAGTCTATGGCTCTCTGGGGCGGGTTTTCAGCGATTTCTTCACTCATTGCAAGCGTCTTTTTACTCTATGTTGGTGAGAAAATAAGGGAGAAAATAAGGGAGATAACTTAGGGTAAGGAGTTAGAAATGTATAAGCCAACAAATAAAGAATGGTCGTGGGCTATGTATGATTTTGGCAACTCCGCCTATGCCTTAATCGTCATGACAATATTTTTCCCTCTGTTTTTTGCAGAGTACATTGTAAGTGGAAAGCTAACTGCAGCTTTGTGGGGTTTGTCGGTCGCGATTTCCATCCTCTTAGTTGGCTTGATTTCACCGCTTTTGGGAGCTCTTGCCGATAAGGAAGCAAAAAGAAAGAGCTACTTTGTTCTTTTTAGTATCATGGCTATAATTGGGACAATGGTGCTTTCTTTTACTGCCTATATACCTCTGTACCTAGGAATTCTTATCTTTATCCTCGTCAATTTTTCCTTTGGTTTAGCTCTCTCTCTGTACGATTCTTTTATCACCGTAGTACCTCAGAAGAAGAACGTATCGACTACCCTATCGGGGATTGGCTGGGCAATTGGCTATATTGGAGGACCTTTATGTCTTCTGATTGCATGGTTCTTGATGGGGAGAAAATTGCCTGTTGATCTCTCGGACTACAGAACATTGTTTCTTGTTACAGGACTCTTTTTCTTTGCTTTTTCCATATGGCCTTACCTTTCCCTACCTAAAGATAAACTAAGTCCTGCCGTAAGTACAGGTTTGAGTGCTCTCCGAACTGTGTGGCAGACGCTACGTTCATGGCGCAACAGGAAGCACATTTTCATCTTTTTGATCGCAATGTATTTCCTTATGGATGGTCTTACAACTATGGTTTACTTTGTCTCCTTATTTGCAAAGGTAACTCTTGGATTTACTATTGAACAGATTGTTATCCTTTTGTTGATTGTACAAGGTATAGGCATTTTTACAACGGCAATTATGAGTTGGCTGGCAGAAAAGTTTGGTGAGATAAGACTTCTCATACTTTGCTCAATACTATGGATCGTAATTAGCTTCTTGATATTCTTCTCCAGTGATTACGCTTCATTTCGCATTGTTGCTTATCTAACAGGTATAGTCATCGGTTCGACTCCAGCTATTGCGCGTGGCTTTCTTGGAAAAATTATCCCAGTAGAGAAACGGGCAGAGTTTTTTGGTTTTAACACCCTTGCAGGTCGTATGGCTACTCTTATAGGACCACTTGTCTTCGGTATTGCAGCCTATCTTTGGAATATGAGGATTGCCATTTTAACTGTGGTTCCTTTCTTTGTGATCGGAGCAATTCTGCTCATTTACCTCAATATGAATTTTAAGAGGTGGCAAAATGCTTAGCATAGACACAGTTCGGCAGGAACTCCAATGCGAAATAGAGGTTTTTATAAATGATATCTGTGATGAACGGCAAAAAGAGCAAATGCGTTTTGTTTTTTATGGGGGAGATAGCAAAATACCTAAGTGGGGTTCGTTGGCAAGAGGATCGCTACTTTTGTTATTATCCGGCGGCGGAAGCGGCCGATTGCTACTGGCAAAGTCCATAGAACTAAGTCATCATGCCTCGTTGATCGTGGATGATCAAATTGATAAGGCGTATACAAGGAGGGGGAAGCCGGTGTTCTGGATTAAATATGGCTCTGAGGATTGCATATTGTTCTCTCACATGATGGTAGCGATGGCGATTACAGGTTTTGCTTTGTTTGACCGTAATCATGATAGAGGCGGTCATGCTCAAAGCTACGCGCTTAAAGCAATGCATCATATGGCTGATGCAGAGTTAGAGGCAAGACGAACACCGATTGATAGTCTGGAAATTTATCTTAGTCGTGCACATCGTAAGACAGGTAGTCTCTATAAGCTTGTGGGACAATTGGCAGGATTAATCTCAACAACAATTATATTAGACAGAAATTCATGTGTATCTGCCCTACAAATGATTGGTGTTGCTCGTCAAATGCTTGATGATTTTGTTGATGCAACGCCAACCTCCCAACAAAACAGTATTTTTGTCTCTCAGAGAGCCGAAGAAGAGAATCGCAATCGGAGCATTTATCAGTTGCTGGAATACGGCTTTACCCTGAATCAGTTAAAGAAACTTCATGAACAATATAGCTGCGAAGCTATTCAGTCATTGAAGCAGTGCCTTTGCAATGGCCCAGAAAAGCAGGTTATAATAAGTTTATGTGAGCAAGTATGTCTCGGTTCATCTTCAGTTGCTAAAGCGCGAGTTTCAGCGAGATCGTTATAATAACCATGTACCTCTCTTATGCTGTAGATAGAAATGCTAAGTTATTAATCGCAAAGGATGGGGACAATTTCATATAACACGGTGTAAAAGACTGCACTTCGCTCCGTCCAAATTCGGCTTGGCGAACTTTTTTTACACTGGAAATATTAGCCAAAATTTGATCCTCAGACAGCAAAAATTTCTCTGTTAGCCAAGGAAATTGGGCTCTCCACCCGTTAAACAGAAACACGCAGAGAGACACAAAGCCTAAGCGTGCTATCATAGCGTTAGCGATTAGGTCATTTACACCTCTATATCCATAGCTCTCTTCTGATCAATGCGGGCAAAAGAACCTCATGGTTATTCCTGAGATTGGCTTGCTTCGGCTTTCACCCTCACCTTAATCCTCTC
>JAGMCI010000048.1 GCA_023129325.1 Caldifarciminota bacterium
TTGCTGATATTACTGGAGATAATACTGGATTAGAGATAATTTATACCCAAAACCGTAATATAATTGCGCTTCGGAAAAAGGCAGAGGTTCCTTGTCCATTCCTCTATACCTGGGATGGTTCTGAGTTTGTTGAGGATAATAATATACTTGCAGGCTCAGGACAGGGTGATACAGTTATTGATTGGTATAAGTTGACGCAAGTTCCAGTTAAAAAGAATAATCGGTATGTGATGGAGATTCGGGAAGAAAATAGTGAGCATTCCTGGTTTGATAAGATAAACTTGATTGCAGTTGACCATCCCGATAGTGTAATGATTTTTGTACAAAGAGATGGAACTATTTTACCTCTTGTAGATTTACTTTCACCTACTCTTTGTGCAGATGAAAATGGTGAAGATTACACAGATATGGTCGAAGCCGCAGACGAAGTGTATTATCAGGGATACGAAGAAAAGTCTTTGGTATCAGAATTTGAAAGAGAGTCAACTATAGAAGAATATGCAATGGTCTTGCGACCAAGCGAGAAATACCCTCCTTATTTGGATATAGCTACATATGAGGATGGAGAATATGAATATATAGGTTCAGTTGTTCCTCGTGAGCACTGGTCAACTGAAGTAATTGCTCTTGCTCTTTCTGGAGAGGATACGACAACGAAAGTAAAAATCACCTGGCATGCCCCTCATAAATTGGATTATATCGGACTCGGGAGGATAAGTGCTGCTGAGTATTTTGCGAAACCATGTCCTCTCACTGCGGCTGTGCATTCAAGAGATGGTTCAGTAAAGCAAAAGCTGCTTAATGAGGATGAGAAATATGCAGAACTAATTTCAGGAGACACTATAAGAATAGAATTTGCCATCACAGGCACAAAACCTGGCTGGGTAAGGGATTTCATTTTAGTCTCTAATGGACATTACATAACAGAAGAAAATCTTGCAATGGGTGGGGCACAAAGTGCAGGAGGTGGCTCTTTACCCCGTGTTTTCAGTCTCTCACAGAACTATCCTAATCCATTTTGTGGAAAAACCGTTATTCGCTATTCGTTACCCGAAAATCGTAAAGTTTCTTTAAAGATTTATGATGTGACAGGGAGGTTGGTAAAGACTCTTGTTAATGGGGAAAGGAAACTCGGCTATTATACTACACAATGGGATGCGAAGAATATGCCTTCAGGAATCTACTTTGTAAAGTTAAAGGCCCTCCAAACTCACGGCGGGCAAGCAGGGGATTACAAATCAACCAAGAAGCTCATCCTGGTGCGATAAATAGCCACAGAACCACATTCACCCCGTTAGATAGTAAACATCTAACGGGGCAGGGAAACAACAGAAATCAACAGGGATTGCCCCGATAAATCGGGAGTAGAAAAACGCTTTTTTCAACTCCATATTTTTGCACGATTTGACCCTGAACTTGCTTCAGGGGTGCCTACAATTTTAAAAACAGAATAAAAGGCAAACTGAAGTCTGCGCTCCAGTATTTGCATTAGCCCTGCAATAACGGGATTTCCGCTACGTTCCAACAAGCTAATGCACAAGAAAACTCTAAGCATAAGTCCCGCACATAATCCAGCACATAAGTTATGTGCTGGACTGCAATTATGTGAGGGATAAGAGATGAAAATAGTAATCCGTTATCAATTATTTTTTTAAAAAACTTGACAAAAGATAAATATCAGTTATTATAAACTCTTAAGTAGAAATAGGGTTATGTCAGGAATTTTGTGTAAATTAAGTGAGATTCTGAAATAAATTCAGAATGACACTTTAAAGGTTCAGAATGACACTTTAAAGATTCAGAATGACACTTTAAAGGTTCAGAATGACACTTTAAAGGTTCAGAATGACAGGGTTACCTTGCCCTCGCAATGACATTTATCCTTACTGCCTGATGGCAGGCAGGTTTACACAATTTCTCTGACATTCTCAGAAATAGTTAATAATGAGATTGCTTCGTCCCGATAAATCGGGACTCGCAATGACATAGAATGAAGTATATTTATTTCTTTGGTGCCGATAAGGCAGAGGGAAATGCTTCCCTAAAAAATACACTTGGTGGAAAAGGCTCTAACCTTCATGAAATGACACGACTTGGCATGCCTGTGCCACCCGGATTCACTATATCCACAGATGTATGCAGATACTATTATTCTCATAATAAAAGCTATCCAAAAGGATTAAGAGAAGAGGTTATTCAAAATCTTGCTAAAGTTGAATCCGTGATGGGAAGAAAATTTGGTGCCTCAAACAATCCTCTTCTTTTCTCAGTTCGTTCTGGCGCCAGAGTATCAATGCCAGGAATGATGGATACAGTTCTTAATATTGGGTTGAATGACGAGACAATTAAGGGACTTATTAAACAAACCCAAGACCCAAGATTTGCTTACGATTGCGAGAGAAGACTTATCCAAATGTATGGAGGAGTGGTGCTTGGTGTGCCTCACACTGAATTTGAAAATTTACTTACTGAGAGAAAAGAAGAAAAGAAAGTTTCGCAGGATACAGAACTCACTGCTAAAGACTGGCAAGAACTTATATCTCAATATAAAATCATTATCAAAAAATATACTCATCACGAGTTCCCATCTAATCCAATTGACCAATTATGGGGAGCTATTTCTGCGGTCTTTGAATCCTGGGATACTAAACGAGCCATTGAATATAGAAGAATCAATGCTATTCCTGATGACTGGGGGACAGCTGTTAATGTTCAGGCAATGGTTTATGGAAATATGGGTGAAAACTCAGCCACAGGTGTTGCTTTTACCCGCAATCCAGCTACTGGAGAGAATGTATTTTACGGCGAGTGGCTCAGAAATGCTCAAGGCGAAGATGTGGTAGCTGGAATCAGGACTCCTCACCCAATAAATATATTCCAAAAAGGAGATTCTAAAGCAGTTTCTTTAGAAGAGGAAATGCCAGCAATTTATAATGAACTACTTAAAATAAGGAAAAAGCTTGAACAACATTATCTAGATATGCAGGATATTGAGTTCACGGCTGAAAAAGGCAAATTATGGATGCTTCAAACAAGAAATGGGAAAAGGACACCACTTTCTGCAGTTAAAGTCGCAGTGGATATGGCTAAAGAAAGACTAATTACTGAGCAGGAGGCGGTCGGGAGAGTTGAGCCATCTGATATTGATTTCTTACTTCATCCAATCATAGACCCAAAAGCTAAAATTGAAGTAATTTCTCAAGGATTACCGGCTTCCCCGGGAGCCGCATCAGGAAAAGTAGTCTTTAGTCCAGAAGAAGCTGTTGCGCTCAAAGAAAAAAACGAACCCTCTATATTAGTAAGATTTGAAACTTCGCCTGAGGACATTGCAGGAATGGCAAGTTGTGAGGGAATCCTTACTCAACGAGGAGGAATGACATCTCATGCTGCTGTGGTTGCAAGAGGAATGGGCAAACCCTGTATTGTGGGCTGTGAATCAATAACAATAGATTATAAGGCTCAAGAATTTTATACCAAAGGCAAAAATACAACTATTGCAAAGGGAGATTTCATTACTATAGATGGAGGAACTGGGAGAGTGATAAAAGGAAAAGTTCCAACCATTCGTGCTTCACTTAAAGGTGAATTTGGCGAATTACTAAAATACGCAGACAAGATACGGAAACTCGGTGTCAGAGCAAATGCAGACACTCCTGAATCAGCACGAACAGCACGCAAATTTGGTGCCGAAGGCATAGGATTATGCAGAACAGAACATATGTTCTTTGGGGAAGACAGAATTAAGGCAGTTAGGGAAATGATTCTTGCTGATACTGTAGAAGAAAGAAGACGAGCGCTTTCCAAACTTTTACCAATGCAAAGAGAAGATTTTAAGGGCATATTTAGAGAAATGGACGGCTATCCAGTGATAATAAGGACCCTTGACCCACCTTTGCACGAATTCTTACCCCATAAAGCTGAACAAATCAGAGACCTATCAAAAGAAATGGGTGTTCCTGAATCCAAACTTAAAGAAAAAATGGCTTCCCTCTCTGAAGCAAATCCGATGCTTGGTCATAGAGGGTGCCGACTTGGAATTTCTTATCCAGAAATAACTGAAATGCAAGCACGCGCTGTAATTGAAGCTGCTTGTGAAGTCCAAAAAGAAGGCATAAAAGTCATACCTGAAATAATGATACCAGTGACCTCTGAAGCCCGTGAAATTGAAAACCAGAGAAAAGTGATAGATAAAGTGGCAAAAGATGTAATTAAAAAGCATAATACTAAACTTAGATACTTTGTTGGCACTATGATAGAAATACCAAGAGCTGCTTTAACTGCTGACCAAATAGCAAGAACTGCTGAATTCTTTTCCTATGGGACAAATGACTTAACTCAAACGACTTTTGGCTTCTCAAGAGATGATATAGGCAAAATACTACCAGATTACATTGCAAAAGGAATTTTAAAATACGACCCTTTCCAGCGCATAGACGAAGAAGGGGTTGGTGCTCTCGTTCGTATAGGAATAGAACGCGGGCGCTCCACCAATCCGGACTTAGAAATAGGCATTTGCGGGGAACATGGTGGCGAACCTCATTCAGTAGAATTCTGCCACCGTGTTGGGATGAACTATGTCAGCTGTTCACCTTATCGGGTCCCAATTGCCCGTCTTGCTGCTGCCCATGCGGTAATAAAAGAAAACCGCAAACAAAAATAATACCCTCTTCTTATCAACTGTTCATTTTTATTCGTAGTTTACTTTTGCCAATTTACTTTAAATAGCCAATCTCTTTCCCTGTCTATCAAAATATTTACCTCTCCCCTATTGATTAGTGTCTTGTCTTAAAAATGCTTTAACCACAGAGAACACAGAGAAAATAGACACAGAATGGCATTCACCCCGTTAGATAGTAAACATCTAACGGGGCAGGGAAACAACAGAAAATGACAGGGATTGAAAGAGACCTTAAGAGATAAAAAAACAAGATACAGAAAAACCCCGTTAGATACGAAAAGTCATCTAATGGGGTAAATACAGATTGTTAAGATTGAAAGGGTGGGATAATAAAAATCAAACACTGAAACACAGAATTATGAGCGTATCAGAAAATCAGCCCAGCACATAATTTATGTGCTGGGTCAGTAGGAAGAGTATCAGAAATTAGGATATCAGAAAAGGACGCGAACAATCACCTTCTCTAAAACCCTTATTTTATCACAGAATCACAGAACCTATCATTTCAGCCGAAGGCTTCCACCAAAGGCGGATCCGCCTATGGCGGAGATGAGCCTCAGTCTCAAAACATAAATTCCGTGCTTCCATCATGGAGTTTATCCCGCAAAATGCGGGATGTTTCCGTGATTTTTTATTTCTAAATATCCTCAATTAGATTTATTTAATCACATATTATTACCATTATTTTTTATTTTTTCCTTGACAAACTTAAAATAACTATTATATAATATATATATAGAATTTATTACTTATTTTTATACATAATACAAGCAAGAAAGTCATAAAAATGGGAAAAAGTCCTTTAGGAGAACGGATACATTATATCAGGAAGATGATTTTAGCCCTCACGCAGGGGGAATTTGGGAAGCTTTTGATTACCCGCAAGACTCCAGAAGGAGTAGCTCAGGATGTAATAAGCACCTGGGAGCGGGATGTCAGTGAGCCTTCTGCGGAGGCATTAACAAAGCTTGCTGAATTGGGAAGAGTTTCTCTTAACTGGTTGGTAGCCGGAAAGGGAAAGAGACCTGAAGGATTTAGGGAAAGAACTGAAATAAGAGAGTATGAGCCTGAGGCAAACATTCCCATTCTTGCTGAGGTACCAGCTGGTTTTCCTGAGGAAATACCTGAAGAAAATGTTATCTCCTGGGCTGTTCTGCCGAGAAGTATTGTTAGGAAAAGGGAAGGCAGACTATATGGTATTTTTGTAAAAGGCAATTGTATGTATCCAGCCTTAAAATCTGGAGACGAAGTAATATTTGATATAGGCTTGCAACCAGAAAATGGAGACATAGTGGTAGCCCGAATTGAGGATGCTTATGAGGTAAGGAGATTCTTCAAGAAAAGACAAGCCGTAGAATTGAGACCAGACAATGAGGTAGGCTATAAACCTATTATTGTAGCGGCAAAAGACGAGGTTTGCATTGAAATAATAGGTGTTGTAATAAGAAGCGCCAGAGACTACAGAAAATAATCATTCCTCATTAAAAACATACCCCCCGCACAAAATACATTCCCGCCTTGACTGGCCCGCTTCGCCATAGCTTCAGCGAGGCGAGGGCTTCAACTCTACCCTGTGGTGGAGGCTTCAACTAAAATCCTCTATTTAGACACAGATTGGCCCCGTTCCACACGGAAACGGGGTTAACACTGATAAAAGAAGGAGATTCTGAAACAAGTTCAGAATGACAAGTTTAGTAAGGCTAATAAAGTCTGTGGCAAAATCACCGATTTTGCACTCCAAAACACATCAGATTAAAAAGATAAACGAGGGCTAAAGCCCTCGGCTACAGGCTGGGGGTTACGAGGGCTAAAGCCCTCGGCTACAAACTTATTGGTTGAAGCAATTAATATAAAAGAAGGAGATTCTGAAACAAGTTCAGAATGACAGGGAAAGGGTCAGAATGATAAGGGTAGTGCAAATTATGGGAGTTGAAGCGGACCCGCTTCACCTGCCTCGCCCACCTGTCTCGCCAAGCCAAGGCGGGTAAAGCCTCAGCGAGGCGAGCGAGGCAGGTGTACGGGGTCAGGAAAAGTCCCCGCACATTCCGCCTCAGGCGGCTTATGTGCGGGACATTAGTAACTTTTTCTTGACAATTTCAGAGGATATAAGTATAATTAATGAAGTGGGGTTTGGATATAAATGAGTTAGGCAATATTTCGCTAATAAGGATTATTTAATGAAAAAGATTGAAATGAAGAAAAGTCTTTTTGGAAAAATCTCTTACTTGATTGAACAGGCGAGGGAAAAAGTTGCAACTACAATTAATCAGGAGATGGTGTTCCTCTACTGGAACATAGGCAAAACAGTTAAAGAAGAAATAATAAAATCAAATAGGGCTGAGTATGGGAAACGAATTCTCCACTCAGTGAGTGGAGAATTGACATATAAATATGGAAAGGGATTTTCAGAACAAAGTCTATGGCATATGGTTAAATTTTACGAGACTTACCAGATTCTCTCCGCAGTGCAGAGAGAATTTAAAGGATTATCCTGGACACACATTAAAACCCTTATTTATATTAATGATGCTATGAAGCGAGAATTTTATGCCACACTATGTCAGAAGGAACACTGGAGCACACGCACATTGCAAGAAAGAATAAACAGTATGCTTTATGAAAGAACTGCTTTATCAAAACTTCCAGAAAAGACTATAAAAATGCAATTAAAAGAACTAAAAGAGAAAGATAAAATGACACCTGAATTGGTTTTCAGAGACCCATATGTGCTTGATTTTTTGGAACTTCACGATACTTATGGTGAAAAAGATTTGGAAAAAGCCATATTAAATGCCCTTGAAAAAGTTATCCTTGAGTTTGGGAGAGATTTTTATTTTGTGGCAAGGCAGAAAAGAATTACTGTTGATAATGAAGATTACTATATAGATTTGGTATTTTACCACAGGAAATTAAGATGTTTTATAGTAATAGATTTAAAACTTGGCAAATTTAAAGCAGATTACAAAGGTCAGATGGAACTTTACTTAAGATACTTAGAAAAATATGAAATGCTTGATGGCGAGAAACCACCTGTTGGACTCATACTCTGTGCTGAAAAAGGCAAAGAGCAAATTGAATTACTATTTTTACCAAAGGACAGGATAAAAGTAGCTGAATACTTAACAAAATTACCACCAAAAGAATTATTCGCTGAAAAATTACATAAAGCGATACAAACCGCACATTTAAAATTGGAAAGAAAAATAGAGAAATTCAAAAAGGCTTGACATTTCAGAGGATATAAGTATAATTAATGAAGCAGTGAGGGTGGAGATACTCATGGAGTAGAAAATGAACTCATTCCCATTACATACGTAGAAACACGATATAGAAACATTTTGGAGGTGAAGTATGGAACTCATAAAAAAGATAAAAGAAGATGTTTCCGATCTAAGAAAGCAATTTTCTTATCCTAATGATGGAACTGCCTTCGGTCATTTTGTCCTTAAGAACTGCATATCAAAAATTGTCGAGATTGAGGATATTAGCGATATAGAATTAGATAATTTCATAAAAAGTCATGTTACAGATGGAGCTAACGATTATGGGGTCGATGCTGTAATATGCAACACGAATTACAAGCAAATACACCTTTTTCAGTTTAAATATTCCGAGGGCAATCTTTTCGACTTCAATGAATTTAAGAAGACAAAAACTTTTTTAGATTGGTTATTAGGAAAAAGAGAAGAGAATATTAATCTTAATAAAAAACTTGGGCAATTAATAAAGAATGAAATAAGCCCCATTCTTCAGGATAAGGGAAGTATAACTTTTTATTATATTGGGAACTATTTTGAGAGTCGTTTAGAAAGCACAATTGATAATCTGAAAAACGATTATACAACAGTATCATTAGTATCATTTAAAATGTATAGCTATGATGACTTAGAAGTGCTTTATGATAATATCTCTTTACCAAAAAATAAGGTGGTTCTTGAGTATAAAGATGGCGAGATTTTTGAAAAGAGCGAAGATTATTTTTACATAGGACTAAATAGAGATAAAAAGGTTATGGTAAAATCTGTCGTAGCATCAATTAGGGCAAAGAGTTTAAAAGAAGCATTAAAGCAAAATGATTTCAAGCTATTTGAATTAAATGTTAGATATTTTAAAGGATTTAGAGGCCCAATAAATAAAACAATCAAAGGAGAATATGAAAAAGGGGATAAATCTAATTTCTGGTTTTTAAACAATGGGATTAATGGTATATGTAGCAGCTATAAAATCTCAAATGGAAGTTTGAAAATAAAAGATTTTCAGATAGTTAATGGTTGTCAAACAACAAGAGCCTTAGAAAGAGTTCTAAATATAGATCCTGATCTCGTTTTAATACTTAAACTTTCTGTCATATCAGAAAGGCAATATATACAGGAGATTTCAAATAAGATTGCCGTGGCAAGCAATAAGCAGAATGCTATAAGTAGCAGAGACTTGCATTCAAATGACGGGGTTCAAAATCACTTATTTGAAGAATTTGATAGAAGGAGAGTTTTTTATGATAAAAAAGGAAACGCTTGGAACGAAACGGCGAATAAGAGCAAGTATAAAATTCAGGACAAAAGAAATGCCTACAGAAAAATTAGCAATGTTGATGTAGCATTGTCTTATTTGTCCCTCTTCCTCCAAATTCCTGTTAGCTCAAGAGGTAGGAGAAATTTAGCATTCTTAGAAGAGGACAATGGCGGGTATTACGAACAAATATTTGACGAATCAAGGGGGTCAAAACTTTTAGCAAAGAAACTTATGCTTGCTTATAAATTAGAAGAGTTCATCGCAGAGAAGAAGCAGGAGAATTTGGTTAAATATAATTTTTTATCTGCAAACTCTTCCACAGATGTAATTTTGGGACTGATGGGTTTGCCTTTATTGAAGTTAGATAATAAGTTTCTTTCTGACGACTTAGATAAAATTAGAGAAGAATTGGGGAAGATGAAAATTGAAGATTTCATAAACAACGATTTTGAGTTAATTAAAAGAAAGGAAATAGAGAAATATTACTTTGAGGTCATAGACATCGTAGATTATTATTTGGATGCATTAGCGGATATAGGGGAAGAAGAAGGTAGGCATCTAAATATTTCTAACTGGCTGAAACTAGAAAGGAACTACAAGAAATTAGTTAAAAAAGTTAAACCGAAATTGGGGTAAAAGTTATGAATACATTACCAACGGCGTATAATAGAGCGTATCTGGTTTCGTGCCTTCAGCACTTTGAAAACATGCAGAACATTATATGCTGTTGTGGGAAAATTCAAAAAGGCTTGACATTTCAGAGGATATAAGTATAATTAATGAAGCAAAATTTGGATGCTTCTCTTTTCTTTTCATATAAGCAGGGGATATCCGACTTATAAGTATAATCCGCATTTTAAGTCGGATATTGCCGACTTAGTCCATGAATTTGGATTTAAGTCGGAGATTGGAGACTCAGATGAATAAAAAGACTGGAAGGTATGTGAGACAAGTAGAGGGATACAGAGCATTTATTCCTGCAGCACTACCTCCTAAGCCTCCTATTAAATTTAGCAGTGAATTACAAACCTTGATATCAAAGGCAGATAGAGCACTTGCAAGGTTGGATGGGGTAGTTACAGTCTTACCCAATCCAAATCTTTTTATTGCAATGTATGTTAAAAAAGAGGCTCTTTTGAGTTCACAAATAGAGGGAACTCAAGCATCATTAGAAGGGGTTCTGGAATTTGAGGCTGATTTAACACCAAAAGAAGATATAGATGATATTAAAGAGGTTGTAAATTATATCAAAGGATTAAACTACGGAATAGAAAGACTTGAGAAATTTCCATTGTCTCTAAGACTTATTAAAGAAATACATAAGATTTTAATCAAGGGAACAAGGGGAACGCATAAGGCACCTGGTGAATTCAGAAGGACGCAAAACTGGATTGGACCTTCTGGGGCTTCATTAAATGAAGCAACATTTGTGCCACCACCGCCTGGAATGGTATTAGAACTTATAGGAAATCTGGAGAAATTTATTCTCAGTAAAAATAACATTCCACCACTTATCAAAATTGCTCTTATCCATTCCCAATTTGAAACAATACATCCTTTTCTTGATGGTAATGGTAGAATTGGAAGGCTTCTCATAACTTTTTATCTATACTGGAAGGAAATACTATCAAAACCTCTTCTGTATCTCAGTTTCTATTTTAAGAAGAATAGAACAGAATATTATGATTTGTTGATGAGGGTGAGAACAGAAGGTGTATGGGAAGAATGGATAAGATTTTTTTTGAAAGGCATAAGCGAAATTTCAGAAGAGGCAACTAATACTGCAAGGGAAATAATCAAATTAAAAGACGACTTGATAACAAAACTTTACGAAAATTCTATTTCAAGTATCTATGCTGTAAAACTTATAGATTTACTTTTTAAAAACCCAGTGATTGATGTAAAAAACATAGTTGAAGTGTTAAATATCCACAAAGATACTGCGAATGAATTGGTCAAAAAATTTGAAAAGATTGGAATTATAAAAGAGATAACAGGTAAGCAAAGGTATAAGAAATACATCTTTTCGGATTATGTGGAAATTATAAAAAAAGGGACAGAAATATGAGCAAAAAGAAATTATACGAGAAATCTGCAAAACCATTTGAACTCTGGAATATTGGAAATTGTGAAACTGTTTACTGACAGGAAAGAGAAGGAAAATTAAATGTTTTAGTAAAATAAAAAAAACAATGAGAAAAATAGCCACCAAGCCGAATTTCATATAACAGCGTGTTTGCGGAAAGGCTTGGCATTTCAGAGGATATAAGTATAATTAATGAAGCGATAATGGTGGAGATACTTCATAGAAAATGAACCCCCGTCCCCATTATTATTTTATTATTTAAAGGAGATTAGGTGTATGTGTTATAATGAATATAATTATTGTAACATGTTTGTTGGTAGGAATTTCTCTTAAAGCAGGGAAAGATTGGGCATGGGGAAATAGCTACTATCAATGGGTGGAGGACGATACCACTGTCCATCGAAAAAACAAGGAAGGAGGTAACATGGCGGAGTCACAGGCCAAGAAACATAGAGACCATACAGAAGAAAAAAAGCAGGGGGGTAGCTACTTTAAAGATGGGAAAGTACATATTTGTGCTTGTGTTTTAATATTAAGTCGTAAATGTTCAATCCAAGAAAAGAAAGAGCTAAAACGTTATCTGTTTGAAAAACATGGGAAATTTCGAGTGCGTTCTTGTGGGAGAGGGCATAGACAAAAGACAGATTTTCTAATCGAGAGTCAATCGGACTATGAATTTATCAAGGATATACGCAAAAATCACTCCTGTTTCGATCTTGTATGGGTTACTCTCTATGAGTTCAAAGGAATCACAGGATACATTCTTTTCCAAGGATATATCGGTAGTAGATGGATTGACAGAGAGTTTGTTGACCGTGCAAGTGCTGAATTAAAGGAGTATTTCACAGAATTTTTGGGCAGTTCAGAACGGTTTGAATACCTCTCTATTAGCGTACCTAAAACCCCTAACCCCATTGAGTTTATTAAGAATACAAATTTCTACTTTAAGTTTTGGTATCTAACAACTCCTTCTATTATTGGGAATAATTATATATTTAGCAATAAATACTTTGTTGACCTCACAGGATACCTCCCAACTGACGGAAAGGCACTATTACATACCAAATTACAAGACCTTCCATTATTGACACCTTTTGACATAGCAGGTAGCAGAATAATTGAAATGAACTGGACACTTCGCATGTTATCTAACATCATTGAGAACTATCAAGGTAAATTAGAGTCTATCTCCAAACAAATCGATAGTCTTTACCAAGAGCTGAGAGGCTGTAAAGGAAATATCAATAAGATGAAAACTCTTTCACGAAGAATGCAACGAGTTCACTATGAGTGTTTAATATTAAAGGAGCAAGTTCAAAAATTACTGCATGATATAGCTGTAATAATTGATGAAATTAAAACCGAGATAACTACTCGTCCTCAAGACACACCATACGTGGGGCTTGGATTCCTTTATGAAGAGTTTCCAAGAGAACTTATAGATTTTATGCTTGCCGAAGCAAAAAAAACTTTTGCCTCAAAAAAGTGGCAATATCGCAAAGTAGAGCTATACTTATCTGAAAAATGTACGAAGGGAAGGTTAACCCAAATGGCAGAAGGCATAGAGGGCAAAGTAAAAGATTTAGAGAATTATGAGCAAGAAGCAAATAAACAATTACAAGACCTAGTACATGCATTAGGGATCCATAGCAATTTAACATTGGCATTCCAAAATAGAAGATTACAGTTCATAACAATAGTTATAGCTATTTTAGCTTTAATCTTTTATGTCTGGGCCCAATTTAGAACTCCGAGATGGGTCTCTAAACTATTAAAGACCGGTAACCCTACACAGAAACCTGTCCCAACTTGCCTCGATAAATCGCATTCCATTGACAAGAAAAATACTCTAAAGAACAATAGTATAATAAGGAAAAGGACAGAGATAAAATAGAAGAAGCATTTTTTATAGTTCGTAGGCAAGGCAAGCGGAAGATTGGTAACATCCTACTATTTTTTGTAAATGGGTTTTTAGATTTTCCCTTAAAAATTCTGTTGCAAAATCACCGATTTTGCACTCCAAAACACAGCAGATTAAAAAGATAAACAAGAGCTAAAGCCCTCGGCTACAGACTTATTGGTTGAAGCAATTAATATAAAAGAAGGAGATTCTGAAACAAGTTCAGAATGACAGGGAAAGGGTCAGAATGATAAGGGTAATGCAAATTATGGGAGTTGAAGCGGACCCGCTTCGCCTGCCTCGCCCACCTGTCTCGCCGAGTCAATGCGGGCCGAAGCTTCAGCGAGGCGAGGGCTTCAACTCTACCCTTTACAAAGCCTGCCCTGAGCAGTATGTTGAGATTCTTCGTTCGCTCAGAATGACAAGGAAAGGGTTCACCCGTTCCACACGGAAACGGGGTTAACACTGATAAAATAAGGAGATTCTGAAACAAGTTCAGAATGACAAGTTTAGTAAGGCTAATAAAGTCTGTGGCAAAATCACCGATTTTGCACTCCAAAACACATCAGATTAAAAAGATAAACGAGGGCTAAAGCCCTCGGCTACAGACTTATTGGTTGAAGCAATTAATATAAAAGAAGGAGATTCTGAAACAAGTTCAGAATGACAGACTTGCTCCGATTCGTCA
>JAGMCI010000049.1 GCA_023129325.1 Caldifarciminota bacterium
CATAATTTATTCTCCTATCCGCCAGACCCGATTTATCGGGACTCCGTCTCGGAGCTGGTGGATTACTTATAATATTATAAAGGAAATCGGTTTAAATTCTATCACTAAATGATTCGTTATATTTTATTATTAAAACACAATCTTAAATTTTGAACCTCCATCTATTTCAAGATCAATATTACCATCAATTTGTTGAGTAAGACCCATTACTAATTGCAAACCAAGCGATTGAGTATTTCGGAAATCTAAATCTTCTGGAAATCCTATCCCATCATCTTGTATAATCAAATTATATTTACCTTCTTTATCTTTATACATTTTAACATTAACTTTACCTTTTATCGCTTTTGGCTTGTCCGCAGTGAAGGGAAAAGCGTGTTTAAAAGCATTTGAGATAAGTTCATTAATTATCAAACCGCATGGAATTGCTTTATTTACATCGAGTGTAATATCTTCGGCATTGACATCAATTTGAATATTGGAAGCAATTCCTCTTGCAGTGGTTAATAGATGTGTAGTAAGACTTTTTATGTATGGTTGAAAATCAATACTTGCTAAATCTTTTGAGCCATAAAGTCTTTCATGAACTAATGACATCGAAAAAATACGATTCTTGCAAATATTGAACATTTCCTTAACATTATTATCTTTTATATTTCTGGATTGTAGATTAAGAAGACTTATGATAACTTGCATATTATTCTTAACTCTATGATAAATTTCTTTTAGCATCACATCTTTCTCTTTTAGGTCTTTTTTTATCTGTTCCTCTGCCTGCTTGCGCTCAGTTATGTCTCTTAAGAGACCTACAGCGCCAACAATCTTTCCATTTTCTTTCACAGCAGAACCATGAATTTCAACATATAATATTAAGCCTTTTTTTGTTTTTAGCCTATATTCTATAGGAGTAACCTCAACTCCTGCAATGATTTTAGCAAAATCAGTCATCAGCCTTGGTAAGTCTTTTAGTGTAAACATCTTCATAAGAGAAAGATGATTTCCAACAATATCCTCTTGAGTATACCCAGCAACTTCAGTAATTCTTTCATTCATTTTGATAATTTTACCTGTTTTATCTACTAAAACTATCCCATCTCTAGCACTCTCAAAAATAGCTGATAACCTTTCTTCAGATTCTTTAAGTGCCTTCTCCGCCTGCTTGCGTTCAATTGCAACAGCAATCTGACCTGAAACAAATTCCAGAATATGCTTATCTTTTTCTGTGTACAGATTCGGATCTTTATAACTATGAACAGCAATAAGACCTATAATATTTTTACCTCTTTTTAATGGGACTCCCAACCAAACCTTTGAAGGTTCCCCTAATATTTCAACTTCACCAGAATTTATTAATTCATTTTGAACTTTTTGGGTAGCAAGAAGAGATTTACTCAATTTAATTACATAACTAGTAAGAGTTTTTCCGGCAGGAAATGAAGTATATTGGGTCATCTCATCAATTGCATATGGAAGAGAAATAATATCAGTTTCCTTATCATAAAGAGCAATATAGAAATTTGTAGTATCTACAATTGTACCAAGATATTCTCTGATTGCTACGAATAATTCATTGAGGTCTTTAGTTGTATTTGTTGCATCAGCAATATTATATAGTACTGATTGGATTTGCTCTGCTTGCTTGCGCTCTGTTATGTCAACAGCTATTCCAATTAATATTACGCTTTTACCATTTTCATCTTTCAGAATCGAGGTTGATAGTTCTATTGGAAATTCTTTTCCGTCCTTTGTTTGGTTAAGAAGTTCGCCCCTCCACCCTCCTTTAAGGGTTTCGGTGTAAATCTCTTTTCCTTTGTCTTTGGGATTATGAGTAGAACGGAGTATCTCGGTTGGTTTGCCAAGTATTTCATCTCTTTTATATCCATATTTATCCAAAAGAGCTTGATTGACAAAAATAATCTTGTCATCCATATTAGTAATACTGACATATTCTTTCATACTGGTTACAGTTTGAGCCAGCATTGTTAATTTTTCATTTGTAGCTTTCAATGCCTTCTCTGCCTGCTTGCGTTCTTGTTCAGCTTCCCACTGGGACAGAGCCTTTTTTATCACGCCGGGAAGGACATCAAGATACCTACCCAAAGGGTCCTTAACAATATAGTCCTGAGCACCTAACTTGATTGCTTCAGCTGCGATACATTCATTTCCTGAAGCAGCGATAAAGACAACAGGAATATCTATTCCTATTTTCTTAATTCTTCGAAAAACCTCCAGTCCATTCTCATCAGGAAGTTTATAGTCAATTATAACAATATCAAATAAGCCTGACTTAAACTTTTGAATTCCCTTTTCTCCTCGCTGAACCCATTCAATTTTGCATTCAATATCACTTTTTTGTAAGGTTCTTTCCATCACAAGGTAGTCGTGCTTAAAGTCTTCAATCATAAGAATGTTTATCTTTTTTTTCATAATTTATTCTCCTATCCGCCAGCTGGCGGATTTGCCACGACTCCTAATTATCACCGAGATTCCCAATTAAATTGGGAACGGGGAGGGGACACGAACAGGTACAAATATTTTTTTATTCTTTATTCATCCCGACTCATTAGGAAGTTTATGAGAGTTTGTGCTTGCCCCGTTAGATAGCATCCCATTAGATAACAAGCGTCTAACGGGGTGAATTTGTGATTCATTTATTTTCTTATGGTAATTCAGACATTGTCCAGTATATTTGTATCTCACGGATGGCGTTTGAAAAATTTTCAAAGTCAACTGGTTTTTGGATAAATGTATTGCAGCCAAGCTGATAACTTCTCAAACGATCTTCCTCCTCTTTTGATGTAGTAAGCATAATCACTGGAATTGTCTTAAGTTGTGGGTCATTCTTAAGAATGCTAAGGCATTCAACTCCATCCATTACTGGCATTCGGATGTCCATCAATATAATCCCAGGTCTTGGAAACTTTTCAGGATTAGTATAATCTCCTTCATGACGAAGAAATTGAAGACACGCTTCTCCATGCGGCACTACAAAGAGTGGATTGGTAATTTTATGAAGCTTCCAGGCACGCTTGATAAAAATAACATCATGCTTATTATCCTCAACAAGAAGAACAGGAAAATCTTTCCACTTATTATCCATTACTCATCCTAAATATCCTTAGAAATAAATATTTATTCTTTAGCTTTACTTGTTTGTTTACCAAACTGTTCTATATTCTTTTTTGGCAAGGCAAATGAAAACACACTACCTTTATTAGGTGTTGATTCTATCCAAACTGTGCCCCCTTGTTCTTCAATAGCTTTTTTAACGATTGCCAAGCCTATACCTGTTCCTTCGTATTCCTCCTGGGTATGTAGTCTTTGAAAAATTCCAAATATTTTATCAAAATATTTAGGGTCAATGCCTATTCCATTATCCCTGACAGCGAATTCCCAAACATTATCTTTATCCAAACATTCAACTGTAATTTGTGGTTTTGGGGTCTTATTAAACTTAAATGCATTTGATAGCAGATTGGAAAATATTTGCTCCAGATGCAACTCGCTGGCTTGAATTATAGGCATTTTTTTGGGTAATGTTACCTGAATATTCTCTCCAGGATGCAATTTAGAAACAATATTATCTAAAAGTTTGCCAAGATCCACCTCAATTATCTTTGGCTTTATCCTACCTATCCGTGAATATTCCAAAAGATCAACTACCAATTCTTCCATATATAAAGCATTCTCTGCAATGCTCTGAATATAATCCTTTCCGATTTCATTTAGTTTATCAACAAAATCTTCTTGTAAAAAACGGCTATAGTTAATCAGTGCACGAAGAGGAGCTCGGAGGTCATGAGAAACTGCATAAGTATATTGGGATAACTCCTCGTTGAGCTTCTGCAATTGTTCTACCTTATGTTCAAGTTCCTGAGAGTATTCTTCAATTTCATGTTTCATTCGTTTCAACTCTGTTATATCTGTATATACTGCGACAGCTCCGACTAATTTATTACCAATAAATATTGGTGAACCTGCTACCATCACTTCTACAGGAGAACCATCTTTCCGATATCGAACTGACTCTGTAGCTGACACATTTTTCCCAGCAAGCACCAATTTACTATAATCCCTTGCTTCTTCAAATTTATCTGCTCCAGCAATCAAATCGTCAATATCTCTGCCTATCATCTCATCACAGGAATATCCAAACAGTTCCTCTGCTCCTTGATTACACATAATTGTCTTGTGCTGAGCATCCATTGTAATAATGGCATCAGGTGCATTGGTTAGCACTGCTTCCAGGTAAAGACGACGCTCCATGTTTTCAAGCTCTGCTATATTGCCTTGAGTTTCTGATTTTTCCAATTCAGCAATCCGGTTATGCAATTCTACTATTTCATTTATAAGTTGTTCTTTTGTCTTATCTTC
>JAGMCI010000005.1 GCA_023129325.1 Caldifarciminota bacterium
TTTATCAATCATAGTCCAGAGATGGGTAATTGCGATAAATACTGCTTCAGGCCTGGGCATACATCCGGAAATCCAACCGTCTATAGGGATGTATTTATCCAGTTTTTTTATTGTATTATACGAATCCCAATACATACCACCATTTATAGGACAGGAGCCAAAACCCACCGTATATTTAGGCTCAAGCATCTGTTCATAGGTTCTTATGATGGCTTTTAATGTTTTTACTGAGACATATCCGGTAATTAAGAATAGATTTGCTTGTCTTGGTGTAGCCACGGGGATGATACCAAATCGTTCTGCATCCCAGCGCGAGGTTATAACTGGTGGTATTTCAATGATACCACAGCCGGTGCAAAAATATATTACCCATAATGAGTATTTGTGACCCATCTTTTCAGGTTCTTTAAACCATTTTGATATAACTTTTCTATCCATTCCTCACTCCTCCATATAAATCCTAAATCATCAGATATTGGGAATCTTTTGACAGGATTAACAAGATTTTTATAAAATATATCTTAATCCTGTAAATCCTGTCTATATTTTATGATTAGGATTTCGAATTTAGTATTTGTCATAATATGCTTACTATAATCAAGCCAATGAATGCAAGTGCTACTGGCAATCTCCATAGATATTTAATAGCCTGTTCAATCCTTAATCTTGGGAATACTGCATTAATAAAAACACCTATTGTAAACACGACGAGCATTTTAATAAAGAAAACAACTATATTACAGGAACCTCCTAAAAACAAATTTACAAAAAGTGAAATACCAATAAATAGACTAAAAGCATGCTCAATAGTTGCTAAAGCCAAATATCTTCCACCATATTCTACCATAGTGCCTGAGGCGATCTCCTGTGGAGCAGAGGAAACATCAAATGGTCTTACCCCCAGTATAGCTGGCAAAATCAGAAGGTAGGCAAGGGCAGGTAAGAATAGAGGGAAAGAAAGAAGTGCCCAGCTTGTATTTTGCTGAATTTTTACTATTTCCATTAGAGAGATAGTTTTGTAATGGGTCATAATAGAAAGAAGTATTAGGAGGAGAGGTATTTCATATCCCAAACTCAAGATAAACTTACGAGAGATACCGATACTAATATTAGGATTAGCTCCTTCGCCTCCTGACAATGCGAGTCCCAGAGGTGCGATGAGCATAATATAAAGTATTACTAAAAGTCCTCCCGATTCACTCAAAGGGCAAATTCTACCAAAAGGCAGAAACAAAACTACGACTATAGAACCGGCTAATGAAAATATAAGCCCTATATTAAACATAATTCCATGCTGGACACTTTTTTGATGAAATAGTTTAATGACATCAATTAATGGCTGAATTAATGGGGGACCATATCGCCAGTGAATTCTTGCCATAATTCTTCTGAATAGACCTAAGAAGAACAGCCCTATTATAAATGCTAAAACAGGAGGGACAATTATTTCAATGCTTTTCATAAAATATGGACAGGATTTACAGGATTAAAATATATTTTATAAAAATCTTGTTAATCCTGTCAAAAAGTTCCCAATATAGCTTTAATCATTTTAAAAAAACATTTGAATAAAGATTAAAAATGCTAAGAACAGGACTATATACATTGCATAATAACCTACCTCTCCGACATATACCCGTCTTATTATATTACATACTCTCTGCGTGCCTCTGGCGATATTTAGATAAAATAGAGATGCCACATCCCTCAAATAAGGAGTAATCATTTTAGATAGTGGATTATAGAAATTGACAGTGTAATGGTATTTTTCTTTTGGAACATAAGACCCTGCGGCATAACTATCATCCTGCTGGACGGGTACAGATTTTGCGGCTCTCCTGAATAATAACCAAACGATGAAACAGGATATTAAGATTGCGAAAAGAACATTAATCATGTTCAGTTCCCCAGCTTCTTTTGGTATTCCAAATAAAGTAGTTTGAAGAGGAGGTAAGGCAACTTGTCTTTGGATAGCACTAATTACTCTTAATGGAATTCCAGGCAGGACACCGAATAAAATGACTGTTACAGTTAATAAAATCATAGGCAATTGCATTAAAAGAGGCGCTTCTTTAATGTGCTTATATTTTTCTGGCAACTGACCCAAAAATATATTATGAATAAACTTGTATCCATATAAGACTGTTCCCCATGTTCCCACAAATGCAGCAAACGCCAAAAAAGGATGATTTCCTAAAATTAATGTTTTATATATTAACCATTTAGAGACGAAGCCATTGGTTAATGGGATACCAATCAAACCAGAAATACCTACCAATGCGGCTATGAAAGTAACGGGCATCCTTTTAATTAAGCCCCCAAGTTCATTTATATTTCTTATTCCACCTGTTCGATGTTCTATTGCTCCGGCAACAAAGAATAGCAAGGCTATATAGATACAATGGTTTAAGACGTGAAACATACCACCAGTCATACCTGAAGCTGTAGCGAACACGATTCCCAAAAGCATATAACCGCCCTGTCCTACAGTACTCCAGGCAAGGATTCTTTTGGAATCTTCTTGGACAAGGGCAGTGAAAGCTGCAAAGACTATAGTAACGGCACCTATTCCGCAAAGCACAGAGCTAAAACTTATAAATCCAACATGCAACTTGTTCAAGATATTAAGCCCCAATATTACATACATAAATAGGTAAAGTCCATATATTCCCTTTCTCACCAGCACTGCAGAGAGCACCGATGAGAACGGAGATACAGCCTCCGCGTGGGCGTCAGGCAGCCACGTATGGAGCGGCCAAAATGCATTAATAATGACAAAGGACAGGGAGGATGTAATCAAAATAAAAAGTGTGTAGCCAATAGAAGCTGTTTGCATATAAGAAGCGATAGCCGAGATTTCCATGGTACCATATCTACTATATAAACTGATAATTACAAGCAACATGGCAAGCGAGCCAATGATTGACATAATTATATATTTTAGACCAGCCGCTATTGCCTTACCACCTTTATAACTAATTAAGAGATAAGTGGACCAGCTCATTATTTCCCAGAAGATGAAGAATGATAATAAATCACCGCTTATCACAGTTCCCAGCATACTTGCGTTGATAAATAGCAGGGTAAAATAATAATAATCTAATCTTTCTTTATCTTTCATATATTCTAAAGAATACAGGATGGACAATAAGCCAATGCCTGCAATAATAATAGCAAAGAACCAGGATAACGGATTTGACATTAAAATAAGTTTTAAATTTAAGAAAGGCAAGGTATAATACTCTCTACTAATTTCGCGTCTATAAATCAAGCTAATTAAGACAACAAGCGCCAAAGAAACGAGTACTGCCAAAATATTCCGCAATTTACCAGAAATTTTACCAGCTAAATAAGTAACAAATGCTCCTCCAAAAGCAATTAATAATATAGTTATAAGAATCATAATGTTCCTAGTCTGTCCGAAAAGTCAAAAAATTATCGCGAAAACACGAAAGAGCGAAGGCGCGAAAAAATTAATTCCTTTATTTACAATCATTCAGACAATTTCGCGTTTTCAATACTTCGCGATTTCGCGATAAATCTGTAGTTTTCAGACAAGCTCCTAGTGGGTCAGGAGGAAACTCCTGACCTCACATACAGGATTTACAGGATTAAAATATATTTTATAAAAATCTTGTTAATCCTGTCAAAAGATTCCCAATATCTGATGAATATAGCCTACCTTATCCATCAGCCCTATTGCTGCACTCTCAATTATTCCAGTTACGAGCCGAGGATAAATGCCAATGGCTACAATCAACAATGCCAAAATGATAATTGGTATTAAAGCAGATATTGGCATCTCTGATTTCTGAGTTGTCGGACAACCGTCCCGCACACAATTGTGTGCGGGATCCCTACTTTTTTTAAAATATAAATTTTGAACCACTCTAAAGAAATAACATCCCTCAATAATAGTGGCGAACAAAACAATAATCACAAATACAAATAATGCAGTATTATTAGCTTTAATACCAGCACTTATTATTGAAATTTTTGACATAAACCCAGCAAATGGTGGTAAACCAATTAATGAGAATGCACCAATTGTAAAGACAAGAGAACTCAAAGGCATTTTCTTGCCTAACCCTTCAAATGCAGAAAGCTCTTTAGAGCCTACCCTATAAATCATATACCCTGATGCTAAAAAGAGTAAGGATTTAGCTAAAGCATGATTTACTAATTGGAATAGAGCACCAAATATTCCATAATAGGTAGCTATGCCAAAGGCAAAAATTATTAAACCAATTTGACCAATTGATGAATAGGCTAACATTCTTTTTATATCTTTTTTTTGTCCAAGTGCAGACATCTCACCAATAAGCAAGGTTATTATACCAATAGTAGCGATAAAAATCATAAATCCCTTTGCACTAAATAAAGTATAAGTTACTCTTGCTATAGCGTATACCCCAGTCTTTATTGCAATTCCTGATAGGATTGCACTAATTGTAGATGGCGCACTTGAGTGGGCATCAGGTAACCAGGCATTTAATGGAAAAATGGCTCCCTCAACACCAAAGCCAGTGATGAAAAAAGCAAGTGCTACATATAAAGTTGGAGACTGGAGGCTGTGATAACTTATATTATTAGCAATATCTGCCATATTAAGAGTCCCAAAAAGACCGTATAAAAGAGCAATTCCAATAAGTATAAATGATGAGCCAATAGAGCCTTGAATAAGATACTTAACAGCAGACTCTAATCCATGCTTGTCTCCATTATAAGCTACGAGAGCATAAGAAGATATACACAGGATTTCAAAGAATACAAAAAGGTTAAATATGTCACCAGTAAGGACAATACCAGTTGCTCCTGTGAGAAGTAAAAGATATAAAGTATGGTATTTCTCTGTAGCTCCTTCCTTGATGTAAGCTATAGCATATATAGAAACCAAAAACCCCACAAGAGAAATCAAAAGAGCCAGTAAAATTCCCAAAGGAGAAGCTACTAAATTTATGCAAAAAGGAGGAGGCCATCCACCACCCAATAGGACAATTATAGGCTTTCTCATAACTTGAGGAACAAGTAATATAGATAAAATTAAATTAAACAACATTGCAATAGGTGGAATATACTTTGCACCTTTCTTTAATAAAGGGGCAAGAAAAGAAAACCCCAGAGGAATTGCAATTAAAAGTACAGGACTCAACATCATAATATCAAAAATTAAATATTAAAAATCAAAATTACATATTAAATATCAAAAATATATAATTGGACCCAGACCATAATCAAATCAAATATCAAACATTAAATATCAAAGATATTTTTAATTTTTACATTTTTTACCTTACCACTTTAGCTCCCTTATTTTACGAAGATTAAGTGTTCCATAATGATGATATAATCGTATAGCAAGAGAAAGTGCCAATGCTAATACAGATACTCCTATAACAATTGTTGTTAAAACAAGTGCCTGAGGAATGGGGTCAACCATTCTCTCAGGGTTTAGACCCGGACGAGAAAATATAGGTGCAGTTCCCCCCCGAATATAGCCAATAGTTATAAGAAACAAATTTACACCAGTATCAATGAAGTTAATCCCGATTATTACCTTAATTAAGTTCTTTTTTGTCAAGACAATATAAAGACCAATAAATATAAGACCAAAACAACCAATGTAATAAATATTATTTGACAGGAAGTTCATTCTATCATGTTATAAATTATTCCTGCTAATTCTGCTCCGACCTTAAATCCGACAGCACAGTAAAGAATAGGAATAATCCCTGCGCTGAAAAGAGTATTGGCTATTCCTTTAGGGAGAAAGTTACTCAAAAAATAGCCTCCAATAGTTAATCCAATTAAGCCCATTATCACGAAAACTAATCCCCCTAAAGATTCTGTGATGTTAAATCTTTCTTTGCTAATCCATTTCCTTGGACAACCTAAATAACTTAATAGAAACCCAGAAGCAATGATTGCACCACCCTGAAATCCTCCGCCTGGGGTAAGATGTCCATGAATGAAAATATAAGCCCCAAAGAGTAATATTAAAGGGAACAGGAACCGACAACCTGTATAAAGAACCAAACTTGCTGGTTCTAAACCTTCTTTTCTTTTCTTTTTCTTTCCGTATAAAACTACTCCTAACCCCAGAGCAGCGATAAAAAGGATAGTAACCTCACCCAGAGTATCAAAACCACGATAGTTTAAAACTACTGAGGTGACAATATTTACTGCCCCAGTCTCTTTTATACCATTATAGATATAGTGTTTCCCAACTTTAATCTTATCCTTTCCAAAAGGAATACTGTAAAGGGCAAATATAATCCCTACACACACTATACCCAATAATATAAGACTAATTATTTTTCTCATTTATTCTTCATGTCTTTTTGTTCTTCTTATAGCAATAATAAAGATAGCAGTGGTCAAAGCTGCCCCAATAGATGCTTCAGCCATAGCAACATCAGGAGCCTGTAAAAAATAAAAAAGGATAGAAGCTATTAAACTTACTAATGCCATTGCAATAACTGAGTTCATCAAATCCTTAAAAATAGAGGCAACAATTGCCCCTGCAAGCATAAGAAATACTAAAAGAAAGACAAAAATCACTTTGTTTCTCCTTTACAAAAATCTTTACTCTTATTCACTACACTCTTTTTACACAGAGGAACGCCACTCTTACAACTTGCTCTACCCAGAGCATGATTAGAAATTGGATTAGTAAGAAGAATAAATATACCAATAAGTAAAGTTTTCCAGAACCAGGATGGTTCCATTATTCCCACACCAATAATAGTAAGGAAAGCACCAAGAGTAGTGCATTTTGTGCCTGCCTGTAGCCGATTATAGACATCAGGCAACCTGAATACCCCTAAACCACCAAGGAATAAAAATATTGTTCCAATTCCTGTAACTATTCCACCTGCCAAATGCATTTTAAATTCCCTTTTCTAAATATCTTGCAATAGCTATTACTCCTATAAAAGTCAAAACTGCATAAACAAGGGAAACATCCAAATAGATATATCTCTTAAAAATGAAGCCAAGAAAAACTAAAAGAGCAGTAGTAATAGTTGATATAGTATCAACTGCAACTGCTCTATCTGGAGTAGTAGGTCCTTTTATCATTCTTAAGAGACAAAGAATAATTCCTAAGCCTATGAACACTAAGAAAAAAATATTCATCCAAATATTACCCTCAAATACTTTTCAAACTTTTCTCCTATAATTTTTGTTGCCTCATCTATATTTTCTGCTTTTACATTTATCCAGTGAATAAGAAGATTGTCACCTAAAATATCAAGAGTAAATGTCCCTGGAGTCAAAGTTATAGAATTAGCAAGAACCATTTTTGCAATATCAGATTTGAGCCCAGTCCTGATAATTACAATCCCTGGTTTTATAGGCATTTTAGGATGTAAAATCCTGTAAGCTACATCCAGATTTGCCATTATTATTTCCTTAAAGAGGATAACTATATAGAAAATAAAAAACATAATTTTCTTTGCACTTAATGCTGGAAGCCCTAAATCAATGTAATTCTCAGTTAAGCTAAGAGCGAGAATAAAGCTGACCAGAATCCCTACTGTCAATTCTTGGAGATGAAAAGTTGAAGTAAGAGTGAGCCATATCAAGATTAATAAGATAAATAAATATAGAAAACTTTTAAATTTCATTACCAAAATAAATAGGGTATCCTAATGGGACACCCTTGTTTTAGATATACTCCTTCGTGTATCATTATATTACATATCATCTCTCCCCCCTTCATTTTTGATACCCCTGTGCTTCATGGGATTTGCTACTAACTCCAAGGATAATTGTATCATATTAACATTAGCATAATAAAATAATAATATATTAGCATAATTAGATATTTGCAAGAAAAAAAATTTTATTTTATTTCTTTTTTTAGGCATTCTACAACTTTCATAATACATTTATCCACTACTTTATAACATATTTTTGTTCCTTCTCTCCTTCCCTCAACGATGCCTTTATATCTTAATATTCTAAGATGTTGAGAGATTATAGACTGGGGTAGACCTAATTTTTTCTGTATCTTGGTGACATTGCATTCATTTTCAATAAGACCTGCTATTATTTGGAGACGCTTTGAATTAGTAAGTGCTTTCATCTTTTCGCTTGCAATTTCATATCTATCTTTCATTATGTCATAGTATAATCCTCAAAAATCAATTTGTCAAGAAAAATCTTGCTAATGCCCTGCACTTATGCATAGGTGCGGAGTGCGTGGGCCAAGAAGAAAAGCAACACTTCCTTAGGCTTGTGAGGCTATTTAGCATTCGTAAATCCTTATAGCTAAAGAATCTACAAACACTAAAAATAATTATCACCCCCTCTAAAACCCCTTCTGAAACCGCAGGTAAACGCTGATGAACACAGATAATAGAAAATTCATTTATTCTCAAATAATCAGCGTGTATCTGCGTCCATTTGCGGTTAATACATAAGTATTTGGACTTATGCTTCATTCATAATCTGTGGGCATCTGTGTAAATCAGCGTCTGAAATTTTCTCATTCGTGAAATTCGTGGTTGAAAATCTTGTGGGTTTTTATTTAATTATTCTCAGGATGTCGTTCATTGTTACATATAGTATAAGCAACATAAGGCACGCAAAGCCAATATTTTGAATTAAGTTTATTGTTTTTTCTGAGATTGGTTTTTTTCTTATCTTTTCAATTATAATAAGAAGAATTTGTCCCCCGTCCAGGGGTGGGAAAGGGATAAGGTTGAGGATAAAAAGCTGTATTGAAATGAAGGCGACGAAACTTATAAAAATTTCTATTCCCCGTCTTGCACTCCAGCCTGCAAATCTTACAATTGAGAGTGGACCACCAAGTGCTTTAGATGAAACCTCACGGGTTATAAGTTTTTTCAAGAATGAAAATGTAAGCACAATAGTGCCTGTAGTTCTTAAGAAGCCCTCTTTAAATGTCCCAATTTCAATTGGTTTTCTCACGGTCTTCATCTGTATTCCAATCATTCCTACATCTTTTAACTTATTATCTTCTGTAGGTATTTGACCTTTTTCAGGGATTACCTTAGCAGACATATAATTTCCATCCCGTAGCCAGCCAATAGATACTTCTTTTCCTAAGTTTTTTTGAATTATTGAAGTAAGATTTGTCCAGCTTTGTATTTCTTTATTATTTATTTTAGTTATCAAGTCGTTTTCTCTAATGCCTGCTTTCCAGGCAGGTCTTCCTCTTTTTACTTTTCCAGTTATAGGAAGGATTAAAGGTTCAAGCCCAAAGCCTTCATCTGTTGGATGGAGGGTGATATTAATTTTTTCTTCCTTCCTTTTAATTAAACACTGGGCACTATCTTTTTCATAAATACCTTTTATTATATCATTCCATGTTTTTACTTCAATATCATTTATAGAAATGATTTCATCAAGAGGCTCAAGCTGTGGGCATTTAGCAGATTTTACTATTCTTGTCGGTAATTCATGGATACCAAAAATAAAGGAAGAGAGAGTGAAAATAACAAATGCTAATATAAGATTAAAAATTGGTCCTGCGGATACCACTCCTATCTTAACTCTGACTGATTTACTTGCAAATTCATTTTTCTCTCCTTTTATTTCTTTTGGCTCCATACCTGCAAGTTTCACATAACCGCCAAAAGGAACTAATGATAATCTGTAAGTTGTATCTCCTTTTTTTATACCAACAATTTTAGGTCCCAGTCCAAGAGAGAATTCGTCTACCCTAATTCCAGTTCGTTTTGCAATAATGAAGTGCCCAAATTCGTGGACAATGATAAGGACACTAAGTGCTATTATGGCACTAATAATTGTTAATAACATTTTATTTTAGCAAACTTTTTATCACGGAAGCACAGAAAAAAGAAAGAAGCACAGAAATTACTACAATCTTCTTTTGAATTAAATATAAATTCCGTGTTTTCGTGATTTTTTATTTTTAAACAACCTCACTATTTATTTTTGGGTTTGTATATTTTTCACAAATCCATGTTAATGCTTCTTTTCTTGCCCAATTATCAGCAGATTCTATATCAGAGATGGCCTGTCTCGCCGAGCCAAGGCGGGAAGGAGATTTTATAGTATGATGTGTGTTCATTACCTGTTCTATGATAACCGGGATATCAGAGAACTTAATTTCTTTTCTTAAAAATGAGTTAACAGCGATTTCATTTGCTGAATTAAGCACACAAGGCATAGTTCCTCCCTCATAAGCTGATTTATAAGCCAATTTAAGACATGGGAACTTATTAAAATCAGGTTTAAAGAATTCAAGTCTCTGCAGCTCATCAAATTTTAATGACTTTACAAGAGAAGGAAGTCTTTCTGGATAAGTGAGTGCGTATTGGATTGGCAGTCTCATATCTGACGAAGAGAGTTGAGCAATTATAGAGCCATCTATGAATTCAACTGCAGAGTGAATTATTGATTGAGGATGAATAACTACTTCTATATTCTCTGGTGGCACATTAAAAAGTATGGAAGCTTCAATCATTTCTAATCCTTTATTCATAAGGGTAGCAGAATCTATAGTTATCTTTGCTCCCATTTTCCAGGTTGGATGTTTCAATGCCTCTTTAGATGTGATTTCTGGGGTTATCTCTTTATGCAAAAAAGGACCACCTGAGGCAGTTAAGATAATTCTTTTGATTTTTGATTGTCTTGAATTCAAACATTGATAGATAGCAGAGTGTTCTGAATCAACTGGCAAAAGAATAGTTTTATTTTTATCTATTTCTTTCATTACAATTTCTCCGTAAGCCACAAGTGTTTCCTTATTTGCCATAGCAATTCTCTTTTTAGCTCTTATTGCTTCAAGAGTCGGATGTATACCGATAGAGCCAACAATGGCATTCAAGAGAATATCTACCTTCGGGTGAGTGGCAAGAGCTTTGAGTCCATCTATACCTGTTAAGAGAATTGCTCCTTTAGGTGGAGTAAATTTTTCAGATGCCTCTTTATCAGTTATACAAATATATTTTGGCTTATATTTATTTACCTGCTGTTTTAAAAGTGCAATATTTTTATAACAACTAAGAGCATAAGGGTAGAATCTATTACCCAGACTATCTATGACCTCAAGTGTCAATTGTCCGATAGAGCCAGTTGACCCAAGTATACAAACATTTTTCATTTTACGACGAAGAATCTTAAATAATAATAGACTATGGGTGCGACGAATAGGACAGAGTCAAATACATCAAGGACTCCTCCATATCCTGGAATATTGTTTGATACATCTTTGAGTTGGGCATCTCTTTTTAGCATAGATTCAACAAAGTCACCTATGTGGGCAGCGGTAGCGCCTATTACGCCTAAAATTAAACAATCAATAACTCTCAACCAGGGAGCCCATCCATATTTTAATATAAATATTCCAATTAATCCGCAAATCCCTCCCGCTATACAGCCTTCCCATGACTTGCCAGGTGATACCCTTTTAAGTATTTTATGTTTTCCATATTTACTTCCTATAAGGTAAGCTCCAGCATCCGCTAACCAAGCAATTACAAAAGGTATAAGCGTGTAAATTATTCCCCTATTATAATTTGGAGAAAATATTATCTCAGGGAAGAAATAAATCAGCTTTATCTTACTAAGGTCAGCTATTATAGGTGGCTGATATATCAATGCTGGTATTTGTCTAAGAAGGATAAGATGACTCATAAACCAGCCCACATAAAGGGCTCCAAATATTGTTGATGATATATGATAAATGGCACGGTCTGGGTTCCGTCTACTAATCTCAAAAATAGAGAGAAATAAGAAAAGCCCTGTAAGTGTAAGCAAAGTAAAGAGATGTGATGCATAATACGCGTTCAAACCCAGTATAAGTGCGGCTATAATTCCCACAGATTTAAATGGTTTAAGTCCTCTAATTTCAAGTATTCTATAAAATTCATAAGCTCCAATTCCTATTCCAAGTTCAATTAAGAGCAGATAGTATATTCCCCCAAAGTATGCAATAAATACAAGTATTGGAATAAAAAAGAGAGCTGGTATGACTCGGCAAGAGAGTTCGTTTTTCATCATTTTCCGAACTTCCTCTTCCTATGTTGGTAATTCTGGATTGCTTGAAGGAGGTGTGGAGTTTCGAAATCAGGCCAAAGGACATCTGTTACCCAAATTTCTGTATATGCAGTTTGGTAGAGCAAAAAATTTGATATTCTTTGCTCTCCTGAAGTTCTAATTAAGAGGTCAGGGTCTGGGAGTTTTGGAGCATAAAGATATTTTTTAAAAGAGTTTTCATTTATTTTTTTTATTTCATTATTAATAATTTTTTGGACTGCATCTACTATTTCTGCCTTCCCCCCGTAAGATAAAGCAAGTATTAAAGTCAAGCCAGTATTATTTTGAGTAGTTGTCAGCATTTTTTGAATCCTTTGCCTGATTGAAAGAGGAAATTTATATAAGCGTCCTATAAACCAGACACGAACATTATCCTTATTAAGTTCGTCAAGTTCTTTATCAAGATGTTCTTGTAAAAGATGCATTAAATTTCTTATTTCTAAAACTGAACGCTTCCAGTTCTCTTCAGAAAATGTATAAAGAGTTAAATAATGGATACCAATCTCGCCACAGGATTCAACAATATCCCTTACAGACTCAATTCCTTTCTTATGTCCTTCAATTTTCGGGAGATGTCTTTTTTTTGCCCATCGACCGTTGCCATCCATAATAATAGCAATGTGAGCTGGCAGGCGAGCTTTATCAATATTGTATTTTGTAAGAGATATTCCTTTCATTCTTCCATTATTTCATGCTCTTTATTCTCAAGGATTTTATCTAATTTTTCCATATGCTTATCTGTTATATGTTGGATTTCTTTTTCTCCATGGTATTTAGCATCATCAGATATTCCTTCAATTTCTTTTAGTTCGGCTATTGCATCTCTTCTTATATTTCTCAAGGAGACTTTTGACTCTTCAGTTATTCTATGAACTATTTTTATAAGGTCTTTCTTCCGCTCTTCAGTTAATAGAGGAATTGGAAGTTTGATTGCTACCCCGTCGTTAGAAGGGGTAAGTCCTATATCTGACTTTAAGATTGCTTTCTCTACTTCCGGAATCAAATTACGGTCCCAAGGTCTTATTACAATTAAATTTGGCTCAGGGCAAGCAATAGCGGCAACTTGTTTGATAGGCAAAGAAGACTCATAAGCCAAGACTTTTATCCCTTCCACTAAACTTGGAGAAGCTCTACCTGTCCTTATTGTTCGGAGCTCTTGTTCTAATATTTCAATGCTTTTTCTCATCTTGTGAGAAGTTTCTTTATATATGTCAGACAATGTTTTCATCTCCCTCCGTCTCCGTCAGCTGACGGAGAACTCCGGTTTAACCAATTAACTAATTAACTAATTAAAGTCCCAATAGACTTACCTTCAACAACCTTTTTTAAATTGCCCCTTTTCTTGATGTTAAATACTATTATGGAAAGTTTATTTTCTGAACATAAAGTTATAGCAGTTAAATCCATTATCCTAAGCTTTTTGTGCAACACTTCTGAGTAAGAAAGCTTTTTATATAGGTAGGGGCAGGGCTTGCCCCTGCCTATCTCTTTCTCTGGGTCTTTTGAGTAAACACCATCCACTTTAGTTCCTTTAAGAATGACATCAGCTCCTATTTCAATTCCCCGAAGGACAGCGGCTGTATCGGTTGTAAAATAAGGGCTTCCTGTTCCTGAGGCAAGCAACACTATTCTTCCCTTTTCAAGATGTCTTATGGCTCTTCTTCTTATATAAGGTTCAGCGAGTTTTGCTACCTCTATGGCACTCATCAAGCGGGTATCCTTTCCTTCTTTCTCTAATATATTTTGTAATACAAGACTATTTATAACTGTTGCTAACATCCCAACATAATCAGCTACTACACGCTCAATTCCGATTTTAGATGCATCAGATGTACCCCTGGATATATTTCCCCCTCCAATTACAAGTGCTATCTCGGCGCCGGCATTGTGAACATCAATAATTTCGTTTGCCAGATATTTTAAAACATCAGAATCTAAGCCCGACTTCCCTGCCCGACGTCCCGATATAATCGGGACAGGAACGGCTCGCCTCGCTGAAGCTTTGGCGAAGCGGGCAGGCGGGTTTTCGCCAGCGAATATCTCGCCACTTAGCTTAAGTAAAACTCGTTTATACATTTAATTTAATAATATCTCAAAACTTTCTTTTTGTCAACAAATTTTTTACAGGAGAATATTTGAGAAAAATAAAGGTGTTTAGAAATAAGAAATCACAGAAATACGGGATTTAATTCAGATTGTAACCGCAGATGAACGCAGATAGACACAGATTATAAATTATAGATTACGGAGTAGAAAATGCAGGCCGAAGTCTGGGCTCCGTGATGTTTGCAAAAACATAGTTTTTGCACTCCAAAGTAGGGGCCTAAAAATAATTAGTAGTGTAATTCCCCTTTGTCCACAGGTTGGAAGCCTGTGCTCATTTGGTTGAAGCAGAGACTTCAACCTACCCTATGATATTTAAAATAGCAATTTTTGGATAGTCTCGTGATGGTCAGAAAGCTGTTATCTACTTGTCTTTCTTATCTTCAGGGTTTTTTCAAAAAACTCTTGACAAATATAAAAAACAGTATATCTTTGAATTGAATCAGGGGGGAAAATGTTAGATAAAATAAAGAAAAGGGATGGCAGGGTAGTGTCTTTTAAAAGAGGGCTTATTGCTGAAGCTATATTTAAGGCGGCAAAGGCGGTTGGTGGGGAAGACAGAAAGACAGCGGCTCGGCTTTCTATGAAAGCCACAAAGCTTCTTGAATCCACGGTCAGGCGGCGTATTCCAACTGTTGAGGAAGTTCAGGACATAGTTGAGAAGGTATTAATTGAGGAAGGGCATGCCAAGACTGCCAAAGCTTATATTCTTTACCGTGAGGAGCATGCAAGGATAAGAAGGGCAAGGAAAGTTTTTGTTGATGTATCCAAGACAATAGATGGGTATCTTGATTTTAGCGATTGGAGGGCAAGGGAGAATGCGAATGCTGATTTTTCATTTTCTGGTTTAATGATGCACTCAGCTGGTTCGGTGATTGCGAATTATACTCTTGACTCCATTTACTCAAGGGAAGTAGCGGAAGCTCATAAGAATGGTGATTTCCACATTCATGACCTTGCTATGGGATTAGCAGGCTATTGTGCGGGTTGGAATTTAAGGCAACTTTTGGCAGAAGGGTTTAATGGTGTTCCAAGAAAGGTAGAAGCAGGTCCACCTCGCCATTTTGAGACTGCACTTGGGCAGCTTGTTAATTTTCTTGGCACCTTACAAAATGAGTGGGCAGGTGCAATGGCATTTAATTCATTTGACACCTATCTTGCTCCTTATGTGAGGAAAGATAATTTAACTTATTCAGCAGTAAGACAATCAATTCAGAGATTTATTTTTTCTTTAAATGTAGCTTCAAGGTGGGGAGGACAAACTCCATTTTCCAATCTTTCATTTGACTGGGTAGTTCCTAAAGACCTTAAGAAGGAACCCGTGACTTTAGATGGAGAATATCGGTCAAATTATGGTGTCTATGGTGATTTCCAAAAAGAAATGGACATGATTAACAAAGCATTTATTGAGGTAATGACAGAAGGCGACCGTAATGGAAGGATATTCACATTTCCTATACCTACTTATAATATAACAAAAGATTTTAGCTGGGATTCTGAGAATACCAAACTCCTTTTTGAGATGACAGGGAAATATGGGCTTCCTTATTTTTCTAATTTTGTGAACTCAGGACTCGACCCCTCTGATATTCGCTCAATGTGTTGTCATCTCCAGCTTGATTTAAGGGAACTCAGGAAAAATATAACAGGTGGTTTATTTGGCTCAGGCGAATCTACAGGCTCAATAGGAGTGATTACTATTAATATGCCACGAATTGGCTATCTTTCGAAGACTAAAGAAGATTTTTTCCTCAGACTTTCTAAACTTATGGAACTTGCCAAGGTATCTCTTGAGACCAAGCGTAAACTTGTGTGGAGGAATGTTGAATCTGGCTTATTTCCTTATACGGGGCGTTATCTGAAAACCTTGCAACACCATTTTTCCACAATTGGACTTGTTGGGATGAATGAAGCTTGTCTTAATTTCTTAGGCAAAGATATTGGGACTCAAGAAGGTAGAGAATTTGCTAAAAAGGTGCTTGATTTTATGCTTCAAAAATTAAGAGATTTTCAAGAGGAGACAAAGAACATTTACAATCTTGAAGCCACACCTGCAGAAGGGACTGCTTACAGACTTGCAAGGATAGATAAACAAAGATTTCCTGGTATTATTAATAGTGGCGAGAGTGCTCCTTATTATACAAATTCTACTCAACTTCCAGTTGGTTATACGGATGATATTTTTGAAGCCTTTGAGCTTCAAGAGGAATTACAGACTCGTTATACAGGAGGGACCGTTTTACATGGATTTATTGGTGAAGAGATAAATAATTTTGATGCCTGTGCTCTTCTTGTAAGGCGTTTAGCTGAGAACTTCAGACTTCCATATTTTACTATTACACCAACATTTAGTATATGTCCAAACCATGGATACATATCAGGGGAGCATAATAAATGCCCTGAATGTGGTGGACCAGTGGAAGTTTACTCAAGGGTAGTTGGATACTACAGACCTGTTACTAACTGGAATAAAGGGAAACGGGAGGAGTTTAAGGATAGATTAGAATATAAAGTAACGTAAATGACCTGATTCTTTTTACCTTAAGACATTCAATTAAAAATTTTGAATCTTTTTTAAGAGAACTGCATCTAAAATAATAAAATCTTGACAATTTCAAGAATAAGTGTTAGAATATTTAAAGCAAAAAGTTAAGTTGCAATAATATTTTGAACTTTCAAGTGGGTGAGTAGCTCAGATGGTGAGAGCGCTTCTCTTACAAGGAAGAGGTCACAGGTTCGAACCCTGTCTCGCCCATATTGTATGAGAAAAAGGGAACATGCTATGAGGGGTGGGCAGCCTCATCGGGACGACCCTTTTGTATTAATTAAGGGATATAAGGAACCTACCGTATGCCCAAAATGTGGGCTTGTGTTTCATGAGAAGAAATGGATTAGAGACCAAGAACTATCAAACAAGCTTAAGAAAGAGAAAGGAATCCATTACGAACTTTGTCCTGCATGCAAAAAGTTTAAACAGCACTATCCTATGGGTATTGTGAGACTTAAGGGCAATTTCTGGATGACTCATAAGGAAGGGATTAAAAATTTAATTCATAATGAAGAACGAAGAGGGATGGGGAAAAATCCATTGGAAAGGATAATAAGTATGAAGGAAAAAGCAGGAGAATTAATTATAGAAACAACCAGAGAGAGTCTAGCGACCAGAATTGGGAAAGCATTAGAGGGAGCATATAAGGGAAATCTTAAGTATGAGTTTTCGAAAGGCGAGAAACTTGTTAGAATAGAGTGGTTAAGGGATTAAGTAATAGGAATGGTTAAATGGAAGAGCTATTGAAGATTAGTTGACCATTTAACCAGAAGGGAGGTAAAGATGAAGATACGTCCACTTGGCGATAGGGTTCTTGTTAAGCGAATTGAACCCGAGGAAGTGAAGAAGGGCGGTATAATTATTCCTGATACTGTGAAAGAAAAGCCCCAGCAAGGTAAAGTCATAGCTGTTGGTCCTGGCAAATTTGATGAAGCAGGTAAAAGACGGAAATTAGATGTTAAAGAGGGAGACAAGATACTGTTTGGTAAATATTCTGGAACAGAGGTTGAGATTGATGATGAGGAGTATTTAATAATGGGGGAAGACGATATTTTAGGAATTATAAAATAAAGGAGGTGAATAATGGCTGCGAAAGATATAAAATATGCAGATGAAGCAAGAGCTCTTGTAAAGAAGGGAGTTGATAAGCTTGCTAATGCAGTTAAGATAACTCTTGGACCAAAAGGGAGAAATGTAACTCTTGAAAAGAAATGGGGTGCTCCAACTGTTACGAAAGATGGTGTTACTGTTGCCAAAGAGATTGAGCTTGAGGATGCATTTGAGAATATGGGAGCTCAGATGGTAAAAGAAGTTGCAAGCAAAACATCGGATGTGGCAGGTGACGGAACGACGACAGCTACTATTTTAGCCCAGGCTATATATCGTGGCGGACTCAAAAATGTTACTGCAGGTGCTAATCCCATGGCTGTTAAGAAAGGAATTGAGAAAGCGACAAATGTGGTAGTTGAAGAGCTTAAGAAATCATCAAAGCCAACAAAAGGGAAAACAGAGATTGCTCAAGTAGGAATAATTTCAGCGAACAATGATGAAGAGATAGGAAATATGATTGCTGAGGCTATGGAAAAAGTTGGTAAAGATGGAGTAATTACAGTTGAAGAAGGGAAAGGAATTACGACGGAACTTGATGTGGTTGAAGGAATGCAATTTGATAGAGGTTACATTTCACCTTATTTTGTCACAGATGCGGAAAAAATGGAAACTGTTCTTGAAGAGCCATATATTCTTATTTATGATAAAAAGATATCGGCAATGAAAGATTTTCTCCCTGTTCTGGAAAAGATTGCTCAAACTGGCAAGCCACTTATTGTAATTGCAGAAGAGGTAGAAGGAGAAGCAGTTGCTACTCTTGTTGTAAATAAAATAAGGGGAACACTTAAGTGCTGTGCTGTTAAGGCACCCGGTTATGGAGACAGGCGAAAAGAAATGATTGAAGACATTGCAACTCTTACTGGCGGGAAAGTAATTTCCGAAGAAAAGGGGATGAAACTTGAAAATGTGCAGATGTCCGACTTGGGAAAAGCGAAAAAGATAAAAGTGGATAAGGATAATACAACGATAATAGAAGGATTAGGCTCAAAGTCTGATATTCAAGCCAGAATGTCTCAAATTAAGCTTCAAATTGACGAAACCAAATCTGATTACGATAAAGAAAAGCTTCAGGAAAGGCTTGCCAGACTTGCTGGCGGCGTGGCTGTCATAAATGTAGGTGCACCCACGGAGCCTGATATGAAAGAACGTAAAGCGCGAACGGAGGATGCGTTACACGCCACAAAAGCTGCAGTTGAGGAAGGAATCGTACCTGGTGGAGGGATAGCATTTTTAAGATGCATACCTGCTTTAGATAAATTGGAGCTTGAGGGCGATGAGCAAATTGGGGTAGATATTGTTAAGAAAGCACTTGAGGAGCCTATAAGATGGATTGCTACCAATGCTGGTAAAGAAGCATCTGTAATTGTAGAAAAAGTGAAGAACGAGCCAACTAATATAGGATATAATGCTCAGACTGACAAAATTGAAGACCTTATGAATGCAGGGGTAGTTGATCCTACAAAGGTTACGAGGATTGCTCTTCAAAATGCGAGTTCAATTGCAGCGCTTCTTGTCACAACTGAGGCAATGGTTGCTGAAAAACCGGAAAAAGAGAAACCACCGGCAATGCCTCCGGGGGGAGGATACCCACCACCTGGATACTAAGTTGGTGAGTGGTTAAATGGTTAAATAGTTAAATAAACAGATTTTTCTATTTAACCAATTACCAATAACCATTTAACCAAAATTGGGGCTGTGGTGTAGTCTGGTTAGCACGTCCCGACTTAAAAGTCGGGAAGATTGCTGGTTCAATGTATTACGTTTATATGTTGCGTAACGATTTTACAGGTAGTTTTTATGTTGGTCAGACAAACAATCTCCAAGACAGAGTTAAGCGACATAATGAAAACAGAGCTAGTTACACCAAAGGCAAAGGTCACTGGAGCCTTTACTATTTTGAGCAATACAAGTCAAGGACCGATGCAGTAAAACGAGAAAGGGAAATAAAATCTAAGAAAAGTAAATATTATATAGAGAAGTTACTTAAAGGGGCTGTGGTGTAGTCTGGTTAGCACGCTGGCCTGTCAAGCCAGAGATCGCCGGTTCAAATCCGGTCGGCCCCGTTTAATATGGAAAATGAAGTTGAAACCCTTATTAAATTATCAAATATAAAAGGACTTACAGAAAGAAAACTCAAAAGACTTATCCCAAGATTTAAACCTATTTCAAGAGTTTTTAATGCTTCTCAAAATGAGCTCTCTGGACTTATAGGGAGAGATTTTGTTCTTGCTGTCAGGAAAAGTAAGACTAAAAATGTCGAAGCAGAAATTTCTTTACTAAAAGAACTTAAAATTGATTTAATAACCTTCAAAGATTCTTCTTGGCCTCTAAATTTGAAGTCTCTTCCTGATTCTCCACCTTTTCTTTTTATAAGGGGAAAGATAATTCCAGAGGACCAACAAGCAATTGCGATTATTGGCTCTCGACGTGCTACTCCTTATGGAAGATTTATTGCAGAAAAATTTGCTTATGAACTTGCGTCATCAGGGATTACTATTATCTCAGGCTTGGCAAGGGGGATTGATAGTTGTGCTCATAAGGGGGCGTTAAGAGCAGGGGGGAGGACAATTGCAGTCCTGGGTTGTGGGATAGATGTAGTATATCCTCCTGAAAATCGTTTACTTATGCAGGAAATAATCTCACACGGAGCTTGTATTTCAGAATTTCCCATTGGAGATAGTCCTTGGGCAGGTAATTTTCCGGCAAGAAACAGATTAATATCCGGGCTCTCAAAAGCAATTGTGGTGATAGAAGCGGCTACAAGAAGCGGTGTTTTCTCCACTGTAGAATGGGCACTGGGGCAGAACAAGGAAGTGTTTGCTGTCCCAGGGAATATTACTTCTGAGGCAAGTAAAGGAACTAACCGTCTAATTATGGATGGGGCTCAACCTGTGACTTCTCCACAGGATATTCTTGAATATATGGGCATAAAGTCAAAAGCTAAAGAGGCAGGAAAACTCAATTTATCTGAGGAAGAAAGCAAAGTATTTAATCTCCTTAATTATGAGCCCAAACAGGTTGACAATTTGGCAGAGGCACTTAAAATCAAAGTTTCAAAAATTCTTGGCATCCTTCTCAACCTTGAATTACGAGGCGTAGCAAAACAGCTTCCTGGAAGGAATTTTGTGAAAAACATATAATGTTCTGGCTTGTAACTGGTGGTGCAGGATTTATAGGTTCTCATTTGGTTGAAGAACTTTTAAGAAGAGGTGAAAGAGTCAGAATTCTGGATAATTTCTCCACAGGGAAACGTGAAAATATAGAAGATATCAAAAGAGCTTTAGATTACCGATTATCAATTATTAATAACTTAGAGGTTATAGAAGGAGATATTCGTAGTTATCATATAGTAAGAGAAGCAGTCAAAGGCATAGATTATATTTTACATGAGGCAGCTTTACCTTCAGTTCCACGCTCAATAAAAGACCCTATTACTACAAATGAAGTAAATACAGGAGGGACTTTAAATATCCTTGAATCAGCAAGAGATACCGGAGTGAGAAAAGTGATATATGCTTCTTCATCTTCAGTTTATGGAAATGCAGAAATACTTCCCAAACAGGAAACTATGGCTCCGGCACCTGTTTCTCCCTATGCTGTATCAAAACTGGCAAGCGAAAAATATTGTCAGATATTTTATGAAATATATGAGCTGGAGACTGTGATTTTACGCTATTTTAACATTTTTGGTCCTCGTCAAGACCCGAGTTCGCAATATTCAGCAGTGATTCCCAAATTTATATCCAGTATGATTAATAAGAAGCAACCCACGATTTATGGAGATGGCGAGCAATCTCGAGATTTTACTTATGTTTCAAATGTAGTTCAGGCAAATCTTCTTGCAGTTGAAGCAACCAATACTGGTGGAAAAGTCTTTAACATTGCCTGCGGTAAAAAAATTACAGTTAATGACCTGGTAAAGGAACTGAATAAAATACTTAATAAAAATATTAATCCTATTTATACTGCTTCAATGCCAGGAGAAGTGAGACACTCACTGGCGGAGATTAAGGAAGCAAAAAGTGTTATAGGATACGGCCCTTTGGTCACTTTCACAAAGGGTTTAAAAAAGACAATAAAATATTTTCTTGACAAATGCCTTTATTAGTATAGTATGTAATAATTATGATTAAGATAATCATCTATTTTACTCTTTTCTCCTCTTTTACTCTTGCTTATGCTCAAGAGGAAAGCAAAATTCCTTCTGGTGGGGCTCACTATTCTGTTCATCTTGGACCTGGCAGAGAATTGCAGATAAATGTCCAAATCTGGGGCCGCGTTATGAAGCCCGGGATGTATTCTGTTCCAAAGACAACAGACCTTATTGCCCTTATGTCTTTTGCTGGCGGTCCTGCAGAAGATGCAAACCTTGGGAAAATTAAAATCGTAAGGAGCAACCCTGAGCCAGAAGTTATTAAACTAAATTTAAAAAAGTATATGAGGACAGGAAAATTGGACCTTATTCCTGTGCTTAAACCAGGAGATACGGTTATTATTCCAGGGAATGTATTTCACACTTTTTCAAGACTTACAAGTGTTATTGCACAGCTTGCAATTGTAGCAAATGTTTACTACTTGTTTTTTATGAGAGAGAAATAATTAGCGGGGCATAAAGCCCCGCGCTACATTGTGTAGATAATAAAATGCCTGAAGAAAAGGGGTTAACTTTCCAGGATTATCTTTATGTTTTATTTACCAGAAGATGGGTTATAATAATTGTCTTTTTCGTTACTTTTGGGGCATCATTATTTTATACCCTAATTACTCCTAAGACCTACAAGGCAACAGCTACCTTGATGGTACAGGCAGAAAACATTCCGGGTGCACTTGGATTTGGTTCTTCTCCACTTTATTATCCATATATAGTAAATATTCAGAAATATTGCGAGATACTTAAAAGCGAAGCCATAGCGAGTCGTGCAATTGACAAATTAAAATTGGACAATCCCCGTATCGACTTTCCAATTTTAAAACACAAGAATCCAGCTTTAGTATTAAAAAGACGGATATTCATAAAGTCCTTAGAGGAAGCCAATATCATAAAAGTTTCAATAACATCCACAACATCTAAGGAAGCTATGGCTACCACAAATGCAGTTATTGAGGCATTCGTAGAGCAACAACTTCTTTCTATACGAGGAGAATATGCAGAACAAAGAAGATTTTTAGAAGAACAAATTCCAATAGTAGGAGCTAATTTAAGGGAAGCAGAAAAAAGATTGAAAACATTTAAAGAAAGGAATAAATTTGTCTCCCTTTTAGAAGAGACAAGACAATTAATAGAGAAATTAGCTAATTTTGATGAACTTCACGGAGAGACTGAAGCAACTCGCAAATCTTTACAGAGTCGGATGGAGTTCTTGAAAAATCAATTAGCTGAGCAAAAGGAATCACTGGCAGAGGATATTACCCAGGTTTCAAGTCCTTATATCCTTGACATCAGGAAAGAGCTTATTGCCCAGGAAATTGATTATTCATTATATATGGTTCAGGGTTTAAGGAAGACCGACCCAAAAATGATAAGTTTAAAGAAAAGCATTGAAGACACTAAATCCAAACTGACAGAAGAAACGAGAAAGATTGCAAACCAAGAACTTCCTTCTTTGGACCCCCTTTCATTTTCTCAACAGTTAGTAGATAAGATTCTGGCTCTCCAGGTAGAGATAGCTACTCAGGAAGCGAGGGGGGCTGCACTTTCTAAAATAAAGAAAAACTATGAGAGGGAGCTTGGTTTTTTACCTAAAAAAGAGCTTGAATTAATTCAATTAGAAAGAGAAAGAGAGATAAGTAATAATATTTATCAGATGCTGTCACAAAAACATGAAGAAATTAAAATTGTTGAGGCAGGTAAAGTATCCAATGTGAAAATAGTGGATAGAGCATCTACTCCAGGAGTACTCATAAAACCAAATAAAAGACTTAACTTGGCGTTAGGACTAATTCTCGGATTAATATTAGGGTTAGGAACTGCCTTTGTCTCTGAGTATTTTGACACTTCTATCAAGACTCCAAAAGATATAGAAAGATATATCAATCTTCCTCTACTTGGCTCTATCCCGATATTAAAAACCCAATCCAATACGCAAGATGAGGTCACGAAAATTATATCTCATCTTCTTACTCATCATCCCACAAAATCACATATTTCTGAAGCATATCGGACACTCAGGACTAACCTCCAATTTATCAATCCAGATAACCCTATAAAAACAGTTCTCGTAACTTCTGCAATGCCCAGAGAAGGGAAATCAAGTGCATCTTCAAATTTAGCCATCACTATGGCACAGCTTGGAGAAAAAGTGTTACTCGTGGATACTGATTTAAGAAAACCTATTCTATCAAAACTTTTTGAAATAGAGAAAGGGAACGGAATCACAGATGTCTTAATTGGTAAAGCTGATATAGCAACTACGATTATCTCTACCAAGATAGATAACTTAAGCTTGCTCCCTTCAGGCAAAATACCCCCTAATCCATCTGAATTACTTGGGTCTCAAAAAATGGATTCTTTGATAGAAAATTTAAAGAGAGATTTTAGTTTTATAATATTTGATACTCCGCCAGCAATTAGTGTCACTGATGCGGCTGTCTTGGGTTCAAAAGTTGATGGAGTATTGATTATAGCGCAGGTGGGGAGAACAGATAGAACAGCCCTCTCTCATACCAAGGAAATTTTTGAACGCGTGAGAGCCAATATATTAGGTATTGTCCTTCATATGGTGCCACGAACTCGTGGACCCTATGGCTACTATTATCCTTACTATCACTATTACTACTATCATTATTACTCTCAAGAAAAAGAAGCTTGAAACCTGCCTACCGTCAGGCAGGTAAGAAATAAATTGAAACACGAACAAGACACGAACCAAAACTTATGAGCATGCCTAAAGTTTCAATAATAGTCCCAGCTTATAATGAAGAGAATGTTATTGGGAGAGTCATATCTGAGCTTAAAGACTTGAATAATGATTATGAGATAATTGTTGTAGACGATGCCTCAACAGATAATACCTATAATCTTGCCTGTCAGGAGGTAACTCCTGACAGCACAAGGGAAGATGCAGTTAATGTAGCGCAGGGCTTTAGCCCTGCATCAAAAGTAATAAGACATCCTTATAATAAAGGTTATGGTGCCTCGCTTAAAACAGGAATTAAAAATGCGAGTGGAGAAATAATTTGTTTCTTTGATGGCGATGGGCAACATAGAGGAGAAGATTTAAAAGAAGTTATAAAATATATAGGTGAGACCCGTTCCGCACGGAAACGGGTTGAGTATGATGCTGTTTTCGGAATGCGGACTTCTGAATCACATGTCCCTTTTTTAAGAAAACCTGGCAAGAAATTTTTAAGCTGGGTAGCTAATTATCTTTCTTCTCATAAGATACCGGACTTAAACTGTGGACTTCGGGCAATTAAGAGAGAAATGCTTATAAAAATTCTCCATATTCTCCCGGATGGGTTTTCTTTTTCAACTACGACAACTCTGGCAGCTTATAAATTAGGTTATAATATAAAATGGGTGCCAGTTACTACCTTGCCGAGAACAGGAAAAAGCACAGTAGGAATAAGACATGGGATGCAAACTTTGCTTTTAATTGTTAGAATGATTTCACTCTTTGACCCGTTAAGAGTATTTTTCCCAATAGCTATTTTGCTCTCCCTGGGCGGACTTGCTTCTTTAATAAATGATTTTGCTTTTGGGCGTGGTAATATTGCAGATGCTTCTATACTTCTTTTATTAAGTGGGCTACTTATTTTTTTCTTCGGCATTCTTGCGGAACAAATTTCTGCTTTAAGAAGAGAAGGTAAAATGTGAAGAGATGTCTCAATGTTTAAAGAACTTAAGAGGTTATTTCGGCATTCGTTAACATATGGGATTGGGCAGTCACTTGGTAAGTTAGCAAGTTTTTTAATCCTTCCTATCATTCTTAGGTATTTAACTCCAGGAGATTATGGAATCCTTGAAATCTTTGTTGTAAGTATTGGGATTATGACTACTTTTTTCGGGTTTTCTATGAACTCTGCAATATTCAGGTATTATTATAAATCAAACCTGCCTGACGGCAAGGCAGGTAATACTGAAGAGAAGAAGAGTCTCGTAAGTTCAGCTTTTTGGGGGCTTTGTATTATATCAGTTCCTGTAATCTTAATCTTTATGCTTTTTTCAAAACCGCTTTCATTTGGATTTTGGGATTCTGGATTTTACACTATATTTTTTGTTGTCGCCTTTATTACCATTATAGGTAGAATTCTAAATAATATTCCATATGCTATTTTAAGAGCACGGGAAGAATCTATTAGATTTATTAAATTCTCACTTTTTAGCCTCTTTTTAACATTAATACTTAATGTATACTTTGTAGTAGTTTTAAAAAAGTCAGCTTTAGGTATATTGCTTGGTAATATGTTTGGTACTGTATTTCTTCTTTTACTATTTTCAAATGTCTTATCAAAAAATTTAAATCTTTCTTTTTCTTGGATGAGGTTTAGTAACCTATTGAAATTTGGTTTTCCTATTGTGCCTGTGCTTTTGACATTTATGGTGGTTGATATATCTGACAGGTTCTTTTTAAAACATTTCTCTACATTAGAAGAGTTGGGAAGATATGCATTGGCTTATAAATTTGGAATCCTTATGAGTATTCTTCTTGTCCAACCGTTTAATATGGCATGGAAACCATTTGCGATGTCTATTGAAAATAAGGAAAACGCTAAAGATATTTATTCAAGGGTTCTAACTTACTTTTTGTTTATTGCCCTATTTTTATGGCTTGGTTTATCACTCTTTTCACAAAATATAATACATCTTATTGCACCACAATCTTATTGGAATGCTTATAAAGTGATACCTGTTATAGCACTGGCTTATGTGCTTTTAGGCATATCCTATAATGTATCAATTGGAATTTATTTGACAGAGAAGACAAAGTATTACCCTTATATTGCTGGAGGGACTGCAGGATTAAATATTATTCTAAATTATCTATTAATTCCTGTTTTAGGAGTAACTGGTGCAGCATTAGCGACTGTCTGCTCTTATGCGACAATGGCAGGAGCAATGTTTCTTGTATCCCAAAAGTTTTATAAAATTCAATATGAATGGCTACGATTATTTAAATTATGCTTGACTTGCGCCATTCTTTATATACCATTATCTTTAACCGAGGTTACTGCACTATGGATTAGAGTGGTAATTTTTATTAGCTTCCCAATTGTGCTTTATCTATTCGGTTTTTTCGGCAAAGAAGAGGTTTTAAAAATAAGAGCAAGCTTACATATTTAATTGATTATAAATAAACAGGGACTATAAGAGACCTTGAAGAGACAAAGGAAAGGTCTCATCCAAGTCTCATAAAAGTCACTGTTAAAAAGAAGATGGATATTGTTTTTTCAAAGCCTTTCTGGGGAAAGGAAGAAAAGGAGATAATTTGGGGGGCATTACAATCTGGAAAGGGGACTGGTAATGGTCCTTTCTGCCAGAAAGTTCAAAAAAGGATTGAGGAATTATTTGGCATCAAACATGCTTTACTCACAACCTCTTGCACACATGCCATTGAACTTTCTATGATGGTACTTGATATTAAAGCAGGGGATGAGGTAATATGCCCAAGTTTCACTTTTGTGTCTACTGCAAATGCTATTGTGCAACAGGGAGCTACTCCAATTTTTGCTGAAATAAAAGAAGAAACCCTTAATATTAATCCTGATGATATTAGAAAGAAAATCACAAGGAGGACAAAAGCTATTGTCCCTGTTCACTATGCAGGTATAGGTTGCGAAATGGATAAAATAATCGCTATCGCCAGAGAAAATAATTTGTTCATCGTTGAAGACGCTGCTCAAGGAGTAGGTGCAAAATATAAAAACTCTTATTTAGGGACCATTGGAGACATTGGCTGTTATAGTTTTCACGAGACCAAAAATATCACTTGTGGCGAAGGAGGTGCATTCTTAACAAATAATGATGCTTTTGCAAAAAGGGCTGAAATAATTTACGAAAAGGGAACAAATCGCTCTGCTTTTCTGCGAGGTGAGATAAGCAAATATACCTGGGTTAATAAAGGGTCAAGCTATGTCCTCTCAGATATTTTGGCAGCAATACTCAATACCCAATTTGATAAAATAACGCTTATTAATAGAGAGAGAAAAAGAATATTTGACACATATATTTGTGGACTTAAGCCTTTGGAAAAAATGGGTGTAATAAAGTTACCCAAGATTCCTGATTACGCTACTCCCAATTATCATATTTTCTATTTTCTTCTTCAAGACGAAAAAGAACGGGACCGCTGTCTTTATGAGTTGAACAAACGAGGGATTAAAGCAACTTTCCATTATATTCCTTTGCACTCGTCTCCTTACGGACAGAAATTGGGTTACAAATTAGGAGACTTGTCAATAACAGAGCATATAAGCAAGAGCCTTGTGCGTCTCCCTATTTATCCAGACCTCACGGAAGAGGCAGTTAATTACATTATAGAAGCTGTAATTGATATACTAAACAGATGAAATATGACCTAAGTCTTATAATTGCCTGTTATAATGAGGAGCCAATTCTTGAGCAAAGTATTCAGGAAATTATAGATATATTGGACATCTCAAGATTCAGTTATGAGATTATCTTTGTTGATGATTGTAGTGAGGACAGTACAAGACAGATAATTGATACCATAATAAAGAGATACAAAAACAAAAGATTCAGAAAACTTTTTCATGAGAAAAACACGGGACGTGGTGGAGCAGTGACCGATGGTTTCAGGATGGCAGAGGGTAAAGTTGCGGGTTTTATTGACATTGACCTTGAAGTGCACGCGAGATATATACCCTCCTTTGTGATGGCAATAAAAAATGGCTATGATGTTGCTGTGGCACATCGGGTTTACACATTTCAATTGAGATATATGAATAGGTATATATTGACTAAGGGATACAACTGGTTAGTCAGACATTTCTTGAGAATTCCATTGAGAGACACGGAGGCTGGTTATAAGTTCTTTAATCGCAAGAAGTTATTACCTATCATTAATAGCATGGAAGATAAAGGTTGGTTCTGGGATACAGAGTTTGTGGCAAGAGCATATTTTCATAGGTTGAAAATAAAGGAGACTCCCTGTCTATTTTTAAAAAGATATGACAAACTATCAACAGTAAATAGCGTTTTAGACACTCTGGACTACTTAAGGAAATTATTGATGTTTAGAAGAAAGCTAAACGATTTGAATTGGATAAAAAGGGATATAAATTTAGCTAAACCCTTAAAGGGAATAGGTAGACGAGAATATACAAAAAGGGAGATACCTCTTGTCTACTGGCATCCCATAATTTACGAAATAATTATGCGATTTCTATACAAGAAAGAGTATAGAAAAAGGTTGGAGACTATATCCCAGGAGATAGGAGATTTGTCTGTTCTCGACCTTTGTTGCGGAACTTGCGGTATTTATAGGTATCTCAAGACCAAAGACTATCTGGGTTTAGATATAAACGAGAGATTTATAAGATTCGCCAAAGCCTCAGGGATAAAAGTAAAATATACAGACATAGAAAATGATGATTGGCCCAAGGATAGAGATTGTATTATAATAATAGGTAGCCTTTACCAGTTTATACCTCAACATGAAGATATTATTAAGAAAGCTTTCCACTCTGCCAGAAAGAAGGTTATTATATGTGAGCCTATATTAAATTGGACATCTTCCAACAACAAAATAGTATCTTTTATTGCAAAAAAAGTTCAAAAAGGAGGCGAGAAACAATTTCAGGCGAGATTCACTGAACGAACACTATTGAAGGTATATAAAAAATATAAAACAAAAAAGATTATCCCGCTTGGCAAAGACTTGTTAGCCGTTTTTGAAAAATAAGTTTTACCTTGGCGATATAGCAATGAGGGATATCACTTACTATTCCACAACTTATAATAATGAAAAGTCGTATTGGTGGTATACAGCACGATTGTCAATACTTAAATCTGTTTTTGAGAAATATGTGTCTATAAGTAGGTCAAAAATACTTAATATTGGATGTGGCACAGGATATATTTCAAAAGAATTTTCACTCTATGGTAATGTTACGAATATAGATATTAGCCCTCACGCACTGGCTTTTTGTAAGGCAAATGAGTTAGAATATCTTGTAAGAGGAAACGCAATAGCATTGCCCTTTCGGTCAGCTTTTTTTGATTGTGTAATGGCTTATGATCTTTTAGAACATATAAAAGATGACCTATACGCCCTCAAGGAAATGAAGCGGTGTCTACATAGCAGTGGGAAACTTATTTTAACCGTTCCTGCCTTTAAATCACTATGGAGCAGTATGGATGATATAGATGAACATGAACGTCGGTATACAAAAAAGAACTTACGGACGAGCGTCGAAAAGGCTGGTTTAAAGGTTATAAAGATGTCTTATTTTAATACATTTCTTTTTCCACTTGCTGTTAGTAAAAGAATGATTGAGAGGTTGTTTAATAAACAAGTTTCAGAAGAAACTTTCTTGCCAAGAATGCATCCTTTTCTCAATACTATGTTTCATCTGATATTCAGTGCAGAAAAGTTTTTTCTGAGATATCTTGACTTCCCTTTTGGCTTATCAATAATTTTGATTGCTAAAGCATAAAGGATTAAATTTTCTATGAGGCTAAAAAGGTTTAATATTAAATGGCTTTGGTTGGTGGGGGTGTTAGTAGTTGTTCAGATTGTCGTATTTTATCCTTCGTTCAATTATTATTTCTTCCAGGATGATTTTATATGTTTAGAAAGAGCTATTAGGCTTTCTCTTGGAGATGTGTTCAAATTTTGGAACCCCAATCCTGAATGGTCCAAGTATAGACCTCTTTTATATGTCCAATTTAAAGTTTTAAATAATCTCTTTGGATTAAATCCTATCCCCTGGCGAGTAGGGAATTTGTTGTTTCATATCATTAATTCCATTTTAGTTTATTGTTTAGTATCTTTGATTGCCAAGAATAAACGGTTAAGTTACTTAACAAGTTTCTTTTTCTGCCTCAGTTCTGTGCAATTTATCTGTGTCTTCTGGATTTGCGTTCTTTACTTCGACTGGATGATATCGCTTTTTCTGCTAACATTGATTTTCTATCTTAAAGGACGAGAAAAAAAGTGGATAGTTTGGCTTTCACTTATATGTTATACCTTATCTTTGCTTGCAACACGAAATACAATAATCATTCCAATAATTCTGTTTGCTTACGAAATTATTATCTTATATAAAGAGTGGAAGAAAATTACTCTCCGCAATGTGCTTAAAATAATTAAGATTCAATCTCCTTATTATGTAATTACCTTTGTATTTCTATTTATCCAATTTGCAATCGTGAAATTACCAAGTTATGGTCCATATAAGTTTTATTTTCCGGGGTTTTGGATGATAAAACATTTTGTTAGATATGGATACTGGACTCTTGAGAGTATAGGATTTTACTTTCTAAAAGATATGATTAAAGGATTATTTATCCCGGGTCTGCATATGTATGACTTCTTAAATCAGCATAAATATTTATTTTCAGTCATTTTTGTTATTTCTCTATTAGTTATTTTGATTTTAGTTATTCGTATTTTGAGAAGAGTAAAGAAAGAACAACTTTCCCTATTAGTGTTTTGGATTGCTTGGATTCCTATAGGATTATTACCAACAGTATTTATAAAATACCAGGTTTATCCTCATTACTTAATTATCCCTTTTATAGGGTTTTCATTTTTATTAGCTTTTTTAATTGACCGAATATGTGAAAGTAAATTCAAAAGAGCTTTTTCAAAAAATGTCTTCTTAACAGTGATACTCTTTTTATATTTTGCTCATTCTTGCTATTTTGTGCGAGCCAATGAAAAAAGAAGCGGCATAACAAGAGGAGCTGTTATGGCTAAAGAAGTATTGTATAGTCTTGAAGAATTGTATCCGGTAATGCCCCCTAATCAGAATCTGGTATTTTTCAATATGTCAAAATGGGTGATAGGTGGTAATTCTGGCGTAAGAGTCTTTTATGATGATTATTCACTAAATGTTTATGCTGAAAAAGAGTTTTTCCATAAAGATGGCATTGCTTATGTTGATAGTATCAAACTTAATATGTGGGGCAAGGTTGATGCCAATCCAAAAATATTAAGCAAAAATAATTCCTATATATTTGAATATAAAGACCATTGTCTACAGGATATAACAAGAAAATATTTCTAAGTGAAGAATTTATTTATAAAAGCAAGAAGAAAATATGAGGCATTCCTCTCTTTTGTTATGCGAAATAAACTTGAGATTACAATCTTTAATCCCAGATATCTCGCAAATTACTATTTAAATAAAAGTATCTATTCTTCTACGGCACACGCAAGAGGTATTTTGCTTGATGTAGGGTGTGGGAATAAGCCTTATATTAAATTATTTAAGTCAAGGATAGATAGATATTTTGGCTTAGATTCTCCAAAAACCAGCCAGGTTATGGCAGGAGCTAAACCTGAAATTATTGGAGATGTTAATTTTTCGCTCCCAATAAAAAGCAAATCTATCGATACTATTCTGTTATTACAAGTATTAGAACACTTAAACGACCCAGAAAATACTATATCTGAAGCATGGAGGGTTCTTAAAAATAGAGGCTGTTTGATACTTTCAACCCGTCAGATTTATCCTGTCCATGGTGAGCCTTACGATTTCTTTAGATATACAAGATATGGACTTAAGTATTTAATTGAAAAGAATGGATTTCATATTTTAAAAATGGAAGCCAATGGCTCTCTGTGGTCCACAATTGGGGCAATGTTTAATATCTGGGTTTTTAGTTATTTATTCAGAACCAACAATAAAAAGCTAAATAGACTACTCCTTGTCTTAAAGGCTCTTTTGACTCCATTTCTTTTAATGCTTTTTGCTCTGACAAATCTTTTGTGCCTTGGCTTGGATAATTTATTTCCCAAGATAGATAACTTTGCTTCCAATTGGTTTATTCTCGCTAAAAAAAGTTAGATGAAGATTAAACTACCATGGGGAAGAAAGTTGCAGGAGTTTGAGATTCCAGCATCTGATGTGAATATAGTTACCCCCCATGATTTACCAGGAGTACCGAATTTAAGAGCAGAATTTAGAAATTCGCTCAGGAATCCAATTGGTTCCAAATCCCTTAAAGAGATAGTAGGACAGGCATCCCTGCCTTGCCGGCAGGCAGGTTGCCTGTCATCACTTGACAAGTTAAAGATAGTTTTAATAATAAGTGATAATACTCGTCAAATTCCAAGAAGAGATATGATTCTTGCAGTATTAGAAGAAATACCTAAGTCTAATACAAAAGATATTTCCATCGTAATTGCTAATGGGTTACACAAATGGGTTGACCCAAAGAGTCTTAATTTAGGAGTAGACATAATAAATGAGTTCCCTATATATAACCATAATGCTTGGGACGAAGATAACTTAATATCAGTAGGATTTACTTCTTCTAAAATCGATAAATATTCAAAGTTTCAACTTGATAAAATTGATTTTGACTTACTCGCAGAACTTGCAACTGATAATTTCATCAAAGAGTCTCTTAATAAGAATGGGTTATCTGCACAAAACGAGGTAAAGATTAATAAACTTGTTGCTGAAGCAGATTTAAAGATTTTGCTTGGCACTATTAAGCCGCATTATTTTGCAGGCTATTCGGGTGGAATTAAAAGTTTAATTCCAGGAGTTGCAGGAGCTGATTATATAATAAGAAACCATTTTCTTAAGACTCATCCAAGTTCAGAATTAGGAAAAGTAGAAGGCAATTTGGTGAGAGATGACCTTGAAGAAGCAGGTAAACTTTGTGGGTCCATTTTTTGCTTTGATGTAATATTAAATTCTCAGGGAAAGGTAGTAGGCTCTGTTGCAGGAGACTCAATTCTTGCCCACCGAAAGGGTGTAGAAATTTGTAAGCCAATGGCTGAAATTGATGCAACACCTGTTGATGTTGTAGTTGTTTCAGATACATTTCCTGTAAATATAAATATAAAGCAATTAAAAAAAGTAGTGGCTCCAGCAGCCAAAATTGCAAAACCACACGGGGTTATAATTGTAGTTGGAGAATGTCAGGCTGGAGTTGGTGAAGAAACAGAGCTTAGTAAATTAATATATAACTATTGGTTACAAACTTTTTTATCTCCAGATGTTTCTCTTCTCCTCATATCTGATGTTTCCCCAAAAGATGTAAATTTCAAGACTCCTTTTACACCAATGCCTTCTGTGGAAGAAGCTTTTAAATTTGCTTTTAAGAAATTAGGCACAAAAGTTGATGTCTCTGTGTTACCTAATGCCAGTTCAGTAATCCCAATTATTTCTTGATTTACTATGAAAGCTTCCTATAAGATG
>JAGMCI010000050.1 GCA_023129325.1 Caldifarciminota bacterium
TCTGAGTTTGTTGAGGATAATAATATACTTGCAGGCTCAGGACAGGGGGACACAGTTATTGATTGGTATAAGTTGACGCAAGTTCCAGTTAAAAAGAATAATCGGTATGTGATGGAGATTCGGGAAGAAAATAGTGAGCATTCCTGGTTTGACAAGATAGAGCTACTTGCAGTTGACCATCCCGATAGTGTAATGATTTTTGTACAAAGAGATGGAACTATTTTACCTCTTGTAGATTTACTTTCACCTACTCTTTGTGCAGATGAAAATGGTGAAGATTACACAGATATGGTCGAAGCCGCAGACGAAGTGTATTATCAGGGATACGAAGAAAAGTCTTTGGTATCAGAATTTGAAAGAGAGTCAACTGTAGAAGAATATGCAATGGTCTTGCGACCAAGCGAGAAATACCCTCCTCATTTGGATATAGCTACATATGAGGATGGAGAATATGAATATATAGGGTCTGTTGTTCCTCGTGAGCACTGGTCAACTGAAGCAATTGCTCTTGCTCTATCTGGAGAAGATACAACAACGAAGGTAAAAATTACCTGGCATGCTCCCCACAAACTGGATTATATTGGGCTCGGGAGGATAAGTGCCGCTGAGTATTTTGTGAAACCATGTCCTCTCACGGCGGCTGTGCATTCAAGAGATGGTTCAGTAAAGCAAAAACTGCTTAATGAAGATGAGAAATACGCAGAACTAATTCCGGGAGACACTATAAAAATAGAATTTGCTATCACAGGCACAAAACCTGGCTGGGTAAGAGATTTTATTTTTGTTTCCAATGGATATTACACAACAGAAGAAAATATTGCAATGGGTGGAGCTCAATCAGCAGGAGCTTATAGCTCACCTCAGATATTCAGTATCTCACAGAATTATCCCAATCCATTTTGTGGAAAAACCGTTATTCGCTATTCGTTACCCGAAAATCGTAAAGTCTCTTTAAAGATTTATGATGTGACAGGGAGATTGGTAAAGACTCTCATTGATGGAGACAGAGAGCCGGGGATTTATACTGCAAAATGGGATGCGAAGAATATGCCATCTGGAATTTACTTTGCAAGATTTATAGCTGGAGATTACATAAATACAAAGAAACTAATTTTGGTAAAATAACAACTATTTTGTTAGAGTTTTATATATAATTTGAGCTGCACGGCGGGATGCGCCTGGAGTTCCAAGCTTATCTTTTACCTCACTGAGTTTTGAGATAATAGGTCGTGGGTCAGATAAGATTTTATTTACAGAGTTTATTATCCTTTTAGGATTTGTATTAAATTGTATAAATTCAGGCACTATTTTTTCGTTAGCAATTATATTTACAAGTCCAATCCAAGGAATCTTAATAAGCAAGCGTCCTAAAATATAAGAAATAAGAGATACTTTATAAATTATTATCATTGGGACTTCAAGAACACAAGCCTCAAGAGTAGCTGTCCCTGAGGCAACAAGCGCAAGACTTGAATTACTCAATACTTCATAAGTATTATTTTTCACTACTTTAATTCCTGTTCCATGGATAAGCTTTTCAATCCATTTAATATCAATTTCTGGAGCTACAGGTAAGGTAAAATTAAAATTAGGGAGCTTTTTCACACATTTAAGCATTATGGGAAGGATTTGCTTTATCTCTTCTACTCTTGAACCTGGAAGTAGAGCAATAGTGATTTGGTTAAATGGTTGATTGGTTAAATGGTTAATCGTATAATCGTTAATAGAATCAAGCAATGGGTGACCTACAAATTCAACATTTAACTTTTCGTAAAATTTAGGTTCAAATGGCAGAATGGCAATGCCTTTATCCACATAATTATAAATTGATTTTAATCTCCCCCTCCCCCACGCCCAAATTTGAGGCAGTATGTAATAAATTACCTTTATGCCTTCTTGTTTTGCCAATTTTGCAAATCTCAGATTAAAACCAGGATAATCAATAAGTAAACAGGCATCTGGCTTTTCTTTGAGCATTTTAGTATAAAGCAACTGCATAGCTTTTCTTATGCGGAAGAATTTTGGGATAACTTCAAGAAAACCGACAACAGCAAGAAATTTTATATGACATACAATTTCAACTCCCTCTTTCTTTAATCTCTCTCCTCCAATACCAAAGACCTTTAAGTCAGGGATTAACCCTTTGAGTTCTCTAATGACATTTGCACCGTGTAAGTCTCCAGAAGTTTCTCCTGTTACTATCAAAAGTTTCATCTTTCATATTATACACAAAATTTAAAATTTAGCAACTATAAAAATGATGAAAAAGTCATTTTTTGTCACCCTAAACTTGCTTCAGGGTCTCGGAATCCATTAATTTTATTAGATGCTGAAATAAATTCAGCATGACAGTTTGTATTGATTTATACCTTTTTCAAATGATTCACTATTTTTTCATTGACAAAATGTATATATGCTGATATATTAAATTTAAAAAGACATCCTATAAAGATCAGGATGTCCCGATAAATCGGGATTCTCACTGTTCTGAATTCCCCGATAAATCAGGGGAAAGAACAGTGGAAGGGGGGATTATGTATAAAAGGAATTTTGTTGTTTCTTTGGTAGTATCTTTTTTTATCTTAAGTATTTTTGGTTGTGGGACACGGAGAGAGGTTCGTGAGGAGGTTGGCATAACTTTAGAGCCAGCTGAAGAATATGTAGCAGAGCATATAGGACCAAAGAAAAAGGTAGCAGTCATTGATTTTGTGGATAAAACCAAATATGGCAAAGCGAGGCTTGGCACTGCGGCTTCAGATATACTTTTAACTGAACTTGGGAAATCAGAAAGATTTATTCTTGTTGAACGAGAGAAGTTGAACAAGATTTTTGAAGAACAAGAATTTGAATTATCTGGCAAGGTAGACCCAGCTCAGATAGCTCAAGCCGGCAAACTATTAGGCATAAATGCCATAATAACGGGCAGTGTTTCTTCTTTTGGTGTAAGGACAGAGGGGTCAAATTTCATTTTTTACAGTTGGAAAAAGCAAACTGCTGAAGCGACTGTAGATATTCGGGCTATAGATGTTGAGACAGGAGAAATAGTATATATAGAGACAGGCAGCGGTGCGGCAGAGGTAAATCACAGTGCAGTTCTTGGCATAGGCACAACAGGTGGATATGACGAGACATTAGGTCAGAAAGCATTACGAGCGGCGATAGTTAAATTCACGCGTAATTTAATTTATCAGATAGATAAAAAGACCACCTGGTATTGTAGAGTAGCTGAAGTAGATAAGGATAATGTATATCTTGATGCAGGCAAGGAGAGTCAATTAGATATAGGGACTATACTTGAAGTGAGGAGACCTGGCAAAGAAATCAAGAGTCCCGAGACAGGCAGAGATATTGGGAGAGTGGAAACCACTATAGGTAAGATAAAAGTTATTAGTTACTTTGGTGAGGATGGCTCTATTGCTAATGTATTATCAGGCGAACCACCAATGTCAGGTGATTATGTAAAGATAGAATAAAAGTTAAGAAAAAAAAGTGTAAGAATAGGAAAAATGGAAAAGTGGGGGAAAAGGGGAAAGAAATAAACAATGTAAAATTAACAATTGGCAATGCAAAATTAGCAATCAAATGGAGCTATTTCTAAATGCTAATTGATAATTGCTAATTTTTAACTTAATTTTCTTCCCATTTTTCCCTGTTTCCCCTTTTTCCTTATTTACACCATATCGTGTTTATACTTTTATAGTATATGAATTTGAAAAGTGTCTTGATATTGCTTGTTGGGATATTGGGCTGTGCTCCCAGAGTAAAGATAGGACCTCCTGATTTCACACCTCCCAATAAGGTTGCTCTTCTTTTACTTGATAATCAATCAAATGACCTTCAGGTTGTTGGGCTCGTGAGGGAACTCTTTTTTAGAAAATTAAAAGATAGAGGGTTCAAATTGGTGGCATTACAAGTTGTAGACACAACACTTTTCAATATAGGCATAACTGATGGTGGGCAGTTACGAGCCATAGAGCCAAGAGAATTATTTAGCAAGCTTTGTGCAGATTGGCTTATATATGGGACAATTCTTAAAGCCGATTATATTACCACAGGAATATATTCCAAAAAGGAAGTCAAGATGAAGTTTAAAATTGTAAGTGCAATGGAAGACACGACTATTTGGGAAGGAGAAGGCACGGGGCTTGAAAGTGATATTAATTTAAACCTTAAAGAAGCGGGCAAAAAGCTTTTTGAACAAATCAAAGAAAAAGTAATAAGTAATATATTTGACCACCCTTTAAGAAGAGAAGCAGAAGAAGCAATCAATGAAGCATCCAGGAAACTCCCCTATCCTTCTGGATACTATGCGAGATAATAAATTTAGCACTCTGAAGAGTGCACTCCAGGAGTGGCAGGTTGCCTGTCATCTTTTATTTTGTATATGTTTGAGATGCTGAAACAAGTTCAGCATGACAGGGGAGGTGGAGATGCTGAAACAATCCTGAAACAATCCTGAAACAAGTTCAGCATGACAGGAGAGGTGGAGATACTGAAACAATCCTGAAACAAGTTCAGGATGACATTGTTCAGGATGACATTGTTCAGGATGACATTGTTCAGGATGACACTTTCAGGGTTCAGAATGACAATCTGTTTCAGCTTGATATACTATGAAAGCTTCCTATAAGATG
>JAGMCI010000051.1 GCA_023129325.1 Caldifarciminota bacterium
CCTGGAACGCAACAAATGACTGGGGCAAAAAGGTCTCGCCTGGAGTATATATTTATATTTTTGAATTAAAAGGAGATACTGGTGGTCTTAATAAGATTGTAAAAAAGACAGCAATCTTAAAATAAGGAGATGAATGATGGTTAGCTTATTAATCTTTTTATCTCTGATTTTTTGGGGCAGTAAAGATGTTGGGACTACTGCTTTTCCGATGCTTAAGATTGGCTATAATCCGCGCCCCTCTGCTATGGGTGGCTCTTATGTTGCACTTGCTAATGATGCAAGTTGTGTGTGGTGGAATCCGGCAGGACTTGGAATTATTGAGTCAGGAGAACTTTCGTTTTGTCATCAGCACTGGTTTCAGAATATTAGAGATGAATACCTGACAGCTACAGTTATTACCCCTTATGGACGATTTGGAAGCAGTTTATTTTATTCAGCCACTCCTGGAGTCGGATATTCTACCAAGCGCTGGGAATGGAGACCTATAATAAATGTCTGGTCAGCTGTTTTAAGCCTTTCCTATGGATTCAAATTAACTGAAAATCTTGCAATTGGCACTGCTTTTAAAACAGTGTATCAAGATTTAGAAGAAACTAATTATTTAGGGTTTGGATTTGATATTGCAGCACTTCATCGTATTTCAGAACAATGGAACTTTGGAATTAACTTACAAAATATTGGTCCTCCGATACAAGATTATTCACTTCCATTAAACTTACGCACAGGTCTTGTATATGAGCCATTTAAGAATTTACTTATACTTGGTGAGCTTAACATTCCAAGAGATAATGAGCCCGAAATCCACACTGGGGCAGAGTTTACGATTGGCTCTATGCTTAGCTTAAGGGCTGGATATAGAGGTGGTCCTCTTGGAGGACTCACTGCAGGAGCTGGCATAAATATTTCGTCTTTTAAAATAGATTATGCCTGGGTTCCTTACGGGGATTTGGGGCTTACGCATAGAATTTCATTAAGTTTAGCTCTTCCTGAGATTGAAAAAACTACCTGGTTCCTGCTTGGAGTGCTTGATAAAGATACTGATGAACCAATTGAAGCTTTAGTTGAAATAATTGCCCCAGATAGTAGCTGGGAAATTTATTCTACTAATTATGAAATTAAAAATCCAGTTCCTGGTGATTATGAAATTACAGCTACTAAGGAAGGTTATCACTCAGGTGTCATTTATTTTGACATTCCTTTTCAAAAATCAATTAAGAAAGTTATTAAATTATCTAAGATAAAGCCGTGCTTCTTAAATGGTTGTGTATATGATATAGCTACCAAGGAGCCTGTTCCTTCAATAATTAATTATGGAAATAGTGAAACTAAGAGCGCCTCATTTGCTGGAGAATATTCAATTAAATTTGAACCCGGAAAACATCATTTAGTTATAAAGGGAATAAATAAAGAGTATATACCTATTACTTGTGATATAACAATTGATGAAGGAGAGACAAAAAATAAAGACTTTTACCTTATGAAACCAGAAAAGCCAGTTATATTTGAGAATATACACTTTGAGACTGGGTGCGCCAGGCTTTTACCCAAATCTTATTCTTCTCTTAACTATGTTGGCAAAATACTCAGTGAAAATTCAAACTTTAAACTTGAGATTTCAGGGCATACAGATTCCCGTGAAATTCATACTTCAGTTTTTCCATCTAACTTAGAACTCTCAATTGCAAGAGCTAAAAGTGCTAAATTGTATTTAATTCAAAAATTCAATATTGTTCCTGACAGGATTATTGCCAAAGGTTATGGAGCTGAATCTCCAATTGCTCCTAATGACTTTCCAGATAAAGGAATGGCAAAGAATAGAAGAGTTGAATTTAAAATAATTACCCGTCCCGACTCTGTCGGGAAATAATATGCGAGTATTAATAATTATTCCAACATATAATGAGATAGAGAACATAGAAAGATTGATTAAAACTTTGTTTTCTATTATTCCTGAAGTTAATATTCTTGTGATTGATGATAACTCCCGGGATGGGACTGGCGAATATGTAGAAAAACTATCACATAATGACAAGAGAGTTAATATTATTCATCGTCCAAAGAAACTCGGTTTAGGCACAGCCTATAAACTTGGTTTTAAACATGCTATCCAAAAGGGCTATGATTATGTCTTTGAAATGGATGCTGACTTTTCGCATAACCCTGAAGATGTGCCGAGGCTTCTTGAAAAAATAAAAGACTGTGACCTTATAATTGGCTCAAGATATTCAGATGGTGTTTCTGTTATAAATTGGCCTATGTCAAGACTTTTATTATCTTATTTTGCTAATATTTATGCTAAAATAGTAACAGGTGTTCCAATTAGAGATTTAACTTCGGGTTTTAAATGTTATAGATTAAAAGTACTCAAAGGGATACCACTTTCTCAAATTCATTCTGATGGCTATGGGTTTCAAATTGAAACTGTTTTTTGGGCTTATCGGCGGGGCTTTAAAGTAAAAGAAATGTCTATCATCTTCACAGATAGATTACAGGGAACTTCAAAGATGTCTAAAAATATTGTTTGGGAAGCGTTTTGGATTGTTTGGAGGCTTAAAATTTATTCACTACTTAAGCATTGATGTAAACTGAGTTTATTGATATAGATAGAGTAAGTTATAACTGTTCTGTCTAAATTATCTGTATAGATAATGAATATGAATTTCTGTAGTGCTATAATAGTAGCTGGTGGCGAGAGCTTAAGAATGAAAACTCCCCTTCCTAAACCTTATATTGAGTTACAGGGGAAGCCGATTATAGTATGGACATTGACTCCATTTGATGAGTTAAAAGTTATAGATGAAATAATTCTTGTTGTTCACGAGAAATGGATTGATTACTGTAAGGATATAGTAAAAAAATTTAATTTTAAGAAAGTCAAATCTATAGTAAAAGGTGGAACTGCTCGTCAAGATTCTGTAAAAGAAGGGCTTTCATTAGTTAACACGGACTTTGTTCTTATTCATGATGCTGTAAGGCCTTTTATTACAAAAACTTTTATAAATAATTTAATTAAATTTGGCAAGGAATATGGGGCTGTGGTCCCAGGCATTCCTGTGGTTGATACAATTAAAGAAGTTAAAAATGATTTTGCACATCATACTCTTCAAAGGGGTAAAATTTATAAAATTCAAACACCTCAAGTTTTTAAGACTGATATATTAAAGAAAGCATACGGAGAGGCTTATAATGCGGGGTTTTATGGAACAGATAGCTCAATGCTTGTAGAGAAAATTGGTGTCAAGGTAAGAATTGTAAAAGGTTTAAAAGAAAATATAAAAATTACTACTCAAGAAGACCTTGTATATGCGGAAACACTCTTACGAAAAATCAATGCAAAATTAACAATTAACAATTAGCAATTTAAAATGGTATATAGTCTACGGTTTATCTCTATCAACCAAATTTTGTTCCGATAAATCGGGACTAATTACTAATTTTACAATTTATATTGAATCTTATGAAAGTGGGTTTTGGTTATGATTTTCATAAATTAGTTAAAGGGAGGCCTTTAATTCTTGGAGGGATTAAGATTCCTTATGATAAAGGGCTTTTAGGACATTCTGATGGTGATGTTTTAGTTCATGCTGTTGGAGATGCGATATTAGGAGCAAGCGGAGAGCGAGATATTGGGACACATTTTCCAGATAATGACCCAAGATATAAAGATATATCAAGTTTAATTTTACTTAAAGAAATAATGAAAATTACTGGAGCCAAAATTATAAATATAGATTCAGTTATAATATGTGAAGCTCCAAAGCTTTTAGGATATATTTTAACAATGGAAGAGAAGCTTGCTAAAACACTTAATATTCCTGTAAAATTCATCTCTATAAAAGCCAAGACAAATGAAGGAGTTGGAATTATAGGGAGAGGAGAAGGGATAGCAGTTTATGCAGTTGTCTTAATAAAAAATTAAAAAGTTAAATAAGGGGTTTTATGCGAAAAAATAATATCAACAAAGGTGAAATTGCTATTTATAAACCTAAAGGCGGCGAAATTGAGCTTAAGGTTAAATTAGAAAAAGAAACAGTGTGGCTGATGCAGTCGCAGATTGCTTTGCTTTTTGATACTAAAAGACCAGCGATTACCAAACATCTTAATAATATTTTTAAAAGCAAAGAATTAGACAAAAATTCAGTATGTTCCATTTTGGAACATACTGCCGCTGATGGCAAAACCTATAAAACCCAATTCTATAATTTAGATGCCATTATTTCCGTTGGCTATCGTGTCAATTCCAAACGGGCTACTCAGTTTAGAATCTGGGCAACTAATGTCTTAAAACAGCACATTTTACAAGGTTATACTATTAATCAAAAACGTTTATTGGAAACGCGAGAAAAATTTAGAGAATTGCAAAACGCCATTGCTTTTTTACAAGAAAAAACGCAAAAAAAACTACTGGAAGGTCAGGAAAAAGAAATACTAAATTTACTCTCTAATTATGCCAAAACCTTAACTCTTTTAGGGCAGTATGATAAGGGAAAAATAGAAAAACCGAAAGGAAAGAAAGCAAAATTTGTTTTGAAGTATGAAGAGTGTCAGCAGATTGTCAAAGAAATAAAAAAAGAATTGATTGCCAAAAAAGAAGCCGGTGATATTTTTGGTAGAGAAACAAGGGGCGCTTTTGAGGGAATTATAAAAGGATTGTATCAAACATTTAACCGCAAAGAATTATATCCAACAGTAGAAGATAAAGCGTCTCATTTGCTTTATTTCACAATCAAGGACCATCCTTTTATTGATGGCAATAAACGGATTGGTTCATTTTTGTTTGTGTATTTTTTAGATAAAAACGATTATCTTTACCGTAAAAATGGAGAGAAGAAAATAAACAATAATGCATTGGTCTCTTTAGCACTCTTGATTGCTGAAAGCAACCCGAAGGAAAAAGATATTTTGATTAAGATAATTACCAATCTTATAAGCGCTTAATTATGCTTTATGAAGTTTTTAATTCATTCAAAGAAACGCATGGGCAGGATTATTTTATCTCGCGTGTCAGTGAGGAAATAGTTCAAAATCTCAATCCAAAGCTTGAACTGCGCGAGTATCAGAAAGAGGCGTTCGGGCGGTTTGGTTTTTATTTTAACAGTTACCAGGAAAGACAATTTCCTGATTTTGATACATCCAATTAAAACTTGACGACACTGTAAAGTTTGATTATATTAACATTAACAAGTTAAAGGTGAAAAAGAGTATACAAGCGATTATTTATGGGGTATAATTTTAATAGGAAAGATAGAAATGAACTCGTCCCCATTTTCTGACAGATATTACCGTTCTCAAGAAGGAGGAAGAGCAAATATTTAATAAAATAAAAGAAATTTTGTAATAAAATCAAACTTTTTCTTGACAAATTATCTTACATATGTTATAAATAAGATGGAGGAGGTAAAACTATGGATAAGTTTTATAGAAGGTTGGGAAAAAAGGTCAAAAGATTGAGGGTGGGAGCAGGGCTTTCTCAAGAAAGGCTTTCGCAGATGCTAAAGATAAACAGGGTATCTCTTTCTCAAATAGAAAATGGCGAAAGGGGGATAAGTGCAGAAGAGATTACTAAAATTGCTAAAATATTTAATATCTCAACTGATACACTCCTTGACTTAGAACAAGATATAAAGGTAATACTGGAGAAAAAGAAATCCCGATATATTGGGACAAAGAAAAAAGAGGTAAGAATCAATGTTCCGCAAAAAAATTTAGAGAAATTTAAAGAAGTTTTGGTTTATATTTTAAACAAGGTAGGGTCAAAGCCAAATATTGGAGAGACAGTTCTTTATAAACTTCTTTACTTTATTGATTTCAATTTCTATGAAAAATACGAGGAGCAGTTAATTGGTGCCACTTATATTAAGAATCGCTATGGACCGACTCCCGTGGAATTCAAAAAGATTATAGAAGAGATGGAAGGAAAGGATTTAGTGAAAATTGGAGGTAAATATTTTCAGTATCCCCAGACAAAATACCTTCCTTTGAGAAACTCCGATTTAACCAAGTTAAGAGCAAATGAGACAGAGGTAATAGATGAAGTCTTAGAAAAACTTTCCAATATGAATGCCAGACGAATAAGTGAATATTCCCACAACGATGTTCCCTGGTTAACAACAGAAAATGGGGAAGTTATTGAATATGAGTCTGTTTTTTACAGAACTTCTGCGTATTCAGTGAGAGAAGATAGTGAAGAAGATATTTCAGGACATTAAAAAACTTCCTGAATTTGAAAAGGATATAAAAAAGCTCCTCAAGAGATTTAGGACTCTTGAGGATGACCTGAAAATCTTCATTGAAAAAGAATTAAACCTTTATCACAAATTAAAAGTTGATAACAAGGGAGTTTTCCAAATTCCGGGTTTGCAAATTGAGGAACCTAAAATTTACAAAGCAAAGAAATTTGCGTGCCGTTCTCTCAAGGGTAAAGGTAGTCATTCTGGTATCAGAGTAGTCTATGCCTATTTTGAAAAAGAAGATAGAATTAAGCTAATTGAAATTTACTACAAGGGTGATAAGGAAGATGAGGATAGGGAGAGGATATTGAAGTATTACAAAAAATAAGCAGACTCGGTTATACTTCTCGCTTTTTCTATTAATCATATTAAATAAGTATTAGGAGGTAGTTAAATATGAATGCATTTGAAAATTTTAATTTTAGCAAACAACTAATGGAATCAATTAATAGATTTGGTTTTGAGGAACCCACACCAATTCAAAGAAATACTATTCCTTTAATCTTAGAGGGTAAAGATGTTATAGGAGAATCTGCTACTGGTAGTGGTAAAACACTGGCTTTTGGTGCAGGAATCATTGAAAAGTGTAATCCCGGAGGAGGAGTTCAAGCACTTGTTGTAGTACCAACAAGAGAATTAGCCGAACAAGTAAAAGATGAAATAATTAGAATTTCTTATAGGAAACCAATTAAAATTCTGGCAATTTATGGTGGTGTTTCTATT
>JAGMCI010000052.1 GCA_023129325.1 Caldifarciminota bacterium
GATTCAGGGTCAGAATGACAAGCGGTGCATCCAAAATCAAAAGCAAATCCATTTCCGCCACGCGCAGTGCGGTAATGGACAGTTCCATCCCCTATAATAGCATATCTCTCATACGGTAGTATGCTTGTAACAAGGTCAAAAGATGCATCAGATGCATCGGCTACAAAAAACCCACGCAAAAATCTAAATCCACTACCAAATGAAACATCATAGTCCTTAATTTGACACTTTTGCCCATAAGAAAATGTAACCCCCATATAAGCTATTCCAATTTCATTAAGTCCTGTGAAACTATAATTTTTATTTATCTCATTTCCAAAGAGTGCAAGGTCAAAAAATTCTTTTGGTATAGTTACTTTGCCACAAGCAACACCTCTAACAGAAAATCCGAAATTTTTAATAGCCAATTCAAGTGCCCCTATATTTATATTTGGTATAATTTGAAATCCATCATCTGGAATAGAAGAGAGAATTTTTCTCTTGTCTGCGTCACTCAAAACTTTGCCACTGCTGTAATTATTATAATCAGAAAGCGAAAAAGAGTTATTAAAAATATTGACACTTGGTGTAATTATTCTCAGTGAAAAGCCACCACCCAAGGAAAGATTTGCCGGATTGTAAAGAATGGCATCCACGCCTCGTGCAAGCACAGTATTTGTCCCAGAAAGCGTGATGTAATTCGCACTATTAGCCCATACACTAAAAATTTGGGTAAGTATTAAAATAGTAATCATTTTACTTCCTACTTCTTACTTCTTACTTCTTACTTCCCTATTCTTACTGTAAAGACACAATATGCCCCAAACTCAACATAATCTCTGGCATGAATTGTTATAGTATCAGTTTCTGGAACATAAAGAATAGGATAAGCTATTAAAGGAATTCTTTGAAAAAGAGAAATTTCCGAAGAATCTAAAGAAACAGTAATAGTAGCAGTAGTGCAAGAAATTGCTATTCCTTCAGCATTCACAGGTGCTGGTGGTATGATAATTCTCTTGCTAAAATGAGAAGACGCATCTCCTAACTTCTCAACTACAAAATCACAAGTAAATCCAAAAGGAAAATGGTTCTTTAAATTAGTTTTAAGGTATGCTGATTGAATGTTTGAAATATAGTCTCCGATATCTTCTTTAATATCTGTAGTATCTTTAAAATAAACAGTATCAGCTACAAACGCAACCTTAAATGGCGTCTCACTTTCAACTTTACCAGTAATCCAGGAGCCATTCCTTATAAACCCTTCTCCGGGAGGAAGCTCAAACTTACCAGAAATAATAATCTCCTCAGGCAATATGTTTAAAAGTGGAGCAAGATTAGTTGAATTATCAGAATGTATAGGAGAACCAACATCTCCAGGAGATACTATTACGGTTATAGGGATTGAGACTGAGTCACCATATGAATTTTTGCCTATAACTTGAGTCTTTATATTAGCTGTAAAGCCAATTGTATTCCAAATATCAATACAGAGGTCAGATTTAGCAAACCTAAAGCAATCAATATCCCCATAATCAACAGGCATATCAAATGTTTCGCCTTCAATTGAATAGGTAGCCGTTTCCATAAATTCACCAGCTATAAAATCAAAAGCCAAATTTTCAAAACTAACTCTTGTCTCAACACTTTGAGTTGATTCAAACATATTCCAATCTTTTGAAGAATCAGTAGTGGCAATTACTTTTAAAGTCAAGCTTATTTTACCAAGGGGCGCACTATGATTATCAAAAGTCAATCCTTCTAAATTTATTGTGTCAGTAGTTATACTATCAGAACCTATGCGACTCTCAAAAGACTCATTTAACTCCTCAATTTTTACTTCAATATCTGCCCCAATTGGTAAGCTGTTTTTTGTCTCAAAAATTAAATCACCTTCAGAAAATCCAATACTATCTAAATCAAATAAATATGAGAATTCAAATGGAAAATAAGAAGTATCGCTTATAGAGTCTGTAATAGAAGGAGCCTTAACCCTGCCACCCCAAAATTTTACTGAATCAAAGACAACTCTAAACACCACAGAATCAGTTGTGGAAAAATGAACAGAATCTTGTGCGCTCCAAACAAACTTTTGTTGAGCTTCAATTATATGCTTAACTGTCACATTTTCTTCATGTATTGATTTCTCCTGGTGCCAACCAGGTTCTTGATATGGTTTATACTGCCCTATATCTGTAAAATATAATGTATCTTGAAAACATAAACCTCTAATGGGAATAAAATTTATGGAGTCAAAGCTCATACCAGTATAATTATCAACTATCAATCTAAGGTATGCATCACACAGTGTAAGCGAATCTATATTTTCAAGAGTATCTATCTTAAATCCTGTCGTATAGTTAGAAGGTGGTATCAAAGGTATTATAATATCAGGAGCAGTAGTATCAAGAATCTCTCCTACCCCCACACAAACGCTGGCAGTATCTTTCAGATTAGTTACCCACATATCAGCTATACTTTTGCTAATCAAAGTATCAAAATCGTTTATTTTAAGTGACCCTGCGAGACTGAAAGTATCTATATCTGCTTTAAAATAGAGAGTCATAATAGAATCTTGGTCAAACCAAATCTGGATTCCGGACTCTGTAGTATCGGTTATATCTATAACAGGGTATCTATCATATGCCAAAGGTATAGTAATATTTGTATCCCATTTTGGAGCTTTAGGATTTTTCCTACACGATAAGAAAGATACAAGAGCTAAAAATATTATTAAATATTTCTTCATTTCACCTGTCATTCTGAACTCGTTTCAGAATCTCTTATCTAAATTATATTACCAATAATTAATTTGTCAAGAAAAAACTGCAACCACAGAGTTCATTGAGGTAAACAGAGGGGAATTGATTCAGACAGAGTTTTTAGGAGATGCTGAAACGAGTTCAGCATGACATTTTGTTCGTTCAGCATGACATTTTGTTCGTTCAGCATGACATTTTGTTCAGTCCCTGCCTGACGGCAGGCAGGTAAATCAATGCTATCAATCTGTGAAATCCGTGGTTCTCATTTTGCGATTCCTCGTTTTGAGGCTTCTATAAACTTTAGGAGATGTTTAATTTCTGGTATTTGCGGAAGCTCCTTTTTAATCTCTTCAAGTGCTTGTGATGTATTTAAGTCTCTTGTTAATAAAATGTCAAATGCTTCTTGTAAGGTTTTTATTGTAGTTTTTGCAAATCCCTGTCGTTTAAGTCCAATTAGGTTAAGCCCCTTAATTCTCAAAGGGTCCGATACAGCAAGTGCATATGGGATAACATCTCTCGGAACTCTATAGCCACCTCCTATCATAGAATAGCATCCTATTCTTATAAATTGATGTACCGGACAAAGCCCTGATACAAATGCATAATCCTCAATCTCAACATATCCTGCAACTTGAGTTGCATTAGCTATAATAATCTTATTTCCCAGTTTACAATTATGAGCAATATGAACATACGCCATAAGGAAATTATCGTCTCCAATAATTGTTCCAGTTGAGCTTCCCCCGTGAATCGTAACAAACTCTCGTATAATATTACGGTCGCCAATCTTGACTTCAGTTTTCCCATTCTTAAATTGTATATCCTGAGGTGGATTACCAATTGAGACTCCTTCATAAAGTTTACATTCTTTACCAATACTCGTTTTACTTTTAATATGTATATAAGGACCTAATTCAGTCCCATTTCCTATTTTTACTCTCTCGTTAATAATACAATAAGGTCCAATTTTCACATTTTTCCCTAAAATTGCACCTGGATTAACAATAGCTGTAGAATGAATCATCTATAGTAAAATCAAATATTAAATATTAAATATCAAAAATATTTTTGATATTTGCTCCGCCTCAGGCGGATTGATTCTTAATTTGATATTAAGTTCCAAATTCCCATGCCTTAAGATAATTTTCTTGCTCTTTGGTAAGCTTATCTATTTCAACTCCAAGGGAATCAAGTTTCATTTTAGCTATTCTGTCATCAATTTCTTGAGGCAATTTATAGACTTTTTTATCTAATTCTTTACCTTCTTTCACTATATACTCAGCTGCCAGCGATTGATTAGCAAATGACATATCCATTACCTCGGGTGGATGCCCTTCGGCACAGGAAAGATTAACAAGTCTCCCTTCAGCAAGAAGGTAAATTTGTTTCCCGTTTTTAAATCTATATGCTTCTACAAGTGGTCTTGCTTCATAGTGTTCTATGGCAAGTTTAGTAAGTGCCTTTTTATTTATCTCTACATCAAAGTGTCCTGAATTAGCAAGAATAACACCATCTTTCATCAATTCAAAGTGATGTTTATCAATTACATTTATATCTCCCGTAGCAGTAATTATAATATCCGCAATTTTAAATGCCTCATTAGCTTTCATTACCCGAAAGCCATCCATTTGGGCTTCAATTGCTTTAATTGGTTCCACCTCTGTGACAATCACATTTGCTCCCATTCCTCTGGCTCGTAAAGCAATCCCACGCCCACACCATCCATAGCCACAGACAACGAAATTTTTCCCAGCTATTAAGGTATTTGTCGCTCTCAATATACCATCAATTGACGATTGTCCAGTTCCATAACGATTATCAAATAAGTATTTAGTATGTGAATCGTTAACAGCAATGACTGGATAACCAAGCACACCGCGAGTTGCCATAGACCTGAGTCTTACTACGCCTGTCGTTGTTTCCTCTGTCCCGCCGAGTATGCTTTTGAGTAAAATTTTTCTTTTTGAGTGAATAGTAGAGATAAGGTCTGCTCCATCGTCCATTGTTATATTAGGCTTAATATCCAGAACCTGATTTATATGTTTATAATAAGTTGTATTATTTTCACCTTTTATGGCAAAAACTGGCACATCATAGTCACTGATAAGCGCGGCAGCCACATCATCTTGTGTTGAAAGAGGATTTGAAGCACATAAACTCACCTCTGCCCCACCCTCTTTTAAAGTTCGCATTAAATTTGCTGTTTCTGTAGTAACATGTAAACAAGCAGAAATTTTTATTCCTTTAAGCGGTTTTTCTTTAGTAAACTTTTTTCTAATTTGTCTAAGAACGGGCATATTATTGTCAGCCCATAAAATTCTCTTCTTTCCAAGTCCCTTTAATGCCTTATCTTTTATATGATAATTCATTCTCCCTCCTTCCGATGTTCTTTCTCCCGCCTGTCCCGATTCAATCGGGGATCTATCGGGAGATTTAGAACATCGAGAATCCCGCACTTATGCATAAGTGCGGGACACTCCAAAGGGCAGACACACAGGTCTGCCCCCACAGAGCTGCTATTTGAATAAATCTGCAGAATCTGTCTTTTCCCAAGTAAAGTCAGGGTCTTCTCTCCCAAAATGTCCATAGCAAGCAGTTTTACGGTATATAGGTCTTAAAAGGTTTAATTTATTTATAATCCCTTGTGGCGTGAGGTCAAAATGTTTTTTTATTATCTGGCTAATTTGGTTGTCTTTTATTTTTCCTGTCTCAAAAGTAGTTACTTCAACCACAATAGGTTCAGGAACTCCAATAACATAAGATAAGTCAATTCTACATTTCTTGGCAAGTTCTGAAGCTACAATATTCTTAGCCAAATATCTTGCCATATATGATGCTGAACGGTCTACTTTTGTAGGGTCTTTACCTGAAAAAGCCCCTCCCCCATGAGGAACTATGCCACCATATGTATCGACAACAAGTTTTCTGCCTGTCATTCCAGTATCTGACTGAGGACCTCCAATCACAAATTTTCCTGTTTCATTGATAAAATATTTTGTGTTTTTATCCAACAGCCTTTCTCCAATGGCAGATTTAATTACTTTATCAATTAATTCTTCCCTTGCTCTTTTTGTTATTTTACTTTGACTGGAGTCTAATATTTCTTCTGTATGTTGAGCAGCAAGAACTACTGTATCAACCCTTATTGGTTTATCATTTTCGTATTCAACAGTAACCTGTGTTTTTCCATCTGGACCTAAATATGAAAGTATTCTATCTTTTCTAACCTGAGCAAGTCTTCTTACCACCCGATGCGCCAAGATAATAGGCATTGGCATAAGTTCAGGAGTCTCTGAACAAGCATATCCAACCATTGAACCCTGGTCACCAGCTCCCCCAACATTTACTCCCTGAGCTATATCTGGAGATTGTCTGCCAATAGCATTAAGGATAGCACAAGTTTCATGACAAAATCCAAACTTATGTTCATATCCAATTTCTTTAAGAAAATTTCGTATTAAAATTGGTAAATCCACATATTTTGTAGTAGTAACTTCTCCTCCCACTACAACAAGTCCAACAGTCACAAATGTTTCACAGGCTACTCTACAATTAATGTCTTGCCTCATAAGGTCGTCAAGAACTGTATCCGAAATTTGGTCACACATTTTGTCTGGATGACCTTCTGTAACGGATTCCGAAGTTGCAAATCTTTTCATTTGTCCCCCTTACTTCCCACTTCTTACTTCTTATGATACTTCAACGATTGATGAATCGCCAACATTTAATTTTTTAAAATTTCCCCTCACAATTGTATTAGCTCCTATAATTGAGCGATTTAAAAGCAATTTTTCTATTTTAGCCCCAGGATTTATTATAGAATTAGAGATAATTGAGTTGTTTATCTTTGTGCCTTGAGCAACAGAAACATAAGGTCCTACAATTGAATTTTTAATCTTTGATAGTGGATGAATAAAAACAGGTGGTATAATTATTAAACCTTTACATTTTTTCTTTGACACAGGATATCTGATACTTGATAAGAGCTCACGATTTGTGGCAAGAAGAGTTTCAGAAGTCCCACAATCAAGCCACTTTTTAACGGAAAAGGTTTTAAATTTTGCTCCTTTTTCAATCATCAATTGAAAAGCATCAGTTAGTTGAAATTCCCCCTTTGTTTTAATTTTATGTATCATTATTTCATCCAAGCAATCAAATAAAAGCGATGAGTTACGAATAAAATTCACCCCGACAATAGCTAAATTTGTAGTTGGATGCGTTGGTTTTTCAGTAAGTTTCTTTACAAATCCATTTTCAATTTCTGCTATTCCAAACCTTCTTGGGTCAGTTACAGATTTAACTCCTAAACAGCCATCTACATATAGGTTAATAGCTTCTTGAATATCGGCTTCAAAAATGGTGTCTCCGTAAATAATTAAGACAGGCTCATGGCAAGCCTTTCTTTTAGCAAGCCAAACTGCATTTCCAAGTCCAAGTCTTTCTTTTTGTTCTATATAAGAGACATTGAAATTAAAATTTTGGTTTACATATTCTTTTATTTTATCTTTCATATAACCCACTATAAGTATAATCTCGCTAAATTTAATTTTCTCCAGTTTTTCTAAAATATGTCCCAGTATTGGTTTTCCTGCAACCTGCATTAGGACTTTTGGTACTGTATGTGTATGAGGTCGTAATCTTATCCCCATACCAGCAACCGGTATTATTATCTTCATATAAGTCCTTTTGGACACAGATTTTCGCACCTGCCCTGCCGTCAGGCAGGGATAGACAGGATTTGGAGTGCAAAAACGGCGTTTTTGCTTTTTATAGAATTTTAAAATCTGCGCTCATCTGCGTCCCATATGCTTCTTACTTCCTACTTCCAATTTATGTTTAAGTTCTTCTATTCGCTCAATTGGGGTTGGGTCAACTTTTCTTAAAATTGCCAGCCAATAACTCACCCAATCTCCAAAATAAATTAGTGAAAAAAGCCTTGCCAATAAAGAATTACCTTGACTTTCAACCTTTTCAATTTCAGTATAAGGAGCAATTATACGCACAGTGATTTCTATACGGCGTTTGATTTGAGGGTCGTATTCTCTATCAATGAGAATTGTAACTAAAGAATTATTCAAAGACTTACTTCTTGCCTGTTGGCAGGCAGGAAATCCAACTATTTCGTTATGATTAAGCTCAGAGAAAGTATTGAAATGTGCAAAGATTTTTGAATTCTCGTTTAATTGTGTTACCCATCTTTTAGCTACTGGACTAAATCTCAAATCACTATAAATTATTGGAAACTTGTTTAACATCTTTTTTGCTAATAAAAAAGGGGCACTTTCGCTTTTATTAAATTCATCCCTGAGATTTGAAAGGAGCTCTATAGTCTCATTTAATTCATTTTGTTTATTAGAAATTATTTTTAGTTTATTAAGTATCAAAAGCATTGGCACAAATAACCATCCAAGTGCACACCTTGGTTGATAACCCTTCGGTATTTTAAAAACACACGCAGGTTTCTCATTGGCAAGCTTACCTCCAGAAGTTATACATATAACATTTTTTGTTCTTTTTATGGCTTGTTTATATGCACTTAAAGTTTCTTCCGTATTTCCTGAATAACTTGAAATAAAGACAAGACTGCTTTGATTTACAAAATTTGGCAAGCTATAATTTCTATTTATCAAGATAGGTATTTTGATTTCGTAATTTAAGTATTGGGTTAATAAATCGCCAGAAATTGCCGAGCCTCCCATGCCGCAGATTATAATATTCTGCAGTGTGCTTCCCACCTGCCCCGTTCCGACAAGCGAAGTGGGACGGAGCCATCTGTCGGGCAGGGAAGCGGCAGGCAGGACTTCAGGAATTATTAAATTTCTACTTGCCTTAATAGCATCTTTAATCTGCATTGGAAAATCAAGTAATACAGCTTTCATGTTTTGACTATCCATACTCATGATTTTCTTTCAGCCATAACTTTTTGTATAACTGGAAACTTTGTTCTTATTTTTTCAATAAAATTTTGCACTTTTTCTGAAGTCTCTAATAACATAACTTCTTTTGCAATTATTTTTGCTTCTTCCATACTTAATGCTCTTACGATTTTTTTTATTTCTAATATATAAATGGGTGCTACCGAGAGTTCATCAATTCCCATACCCAATAAAATAGGAACGGCAAGAAAATTAGCTCCAAGTTCCCCGCAAAGCCCAACCCATTTTCTGGCTTCGTGACCGGCTTCAATGGTATACTTAATTAATCTAAGAACAGCTGGGTGAAATGGATTAAAAAGGTCAGCTACTCTTGGATTTGTTCGGTCACACGCAAGGGTATATTGAGTTAAATCATTTGAGCCTATGGATAAAAAATCAGCTTCCTTGGCAATTGCAGGAGCAAGAAGGGCTGCCCCTGGGACTTCTATCATAGCTCCGACTTCTATGTTGGGGTCGTATGGCAAACCATTTTTTTTGAGCTCGTTTTTTGCTTCCTCAAGACAGGATTTGGCAAGTCTTAATTCATTTAAATTCGTTATTAATGGAAACAATATTTTTACATTGCCGTGTTTATTAGCACGGAGGATTGCTTTAAGTTGTATGCTAAAAAATTCTTTATTAGAAAGAGAAAATCTTATAGCGCGCCATCCTAAAAATGGATTAGCATCTTTTCCGCCAAAGGCGCCCGCCTGCCCCGTTCCGACAAGCGAAGCGGGACGGAGCCATTTGTCGGGCAGGGATGTGCCTTCGGCACACACTCCTGTGCCTAATGGAAGTTTATCGCCGCCTAAATCTAATGTTCTTATAATTAAAGAATTAGGATAAGTCTTCTGAGCAATCGCATTGTAGATTTCATATTGCTCGTCCTCACTTGGAGGATTATCGGACTTAAGATAAAGAAATTCTGTCCTCATAAGTCCAACTCCCCGTGCTCCATAAGCAAGTCCTATATCAATTTCTTCGGGTAGTTCTATATTACATGACAATTCTACTGAATGTCCATCTAAAGTCTCGCAATTCAAACCTGATAAAGCTTTAAGCTCTTTTGTATATTGTTGAAAATGTTTTATTTTGCGCTCATATACTCTACGAGTGGATTCATTAGGCTCAATTATCACTAAGCCTTGATTACCATCAATGACAACTTCATCACCTATGTTTACAAATTTTGTCACCTCATTAAGCCCAACAACAGCTGGTATTTCAAGAGCTCTTGCCATTATGGCAGTATGAGATGTATCTCCACCAAAATCAGTAGCAAATCCAACAACTTGTCCGTCAGCTGACGGATTAGAGAAATTAGCTGTTTCTGATGGGGTCAAATCTTGAGCTATAACTATGTGTTTTATTTTCGGTGAAAGCTTATCTATTCGCCGAGCACGCGGAGAAGCTGTAATTTTACCTGCCCGCCACTTTGCTTTGGCAGGCGGGTTTGTTAAATTGCTGAGAATTCGAAAAGCTACATCTTTTATATCATTTATTCTCGCTTTAAGATATTCGTCTTCAATTTTATTAAAATCTAATAATATCTTGTCTGCTACTTTTTTAAAGGCAAATTCTGCAGATTCTCCTTTCCTAATTCTACTAACAGTATTATCTACAAGCGTTTTGTCTTCTAATACTAAAAGCTGGGCATCAAAAATCATAGCATGATGTGAATCTGTCTTTTTCAAAAAATCTTCCCTTAAAAGTTGGATTTCTTTTCTCGTTTGTTCACGAGCATTTTTAAACCTATTTATTTCACTACTTGTCTTTTTACTTCTTTTTGTGGAAATAAAAAATCTCTCTTCTTCATGCGGAATTGCTTTTGCTATCACAATTCCTGGAGAAGCTGGAATGCCACGAAGTAATTTATTCCTCATCAAACCCCCGATTTACAAGCTCAACAACAGCATCAAAAACATCTCTTTCGTCCTCGCCGTCCACAATTATATTAATCTTTGAACCCTTTTCAGCCTCAAGCATCAGAATGTCCATAATAGACCTCCCATTAGCCTCAATCCCATCCTTTGTGATGACAACAGTTGACTTATATTTCCCCGCAACTTTCACAATCATAGCAGCAGGTCGAGCATGAATACCTAATGTATTAATAATAGTCATTTCTTTTTCCAGCACTTTTAGATTATATTACTAAATTCTTTGATTGTCAAGAAAATTCTCGCTAATGCGTTGAGTGGAGCGAGACGCTTATGATTAGAGTTTTCTTGATCCCGTTTCTGCGGGGTCAAGAAAAAAGCACCTGCAAATCTCATTCACCCTATATTTATACATAAATACGGAGTAGGTTACCCAAATAGAATGCAGAAGAAAATAGCCACAGAATATACAAGCTGTTAGTTTCTTATGTCCTATGCATAATTATCAAAAAAATTATAGCCAAGATTTACTAATCAGAAAATTACACTTTGTTTCGGGATGAATAATAGAAATAATTAAAAATAACCTTTAAAAAAAAGAGCCCCGCAAAAGCGAGGCTCTTTAACGAAAGCGAAAACTACTTCTTTACCACGTGTACTGCTTTTGGTCCTTTTTCTCCTTTTACTACCTCAAATTCAACTTCATCACCCTCATCAAGAGTTTTAAAGCCTTCTCCTTCAAGGTCAGAATAGTGGACAAAAATCTCGCTTCCATCGTCCTGTTCAATGAAACCATATCCTTTCCGTTCATTGAACCACTTCACTTTACCATTAGGCATACATCCTCCTTCGTAATAAAGAATATCAGGCTTTATAGAAATGTCAAGCTTTTTTTTAAAAAAATTTGACATTGTAAAATAAATGTTATATAATAAACGCTATGAAAAGAAAATTTATAACAGGTATAGTGGCTTTGTTACCTGTAGGGCTTACTATATTTGTTGTTTGGTTTTTAGTAATAAAAATCGGTGGATTACTGCAAATAATTTTTGAAAAAATACCCCATCTTTCTTCTTTGCCATCAGGTATTATCTCACTTATGGGATTTATAACTCTCGTGATAATAATTTATATAATTGGTGTTATTACCTCAAGTTATATAGGACGCCGACTCTTTAAATTTGGCGAAGATATTATCTCAAGAGTCCCTCTTATTCGCACAATTTATACTTCAATAAGAAAATTTACAAACGCTGTATTTATGGAACGGTCGGCATTCAAAAAAGCTGTTCTCATAGAATACCCAAGAAAAGGGCTTTATACTCTGGCATTTATGACAAATGAGTTAAGTTGGAAAGTGGACGGAAAAGAAGATAATGTAAGTGTCTTCATACCAACATCCCCAAATCCTACTTCTGGTTATTATATAATTGTCCCACGCTCAGATATAAGAGAAACCTCTTTGACTGTGGATAGCGCCATGAAGGTTATCGTATCAGGAGGAGTAATATTACCAAAAAATAGGGAAACACAAAAAATTAAACTTAAATAAAGATGGCAATTCTTATATTATTTTTATTACTCAATCCAGGATTACAAATTGGCTTTTTGGCTCCTTTATCTGGAGAATATAAAGTATTTGGCGAAGAAGTGAGAGATGGAATAAACCTTGTGCAATCTCCACTCTCAATTATTTCACTTGACACTCAAGGAGACCCTATCATAGCTATTAATAAAACTCAAGAACTTGTATCCAATAATCAAGTAATTGCAATTATTGGTCCTCTTCTTTCAGTTTCAACTCTCCCATCAGCCTGTATTGCAAATTGTCATAAGGTCCCTCTCATTGCCCCAACAGCAACTGAATCTCGTATACCAGATATTGGGGAATGGATTTTTAGATTAAACTCAGATGCCGAGTCTCAAGCTCTGGTTATTGCTGATTATGCTTATAGGAATTTAGGATTAAAAAATTGCTGTATTTTGGCTCCTTGCGATGCCTATACACAAAATGTCGTCCATATATTCTCTCAAGAATTTAAAAGACTTGGAGGTGAGGTCTTAATCTCAAAAATTTATGAAAGTGGACAATTAGATTTTAAGGATGAAATAATTAAAATAAAAGAACTCTCGCCACAAGCCATATTCATTCCTGCCTATCCTGAAGATATATTAATAATTATCCATCAACTCTGGTATTACCAGATTATACCTAATTCCATAAAAATTTTAGGAACAAATGGCTGGGGAGATGAAAAAGTAATTAAAGAAGGCAAGAAATATGTTGAAAATGTTATATTCACAGAATTTAAAAAGAACTTACAGTTTAGAAAAGAATTTTATTCAAAATATACCCGCCTGCCCCGTTCCGACAAGCGAAGCGGGACGGAGCCATCTGGCGGGCAGAAAAGAGAGCCAACAAGATTTTCAAGACTTGGTTGGAGTGCTATGATGCTTGTCTCAAAAGCTATTGAAGATGGTGTAAAAACAAGAGAAGAACTCAAAAATTGGCTTAAAGATAACGAAGACAAAGAAGTTGTTCCTGGAGTCGCTCTTTCACCAATAGTAGGAATGAAACTTGTAAAATTGTATAAAATAAAAGGGAACAAAAAGAAGGAGTTGCTATATGAAAAAACAGAAGAAAGATGAACCCCATTCCACAGGGAAACGGAGTGAAGTTTTAAAACTCAAGTTAAAATTAAAAAATTGGTTATTCCTTGTTGCAGGAATTTTATTTATTGGGCTCGGTTATCTATTTTTGAGCACCGGGTCTATGGTTGCCGCTCCTATTCTATTGGTTCTTGGTTATTGTGTCTTAATACCTGTGGGAATAATCTTAAAATAATCCACAGAGAATATAGGGCAAAAATTCTCCTTATCCAATAAAAATTTGTAGCCGAATCCTTTAAAATTCGCTTTAAAATAGGTGAGGTATCTTACAGAGTTTGTGGCTTACCTTGCAAAAATTTTACTTCGCTCGCCAAACATACTCATTGGAATGATTTAAACGATAACGAAAAATAAGTCTAATTGTCGTAGAGATACCATTTACCTTTCCTTCATAATTTAGCTCATTTAGAGAACGCTGGAATTGAAATAAATCAAAAGGTAATTCTGCCAAAAGCCAATGAAATTCATAAGAATTAGAACCATATTTTGCACCTTTTATATAGCATGATAAGAAAGTGGATTTAAATGCTTCATTTAATCCCATTTTAAGCTCTAAAATATCTTTATTGTGACTTTCCAGCTTTTCCTTAAAAAAACCAATTTCTCTAAACCTAAATTTTTCTTTTGCTCTTAAGATTAGAGAAAAACTCTCTTCATTCCAAAAAGATTCTTCTCTATAATCAAGAACTTCTCCCTTTGCCTCTATCTCTATGGTATTTTTTATCGGTTTTATTTCCTCAATTTTTAAGATTTTCTTTCTACCACCTCTCCCTGCACAACCTGTTATTAATATTATTAAAATAATTAATCCACTTACTCCTGATAAATAGAAAAATCTCTTATTCATCATTTTTGTTAAATATCATAATATGAAAACCATAAAATGTCAAGCAAAGAGGTTATAGTTTAAGTGAAAACACAGGTCTACACTAATGTGTCTTGTATCTTTATCACTGTCTGACGTTTAGTTTTCCACTTCAGTTTTTTCTGAATATCTTTGGGGAACAAGCCCTTAATCCAGGAAAGTTCCTTGAAAACTATAGGTGCAATCTTTGAATGCCTCACTGCAGACTTGCCTGCAGGAAATAAGCTTAGAAAAAGACATATGAGTCCAACAATTAGTGTCCCACCTATAAATCCTAAAACTCCACCAATAAGTTTATCTATAAAACCAATCCTTAAAATGTGAAGTGTCTTCCTTAAAATAAAACCTATGAAATTTATAATGAGTGCCGTTATAATAAATAAAACAATAAAGCTTACCACATTTGCTATTTTAACATTACTAATAGGTAAAATTTCTGCAAACAGTTTGTAAAATTTGCTCCCCACATAAATCCCTACAATAAGTCCACCAAGACTAAATACTTCCCTTATAGCACCTTTTATAAAACTATGTATAACACAACCAATAATTATAATTATTGCTATAATATCAAGCCACATTTCTACTTCTCACTTCCCACTTCCTACTTCTTACTTCCTACTTCTTACTTTCATTAACACAATACTGATGATAAAGAATACAATGAGTATTAACCAACCTCCCAAAAACTCAGCCCCACGACTATATCCTCCATATGCTCCTTTAATTTTTTCTATTATTAGAAATACAAGTAATAAAATTAAAACAAGAGGTGTAATAAATTTTATGCATATATCCCACCACTTCCCAACTCTAATATCAGAAAGAGCATTACAATGCTCCTTTAATACCGATAGTTTAAACATATATCCTAAAAAGATACACTCCACTAATACTACAGTCATTAATCCAAAATTCTGCATAAAATGGTCTACAATATCTATCCAATAAAGACCAGCTCTTGTAGTATAAATAATGCCAGCAAAAAATGCTATCGCCCCAAATCCAATATTTATTGCCCACCTTTTCTTCACCTTCCATTTATCCATAATTCCAGCCATGCCCGCTTCCATTAGTGAAAAAGCAGAGTCAATTGCTAAAGTAAGTAACATAAGAAAGAAAAGTGCACCAAAAAGTTTACCTGCAAAAGGCAATAGATTAATAATCGTCGGATACACAATGAAAGCTAAACCAATAGATTTCTCTACAACATCAGGCACAGCTACACCCTGAGTATATGAGTAATATCCAAGTGTTGAAAATACTGCTAATCCTGCAAAAAAAGCAGTCCCAGCATCTGCAAGCGAAATTATCAATGCATTACTAACAATATCCGATTTCTTAGGAAGATAACTCGCATAAGCAATCATTATCCCAAAACCTATTGATAATGAGTAAAAAACTTGCCCATACGCATTCCTCCAAACCTCAATATCCCTGAGAGCCGCAAAATTTGGAGTCAAATAGTAACTTAAACCTTTAACTGCCCCAGGAAGAGTTAAACCCCTTATTACAAAAATTATTAAAATTAACCACGGAAGAAGAACTGTTACATATACTACCTTACTTACAGTTTTGGGTCCCCTCCATACACATCCTACAATTGCAATCCAACTTATGAAAAGCGTGAGCATAATAAACGGCTTAATACCACCAAATTTAAAAGGACCTTCTGAAATGGTAAGAAATTTATTGTAAAAGAAATCTTTTGTGGCATCTCCCCATGAAAGATTAAATGAATAACCAAAATAATTGAAACACCACCCCATAATTACAGCATAATAAGATACAATCCCAAATGCTACAAGTAAAGCAAACCAACCAATCCATTCTTTGCCCCTGCCAGCTTTAGCAAAAGATGTCGGTGCACCACTCGCCATCTTATGCCCAAGAGAAAATTCAAGTATCATTAAAGGAATGCCAGCCGTTAAGAGAGCAACAAAATAAGGAATCAGGAATGCCCCTCCCCCATACTTAAAACATATATATGGAAACCTCCAGACATTCCCTAATCCAATCGCAGAACCAATTGCCGCAAGAACAAAAGCCGTCCTGGAGTCCCATTGTTCTCGCATAGTCTTCTTTATATCATAAACTAATTTAAAAGTCAAGAAAAATCTTGCTTGCCTATCGGCAGACAGATTTCCATGATTTCTTCTTTCTAAACAGTCTTAACTCAAACCATCCATTTTGAATGAGATAAAAAATCCGATAATTTTTTATTTTATGCTATTTTTTCATTTTTTATGTTTTTTTTTACTTGACAAATTGGAAAAAAGTATTATAATATATATATGGATGATAGAGATTACAGGGAAGTCCTCAGGGGTTTTCCATTTGAGCTCAGGGGGAAGCTATCCACGACTCCTGAGCAAGCTAAAAGTATGTTTGGCTTTAAGATGAAGCGGGGAGCGATAGGCATAATATTTGAGAGGAGGAATAGCAGAGAATTAGGTGACGGACTACTAATTATTTAAGTTGAAATGTAAAACTATACCTTGCCCTATAAGCATATTAAAAAACGAAGGCTAAAGCCTTCGGCTACAAAGTAATGCAATGCAATAGCAAGCTATTGCACTTCATCAATAAATAGTTGACATTCTTAATATTCTGGAGTATTATTTGAATAATACATTAACCGCAGATGAACACAGATAGGTACAGAGTATAATGAGTGTATCAGAGAATCAGAGTATCAGTAGGAAGAATATTAGGGCATCAGAATACCAGATAACCGATTCGCCGACATTCTAATATGTTTCGTAATTATCTGTGCGCATCAGTGTTTATCCGTGGTTCCAAAATTTTGAATAATGGCTCAAATTAAGGCATCTGTTATTATACCGACTCATAATCGGGCTTATATATTAAAAGATTGCCTTTCTTATTTAGCCAATCAAACCACACAAGATTATGAGATAATAGTTATAGATGATGCCTCAGAAGATAAAACTGACAAACTAATTGCAAAATGCAAAATGCAAAATGCAAATTTAAAATATATCAAACTTGATAAGCAAAGTGGTCCTTATGTGGCAAGAAATATTGGTGTCCAGAAAGCAAATGGGGATGTCATAATTTTTATAGATTCTGATGTTCTTGTATACCCAAAATTTATAGAAGACCATATATCAATTCATAAGAGAGATAAAAATCTCGTTGTTCAAGGTATGGTAAGACATATAAAAAGTCCAAAAAGGTCAAATTTCAAATTCTTCTTCCCAAATGCACTTTGTATAGGCACATTTATTACACAAAATGTTTCAGTGAGAAAGGAGTGGCTTATTAAAGTAGGACTTTTTGATACTTCGCTTGGAGGTAAAATAGGATTCAAGGATGTTGAACTTGGCGTAAGACTTAAAAAACTCGGACTTAAATGGGTCTATGGATTAAGGAGTTGCAAGGTTTATCATATAGATGGACCTGAAAGCAAAGAGAACTTAAAAATATTTTTTAATAAGAACTTTGAACGAGGAAAAAGTGCTTATTTTTTTGTAAAGAAGCATGGAAAGTTAGCCGAAAAATTCGCCCATATAAGGAAAGCAATTTTTATTTCAAATTTCTTCCAGACTAAAAGCTGGGCTGAAAAAGAATCTACTATGAGGTATCTTGAAAATACAAGAGATAGTCCAATTTTACCATTATTTCCACTTCTAAGAATGCTTGTAAAATATCATTACAGAGCAAAAGGAATCATGGAAATGCAAAGTGCAAAATGTAAAGTGCAAAATGTAAATTTAAAAGTTAAAAACAAAAAACAAGGGGTCAAGGACAACCCTGCTTACTGCTTACTGCCCACTGCCTACTGCTTACTGCCTACTAAACTAAAAGCATCTGTTATTATTCCAACTTATAACAGGGCTTTTTTACTAAAATATTGTTTAAGGCAGCTTTTAAATCAAACGGCAACGGATTACGAAATAATAGTAGTAGATGATGGCTCCGCAGATAACACCCCGAATTTAATTGCAAAAATCAAAATACAAACTGCAAAATTGAAATATCTCCGAAATGAAATTCAACGAGGACAACCTTATGTGAGAAATCAGGGTATTAAGAAAGCAAAGGGTGAAATAATAATCTCTGTAGATTCTGATGTAATGGTAAGCCCCAAGTTTGTTGAAGACCATATATCAATTCACAAAAAGAACGATAAATTAATTGTTCAGGGTTTAGTTCGTCACATTCGTCATCCCAAGGACATAGGAACTTTCTCTTTAAAGATAGATGGTTTCAGTAGTAAAGGATTAGTTACTCAAAATGTTTCAGTAAGAAAAAAATGGCTCAAAGAAGTAGGATTGATGGATGAGAAATTTGGGATAACTATGGGATACGAGGATACAGACTTAGGCAGAAGACTCAGGGCTCTTGGTTTAAAAGTAGTGTATGGATTTAGAAAATGTATAGCCTATCATGTTGATGGCTACCCAACTCGTGAAAAGTTTGAGTCTTCATTTGAAAAAAGAGAGCAATGGTCAAAGAATATTGTCTATTTTGGAGATAAATACGGAAAACATCTCATTAAAGCATCAAAGGTATTTCTCATTTCAAAGCTATTTCAGACCTCTAAATGGGCAGAAAAAGAGTCTGCAATTAAATTTCTTGTCAAGAATGTAGATTTTCCAATCTTTTTCATTACTCCTTTGCTCAAAGAAATTATGAAATACCATTACAGGGCAAAAGGAATCATGGAAATGCAAAGTGTAAAATGTAAAGTGCAAAATGTAAATTTAAAAGTTAAAAACAAAAAACAAGAAGTCAAGAACAATTCTCACTTCCTACTTCCCACTTCTTACTTCCTACTTCTGAGCAATTGTTATGGTGAAGATAGGTCAGCGGCTTTGATTGCTAAAGAACTCGAAAAATTAAAACCTAAAATTAAGGTTCTTGGTGCTCCTCTTATATCCAAGGGCGAAGAATATGAAAAAAGAGACATCCCTCTACTCATAAAAAGCAAGGTTCCTCCATCCGGCGGTTTTCCTACAAGAAGTCTAACAGGCTTTTTGAAAGATGCTGTTACAAGTTTTTATATCCCAATAAGATACTATAGAACACTCCAAAAAATTAGAAAAAAGGTAGATTGTGCTATGGTAGTGGGTGATGTATCCCTTCTTGTCCTTGGCTGGCTTGGACTTCATAGACGCCTTTTCTTTTTAGCTCCTGCAAAATCAGATTACCAGAATCCACATTTTAGATTAGAAGAATGGCTAATGCGTAAAATTTGTATAAAAGTTTTTACCCACGATGAATACACTGCCAAAAATTTAAGAAAAGAAAAAATACCTGCATCCTTTTTGGGTAATCCTATGCTTGACGAACTTGAGTCTTCACCCAATTACCAATTACCAATTACCAATTACCAATCTTTAATTGGAATTTTACCCGGTTCAAGAGAAGAAGCATATAAGAATTTTTTAAAAATATTAAAAGTAGTAGAAGAATTAGTTAAAGAAAAAGATGGGTTAGGATTTGCTGTCGCTATTCCTTCCACACTTAAGATTGATAAATTGACGAGCATGGCACAAAAGGCGGGATGGAGTTTTGCTTTAGCGAACCCTAAAGGGTTCGGCTACTTTTTAAGACAAGGGCAAACACACGGGTTCGCCCCTACCATAAGGAAGAGAGATGCCAAGATTTTACTATTGAAAAATGCGTTTGTAGATATAATTAAGAATTCAGACATTATAATTGGTTTAGCCGGAACTGCAAATGAGCAAGCAGCAGGACTTGGCAAGCCAATAGTCTCATTTAAAGGGACAGGTCCACAAACATCTGTCACGAGAATGAAAAACCAAGAAAAATTATTAGGTGGCTGTCTTAAATTTATTGATAATTTTCCAGAAGGCATAGTAAATGAAATCTTAAGACTACTTGATAATAAAGAATTAAGAGAATCAATGGGTAAAGCTGGAATTGAGAGGATGGGACATTCTGGCGGTGCAAAAAGGATTGCAAAACTTTTAATACAAGAGATTAACTTAAATATTAACCGCAGATAAACACAGAGTATAGTGAGTATATCAGAGAATCAGAATATCAGTAAGGAGAATACCAAATCTGTGTAAAGAAGGGAAAATGGAAAAATTGGGAAAAGGGAAAGGAATAAGACATATTAAATTTTTCCCCTTTTACCCTATTTCCCCTTTTTCCTTTCATCACACATCCGTCAGCCAACGGACTGATAGTCTGATATACCGATATTCTGATATACTCGATAATTATTTGTGTACATTCTGTTAGCTAACGGATTAATGCATAATCTGGGATGATGATTTATCTTATAGACCCTCGCAATACAACAAAGCCCTATAATTTTGAACTTCTATGGGCATTAAGAGACCTTGGCATAAAATATAAATTTTTAGGTGCTATGCCGAGAAAGATAGAAAATCCTCCAGTCACTCCCTGTAATTGTTTCCTCCCGTTAACAAGAGGAATACTTGGAAATCAAAAAAATTTAGCAAAATTTATAGCCAATGTATCTCAAACCCCTGAGATGCTTTTAGGTTGGTTAAATTTTAAAAGAATACTTAAAAAAGAAGATATATTACATTTTCTCTGGGTTACTTCTCCTTCCATTGAATCAATTATTCTTCCTACTCTTGAAAATAAAGTTAAAAATTTAATTCATACTGCTCATAATATATTACCTCATCGGAATAGGAAAAAGGATTACTCACTTTTTAAAAATATTTATCCTTGTTTTAATCACATTATTCTTCACTCAAAAGCTACAAAAAAAGAATTTATAAAACTCTTCCCGGAAATAAACGAGAAAAAAATTTCCACAATTTATGTTGGAAATTATGAAAGATTTTACAAAACTCATGATAAAACAACTGAAAATGATGCTAAAAAGTTCAAGCAAAGGGTATTCTTTTTTATGGGACCAATAAAAAGTTATAAAGGATTTGATGTCCTTTGTAATGCAATAAAGTTATTAAAGAACACTGATTTTAAAATACTCATTCATGCAAACTGGAAATCCAAAGATGAACATTTTATAATTCATTCAAAGCCACTTTCTTATCAAAGACTTGGGCTTTTATACAGGGCATCAGATATTGTAATACTTTCTCACACCAAGGTTTCTCTTCCAAATTCTTTGTTTGAATCTGCTTATTTTGCAAAACCAGTCATTGCAAGCAATCTTGGAGTAGCACAATATATAGTAAGAGATGGTAAAGAAGGTTTTCTTGTAGAACCTGGTTCTCCAGAAAGTTTAAAAGAAGCTATGGTAAAAGCTCTTAGTATATCTGAAAAAGAACTTAAATCAATGGGCGAGTCACTAAAACATAGGTCAATAAAAAAATTTTCATGGAAATCAATTGCAGAAAAACTTGCTTTAATTTATGAATCCTAAAAAAATATTAATTTTTGCTAATATAGGAATAGGTAATTTAATAATGTTTATTCCTACATTAAAAGCATTTAAAAATCATTTTTCAAATGCAAAGTTCTCACTTGTCGCAAACAAAAAACATTTAGTCCTATTTAAAGAACTTTTAGATAGTTATGTAGTCAACAACAAAGGTTTAATTGATGAGCTTATAGCTTTTAATGGGAGAGATGCAAGTTTCGCAGAAAGAATGAAATTTATAAATAAAATAAGAAAAAGCCAATTTGATATGGTTGTAAAAAACTTTCTTGGGGGAATTAATCTTATGATTGGGCTTTCAGAAACCCCCCATAGAGTGGGACATATTTCATCTCCTGATTTTCCAATGAGGGGTAGTTTTATGTTTAATTATCCTGTAACAATGGACAAAGAAGAACATGAGATAAATAGAAATTTAAGACTTTTTTATACAATAGGCGGCAAAGAAACTGATGCAAATAAAGACTTTAAATTTATTATATCTGAATCAAATCGAAAATACGCAATGAGAATTTTTAAGCAAAATAATATTAGAAAAGAAGATAAGGTAATGGGAATGCAAATAGGGACATCAACTAAAAAGGGCTGGTTCACCACGACCTTCACCATGGAGTGGAAGGAATGGTCATATAAAAAATTCGGGAAATTAGCCAATGCTTTAATTCAAAAAGAAGGAATAAAAATTTTACTTTTAGGTGCAAAAGACGCAGTAAATAAAGGTAAGATAGTAGAGATGTATTGCAATACGCCCTCATTGGTTAATTTAATTGGTAAAACAAGTATAATGGAAGCATCGGCAATAATAAAGAAATGTCAAATCTTTATTTCTAATGATGGGGGACTTATGTGGGTAAGTCAAGCTGTGGATACACCAGTTATTGCAATTTATGGACCTACAGATTATAAGAGAACAGGTCCAATAGGTCCAAATGATAAAATAATAAGAAAAGACCTTCCTTGCAGTCCTTGTTATAAATCTCCAAGAGATTATAAAAAAGCAGGAAATTGCAAAAACCGCATTTGTTTAAACTCAATTACAGTCCAAGAAGTTTTGCAAGCAGTAGAAAAATCTTTAAAAATAAATTAAGTGATTTTATCCCGCATTCCACTTATAATCCCCATTCCTGCCCAGAACAAAATTCCTAATCCCATAACATAAGGAGTATTGTCTACCAGATTATGAATAAAAACATTAACAAAAGAAGCGAGTAAAGCAGCCGCTATCCATTTTTTAAAGTCATTACTTCGTTTATAAATCTGCCAGCTCCATCTTATAAGTATTATAAATATTGACATTAGGATTAAAAACCCTATAATTCCTGACTCTACAAGAAAATTTAGATACATACAGTGGATATAGTGAGGACCTTTAGAGCGTCCTGGGAAAGCATATTTTTCGTAAAGCATATAAAAGTTATGTATTCCCACGCCTGTCAAGATGCTATGTTCCTTCCACATCCTAATTCCTGGCACAATAGTGACCTTACGCGCCACATCACTTGATAAATTTAATGTACCCATAAGTCTTGTTCTCAATGGAGTAAATAGAAAGCAAACTCCTATTAAAATAGCAGGCACTAAAACTACCATTATCTTTTTGCGAAGAAGGTAAAAAAGGAAACTGAGAGAAATTATAAGACTAATTGCTGGTCCCCGAGATACAGTAAGAAAGAAAGTTATAAGCGCCAAGGTAACGGTAATTCCTAAGAGTATTTTCTTATATCCTCTTATAAAAAAGGTAATAAAAATAGGAATATTAAAAGCAAGAAAAGATGCCAATATCAAACTATTATAACAAATTGAGATTATCCTCCCTCCTCTCATAGGAGCAACGATTGGAACACCTTTTATAACAAGGCTAAAATTTGTAAAATACTGCAAAATTCCTATAATTGAGATAATCAAGACACAGAAAGCAAGCAAATTCACAAGTTTCTTTAGATTTTTTTCATTTCCCATTCCGTGGTGAAGGTCGTGGTGAACCAAAAGGTTTTTTGAAAGCAAGTATGAAAGGAAATAAATTATAAAGAAAGAACCAGTAATAAGACTATGGGCCTTATAAACTGCAAAAGCAGAAGAAAGAAGGATAGCTCCTATGAGAGAGAGTTGGACATTATCAAATAAATTCAATGAAATTTTGCTTCTTGACAGAAGAAAAAAGATTAGAGCTATTATTAATAAAGGGACTGCAACATAAGCTGAAATAGGAGTAAATAAAAGAGCGACTAAAAAGAAATTACAAGACCACTTTTTAAATGTCATTCTGAGTGATAGCGAAGAATCTTGTCTCAAGACAATTCTTTATCTATAAGTTTTTTATACAATCCTTTATTCTTAAGTAACTCAAGATGAGTGCCTTGTTCTACTATTTGACCATTGTCTATTACAATTATTCTGTCACAATCCTTGACAGTGGAAAGTCGATGGGCTACAACAATTGCTGTCCTTTTCCTAAGCATTCTTTCTATAGCTTCCTGGACTTTGCTTTCGGATTCCGGGTCCAAGTGACTCGTGGCTTCATCAAATATAAGGATTTCTGGATTCTTATAAAGTGCTCTTGCAATTGCAATTCTTTGACGCTCACCACCAGAAAGTTTCACTCCCCTCTCCCCTACCACAGTATTATAACCTTGAGGAAATTCTTTAATAAAATCGTGAGCATTAGCCAACTTTGCCGCTTCATAGACATCCTCTGGTTTTGCATCAGAAATACCATAAGCAATGTTATTAAAAACGGTATCATTAAAAAGGACAGGCTCCTGAGTAACAAGTCCAATTAACTCTCTTAGATTCTTTAAGGTAACTTGTTTTATATCCACACCATCAATTTTAATCGTTCCTTGAGAGGGGTCATAAAAGCGTGCAAGGAGGTCTGTTAATGTAGATTTCCCAGCACCAGATGAGCCAACAAGAGCAACATCTTCTCCCTTTTTTATTTTGAGTGTTACTCCTTGAATTACTTCTTTTGAGTGATTGTAGCTAAAACTTATATTATCAAATACAATCTCTTTATTAAAATTTTTGAGTGGAATTGGATTCTCTACCTCTTTTACAGTAGGTTTAGTATCTAAAATTCTTTTCACTCTCACCATTGCTTGAAATCCCTGTTGCATCCAAACATTTGCCTGTGAGAGTTGTCTCAATGGCTGTGTCATAGATATGGCACAAGCTAAGAATATAAGAAACCTATCCGGTGAAAGAGTATGGGTAACAAAAACTTGATATCCTCCATAACCAAGAAGAATACAAGCACCAACTGCTGTTATAAGTTCTGATAGAGGAACACCAAGAAGTCCAATTCTTTCAAACCTGAGAGCTGACTTTAGATAATTATATGTAGATTGAAAAAATTTGCGAATTTCAAATCTCTCCATTGAAAAAGCTTTTACTATCTTTATCCCAGAAATAGTTTCTCCTAATGTACTTGTAATTTTGCCCATATTTTCCTGTACTACATCACTTCTTTTCCTTAATTTTTTACCTAAAAATCCAATAAGCCAGAATAAGACAGGAAAAGTTATAATGGTAACTAACAGTAACTGCCATGAAAGATAAAATGCGAGACAAAAATAAGCCAATATAAGCAGGAGTTGTTTCACGAACGCAAGAATTCCATCCTTCACTGCACCCTTGACTTTTGATATATCATTAGTTATTCTTGAAATAATTACGCCAGATTCTGAACGATGAAAATAATCTAAAGAAAGGAAGTGAAGGTGAGTATATGTGTTATCTCTAATATTTTTCATAACTCTTTCCTCAACCGAAGCCCCAAGATAACGATGTATATAGCCAAATATTCCTTTGAATAAAAAAATAAGTACCATAACTATCTGAAGTTTTATAAATGCTTGGATTCTTGTGCCCTTTAAAAACCAAAAACTAAATTTATTTAAAAGGTCGTTCTTTAAAGAGAAAAAAGTCTCCCCTCCATAGAATATGGCTTTAATAAAAGGAGCCAGTAGAGAAAGAGAAAAACTTGAAAGTATTGCAAAGCCAAGCATAAAAATGAAGCAAAGTAGAAGTTTCCCCGTATATGGCTTAAGATAGGGAAAAAGATTCTTCATTTTAAGTATTCTCTTGCTTTACAAGCTACATCAATTACATCCGAATAATCAGAAAGGACTTTCTTAAATTCATTAAATGCTTCTTCTTTCTTGCCTTCTTTATAAAGATGAATACCTTTATCAAAGATAGCTATTGCACGCTTTCTTTCCTCACTTATTGGAGGTTTCATTTTATGTTTAATTTCTACTAACTTGGATTTCTTGGACTTCGCTTCTCTTTTAAGTCCTAACTTATGAAGTTTGGTTTCAATTGATTTCAAGCTTACATTGAAATGTTTTGCAAGTTTTGAGTTTGCCATACTTTTATAATTTTCCTGTAAAAATTTGATATCCTCTTCATTCCACTTCTTTCTTTCATTTTTTATTTTTTTTGCCATTTTTCCTCCTTTTTTTAGAAAAACCAATGCCCCTGGTCCCGATTTTAATCGGGACAACCATTTACTTCAACCCTACACAAATTACACGCCCGGGGAGACTCGAACTCCCAACCTGCGGATTCGAAGTCCGACGCTCTATCCAATTGAGCTACAGGCGCATCCACTATTTGGGGTGAGTGAGGGGAATCGAACCCCCAACCTCTGGATCCACAGTCCAGCACTCTAACCAATTGAGCTACACTCACCACTAATTAAAGACTCCCAAATTTATTTGGGAGTTTATTACACTATTTACCAATTGCAAGTTTAAACTCATCACTGTCTCGACAAAGTAAATATACCACAACTTAATAGATTTGTCAAGGCATAACTTCATAAAAATCAAAATACTTGACAGCAAAAGAATTTAGTATATAATTATACTAATGATAAGTAAAAAATGTTTTAAAGATTTCGACTTTATAATCTTCTCATCAACCTTTCTGCTTCTGGTATTCGGACTTTTAGCAGTACATAGTACTACTTACCCAAATAATCATATCCTTTTTTGGAAACAAGTTATATGGATTATAATAGGTGTTTGTGTTGCTATTGGTTTTTACCTAAGTTCATATAAAATATGGAATGGATTTTCTTGGGTATTTTATCTTCTCTCAATAGGAGGAACTTTACTTGTGCTTGTTATCGGAATAAATGTGCAAGGAGTGAAAAGATGGATTGGAGTTGGAGGAATTAGGTTCCAGCCATCAGAATTCGCAAAATTAGGAACTATGTTTTTAATGGCAGCTTTCCTTTCAAATAAAAAATTTCAAATCAGAGGACTAAGGAATCTTATTATCCCACTCATTATTATTGGAATCCCTTTTGTTCTTGTATTATTAGAACCAGATATTGGCACCTCTCTTATCTTCATATTCCTGGGAATATTAATGCTGTTTTATAAAGGAACAAACCTTTTATATATTTTTGTTATCGGCTCACCTCTTATTGCTTTTATATGTGGAGTTCACTGGATTCCATTGTTAATATTTCTAATCAGTCTGGGACTTATCATCTACTTCCTGAAATTCCCACTAACTGAAGGTATTCCAGTATTTTTATTAAATCTTGTAATAGGCTTATTGCATCCAATCTTATGGAATTGCTTAAAGCCTTACCAACGTGCCAGAATTATTGGATTTCTCTCTCCTTCAAGAGACTTAAGAGGAATGGGATGGCAACTCCTACAATCAAAAATCGCTGTTGGCTCGGGAGGACTCACTGGCAAGGGAATTCTTGGAGGAACTCAAAAAGGATTCGCTTTTCTGCCTCAAGCTCACACGGATTTTATTTTCTCAGCTATGGGAGAAGAACTCGGGTTCTTGGGATGTTGTGTAATCTTTGCTTGTTTTGCAATATTCTTATGGAGAGCTATTGTGATTGCTAAAACTGCAAGAGCAGATTTTGTGGGGTTCTTGGCTGTTGGAATAGCTGGAATTTTAGGATTTCAAATGTTTATGAACATAAGTATGACGCTCGGAATTATACCAGTCGTCGGTGTTCCTTTGCCATTTATAAGCTATGGGGGGTCAAGTATGGTAATTTCTTTAGCAATGGTAGGATTGCTGTTAAACCTGGCTAAACACCGATATGAATATTAAAAATGTATCGTACAATCTTTGATTTGGGTCCATTTGCAATTACTTCATGGGGAGTAATGCTGGTAGTTGCCTTCGTCGCCGGAGTGTGGTTAGCAGAAAAAAGAGCAAAAAAATATAATATTCCAAAAGGCGTAATAACTGACCTCTCACTTGTTCTCATTATAGCTGGAGTGGTAGGAGGAAGAACAGCGTTTGTCTTTGAAAATTGGGGTTATTATATCCAGAATCCAGGAGAGATTTTAAAAGTGTGGGAAGGAGGACTTATCTTTTATGGAGGACTCGGACTTGCAATTTTGTGTGGAATTATTTTTTTGAAAAAGAAAAAAGTGAAAGTTACAGTTGGAATGGATGTGGTTATTCCTTCAGTGGCTTTAGGAATTTTCTTTGGACGAATTGGTTGCTTCTTAAATGGATGCTGTTTTGGAAAACCAACGAATCTTCCTTGGGGAATTGTATTTCCTCACGATTCACCAGCAGGCTGGATATTTAATGAACCAATTCATCCAACTCAAATATACTCAAGTCTTGCCGGACTTTGTATCTTTGGAATTCTTTTAGTGATAGAAAGAAAAAAGTTATTTGATAGTTACTTGTTCTGGATGTTTTTAGTGTTATATTCGGGATGGAGAATCGGAATTGACTTCTTGAGATATTATGAATCAAAAGTATACTTGTTACCGAGTCTTACACATAATCAAGTGGTTTCCATTCTTATACTATTGCTCTCTATTGGAGTAATTTGTTCGTATCGGAGGGCAAAAAAGTGAATTTCTTTCAAGATATATTTAATTTTGTTCTTCCATCATATTGCAGTATATGTAGGAAGGCACTTGAAAAAGGAGAAAAAGTTGTCTGTGATGAATGTTTTAACAACATTCCAATAATTGTTCCACCATTTTGCGAGAGATGTGGAAAACCCACTGAAAACGAAGCTGTCTGTAATGAATGTATTGAGTATCCACACGAGGTTGCAAGAACAAGAGCTTTAGGTGAATATAAAGAACCGTTAAGTAGTTTAATCTTACTCATTAAGTCAATGAGACCCAAAATATCTATCACAAAGAGACTTGGTATATTGATGAGTAGAATTCTTAAAGAAGATGAAATATTGAGTCAGGCTGATGCACTTGTTCCTGTCCCTTTATATCCTGTGAGAAAAAGGGAAAGGGGATTTAATCAAAGTGAAATCCTGTCTCACGAAATCTCAAATTATATAGGAATCCCAGAATTGACTCAAGTGCTTCTTCAAATAAAACCGACAAAACCACAGAAAAGTTTTACTTCAGAGGAACTTGAGCCTCAAGAGAAGAGGAAGAAAAGGGTGAAAAATGTTAAGGATGCTTTTAAAGTTAAAAAAACAAATGAAATAAAAGGTAAGAAAATAATTCTTATAGATGATGTTATGACCACGGGAGCCACACTTGACGAATGCGCAAGAGAACTTTATTATGAAGCAGAGGCAAGTGAAGTTTATGCTATAGTGGCTGCAAGAGCATGAAACTTATTATTGTAGAATCGCCAACAAAGGCACGAACTCTCCAGGGATTTCTTGGAACCTCATATAAAGTAGTATCATCAAAGGGACATGTAATAGATTTACCTCCTAAATCATTGGGCGTAGATGTAGCCAACAATTTTACTCCTGAGTATGTGATTTTAAAACCTGATATCGCCAAAGCACTCAAACAGGCTTCAACTGACGCCAAACTTATCCTTTTAGCTACTGACCCGGATAGAGAAGGGGAAGCAATAGCTTATCATATTCAATCTTTAATAAAGAAACCCGCTAAACGAGTGTTATTTTATGAAATAACAAAAGAAGCAATCCAAGAAGCAATAAAAAATCCAGGAACCATAGATGTTGCCAAAATAGAAGCCCAACAATCAAGACGAATACTTGATAGACTTGTGGGATATGAAGTATCTCCTTTATTATGGAAAACTTTTAATAATTATAAATTATCAGCTGGAAGAGTGCAGTCCGTTGCTTTAAGACTTATATGTGAAAGAGAAGCAGAAATCAGAGACTTTAAGCCAGAAGAATTCTGGGAAATAAAATGTAAACTTCAACCTGTTCACCGCGATACTTGTTTGCCCTTTTTGGCAAAACTTATAAAAATTAAAATCTCTAATGCTAAAGAAGCTAAGAAAGTCGAACAAGAATTAAAGGATGCAAAATTTATAGTAAATAGTTTTAAAAAAGAAGAGAAAGGGAAAAATCCCTATCCTCCTTATATTACAAGTACTCTTCAACAAGATGCTTCGGTAAGATTAAGGTTAAGTACCAAACGAACAATGAGAATAGCACAACAACTTTTTGAAGGAATAAAACTTGAGAAAAAAAGTAGTGTTGGGCTCATTACTTATATGCGCACAGATTCTTTAAGAATTGCTGATAAGGCAATATTTGAGGCAAGGAAGTATATTGAAAAAGAGTTGGGTAAAAATTATTTATCCTTAAAACCTCGCAGGTATAAAGGAAAAGTTTCTATGGGTGCTCACGAAGCAATAAGACCCACATCTGTTAAGCGAGCCCCAGAGTTAATAAGAAAATCACTAACTCCTGAACAATTTAAACTTTATTCTCTGATATGGCAAAGATTTTTAGCTTCTCAAATGGCTCAGACAAAATATGAAATAAAAACTATGGATATAACCGCAGATAAATATTGGCTTAGAGCAGAATCAAATACCTTGAAATTTCCAGGGTTTACTAAGGTTTATAAAATTGAAGTCAAGAAAGAAACTGTTATTCCAGAACTTCTTAAGGGGGATAAACTCACTCTCATTAAGGTATTAAAAGAACAAAAATTTACTAAGCCAAAGCCAAGATATACAGAGGGCACTATGGTTCGCAAACTTGATGCTGAAGGAATAGGAAGACCATCTACTTATGCACCAATAATATCAAGAATAATTGAAAAAGAATATGTAAAAAAAGAAGATAGAAAACTTATTCCCACTGAACTCGGCGAAACTGTGAATAAGATTTTAGTTTCCCGTTTTTCAGACATATTTAATGTAAATTTCACCCGTAAAATGGAAGAAAGCTTAGATAAAGTAGAATCAAAAGAAACTACCCGAACCGCAGTGCTTAAAGCTTTTTATAAACCATTTGAAAAAGATGTTACAGAATTCGTCCGAGAAAAAAAGAATATAAAAGAAGAAATTACTGAGCCTACTGATAAGATTTGTGAGCTCTGTGGTAAACCAATGGTAATTAAATGGGGGAAATATGGCAAATTTCTTGCTTGTTCAGGATTCCCAAAATGTAAGAATACAAAACCTTTAGAATCTACTAAACTTGAAGCTACTTGTCCTAAATGCGGTGCCCCACTTGTGATAAAAGAAGGTAAATATGGCAGATTCCTTGCTTGCTCAAATTATCCTAAATGCACATTTACGAAAACTTTTACCCTTGATGTAAAATGTCCTGAATGTGGCAAAGAGCTTGCAGAAAGGCGAACAAAGAAAGGAAGAATATTTTATGGATGTACCAATTATCCAAAGTGTAAATTTGCAACCTGGTATAAACCAGTAGCTCAAAAGTGTGAATTTTGTAGCTATCCTATCCTAATAGAGAAAAAAGGAAAGCTTGAATGCCCAAAATGTAAAAAAACAGTTAGAAAACTAAGATGATTAAAAAAACAGGCATACCAACCCCAGAAGATTTAAAAAAGATAATGCCTTCCAAAAATAGACTGGAGCGCGGACCTTGTGTGATTTTAGAGTGTTTTGAGCGTATCCCATGCGACCCCTGTGTTGATGCTTGCCCAAGGGGAGCAATAAAAATTGAAGGTAATATAAATAATTTACCTAAAGTTGATTTTGAAAAATGTAATGGCTGTGGAATGTGCATATCCTCTTGCCCGGGTCTGGCAATATTCGTTATTGACAAAAATTATTCTAAAAGGAAACAACCACAAGCCACCAACACGAACCACGAACTTGGGCTTCTGATGTTGCCTTATGAATTTCTTCCTCTTCCAAAACACGGTGATACAGTAGATGGGCTTTCAAGAGAAGGTAAAAAACTTTGTAATGCCAAAGTTGTCCGCGTCTTACTCACAAAAAAGCAAGACCGAACTGCCATTATCTCAATCCTCGTGCCAAAAAATTTAGTAATGGAAATAAGAAATATCCGCGTTTCTTCTAAAAAATAACCACAGATAAATCAGTTATGCGGTTTTACTGTGTTGCAGTTAATCCGTCACCTGACTGAAAAACATTGGCACTGCATAACAATTTTCTTTCATATCTGTGCAAATCTATTTTACTCGTTCCGATTTGTCAAAGTGAATCTGTGAGTATCTGTGTGCTAAGGTTTTACATTTTGATATTTAATATTACCTTGTGTTCTCTGTGGTTAAAAATATTGGGCCCGGCAGGACTCGAACCTACGACCAACTGATTATGAGTCAGCCGCTCTACCAACTGAGCTACGGGCCCAATTACATTCTTATTTTATAATAAAAAACTTATTTGTCAAGAAAAAACTGCAACCACGGATTTCACGGATTATACGGATTAAAGATATCTTTTAAAAAGTAAAATCTGTTTCAACCTGAGGCTGATGAGCCTTTGGCTCAAAATCAGTTCAATCCGTGGTTCCAATGTTAAAAATATATTTAAAATAAGACTTACTGCAACTTTTTCCTAAAAAAGTGTTTATACTGGTATAATAAATTAAA
>JAGMCI010000053.1 GCA_023129325.1 Caldifarciminota bacterium
ACATATAGGATAAATTAAATATAAATGTATTGTGTGTAAAGTTTTTTCTTGCAATTTTGTATTTTTGATTTTAAACTTTTATTTATCAGATGGCATTTATTAAATTTAGATTTATAGACGCTATTGACATTGCAATAGTATCTATAATTATTTACTATTTCCTCTCTTTTATAAGAGGGACGAAAGCTATTCAGATGCTCATAGGTCTTGCCAGTCTTTTAATCCTATGGATTTTTGCAGAATTTTTTAAATTTGAAACTCTGTCCTTTATTACCAAAGGACTTGGAGCAGTATGGGTAATAATTTTTATTATCCTTTTTCAACCTGAATTAAGAAATGCGTTAGCCAGACTTGGCAGGACAAGGTTTGCAAGGTTCTTTACTGAAAATAAAAGTGGAATAATAGCTGAACTTGCAAAAGCCTCTTTGGCACTGTCTGAAAGAGGAGATGGAGGGATAATAGCTATTGAGCGTGATGTAGGACTTAAAAGTTATATAGACACAGGACGTCCAATTGAAGCCAGATTCTCAAGCGAACTTGTGACAACCATATTTAGTCCTAATTCTCCACTTCATGACGGGGCTGTTATTGTAAAAGGGGATACAATAGTAGCCGCATCGTGCATTCTTCCACTATCAGAAAGGTCAATTAGTTATACGCTTGGAACCCGCCATAGAGCAGCTCTTGGGTTGGCAGAGGAAACAGATGCTATATGTATAGTCATTTCTGAGGAAACCAGTAAGGTAAGTTTAGCAATTAATGGCAACTTGAAGATAGGACTTTCAGAAAATGAACTTAAGAGTAAACTTTCAAAAGGACTTGAATAAATGAGCAAGAAAGAATATTTATTTGGTTTTATTGCTATTTTTGTTATTGTTTTTAGCTTTTATCTTTACACAGTAGCTCCGTCTATGTCTTTCTGGGATTGTGCTGAATACATCGCTTGCGCTTATTCTCTTGGAGTTCCGCATCCACCAGGTGGTCCTTTGCATGTTCTTGTTCGCAAGATATTTACCTTAATTCCCTTTGGGCAAGAAATTGGCTTCAGGTCAAATGTGGCTTCCATTTTGTCAGGAGCCTTAGGAGCAGCTATTATATGGTTCTTGATAGTTAAGATAATAGAGAGAAGTAAGAAAATTGAGTCCAAAAAGGAAAAGATAATAGCATGGTTCTCAGGAAGTGTTGGGGCATTTATTGTTGCTTTTTCATATACCTATTGGTGGAACTCAGTTGAGAGTGAGGCATATGGCATATCAACATTTATTTTCATCCTTTGTTTGTTTTTAATCTTTAAGTGGGATGCCTGCCTGACAGCGAGGCAGGAAGGTCTTAACTCATCAACTAATGGAAAAGACTATAAGAAATATCTCCTTCTCATTGCTTATATACTTGCCCTTTCATCTGGTATTCATTTAATTCCTTTATTAGCCGCTCCAGGTATACTTCTTTTTGTATTTTTAAGAAATAGAGAAAAACTAAGAGACCAATCACTTTTACGCTTTATAGCTCTTGTTATACCATTTTTCGCTCTTTGTGCTGGTGCCCCACTTATATTAGTTGGTTTAATTACAATAGGAGTAATCATTTTTATATTTTTGCCTCATCGTAACAGAGATAGTAAGTTTTTAGCACTCACTGCTCTTTTGCTCATTTTAGGATTCACAACTTATAGTTATCTTATAATAAGAGCCAGACAGAATCCTGGAATAAATGAGACAGCTCCAACAGATATAAATAGGTTATGGGATAGTTTTACAAGAAAACAATATGGACCAAATAAATTAGGAACTGTTTTTACAAGGGAAACCGCCAAGGAAACAGGATATAACTTCTTTCATGCTTATTGGGAACAAATTAAATTTATGACTACTTATTTAATCTGGCAATGGGGACCCTGGCCAAGAGAGGTAAGATGGGAAAAATTGACAGTATCTAACTTTGCAAAATTTGGCTCTATAGCTATCAGTACTATCTTTATTTGGCTTGGTTTATTTGGAGTCTGGACTCATTATAAAAGGGAGAAGAAAACTTTCTGGCTTCTCTTTGTGACTCTTTTTATGGTCACAATTGCTTTTGTGTTTTATATGAATTTTAAGTTCTCCCCTTCTAATCCAAACTCCTTTCACAACCCACGAGAAGTGAGGGAAAGACATTACTTTTTTGGTCAAACTTTTGCTTTATTTGGACTTTATATTGGGCTTGGGGTTTGGGGATTCCTATCCTACGTTAGCCAACGGACTAAAAGAGGCTGGCAAATTTTGACTCCTGTCTTTGGTATATTAGCATTAGCTCCAATTATTGGTAACTTTCACTCGCATGTAAACAGACACGGTAACTGGATTCCAGATGACTATGGATATAATATGCTTTCATCCTGTGATAAGAAAGCAACAGTTTTTACAAATGGTGACAACGATACATTTCCATTATGGTTTGCACAAGAAGTGAAACACACAAAACCAACAGTTAATGTGGCAAATCTTTCTTTATTAAATACAGAGTGGTATATAAAACAGATGAAGCAGAGAGGTGTCCCAATTTCTTTTACTGATTATGAGGCTGAAAATCTAATGCCTTTTCCTGTTATAAAAAATGGAGAAATAGACCGTAACAAAATACTCTTAATAAAGGATTTTGCTGTTAGAGATATACTTGCTATAAATGGTGGCTATGAGTTTCAACGCAAAATATTTATGCCTATAAAAAGGGAGACATTACCTAAGGAATATAGAGCCCGGTTTCCCAAAGATATGCAAATTATCCCTCCCTCATATTATGCAAGGAGACTTCCTAAAAAATACTGGCTAAGGTTGCCGGAAGAGTATTTCTTACCTGCTAAAGAATTTGCAGAGTTGGTATTAAAAGATTATAAACCCAAGACCCCAGTCTACTTTGCAGTAACAGTCTCAAGAGATAACACAGAAGGATTTGAATCATATTTAAAGATGGAAGGGCTTGTCCGAAGAGTAACTTCCTGTGGAGAACAGTTTGATATTGAGCGCACGGATTCTCTCTTAAATAAGGTTTATAGGTATCGTAGTATATTTGACCCCAGGGTATATAAACATGAGAATGCAAAGAAGCTGCTGACAAACTATGCGGCTGCTTACTTTGCCCTTGGAATGGCTTATAGAAATAAGGGGGAGATAAACAAAGCCATAGAATCTCTTGAGCAAGGCAAACGCTTTAAGGCAGGTCAAGTTTTACCATTTGCCTATCAACTTGCCATTCTTTATAAAGCTCTTGGAGAACATAAAAAGGCAGAAGCTAATCTCCTTGAACTTCCTGAAGAAGCAAGGGGAGCTCCTGCCTGGTATACTTTAGGAGAATTTTATCAAAAGGGAGGAGATGCAGAAAAGGCAGAAGATGCTTTTAAGAAAGCTGTTGAATCTAATCCTAAAGACCCATCAGGATATGCAGGACTTATTGAACTTTACCATACTCGGAGAAATACCACAGATTTAAACGAAATATTTAAAAAATGTTCCCTTGACCCTGCTCTCACAGGCAAGATTGTCTCACTTTTCCGATTTACAAACCGAACCAAATTAGCAGCATTGGTGCTTGAAAATTGGCTTTCCTATCATCCTCAAGACACTATTGCTCGTGGCCTATTAAACCAAATCAGAGAACGAGAATAATAGATGAAGCGTAAAAGTTAGTGCACTATCCATTAAATAAGGTTAACAGTGGGACACTAAGTTTAAAAATCCCAAATCCAAATACCAAACATAAGACTAAAGACAAAAAAGTCTATGGTCTCTTGTCTCAAGTCTGTAGTCTTAATCTTTAATTAATGTCTTACCTTATTTTAATTTTATTTTTGCCTCTCCAGTCCGTCTCAGGCGGAGATACTGTGTATTGCATAGATTGGCTGAATATAACCCGTCAGCTGACGGATGAATATTATCATCGGAAACTTCCCACCCCTGATAAAATTGTAGGCACAAATTTAATTTGTGCACGATTTGAAAAGGAGGTAGGAGTTCCGATAAATCGGAGCGAAAATACGAAAAATCGCAACCCGGAGGTTGCTCCTACCGGATTACGACTTAAAGGAATAAAGACCTTCGGAATCTCAATTGGTTCAAAACATGATTTTTCTTTTGACCAATCTACTAAAATAAGTATAAATGGAAACTTATCTGAAGGAATAAAAGTTGAAGGAGTTATAAGAGACGATGGCTTGCCAATCAACCCTTCATCTAACGGAGAAGGGGCTACCCAAGAGCTTAAGGATATTGATGAGCTATATGTAAATATAAAACATGGAAATAATGAAATAAGATTTGGAGACTTCAATTTAAATCTTTCTAAAAGTAAATTTGGTACAGTGGATAGGAAGCTTGAAGGCATAATTGCAGAGCTTAATCCGCCTCAGGCAGATATGTTTTTGGGCGGAGCAATTTTAAAAGGCAGATGGGTGAGAAAAAGATTTGAAGGCACAGCAGGAAAGCAAGGTCCTTATGAACTTTCTTCTCAAGGTGTAGTTGTAATAGGCTCGGAAAAAATCTGGTTAAATGGAATTAAGTTGCAAAAGGGGAAGAACTATGTTATAGACTACTCTCGCGCCACTCTTACCTTCGCCCCTCAAACCCCCATAGAAGATGAAGACCCTATAGTAGTGGAGTTCCAGGAAAAGGATGAAAGCTACAAGAGAACTTTAATTGTTGGAGAGACAGAATTTAATAATACCTATCTGCCGATAGGTAAAATAAGGATGAGTTTTCTTAAAGAAGAAGATATGAAAGACTCTCCTCTTTCTTTTGCCCTTACCCCTGACAGGTTACAAATATTAAAAGAAATTAAAAATGAGGAAACCGCCTGGATATCTGGAGCAGTCCAGGTAGGCGAAGGGGAGGGTAGTTATATAAAAACAGATAGCATATCTTGCCTGGCGGCAGATAGGTATGAATGGGTTGGTTATCATAATGGAAATTATGAAGTAAGTTTCACAAAAGTTGATGAAGGAGATTATGAATTTAATCCCCTCTCAGGAGGTTATTCTCATGTGGGTAAGGGAAAGGGAGATTATATACCTAAAATTAAGGTCTCACTTCCAGAGAAAAATATTTTATTTAATCTTGGTTATGAAAAAGAATTTAATGGCGCAAAATTTAATTTTGAAGGAGCTATTACGAGATTTAGTCCAAATATTTATCTTTCTAACCCGTCAATTAATGAATGGTTTGGCAAAGCTTTTCTTGCAAGATTTGAAAAGAAAAGTAAACGATGGAAGTTAGGTGGAGATTTCAGGAATTCGGATGCTAATTTTCATTTCCCAGGAACACTTGATACTCTGCAAGTTGAAACCCTTGCGTCTGAAAACTCATCTCTTAATAGGGAAAGATACGAAATTTTTGGCACTCTACTGCCCACCTCCTTTTTGGAAACAGGGGGCAAAATTATCAAAACACAGAATGATTTTCAGAGAAACATTGAACTCAAACTGACTCCCACTATTCCACGCATCCGTCAGCTGACGGATTATGTGCGGAGTCCAAATCTTTATTTAAAATATTCAAAGAGTAAAAAGGAAACAGCAACCGAACTTTTTAGCTCTTGTAAGGTTATGATGCTTGAGCCTTTTGTTAGATATAAGATAACAAAAGTAAGGCAAGACTTTCCTCCCGATAAATCGGGATTCCGTGTCGGGACGGGTAACTTTACAAATAAAGAAGCAGGCTTAAAAGGTAACTGTTTTGGGCTTGGGATAGAAGAAAAAATCCCGATTTCCTCGGGACAGACACGCAAAACTCCTCGTACGAGAATAAGCAGTATATATTTCTCAAAGAGTCCTGTTAACCTTTCTTATAGTCATCAACAACTATTTTATGAGAATCATACATCTGCCACAGGATTGGGAAATTTAAGTGTCTCCTGCCCCAATTTCAGTCTTGCATACAATTTAACATCTCTTGAGCATAAACTTTTTAAAGAGGAATACTACAAAGTAACTCCAGGAAATGGAAGTTTCAGTAAAGATTCTGTAACCCAACAGTACTATCCAGATTCTCACGGAGACTATGAAAAAAAACTCATCCCTTACGGCGAACCTTCAATTTGTAAAAGCTTTTCCTTTCTTCATTCCTTCATCTTACATCCGACTCCTGATTTTTCCATTAGATTTAACAGTCTAAAACAAGGAGAAGGAGAGAGAATATTATTCTGGAAAAGAACTGATAAAGCTTTTAGTGATAAAAATCGCCTGAGTCTTGGGATTCAAACCAGTCTGCCGAGCCTTGGCGGGCAGGTTTATGCAAGTTATACAAAAGAAGACAATAGAGAAAATAAAACTTATACGCCAAATGGGTTCTCTGACAATCCGTCATCCGCCTCAGGCGGAGACGGATTTAGTCAGTGTGCTCAAGCTGAAGAATATGAGATATTAGAAATTAATTCTCATCACAATTTTTCTACCCGCCCCGCTCCGACAAGCGAAGCGGGACGGAGACGGACAGGTGGGTTAGATTTCTACTATAGTATGAGTCGTATAAAAAGATGGACACAGAATAAATTAACCCAGAAAGAACAATCAGCCACAACCTCAATCAAAGCATTGTATAAAATAAAAACTTATAATTCACTATCTTTGCAGATTCAAGGAGAACAAAGGCTTATTGAAACTTCACATATAAGTTATACACAAGAGCAACCGTTTAAGCTCTACAGATTAAGTTGTGCCCCAGTTTTGAGTCATAAATTTAATAATAAAAGGGTTGAGGGAAGAGTCAATCTTACACGGTGGTGGTCTCGTAGCCAACTTTCTCCTGATATAAAGACTATTTATCCCCCTGGGATTAGTATGGAATGGGGCATCAATCTTACAGTTCCATCAATCAAAAGAACAGAGTGTAGTTTAAGTTATCAAGGAAATAAAACGCCCAATTACCCGATAGAACATACATTAAATACAGAGCTAAGAGTTCTTTTTTAATTAAATTATGCAGGAACGCCTTTTCCTTGTGAGTGCATTAACCCGATATGATGAGCGGTGGGAAAAATTAGATTCTTTAGAAGAACTCGCTTCTCTTGGGAAGACAGCAGGGGGAATAATTGTAGAAAAGTTTTTACAGCGTATGGACCGGATTAATCCTGGTCTCTTTATTGGAAAAGGGAAAGCACAAGAGTTAGCTCGTATCGCAGGAGAACTTGATATTGATACATTTGTGTTTGATGAAGAGCTTACTGGAAGTCAGTTGAGGAATCTTGAAAGTATTACTAACAGAAAAGTAATAGACCGCACTGAACTTATTCTTGATATATTTGCCCAACATGCGAGAACATGGGCGGCAAAGACTGAAGTTGAACTTACCCAGCTTCAATATAGACTTTCAAGATTAACTGGAAAAGGGATTGCATTATCAAGGCTTGGTGGTGGAATTGGAACAAGAGGTCCGGGAGAAAAGAAACTCGAAATAGATAGAAGAAGGATGAGGGACAGGATAAGGTCTTTAAAAAAGAAATTAAAGTCTGTTGAGAAAAGCAGAAAAACTCAGTCCAAGCAAAGGGTAAATTTTTTCAGAGTTGCTATAGTTGGTTATACAAATGCTGGAAAATCAACACTAATGAATAAACTTGTTCATTCAAATCTTATAGTTGAGGATAAGCTATTTTCAACTCTTGATGCCACAACAAGAACTTTCTATCCATCAGCTAACGAATGGAAGAAAAAAATTCTTATTACTGATACTATTGGGTTTTTAAGAAAATTACCTCACGGACTTATCTCATCTTTCAAATCTACTCTTCAGGAGGCAGTTGAAGCTGATTTAAGGCTCCATATAATTGATATTTCTCATCCTCATTATGAACTCCAACTCTTGGCTGGAAACGAAGTCCTGGAAGCACTGGGAGTTATTGAGAAACCGACTATTTATGTATTTAACAAAATTGACAAAGACACCTCCCCTATTCCTATTTTACAAAGGAAATACAAAGATGCAATATTCATTTCTGCATTAAAAGAAAAAGGACTTCAGGAACTTAAGGAGAAAATATTTTCTTTTGCCGACCATTCTTATCCGGTTCCGTCAGCTGACGGATAACGGATATTAGAATGGCGTGCATCCCGCACTAATTTTTAGTGCGGGACATTACCTTCAAGTTACATCTACCACCGTACACCTGCCCGCCGAACAATCATCACAGATAGGCATAGACATAAATTAAAATGAAAAGATTTGACAAATTTAAATTTAAGAATATAATAAATTTAGGTAATTTGAGAAGTGGAGGAAAACACCTTGGAGGAACTTAGAGAAAGAATAGTGAGAAAAATGAACTCGTCCTGATTAATCCTAAGTGAGAAACGGATTTAGAGAGAGAAAAAATATTTTATTTTTTTTCCTTGACATGCTGAAAAATGTTGGGTATATTTAAAATATCCGTATCAGGCGGGGAGGTTTTTTGAAAGCAAGAGTGTTCTATTTTTCCTTATCACAGAAAGTAATGCCCGGTAAGATAGCAAGCGCATCTGCTGGGCGTTTTTGTTTATGTAAATGAAGAATGTAGCTTTGGTTCTATTTTTGGGCGTTTTTGCTTGTGTATTTGCTGGTCGTTTATATAGTGCAGGTATGCTACTAAAGGGACGTAA
>JAGMCI010000054.1 GCA_023129325.1 Caldifarciminota bacterium
AGTGGGAAGTGGGAAGTGGGAAGTAGGAAGTAAGAAGTGAGAAGTGGGAAGTAAGAAGTTAAAGATTACGAATTACGAGTTATAGATTGCAGATTATACTTGGGTTATTTCGAATATAACTGTTCCGCCGTTGGTGTATTTGCAAGGGTCGAGGCATTGGATATAAGCTGATGTTTTATTTTGTGATAAGCCTAACTTTTTTGGAGAGATGTTGTGAGAAAGTGGTATGTAATAAGGCATAATTGAGGATAGTGAATGCATACAGAGTTTAATTTCAGAGTTTAGTTTATAGCCATCTTCAATAAAGAATTCGTCTCCTATCTTGTAGACAGGGCAATTTCCGGTAATTTCTTTAACTTTAATTTTAAGTTTCATATTACAGAATCAACGAAGGCTATCCCGCACATAAATTATGTGCGGGACGGCTACATTTTAGCATTAGCCCCGCAACAACGGGATTTCCGCTCCCGACAAGTCGGGAGCCTCGTTGTTCTATTCCCCCGATAAATCGGAGGAAGAACATCGGGATACGCTCCAACAAGTTAATGCACTCCAAATATTTGCAATAACACCGTTATTGCACTCCAAATAGGCAAAAACACCGTTTCCCGAAATAAATTCGGGACAAGTTTTGCACTCCAAATATGCACTCCATTAGATTTCGTCAGATTTGAACAGGAATTTTTTAAATAATTTTCGTGGGCTGAAGCTTTCTTCTTTAGTTTTTGGTTCTTCTTTTGGGAGTTCTTTGTATTTCTTGTTAAGTTCTTTGAAAAGAGCTTTAAGATTTTCTTTGAGTTCCTTGATTTCTCTTTTAAGTTCTTTGAATTTGTCTTTGTATTCTTTTTCAGGTGGGAAGGAAAATTTAAATTCATATTTGTGTTCTTTTTCTTTTTTGCCAAGTGTCAGGGTTAAGGTCTTGAATTTGTGGTTTCTAAATATTTTTATATTTACAGTTTTATCAGGATTAGTTTCTATAATGTTTTTAAAAATGTCAAAATCTTTTATCTTTTCGTTATCTATTTCCATTATTACATCTCCTGATATAATGCCTACTTTTTCAGCGGGTGAATTTTCAACTATATCTGTAACGAGTATTCCATAATCAACACCAATTGCTTTTTTCACAGGTTCAGTGAGTTTCTCAGTATAAACTCCAAGCCACCCTCTGGCACGATTTAAAATCGTGCCTACAGTTTCTCCAAGGACTATAGATGAAGTAAGAGTTAAAAATAATATTGCTCCGATAAATCGGAGCCCTACAGGCTGGTTATATTTTTTCATTTTTACCCCCTGGTATAATATCCACTCCGTAGTGAAGGTCGTGGTGAACCATTATACCTGATTACACAGATTTTAGCGATTAAACACCCTGCACTAAAGTGACCCTGCACTGAAGTGCGGTAGAAAATGCACTTCATATTATTCGTTCATTGTTTCCATGAATTCGGCGTTGGTTTTTGTTCTTGACAGTCTTGCAATCATAAGTTCCATAGCCTCTATTTTGTTCATTTCCAGGAGTATACGTTTTAACACATATATTTTTTTAAGTTCTTTTTCAGGCAGGAGGAGTTCAGTTTTTCTTGTTCCTGATTTATTAAGGTCAATAGCTGGATATATTCCTCTATTTGAGAGTTCTCTATCCAGGACGAGTTCCATATTTCCAGTTCCTTTAAATTCCTCAAAGATGACTTCATCCATTCTTGAGCCAGTTTCAACAAGTGCAGTAGCGATTATAGTTAATGAGCCGCCTTCTTCTGTATTTCTTGCTGAGCCGAAGAATCTTTTTGGTCCGCGGAGTGCTTCAGCATCTACTCCACCTGAGAGAGTTCTTCCGGAGTGAGGCAATACGGTATTGTGTGCCCGAGCGAGTCTTGTGACGGAATCAAGAAGTACGACGACATCTTTTTTTTGTTCCACAAGTCTTTTTGCTTTTTCCAGCACAATATTTGCGACATGGACATGTCTATCAGCAGGTTCATCAAATGTTGAGGACACGACTTCAGCTTTCACATTTCGTCTTGTATCAGTAACTTCTTCTGGTCTTTCGTCCACGAGCAGTATAATAGGAATAACTTCTGGGTGATTTTCTGTAATAGAATTAGCTATTTTTTGCAGGAGTATAGTTTTACCAGCTCTTGGGGGAGATACAATCAATCCTCTTTGTCCTTTTCCAATGGGTGCGAGCAGGTCCATAACTCTCATAGATATATCACCGTCTTTTCTTTCGAGGATTATTCTTTCAGTTGGATGGAATGGTGTAAGTTCGTCGAACGGTATTCTTTTCTTAGCCAATTCTGGCGGTTCAGAGTTAACTATTTCAATTTTCAAAAGAGCTGGGTAGCGTTCGGAGTTTTTAGGTGGTCTTACCTGACCTATGACTGTATCTCCTGTCTGCAGTTTAAATCGTTTTATCTGAGTATTGGATATATATATGTCATTTGGTCCTGCCAGGTAAGCATTTTTAGGAGACCTCAAAAAACCGTATCCGTCTGGCAAAGTTTCCAAGACTCCACCTTTAAGCATCAGTCCATTCTGTTCGGTCTGGTTTTTAAGTATTTCAAATATAAGCTCTTTTTTATCAAGTTCTTTCACTTCTTTGACTCCAAATTTTTGAGCCATTTTTTGGAGCAAAGATTTAGCCTTTGATTGAAGTTCTACGACATCCATTTTATTCACACCTCTCTACCCGCTTCGCTGAAGCTTCAGCGAGGCGAGAAAGTCTTTCCCATCTCTTATCCACCTCAGCTTGGAAGTCATCAATTATATGTTTATTTGCTGGGGTGAAGAGATGTCTAAATCTACCTTGTTGTTTCAACCATTCTTCTACTTTTACTTCTTTTCTTGGTTTATAAGTTAGTTTATATTTTCCATTTTCCACTTCATATAGGGGCCAGAATTTTGATTCTACTGCAAGGCGTGCTATTTTAATTGTTTGGTCTGCCGGGTATCTCCATCCGAGTGGGCAAGGCGAGAGCACATTTATAAAGGTAGGTCCTTCTGTTGCAAGTGCTTTTTCCACCTTTTTTGTAAAGTCTACCCAATTAGATGGTGTTGCTTGAGCCACATAAGGAGCATTATGAGCGGCTACAATTTCAGTTAAATCCTTTCTAAACTGTGTTTTTCCAGGAATAACTGTTCCAGCTGGTGAAGTAGTAGTATCAGCCCCAAGTGGAGTAGCAGAAGAGCGTTGTATTCCGGTATTCATATAAGCTTGGTTATCATAACAAATGTAAAGGAAATCGTGTCCTCTTTCAATAGCTCCTGAGAGTGCTTGCAGTCCTATATCATAAGTTCCACCATCTCCGCCAAATGCTATGAAGTTCCATTTTTCTTTTATTTTTCCCTTTCGTTTCAGTGCTTTATAAGCGGCTTCAACTCCAGATATTGCGGCGGCTGAATTTTCAAATGCAATATGGATATACGGGACACCCCAAGCTGTGTAAGGGTAAATTGTGCTAACTACTTCCATACATCCAGTGCATATAGAGCAAACTGTATTTTTACCAGCTGTTAGGAGTGCTTGGTTTATTATTATAGAGCCAGCACATCCAGAACAGGCTCTATGCCCGCCAGTAAAAAGACCTGCATTTTTAGAAAGTTGTTTCAAATTTGGCATATTACCTCCTCGTAAATAAATACCTAAATTCCTAAACACCTAAATGCCTAAATTTCTAAATACCTAAATCTTAACGATAGACTTCTTTACGATGAGCAACAGAAACTATTTCCACTTTCTTCTCCTCCTCATTGATTATGTAGAGGATTCGGTAATTGCCTACTCTAATTCTATATCCTTCCCGTCCAAGAAGTTTTTTCGTCCCAAGAGGTCGGGGATTATTTCTAAGGGAAATAAGCCGTTTTACTATTCTATCGTGAATTTCCCAAGGTAAACGGTCTAATTCCTTCTCTGCCGACTTTTTTAAATAAACAGCATAAAGCATTAATTCCCTCTATTTTTCTTTTCAGCAAGATAATCTTCCAAAGGGCGTGAGGATTCTTCACGACGTTGCTCAAGGATAGCCATATCTATCAAGTCTTCCCTAAATTCTGTGTCCTTCAACAATCTTTCAATAACGGATTGCCTTTCCTTTTTTTGTAGGGTACTAAAAGCCATCCAAAATACTTCTGCTTTTGCTTCTTTTACGCTCATTTTTAACCTCCTTGCCCTGAGTTAGGTAACTGTTTTACCTGGCAACATTATTATTCACTTCATCTGAACCTTCTTATTTAGTAAGGCAATCCGTTATCCGTCAGCTGACGGAAACGGACTTACCTGTAATATTGCTTTAGCACGATTTGAAATCGTGCCTACAATCTACCTTTACGAACCCTAAAGGGTTCGGCTACAATTGTCTGATGATGCAGACTACCTGTCCCGACGCGGAACGGGTCGGGAAAGTCTGCACTCCTATTCGTGCAATTTGAGGTATTCGTGTAATTCGTGTTCACTCTCTTAATCCTATGTAGTCAACGGGTTTATCTACTTTGCCTTTCTTTTTAATATTTTCGCTCTTTATTATCACATCACTTATTTGTTCAATATCAATATCTCTACCTCCGAGGCCATAAATATAATCAACGAAGAGTGGGCGAGAGGGGCTATCATAAAGTGCGCATCGGAGTTCAGAATAAATTGGTCCACCCATAGTGCTCATTGTATCTGAGCGGTCTAATACTGTAACGACTTTCACTTTTGACAACAATTCTTCAATTTCCTTATGAGGGAATGGGCGAAAAACCCAAAGTTTCAGGAGTCCAACTTTAACTCCTTTTTCTCTCATTTTATCCACAGCTACTTTTGCTGTTCCAGCACAGGAGCCACAGGCGACGAGTATTTGTTCAGCATCTTCGGTTTTATATGTACTAAAGAAGCCATATTTTTTCCCAAATCGGCGGTTAAATTCTTCAGTTACCTTCTTAATTACTGGTTTAGCTTGATACATAGCTTCAATTTCCTGTCTCTTTTGTTCAAAAAAGTAATCCTGCAAAGCCAGTGGTCCAATTGTAATAGGTTTTTCAGAGAACAATGAGTAAGGGGACTTATGGGGTCCGATAAAGTTTTGGACTTCTTTATCCTCAAGCATTTCTATTCTTTGCATACAATGAGAAATAATAAATCCATCCGTAGATACCATACAAGGCAAGAAAACTTCTTCAGTCATTTTTATAGCCTGTATAACAAAGTCATAAGCTTCTTGGGAGTCTTCTGTATAAATTTGAATCCATCCACATTCTCTTGACCCCATAGTATCTGAGTGGTCGCAATGGATATTTATAGGAGCAGACATTGAGCGGTTGACTTCACATATAACAATTGGAGTTCTAACTCCTGCGGCGATATATAGTATTTCATGCATCAATGCCAATCCCTGTGAGGCTGTAGAGGTCATCACTCTTGCTCCGGCGGCAGCGGCTCCGACGCAAGCCGATATTGCCGAATGTTCTGATTCAGCAAGGACGAATTCTGTATCTACTTTTCCATCAGCGACAAATGAAGCAAAGAGCTGGACTATTTCAGTTGCTGGCGTAATAGGGTAAGCGGCGACGACATCAGGATTAATCTGTCTCATTGCTTCAGCCATTGCTTCATTTCCTGTCAAAGCACGAAGTTGCATTTTTACCTCCTTTCAATTTCCATTTTTATTGCATTTACTGGGCATTCTAATTCACAAATTCCGCATCCTTTACAATAATCCAAATCTATGCCTATCATTTTTTCATCTTTTATAATAATTGCAGAATCAGGGCAATAAATGAAACAAATAAGGCACGAAGTGCACTTTTCTTTATCCCATATAGGTTTATTAGAACGCCAGTCACCGGTTTTAAATTGGAGTGCATTACCGGCTTCTGGTATTATAGTTCCAATTGGTAATTCTTTCCAACCCGGTTTATTTTCTTTCATCCTTCCTTCACCTCCTTATAGGCTTTTTTAATTGATTCAAGATTACCTTTTATAATTTCAGGTCTTGTTCTAAATTTTTTCTCCAACTTTTTTTCTGTATATTTAAGCAAGTCATCAAGTTTCATAATACTCGTAGCTTTCAGCAAGGCGCCGAGCATAGGAGTATTAGGGAATTCACCTCCAATAGTTTTGCGTGATATTCCAGAAGCATCCACAGTAAACACTTTACCTTTTTTAAGTTTTAATTTACTTCGTATTTTTTGTGGGCTTAGAAGAGTATTCACGAGCATACTTCCTTCTGCTTTAAGTCCTTCAGTTATTGGTTGAGTTTCAAGAAGAGTAGAGTCAAGGACGACGACCACATCTGGTTTTTTGATTCCGCAATGCACTGTAATTGGGGAGTCTGACAATCTATTAAAAGCCTGTATAGGAGCGCCCATTCTTTCTGGTCCATATTCCGGGAATGCCTGCAGGTATTTACCAGTAGACATAGCGGCGTCTCCAAAGAGCAGGGCAGCTGTTTTAGCTCCCTGTCCTCCTCTGCCGTGCCATCTTATTTCAAATAATTCACTCATAAGACCTCCTTATAAAATTGCAAAAATCTTCATTTCACCAGAATTATTTTTTTTGTTTCTATATGATTTCCAGCTTTTAGCTTTGCAAAATAAATGCCAGATGTAAATTCTTTAGCATCCCATTTTATGGTGTAATAGCCAGGCTCTTTCTGTCCGTTAACTAATGTCTTTACCAATCTTCCTGCAATATTGTAAACTTTTAAAGAGACTTTAGTTTTTCTTGGTATTGCATACTTAATTGTTGTCCTCACTGCAAAGGGATTAGGATAATTCTGATTTAGCTTGAAGACATGAGGTAAAGAACCATTTCCTGCTGCACTTTGAGCCCCACCCATTGCAATATTTTCTTCTGTTGTATAATATCCATTAGAAACAAAAATGAAATCCCTTACCCAGCCAGGTTTTGTGCCTGTGATGGCAAATTCTATTCTTATAGTGTCTCCTGAAATTAATTCTGCATATTTCTCATCATCATTAAGTAGCTTTTGCTTTACTGAACCATCTCTTGAATGCACAGCCGCCGTGAGAGGACATGGTTTCACAAAATACTCAGCAGCACTTATTCTGCCGAGTCCGATATAATCCAATTTATGAGGAGCATGCCAGGTAATTTTTACCTTCGTTGTTGTATCTTCTCCAGATAGAGCAAGAGCAATTGCTTCAGTTGACCAGTGCTCACGAGGAACAACAGACCCTATATATTCATATTCTCCACCATCATATTTGGCAATATCTAAATAAGGGAGGTATTTCTCTCGTGGTCGTAAGACTATTGCATATTCTTCTACAGTTGACTCTCTTTCAAATTCTGATACCAAAGACTTTTCTTCGTATCCCTGATAATACACTTCGTCTGCGGCTTCGACCATATCTGTGTAATCTTCACCATTTTCATCTGCACAAAGAGTAGGTGAAAGTAAATCTACAAGAGGTAAAATAGTTCCATCTCTTTGTACAAAAATCATTACACTATCGGGATGGTCAACTGCAA
>JAGMCI010000055.1 GCA_023129325.1 Caldifarciminota bacterium
TACTTATATCCTCTGAAATTGTCAAACCGTTTTGAGTCTATATTTATTGTTGTAGAATATCTACTATTCTATCAATCGTCTCTCTTGTCTTATCAGATTTGAGATGCCCAACACGATATAAAACAATGTGGCGGTCTGCTGTAAATATACGATTTGGGCGAACATTACTTCTTTGTTTAAGTGTTCCAGTTTCAAAATTACCCTCATCAATTGAAACTGCATATTTATCTCTAATCCGCTGGCTTGTTATCTGGCAGAGAATTAAATCATCTCCTTCCAATTTAGCAATTATGAGAGCAGGACGTCTTTTTGTGCTGGTTAAGTCCGAAAATGGAAAAGGAACGACAACTACATCTCCTTTTACAAGTCTTTCCATGCTTCATCCTCTTCAGGTCTTAACCAATCTTTTTTAAGAGATGATTCGCTTGCAATTGCTGTTGCCATACTCTGTTTCAAAATCTTGGCTTCCAAAAAACGCATAAAGTCCCATATTTCTGTAAGAAACGGCTCAGGAATCTTTTCAATTTCCTTTAAGACTAATTCCTTTGTGGTCATAATTCCTCCATCTTTATCTTTTGATAGGTCTAATCAAGTAATTCCACATATCTCATTTATATCCAAATTTCGTTTCATTAATTATACTTATATCCTCTGAAATGTCAAGAAAAAGTTACTAATGTCCCGCACATAATCCGCCTGAGGCGGAATGTGCGGGGACTTTTCCTGACCCCGTACAAATGTATTTTGTGCGGTGGTCAAGTGAAAAACTACAGAGAACCGCAGAGTTTTTATCTCTCTTTACTCTCTGTGACCTCTGTGGTTGTGATTGATGTAATTTTCTTTTTAAATAATAATCCGAGGATAACTGCATTTACAAGGTTGGATATTGAGGCGGCAAGAGCAATTCCTTTAAAATCTAAAATTCTTATTAATGTGAGTGCACATATAAGATTTACTCCTACTGTAATAAAGCTTACTTTCATAGGAGTTTTTGTATCCTTTAATGCATAAAACCCTGTAGCTATTATTCTTGCTAAAATTAAACCTGGAATTCCAATACAGTAAAACTTCACTGCTTGAGATGTTGCAATACTGTCAAGGACTTTAAAATGCCCATGTTGATAAATGATTTTGCATATAGGTTGAGCAAAAAACCATAATCCAATAGATACTGGTATGGCAAGTAAGATTCCATATAGTATTGAAGTGTTTATTGTCTCTTTAAACCTTTTCTGATTATTATGAGAAATTTCTTTTGATGCGAAAGGAAGGGCAACATTAGCAAGTGCTACTCCAATGACTCCAACCGGAAGCCACATAAGTCTAAAAGCATATGAGAGCCACGAGATTGCTCCGTCAGCGAGAAAAGAAGCAATAAGGGTATTAACTACTACATTTATCTTTACAGCTCCATATCCTATCGCAATTGGAAGCATTAAAAGGAGCACCCGTTTTACATCTTGAGTAAATTTGAATTTAGGAAAGGGAGCATAGCCTTCTTTCTTTAATAAAGGTAATTGATAAATAACTTGAAGTATTCCTCCAAGAAGAGCTCCAAGGGCAATTGAAACAATACCTAATTTTGGAGCTAATAAGAGCCCAAGTGTAATAATTGCAATATTGAACCAGCAAGGAGCTACACCAGTAGTAAAGAAATGATTAAAGAAATTTAAAATCCCCATAACAAGGGCTGAAATACTGATAAATATAAGAAAAGGAAACAAGATGCGTGTTAGCTTTACAGTAAGTAAAAATTTATCTCCTGTGAATCCAAATGCTATTAGTTTTACCCATAAAGGAGCAAATACTATTCCAATTAAAGTTATTCCGCCAGTTATGATAAGTATTCCTCCAAGAACAAGGGATACAAATTTAATAGTCTCTTCTTTAGATTTATGTATTTTATAATCAGAAAATACAGGCAAGAAAGCAGGTGTAAGTGTTCCTTCGGCAAGTAGGTCTCTTAATAAATTAGGGATTCTAAATGCAACTCTGAATGCATCCATTACCATCCCTGCACCAAAAAGGTGAGCAAATACTATTTCCCTCACGAGACCGAGCACACGAGAGATTCCTGTCCCAATTCCAAATCCAAAAGCCCCTTTTACAATTTTGTCTTTAATCATTTTTTATTGTAAAGCATAAATGTCACACCTGTCCCGATACATCGGGGGAATCATACAGGAAAACACAAAGATTTATTTCCCCCTTTTCCCAGATTTCCCATTTTCCCTTTAATTACACAAATTTTGTATTTTTGTCTTCTCTGTGTCCTCTGTGGTTACGATTCTTACTTGGCAAAGTTAGTATTTCAGGTTCAGAATTTGTTATAGTAATTGTGTGTTCAAAATGGGCAGAAGGCTTGCCATCACAAGTTACAACCCTCCAGCCGTCAGATAAAATCTTTACTCTTGATGTTCCCATATTCACCATCGGTTCAATTGCAAGGGTCATCCCTTCTTTGAGCCTCGGACCCCTGTGTGGAGGTCCAAAATTTAAAATCATTGGCTCCTCGTGTAATGAACTCCCTATCCCGTGACCTGTAAAGTCACGCACTATAAAAAAGTTATGACTTTCTACCCAATGCTGAATGGCATGTGAAATGTCTGAAAGCCGATTTCCAGGTCTTGCTTGAGAAATACCCTTATACAAAGATTCTTGGGTGACCTTTAATAATTGTGCTTTTTTAGTATCAACTTTTCCTACTGGAAAAGTATAAGCCGCATCTCCATAATATGATTTATAACACACTCCCACATCAATTGATACAATATCACCCTCTTTTATTACCCGATTAGAAGGGATTTCATGGACGACTGATTCATTCACCGAAGTGCAAAGAGTGGATGGATAGTGTTTTTTGAAAGCAGATACATAACCTTTAAATGCAGGCATGGCATTTCTGGCTTTTATAAATTCTTCAGCAAATTCATCAAGTTTTAGGGTTGTAATACCTGGTTTCAGAATATCTTTAATAGCTTCTAATAAATCACCGACTATTTCTCCAGCCTTGCGCATTAATTCAATTTCCCTTTTAGATTTCAGACTAATCATAATCTCAAGTTATCATAAAAATTCTCATTTGTCAATTATTTTCCATTATAATGGGGATGGATTACTAATTATTTTTAAGTTATACTTATCCGCCGCACAATCATCACAGATGGGCATAGACATAAATTAAAAGGAAAAGATTTGACAAATTTAAATTATGAAGTATAATTATAATAAATTAAAAATGGAAAGATATAAAATAAAAATAGTAGTCCGTCACCAATTATTTCTTGCTCGCCGCACAATCATCACAGATGGGCATAGACATAAATTAAAAGGAAAAGATTTGACAAATTTAAATTTAAGAATATAATAAATTTAGGTAATTTGAGAAGTGGAGGAAAACACCTTGGAGGAACTTAGAGAAAAAATAGTGAAAAAACGAACCCGTCCCGATTGATCCTAAGTGAGAAACGGATTTAGAGAGATGAAACCTTTTTTATTTTTTCCCTTGACATCTTGGAGATGTTGTATATATTTAAAATACCCTTGATAGACAAGGAGGATTTTTGAAAACAAAGTTATTTCAATTTTGTTCATTTGTAGTAAATAGAATGCCCGGCAAGATAGCAAATGTATCTGCTGGGCGTTTTTGTTTATGTAAATGAAGAATGTAGCCTTGGTTCTATTTTTGGGCGTTTTTACTTGTGTATTTGCTGGTCGTTTATATAGTACAGGTATGCTACTAAAGGGACGTAA
>JAGMCI010000056.1 GCA_023129325.1 Caldifarciminota bacterium
TTGATTTCGCTTATAGTCATAATACAGAGAGTTATAACCTTATGGGTGACCAATTTTTGGTTTCAATGATAATTAAATTTTAATATTCCTTTCTCCCAATGCATAATTTATATCCTATAAAAAAATCTTATTGACTAAGTAAAGGTAAAAAATTTAATGGAAGAAAAGTAGGTAATAGTTTTTAAAGCTCAAGGACAAATAGAAGCATTCATTATTAAAGGAAAACTTGAAAGTATAGGAATTCCAGTAATATTAAAACAGGAAGCTTTTGGAAAAATATCTGGATTAACTTTAAATGGTTTGGGAGAGGTAAAGGTTCTTGTCCCTGAATCTCATAAAGAGGAAGCAATAAAAATTTTAGAAGAAAGCAAGTAAATAAATAAAAGTAGCTAACCGTAAGAGAAGAATATCATTTAGATAATAAGTTGCCTTATAGAACGATTTGTAAAGATTTAAACTGATTTTGTTGACAGGATATGGTGGTGTATATTATTTTAGATAAAGTGGTATAGATAAAGTTCATGTGTACAATAGTTATATAAAATTCTGCAACATAAAAAGAAAGGAGTACAAAATGAAACACAAAACAGTCATAATAGGTGCAATACTAATGTTAATTACGAGTTCAGCACTTTGGGGTCAGCGGAACAATACCCCCGAAGCCCGCCTTGGGCACAGTATGGTAAGGCTGCCCGATGGGAGGGTTATGCTGTTTGGTGGAGAAAACGTGGAGGGAGATTTGTTTAATGACATGCATGCTTTTGATGAAAGTGGCTGGAATCAGGTAACACCCGCCAACGACCCCCCACCTGCACGGCAGGGTCACTGCGCATGGGTGGAAGATGTAATGTATATCTACGGTGGTCAGGGCGAAACCGGATTGCTTGATGATATCTGGTCGTTTGACCCGGTAACTGAAACCTGGACACAATTGCCTTCAGGAGGTGCGAGCACACCTGTTGCACGGGAAAACGCCTCTATGGTAGGGTATGGAGACGATCTCTATGTATATGGAGGTACAGATGCAACCGGCTCAAATCTGATGGATTTCTGGAGCTACAACCGTACATCAAGCAATTGGACGCAAAAGGAAGATCATGCACCTTCTGCCGGGCAGAGTGCAGCTCTACATAACAATGATATGTATGTTTATGGAGGTGTCAGGTGGAACGATAATGACTATCGTAATGATGTCCGCCGTTATTCCCTTCCTAACGACAATGAGTTCCATTATGTTTATACTTCGGGAGATGCTCCCGGCGGGTGTGCTTATCATGCCGTAGCATCTGATGTGGAAAAAATGTGGGTAGCAGGAGGAATGAATGCTGACAAAGCAATCCTTGATGATTTTTATGAATTCAATATGAGCACAGAGACCTGGACGCAGTTACCCGATTGTCCCATTGCACGTGCATATTCTGCAATGGCTTATGTAGAAGATGACTCCAAAATAATTCTATTTGGTGGGCTGGATCCATATGGCAACGCCACTAATGACCTCTGTATATACGACCTATCCACTAACACATGGCTGTTAGTTGGTATAGATGAGCCTGAAGGAATCCTACCTTTGGGATTTACCATTTCTGCCTATCCTAATCCGTTCTCTTCAGGAGTAACTATTAAGTATCAATTAGCAGTTTATAAGCAATGGGAACTACCTGCTAATATCAAAATCTACAACGTAAAAGGAAGTCTCGTGCGTACTCTACAGATTACTTATTACCATTTACCGATCACCAATATTGTCTGGGATGGTAAAGACATAAATGGTATTGAAGTCCAATCTGGAATTTACTTTCTGACAATCAAAGGCTATAAACCAGTGAAAGTTGTAAAATTGAGGTGATTGAGCAGAAAACAAAAATGTTGCTTAATTTTATAAAACGTTGCATATGTAAAATTATAAATGCTCTGAAATTCATATGCACAGATACAGTTATATGCAATTTCGCATTATATATTTTGAAAATAAGATTTGCAAAATTAATTAATAAAACACAAAAATATCAATTTTGCAGATATCACTCAAATAACTAAAAAAGGAGACTAAAAATGATTATGCAAATTGGTGATCCCGGGGAAAAGATGCCCTGGGAGGAATTCTTGCAGAAGATATTCAGGAAAAAAGAAGGAGGGTCGCAGGGTCCAAAAAGGACAGGAATA
>JAGMCI010000057.1 GCA_023129325.1 Caldifarciminota bacterium
CGGGATGCTTATGAACTTATGATGGAAGAAGAAACTCCACTTCCTATAGAGACTAAGACAGAGGCAATAGAGGTAACAGTGTGAAACGCGTTGCCTTTATTAAAGAATTAGTGCGTGCTGGATGCTATTTGAGGCGGCATGGCAAAAAGCACGATATATATGCGAATTCCGTAACTGGAAGGAAAGCCCCAGTTCCTCGTCATTCTGAAATTAAGGAGAGTCTTTGCAAGTTGATAAAGAGACAACTTGGACTTAAAGAAAGAGCATGATAAATATGATTTCAATGGACTCAGAAAGAACTGACACCAATTTTTTCCCAGGAATATACGCAACTCAAAAATCCTTGTAAGGATACCGCTGAAAATAACGGCTTCAGGTAGGCCAGGTCAAGGTTTACCAATTTATCCTTGACAATATTGTTTAATTTGGTATAGTATTAAACCAAATGAAAGAAAATTCACTGAGTACGCCATTTTCTATCCACGCAAGAGCTCGTCCAAAGAGAATCGCTTTATTAATTGATCCCAAGAATTCGCCCCAGGAGTTACTTGATGCAATTTGGGAATTCAACTTGTGGCACTGGGGTGGTAGATACAATCCAATTATTCCGGTAGTAAGGAAGGAAATTTCAGATAGTTATTGGAAACTTCTTGAATTTTCAGATCCAGATATCATTTATTCATATGTTAAACTCCCAAAAAGCCTTGTAGAAAGAATTGACAAGCGGGTTGCACCTTACTATTTTAAAAATCACAAAACCCGCGAACCCGAGACCAATAGAGTGCCTTTTTTACCTACATCACAATTGGATATCAAATACTTAACACCCAAAGCAATAATAAGTCACTCTTCCCCTATTGATAATTTTGGTCCTTACTTTTTGGTAACTTTAAGCCCAAAAACGTGGCGTTACTACCGATTTTTAAATAGGAACTTCGGTGTATATAATTTTACTTTATTTGGTAATAAACTTCCCTCACGTACTAATAAATTAGTCATCCATAAAACAGATGGCCCAGTAGAAATTTTTCAAAAAATAGGAAAAGCTCCAAGAGAAGTAGTTTTCCCCATCCAACTTTGCGAATTTGGTACAGAATTTAACGAGATTGAGAAATCATTTAAGCATGATCAGTTTTGTATTTTGATAGGAGAAAATATTTGGAACTGGATATACTTTTGGAATAGAATTTTCATCTTGCCAAGTTATAAAAGAAGAGAGCTATCACAAATCTGTATCCCAACCGATTTTATTGATTCATCAGATATATTGGATAGTCTTAAACACTTACTGGCTTCTAAGCTAGTTTATCGTACAGGCCAGAACTCGCCGAGAGTCTTATTTGCATCTCATGAATTAAAGAAAAAAGATTTAGAAAAAATAGGCAAGGAATTTGCAAAAGATGTGGATATGGTACCCGTTGCTTTACCCTTAAAAAGTAATGTCTTTCCTCCCGTCGACAAGAAGAACATTGAGTTTGAATCTCTATCCTCTACATCACATAGTCACGTTATAGGGCCGGAGGTATTCATTAGTGCACAAAGACCAGACTTTTTACCGATATCGGAACCATCACCGACATGTCTTGCCAAGATAGCAAACATTTCTTTCGGCATGACTTGGATGGTTGATTTTAAAATAGAGTATCGGCCTGAGTTATTCTCTTATACCAATGTTAAATATTTTTGGAAATTACCCAAACGAGGCTTGGAACCAGCAAGTTTATTTACTAGATATCGTCCTAGCAGAATTACAAATGATGGCCTAATTTCTGTCGAAGTAAATGAAAATGACAAAAATATTCAACTATTTATCCCTGAAGATTGGCAAGTAATTCATGCATGCATTATTAAAAATACTAGGTATAATAGATATTATAAAGACGATTCAAGAGACCCAAAAAAGAAAGCATCTTATAAAAATTTTAGCATTTCGGATAAGGGACGTTATACGAAGGGCTTTTTAGAGCTCTTCCCTAATCCCTGGGGTGCAAGTCAGTTTATTGAAACCCGTTATTGGCGAAAAATACTTGAATTTATGTGCCAAAGAAGTTCCGAAGAAGAGGGCAGTAAGCTTGAACCTATCAAGAACTGGATACAAAAAAATATTGTTACTTCTAGTAAGTTAGATAAAGAGCAACTATCAAGATTCATATTTAAAAAGATTTATGAATTGAAAAGTATTATTCCCGAAGTTGATTTTAATTTTCTTTTAGAAAAGTTCCAAGAGGAGGTAAAAGAATATGTTTCGAAAAACCCGAAATACAAAAGACCTAAGAAAGGAATAGTAAGAGAGCTAGTTGAGACCTTAGGTGAATTAACGAACAGAACATTTTTCTTGCAAGGTGTAAAAGTAAAATGTGAAACTTGTGGATCGAATTTCTGGTATGGAATAGAAGAATTGCAAAGAATTGTCAAATGCAGAGGATGCAGATCCAAGATTCCCTTTCCAGTTGAAGTCAGGTGGTCATATCGCCTAAATGATTTAGTTAAGAATGCAGTCAGTTTTCATGGAGTCCTTCCAGTAATTTGGGGTTTAGGACACATTTTATCGAGGAGTAGAGAATCCTTTATATATTTACCTGGTATCGATTTATATGATTATCGTTCGAAAGGGTCCGTTTCTGAAGTTGATATAGTTAGTATTAGTGATGGTGAGTTAATTCTCGCAGAAATTGTCAGCTCTGGCAAAGAATTCACTGATCATAAAATTGAAAAATTTGCGCGTATTTGCAAAAAAATTCTACCTGAAAAAGCAATCCTCGGAGCCTTTAAACAAACAATTACCTTAAAAGATGCAGCGACAAAGCTATCTCAAATACTTGAACCATTCGATATTAATGTTGAGTCGATAAATCCAAATTCTTATGTTTTTGAGCCCACTTATCGTCTTTAATAATGTCAGTTAACTGAAAAAAGGTATTTTGAAAGAGTAAATATAATTTACTGGTGAATAATGGTGCAACAGTGAAAAAATATCGCAAGAATATAAGGACAACGCCTATTTTTAAACTTTCACCCAAATCCAAAAACTCATTCTCCTGCGGTAGTTCCTCCTCAGTGCGTAACCGTTACGCACTTTATGCCAACACTGCCACCTAATTAAATTCTTGACAAGCAACCTTTTTTATCCTAATATGTTTAATCAAATGGAAAACATCATCAGTTGGACTGTCTTATCCGTCTTCTTTTCAGCTGTTGCAATTACAATCTCACTGATAGTATTTTATTACACGACCCTTAGGAAAGGAGATATAGAATTACTTGATCCCGGAACTTATGGAATCAGCATATATCGAAATAGAATGTTCTTAGCTTTTCCTCTGATTTTCATTAATACTGGTGCTAAAATGAAGATTATAACACATATTGAGCTAAATATAAGTAGCTTAGATAGTGAAGAAGATTCTGTTAAATTATATCCATTTCGTGAGTTAGAAGCATTGACTGAAGCTCAATTAAGTGAAACAGGAGAACAAATTATAGCACTTTCACACGCGTTCGCCCCTTTTGTAGTTAAAGGCGAGGACACTACTATGAA
>JAGMCI010000006.1 GCA_023129325.1 Caldifarciminota bacterium
TTTTTAGTTTAATTTATTATACCAGCATAAACGAGTTTTAACACGAACCCATCACGAACCCCGCACCAGAGAAATCTCGGTGCGGGGCGAACATTTACAAACAGTACACGAACAGGATAAAAAACAAAAATAGGCAGGACTCTCAATCCTGCAAGGCTAATCCGCCTTAGGCGGATTAGCCTATTGGTTTTGGTTCGTGTTTTGTTAGTTTTAGTTCGTGTCCTGTTCGTGTTTCAATTTATTTCTTGACTTTTTGAGACAAAGGGAGTAATATTCTAAAGATGAAGGCAATTATTTTAGCAGCAGGGGAAAGCAAAATATATGCATAACTCAGATGTATGAAAGCACTATTAATTAATCCACCCTTTCAGAGATTAAAGGGATTAGAGGACATATATTTTCCACTTGGGTTAGGATGTATTGCGGCGGTACTTGAGAAGAAAGCAGTTCAAACAAATATTTACAATGTAGAAGTGCCTTCACCTGAAGAGCATTTGAAAACACCAAGTATCTCGTTATTACTATCAACTCACCAAAGTTATATTAAGGCATTGAGGGATAGAACTCACTATGTTTGGGGTGAAATTACCGATGTGCTTCATGAATGGCAACCTGACATAGTGGGCATATCTGTCATGACAGCGAAGTATACATCAGCAAAGATAGTATCAGAGCTGGTGAAAGAATATAGAAAGGATTGTGTTGTAATTTGGGGCGGTCCCCATCCCACAGTTGCTCCAGAGGATATATTGAGAGAGTGTCAGGTTGACTTTGTCGTACGGGGTGAGGGTGAAGATACTGTATGTGAGCTTATTGATTTACTCGCGGGTTACACCACAGTGGAGATAATTGATGGCATATCTTACAAAAGAAGGGAGAAGGTCATTCATAACAGAAACAGAGAGCTTATTAAAGAACTTGACGAACTCTCATTTCCTGCACGACATCTGTTGTGGAGACAGGAAGCATATCCACCGGCAGCATTTGGTCATTTAGAGGCAGCTCGAGGCTGTCCATATAGGTGTACTTTTTGCAATACCCAAGCGATATGGGGAAGAAGAGTCAGGAAAAGGGCATTGAAGAATGTAATTAAAGAAATCAAGGAGATACAAAACTTATATAAGACGATACTATTTCATTTTGTTGACGAAAGTTTTACAATTGACCGGAATTATGTGCTTGGACTCTGTAGAAAAATCAGGGATGAAAAATTAGACATCTCGTGGGTATGCACTACAAGGGTTGACCGCATTGATGATGACCTATTAAGAGAGATGAAGCAGGCTAATTGTAATGCTATAAGTGTTGGCATTGAGTCAGGCAGTCAAAGAATGCTGAAACTTATCAAGAAAGATATCAGCATTGACAAAATAAAAACTGCTACAAATCTATTAGTTAAAAATAATATTGACTGGCATGCATACTTCATGATTGGATTCCCACAAGAGACAGAAAATGATTTACAGGCTACGATAAAAATGATGAGAGAAATAACTCCTTCTACTTTCACATTAAGTATATATACACCATACCCGGGAACTGAGTTGTTCCAACTCACAAAACAGTATGGTCTCTTATCTGATAACATTGACTGGAGCCGATTTTCTCACCAGAGCCCCGAGAACGTATTTGTGAAGAGCATTTCCAAAGAAAAATTTAAATTATATTCTCATTACATTACCAAATTTGTTAATAAATATAACAATAGCCCAATCTCTATGCTTAGGAGGGCACTTTTAAGGAAAGAACTGTATTTTAAGCACCCAAAATTGTTTATTAAATTAGCCATGAAGCCTTTAAGGAGACTTTTTCATTCATAGTGTAGCAAGTAAGCTTAATGAAAGCAATTATATTAGCCGCTGGAGAGAGTAAAAGGCTTATGCCATTAACAAAAGATAAACCAAAATGTCTTCTTAAAATAAGAGATAAGTCTATTCTTAAACACCAGTTAAACAACCTTCAAGCCAACGGGATTTCTGATATTATCATTGTTACTGGCTATTATGCAGATAAGATTAAAAATGAAGCAGGGAATGAAATAAAATATATACATAATCCAATATATGATAAAACAAATAGTCTATATTCTTTATGGTTAGCAAGGGAGGAATTGAGTGACGGCTTTATTCTCCTTAATTCTGACATCATTTTTCAATCTCAAGTCTTACAGAAATTAATAGACTCAAACTATTCCGATGCTATCTTGGTTGATTTTAACAAGAAGTTAAAAAATGGCGAGATGAATGTTAAAGTTAATAATAAGAAAGTGGTGGAAATTAGCAAAACTTTATTTGCAAAGGAGGCTGATGGCGAGAGTGTTCAAATATTAAAATTAGGAAAAGAAGGAGCAAAAAGGTTCTTTGAAGAAGTTGATTTACTGATTTTGAAAGGTATTGTTGATGTTTTCCCCCCCTATGCTTTAAATAAATTAGTAAAACATTACCCTGTATATGCAGTAGATGTGTGGAATTCACAATGGATAGAGATTGATACTCTTGAAGATTTAAAGGGGGCAAGGGAGTCATTAAACAGGGACTATAAGAGACTTTGAAGAGACATGAAATTTAGTTGGTCTTTGTTAAATAAACAGGGATTGCAAGAGACTTTTAAGAGAAAATTTATCTCATACAAGTCTCGTGAAAGTCACTGTTAAAAAGAAAAAGGGATTATAAATAAACAGGGACTATAAGAGACTTTAAAGAGACAAACAAAGAATCTCAATAGTTGAAAAAGAGGAAAAAAATGAAATGGGATGACTCAAGCTACAGAGGCATTACAGATAAAATCATCAAAGCTTTTTATAAGGTACATGATAGATTAGGACCTGGATTTTTAGAAGAGGCATATCATAAAGCACTGCTTATTGAGATAAGTAAGGATTTCCATGTAGATTCCGAGAAAGGATTTCCAGTTATATATGAAGGCAAAGAAGTTAGTAAGTATGTGCCAGATTTAATAGTAGAAAATAAGGTAATAGTGGAGGTCAAAGCAGTAAAGGAGCTGAACGATACGCACAAGGCTCAAATAATATCACAGTTGAGGGTAGCAGAGATACTGATTGGATTTCTTGTGAATTTTGCTAAAGAGAAAGTAGAGTTCAAGAGATTCGACAACTTCTATCGGATAGAAAAAGATGGGTTAAAGTTAGAATAGATAGGGATTTTTAAAGTCTCGTACAAGTCTCGTGAAAGTCACTGTTAAAAGGATTATAAATAAACAGGGACTATAAGAGACTTTGAAGAGAAAAAAGAGTCTCTTGTAAGTCTCGTAAAATCCCTGTTAAAAACAATGGAATCAATTAGAGAATTAAGGAAAATTTGTGCCAGGTCGCAAAAATATCATACCTCGCCGTTGTATGCCAGAAAAGTAATTAGACATATATCAATCTATATTACATGGTTGTTTCTACATACCAGAATTACCCCTAATCAGATAACCTTTCTTGGGATGCTTGTTGGATTAGCAGGTGGAGTATGCTTAGCTTTTCAGAAATGGATAATAGGGATTATATTACTTCAAATATCTTATATCCTTGATTGTGTTGATGGAGAAGTGGCAAGATACAAAAAGATATCAAGTTTAAGTGGTGAGCATTTAGATATGATAGGACATTTTTTTGTTCAACCATGTGTTTACTTTTGCTTTTCTGTGGGACTTTATCAGGAATTCACCCACCTATGGATTTTAATTTTGGGATTTCTTGGAGCCTTGTGTTCGGGGCCTATTGTCACTTCAGCATTAGACCATGTAGTAATGAATATAGTAAGGTCAGGGAGAATCAAAGATTATCAGTCAGGAGTCAAAAGTCAGAAGTCAGGGGTCAGAAGTCAGAAGTTAGAAGTTATTAAGTTATTAAAAAGGATAAAAAGAGCCTTGACTATTCCCATTGGATATCCGAATACCTTTAATATTATAACAGGGGCAGTAATAATTGATTTATTAGTTTCCAAATTTGGAGTAACTGAACTCGGATTTAACCTTAAACTTTTATTTCTTATATATCTTGGATTATATACTCCTGTGGGCCAGATAATAGGAGCTTTCCAGAATGTGAGGAAGAAACAAATAGAAAGAGACTTATCGTGTATAAAATGAATCACTCTATACTTATTGAGAAAACCCAAGGATTGACGCGAGGCTTAAGGGAATGGCGTAGTTCTCATTTTTCTTTTATCCTGGCAATCATCTTTGCTGTAATAGGAATAGGGCTGGTAAGAGCCATTTTATTGGAACGAATACAGCCCCAAATGTTCTATTTACTCCTTGGAGGAATAGCTATTTTATTGTTCTCCCTGATTTATCCTCGTTTAGTCTTTGCATTCCTACTTTGCTCTTTTGCTACTTATAACACATTTTTTACTACAACAACAAAGCTTAAATTCGGAGGTGGGGGCTCCTTTTGGGTTACTGATATAATTATGTTCCTGCTATTTATTGGAATGGGCATAAAAATGGCTGTGAGGAAGGATAGTATGCCAAGGACGCCTTTAAATGTGCCACTTCTATTATTTTATACTGTTGTGTTTGTGGCAGCTCTGAGGGGAATCTTTTATTCAGTCGACCCAGTGGGTTCCATGGGAAGGCTTAGGTTTTTGAGCTATTATTTACTTTTCTTCCCTTTCATATATTTCTTTAAAGATACAAAGCAGATTCGTCAAGTTTTTTATTTTTGGATAGCCGTTGCTGTGGTAGCAGCTATACTCTCTATAATAAGGTATATACAAGCACCAAGTTATAAGATGTGGATGGACCCAACAGGGGGTTTTTGGACAAGGAGACTTCGTGGACCTGTAGCAATTAATGCTGTTACTCCAATGTTATTAATGCTTGTTTCTGTTTTCATCTATTATCGGGAAAAATTTTCAAAATTTGTCCTATCATTTGTCATATTACTCCTTTTGATATGCCTTGGTATTAGCTACACTCGGGGGCATTGGCTCGAATTTATGGGAGGACTTCTTTATATTATCGCAATTTCAGGTGCTAAAGAAAGGACGAAGAGAATCACTATTATTTTATTAGCTGGGGTCTTTTTAATTTTTGGGGTAATCTTGTTAGGAACTCTTGTCCCCGGGCAGACGGGGCTTGGGCATTTTGCCTTCCGATTTAAGACAATCTTTTTCCCAACCCCTGGAGGAAATATTGAATCACGTATAAAGCAGAGTGTAGGGGCAATTAAAGCACTTCAGCTACGTCCGTTATTTGGCTGTGGGTTTGGAGGAACTTATTTAAAAGGACTACGAATGTTCGGCTCTTATTATGGTGGTGTACATAACAGCTTCCTTTTGCTTGCTTTGGAAATGGGATTTTTAGGTCTTGGATTTTTTCTCTGGTTCATATTTCAATTCTTAAAAGACGCACATAACTTATACAAGAATCTAAAAGAGGGATGGCTCAAGGGCTTTGTTTTGGGAACCCAGGGAGTGATGATTGGGATAATACTTCTTAACCAGAGTGGTTACGGTCTGGTTGCTCCAAGAACCGGCGTCCTTTTTGCCTTCGTGATGGGCTCAGTAGAAATAATTAGGAAGATTAAAAATAAACAGGGACTATAAGAGTCCGTCAGCTGACGGATTGAAGAGACAAAGAGTCTCGTAAAGGTCACTGTTAAAAAGAAGAAAAATTATAAATAAACAGGGACTATAAGAGACTTTTAAGAGAAAAAGAGTTTCTTGCAAGTCTCGTGAAAGTCACTGTTAAAAAAGAAAAATGTTAGATATATTTAAAAATGAGAGAAGGTTTTTAATCTTTCTTTTCCTATTTGCGTTAGCAATACGGGTTGTATTTATTAGCTTCCCAATTATTGCCCAAGATGCATTGGAAGTCAAACATGATGCAGCAACCCACAATATGGCTGCAATGCGGGTAGTTGAAGGGAAAGAAGACACTGCTCCTCGGACCGGGTATTATCTTTTCCTTGCAATAATTTATTTTCTATTTGGACACAATCTATATGCTGCGAGATTTGCCCAAGCAATATTAGGTGCATTAACCTGTTTGATAATTTATTTCATTGGAAGGGAGGTATTTTCTAAAAAGGCAGGTATTATTGCAGGTCTCATTTCTGCCATGTATCCTTACTTTCTTTATTACACAGGCATGCTCCTTTCTGAAACACTTGCTGTTTTCTTGCTCTCTTTGGCAACTTTACTTATTGTCAAATATATTAAATCACTATCTTTCCCGCCTGCCAAATCAGTGGCACAGGCTTCCAGCCTGTGGGCAGGTAAAACTGCACTCCTGGTGGGGGTCTTTTTAGGATTAGCAACCATTATAAAACCTATAGTATTTGGATTTCCTGTCTTTTTGCTAATTGGGATGATACTGCTCTCAAGAAAAAAAACTAAAGCTGTCTTTCATTTCTTGGGAATACTTGCAATATTTTTTCTGACCCTCAGTCCATGGGTTATCCGAAATTCGCTTGTTACCAAGAAAGTTTGTATCCTGCCATATGCAGGTTTGATAACATCTGTTGCTACCAATCCAAATTATAAATATAGGTTTAGCGAGCCAGAAAAACTTGAGGAGTGGCAAGAGAGTCACCTTGAGAAAGATAAAATTAGAGCTAAGAAGAAAGGGGCAATTTTTCTTCCCTTGAGTTATATTAGAAACAATCCTAAAGAATTCTTTTCCGGGCTCTGGTTTAAATTTAAAGAATTCTGGCGCCCTGCGCCCCATCGCACAGGAGCACATTGGTCGGTGAGGAATTTTATTCTTGGTTGGTTATCCGCAGGTTTGATTTCTATTTTAGGATTGCTGGGTATGATATTCTCGTATAGAAGTTGGAGATTGACACTTATTCCCATTTTATTGGTTGTATATTTTACGGTTGCCTATAGTTTGACAATTGGTTTGCCACGATATAGGCTTCCCATAATGCCCATTATGATTCTCTTTGCCTCCTATGGTCTTTACAGTATTCTATCACAAATACCAATGAGCAGAATATTAACACACTTTACACAAGTAGGGAAATAAGAGGGATGGAATACAATGGTTAAGACTATGAAAAAAAAATTGTATTTCCTGATTCAGTTGGTTTTAACATTAGGACTATTAACATTTTTATTTGCTCAAGTCAGATTTAATTTGAATAAAATAGTTTTGGCTCTATCACAAATTCCTTTTCTCATTTTACTGGTCTGCTTTGCACTATATTTACTAACTTGTGTTTTAAGGTCTATTAGATTCAAAATTATACTAAATAGAAAAACGGAGCTTGGGAACTTATTCAATATTGCTGCTCTCCATAATTTGTTCAATAACATGTTGCCCGCTCGGCTTGGAGAATTATCCTATGTTTACTTATTGGGTAGGAAAGAAAATATCCCTGCAGGAACTGGAACAGCAAGTTTAATAGTCGCCAGGATCTTTGACTTAATTTCCTTTGAGATATTTCTTATACTTTCTATACTTTTAACAAAAGACCTTCTTGCTTTGTCTCAACCACGAATAAATAGTGTTATATTTTTCCTTGGACTGTCGTTAATATTATCAATTTTTTTACTTTTTTGGGTTGGAAATATTTTCCGGTTTGTTAAAAGCGTGGTAGAAAAGACAAACTTGAAAAGGTTCAAACTTTCTAATTATATAATAAGAAAGTTAGTTGAATTAAAAGAGGGGTTGGAAGATATAAAATCATTTCGGAAAATTTTATCTATATTTTTTACCTCAATTTTGATAACTTTTCTTCTCTATTATGTTAATTATATTTTAATCGGCTATATGGGCATAGGACTTGGTTTTTGGAAATTAGTAGTTGCTATGTCTTTTACAATCGTTACCGTTTTGCTGCCAATACAAAGTATAGGAAATTTAGGAACGTATGAAGGCGCTTTTTTAATTGGTTTGGTCATTTTTCAAGTCCCAAAGGAGTTGGCAATCACTGTTGGATTTGGCATACATTTGATCAGTTATTTGTTTATCATAATTATAGGCGGTTACGGATTAATAGCGCTTAAACTGAAATAACTTTGGAGAATCAAATATAAGGGGAAATAAATGAACGTTGACTTAATTTACCCTGGTAACTTGATGTTTGGTCCAGTACCCTTTGGGATAATTTCACTTGCCTCAATTTTAGAGCAACCCAGTTACAGCGTTCGCGTATTAGACTTTGATGGTCAAATGCTCAATCTTCGTTCATTTTCCAAAAAATTTGGTAAAAGAAAACCGGACATAGTAGGCATTACTACCTTTACCACTCCTATGTTAAAACGTGTAGTTAAAGTGGCAAATTACACCAGAAGACTGTTCCCAGAATGTTTGATTGTGTGCGGCGGTGTTCATGCAACTATTTTCCCTGAGCAGATTCTTCGAGAATTGCCTGTAGATATAGTAGTCTTTGGAGAGGGAGATTTAACCCTGCCGGAACTTGTAAAAACCGTAGAATCTGGAGAAGATTTATCTCGTGTAAAAGGTATTTATTACAAGGAAGGCGATTCTATTATCAAGACACCGGAACGATCAATAATTAAAATTAAAGATCTTGAGACTTCGCCAATGCCTGCTTGGCATTTAATTGATCCTTATAGACATAATTATATATATCTAATAGAATCCAGAGGATGTCCGTTCAGGTGTTCATTTTGTTATGCGTATATACATAAAAGGTATAGAACAAAGAGTGTGAATAGAGTAGTTGAGGATGTGAAGTGCCTATATAATAAACATAAAATACGGGCATTTAAATTTTGGGATGATTTACCATTTGGGGGAAGCAAATCGAAGATGACCGAGTTTTGTGAAAGATTATTGGAGGAAAGATTGGATATAAGATGGTCGTGCTTTATCCGCCCAGAAATGGTAACTCATGAGGTATTAAGAGCTTTAGAAAGAGCGGGGTGCTTCTATGTAGCTATGGGCGTGGAAAGTGGCTCACCGCGAATGTTAAAATTGCTGAATAAGGACACCACTGTAGAAAAATACCTTGAGGCATTTAATAAATTATCCCAATATAATCTTATTACTGCGGTCGCTTTTATGTTGGGATTGCCAGATGAAGAAATAGAGGATATCCAGATGACAATAAAATTAGCCAAAAAGATAGGAGTTACAGTATATTATCCCCAAAATTTCAAACCCTATCCTGGCACTAAATTATATGACTATTGCTTACAGAAGGGATTTAAGGAGCCGAAAACTATTTTAGAATGGGCAGAATACAGTGATTTTTCTAAGTATAATGTGAATGTTTCTAATGTTGATTTAGATACATTAATAAAGGCGAGGAAACAGATTATAAGTTTTGGAAACCCGGCTAAGTATTACAGTATTCTTTCCAGGGTAGCATTATTTCAGGTCAAAAGATTCTCTGTTTTAGAAGCAAAGAAATTTTTCAAACTTTCTCTCAATAAACTTTGGTGTTCGCTCTCAAGGATAAAAGAGTCAAGAGACTCATGGGGTGTGAAGTGAAACGAGAGAGTTTTACTTTTCTTATAACTTGCTAAGACATGTTTAGTAAATCAAATTGATTATAATGTCGCTGAAGAATATCTCAAAGCAAAACATAGAACAAGTAAAGTGTGACCTTTGTGGGAGAGACAATACCAAAACTTTATTCGTGGTAAGCGATAAATTACTTGGTATCCACTTTCCTGTAGTAAAGTGTCTCAACTGCGGATTGATGTACTTAAATCCACGTCCTACTGAAAAGAGTATCACTCAATACTATTGGGAGACATATTTCCCATTTAAGAGATACTCAAGGTCTATAATTGATAGTATTAGGAAATATCGGGTTAAAAAATATGCTAAATTCGTAGCAAGAATATGTGATAATAACAAAAGGATTCTTGAAATCGGCTGTGGAAATGGAAAATTCCTAATTGCTCTCAGGAAGAGCAGCAAAAGCGCTCTATTTGGTGTGGAGCCTTCCCAAACTGCTGTAAGCCAAATAAAAGAGGAGTCTGGGATAAATGTATTCCCTGGAGTGGTTAAAGAGGCTCATTTCCCAGATAATTATTTCGACATGGTGATAATGTTTCAAGTAATTGAACATTTACCAAATCCAAGAAGTACCCTTGAAGAAGTACACAGGATTCTTAAAAGATATGGATATGTGATTTGTAGTACCCCAAATGTCGATAGCACCGAATTCAATTTTTTCGGCAAGTATTGGTATGGTCTGGACATACCACGGCATCTTTATTTCTATTCTGAGAAGACATTGAACAGACTCTTGTATCAAAGTGGATTTGTAATTAAGAAGGTTTATCCAGAACCTAATCCTATCAGCTTATATGAAAGTGTAAGAATATTTCTTAAAGAACAAAACCTGCAATTATTTTATAGACTTGTGTCATTACTCAAAATCCCGTTGCTGACAATGATTATGGTTATAAACTGTTGGATATTATTATTAGGAAAGAGTACAAGAATGTGTATTGTTGCGAGGAAAAGAGGATGAGAGTTTTATTTCTTACCCTTTTCACAGAAATTGGAGCCAGCAGCAGATACAGGGTGTATCAACTTATGCCCCATTTAGAGAAGAAAGGCATAAGTTGTACTACCAGTCCCCTTTTATCAGAGAAATTTTATAAGGTAAGTTTTGGGTTTGTTAAATATCCCAAGCCCTTTTACTCTCTATATATAGCAAGTTATTTCCTATTCTCCTTCTTTAAGCGAGTAACTGATGTTATTCGTGCGAAAAACTACGATATTGTCTTTATACAAAAGGATATTTTGCCACTATGTCTTTTAGGAGTTTTGAAATTATTGAATAAAAACATTATCTTTGAGTTTGACGATGCTATATTTATGCCTCACCCTTCACATAAAGGGAGTTTGGGAAAGATATTGGAAGTAAGACGCAAGCATTTTTCCAGAATAATATGCATGAGCAAACATATTATTGTATCAAATAACTACAATAAAGCCCCTGCGCTTCAATACAACCCAAATGTTTCTGTTATCAGAGGTCCAATAGATACTGATAGGTTCTTTGTAAAAAAGGAAAATGAAAAAGATAAGATTGTAATCGGTTGGATTGGGCATCCCACTGCAACACCATTTATTCAAGAGATGCAAGGCATCTTTGACAAAATTGGAAAAAAATTTCCTAATGTAATCCTCAGTCTTGTGGGTTCAAAAAAAATTGCCTTTAGTAATATTAAGGTTATGTGTAAAAACTGGACACTGGATACGGAAGTAGAAGACTTACAGAGCTTTGATATAGGCATTGGGCCTCTCCCTGATGTTGAATGGCATAAGGGTAAAGGTGGAGTTAAACTCCTTCAATATATGAGTTGTGGGATACCGGTGGTTGCCTCGCCAGTGGGTATAAATTCGGAAATAGTTGTGGATGGGGTTACAGGTTTTTTAGCAACCACTGAAGAAGAGTGGTATGAGAAATTATCAATTCTTATAAAAGATAAAAAATTGAGAGAAAAGATGGGAATGGAAGGAAGGAAGAGAGTAGAGGAAAGATATTCATTAAAAAAGGCTGTCCCAAAATTGATAAATATATTTCAAGGGGTTATAAGCAATGCAAGAGTCAAAAATTAAAAATCAAAATAACAAATCAAAATTCAAAAAGTTTAACACGAATTACGCAAATATCTCAAATTACACGAATAAAGCCTTGAACTACTTTCTTATTCGTGACCATTCGTTTATTTCGTGGTACTCGTGTTTAAGTTTTGCATTTTGATATTTGACTTTTGAATTTTAAATAGGGGGAAATATGATACCTGTATTTAGACCATCGATGGGGGATGAGGAAATTAGAGAAGTTGGTAAAGTTATAAAATCTGGCTGGATAGGGTTGGGTCCGAAAACTAAAGAATTTGAGGAGAAGTTCGCAGAATATGTGGGGTCCAAATATGCAGTAGGAACAAACTCTGCTACTGCCGCACTTCATCTTGCACTCAAAGTTGCAGATGTTGAAGGCAACGAAGTCATTACAACGCCTATGACTTTCATCTCTACAAATCACGCAATTCTTTACAATAATGCAATACCTGTTTTTGCTGATATTGAAGAGGATACATTAAATATTAGGGTTGATGAGATTGAAAAATTAATAACTCCCGGAACCAAAGCGATACTTGTAGTTCACTACGGGGGACACCCCTGCGATATGGAGCCGATTTTAGAAATTGTCAAAGATAAGAATATAAAGATAATTGAAGATGCCGCCCATGCCTGTGGGGCAGAGTATAAAGGTAGAAAAATAGGCTCTATAGGTGATGTTACTTTCAGTTTCCATGCCGTGAAAAATCTTGCCACTGGCGATGGTGGGATGATTACATTTCATGATAAAGATATTGACGCTCGTTTAAGAAAATTAAGATGGCTTGGTATAAATAAAAGCACTTATGACCGTTCAATTGTTGATAATAAATATTCATGGTATTATAACATAGAAGAGTTAGGTTATAAATATCATATGAATGATATAGCCGCTGCAATTGGGCTTGTCCAGTTAAAAAAACTTGATAGAATGAATGCAAAGCGTAGAGAAATTGTAAAAGCATACGATGAGGCGTTCAAAGACCTTGACTGGATAAAATTGCCCGTTGAAAACGATTATGCAAAGAGTTCCTGGCATATTTATGCAATAAAGGTTGAAAATGGAAAACGAGACGAGTTAATAAATTATTTGGCTAAAAATGGTATGTCTGCAAGTGTCCACTATATTCCAAACCATCTTTATAGTATGTATAAACCATATTATCGAAAGTTGCCTGTGGCTGAGACTGTTTGGAAGAAACTTGCTACTTTCCCATCATATCCTGATATGGAAGAAGCAGAGATTGAGAAAGTTATTCAGGTTGTAAGAGAATTTAATGCGTGAGGATTTAGAGATAAGTTCTATGAAGAAAAACGAGAGACACAAATTATGAAAGTACTATTGATTAATCCACCATCTTCAGTGGAAGAGAGATATGGGAAAAGTTTGGGTAGATTGGGTCCAACTACACCACCACTTGGTTTAGCTTATATAGCTGCAGTTTTGGAAAAAAGAGGTGATGATGTAGAAATACTTGATGCTCCAGCTCTCAATTTCACCTGTGATGACATTATGGCTCATTTTTCCAAGAAGTCTTACGATATTGTTGGAATATCAATATTAACCCCAACTTATGCTCAAAGTGTTCAAGTTATTCGTAATATAAGGAGGGCTAATTCCAATGTAAAGATAATAGTGGGAGGAGCACATCCTACCATTATGCCAAGAGAAGTTTTAGAAGAGAATCCAGAGATTGACTTTGTGGTTATTTCAGAAGGAGAGTTTACTATAGTAGAGCTTTTAAATACACTTGAGAAAAAAGAATCTCCATCTCAGGTAAAAGGTATTGCGAGCCAAATTGATGGCAAAGTAAGAATTACTGAGCCACGTCCTTTTATAAAAGATTTAGATGTAATACCAATACCTGCATTTGAACTTTTGCCAATGGAAAGATATACTCCTACTGCCAGTTGTTATAGAAATTTGCCAGGTTATTTCCTGATAACCTCAAGAGGATGTCCATTTGGATGTACATTTTGTTTTCATACATTTGGCAGAACTTATCGTTTCTACTCTGTAAATAGAATAATTGAAGAAATGGAACTTTTGATAATAAAATATGGAGCCAAAGAAATTATGTTTTCAGATGACACATTTACAATTAATAAAGCCCGTGTTGAAGAATTGTGTAAAGGACTAATTCGCCAGGGTATTTATAAGAAAATAAAGTGGAGTTGTGCCGCAAGAGTAGATTGTGTTGATAAAACACTTCTACATCTTATGAAGGAATCCGGATGCTGGCAGATTCATTACGGAGTGGAGAGCGGTTCACAAAGATTACTTGATATAATACAGAAAGGTTTTACTATAGAACAAGTAATAAATGCTTTCAAATGGACAAAGCAAGAAAGAATTAATGTAAGGGCGTTTTTTATGTTAGGACTCCCGAGCGAGACAAAAGAGGAAAGTCTCAAAACTATTGAATTTGCCAAAAAGTTAGACCCTGATTGGGCACAATTTACGGTTACAGTCCCATATCCTGGGACTAAATTGCATTCTCAAGCCAAAGAAAATGGGACTCTAAAATCTACCAAATGGGAGGAGTATCAAACCTGGGGAGGCTGGGCAGATACCAAGCTGGTCTATGTGCCTGAAGGACGGAATGAAGAAGAGTTGAAAGCCTTGCAAAGACTAGCACTTAGAAGTTTTTATCTTAGACCAAGAATTTTATTAAGACACTTAAAATCGTTAAATTCAGGTGCGTTATTAAAGAAATATATAAATGGAGCCCGGTGTCTTTTGTTTAGAGACTAATGAGCCAAATATCTACAAAAGAGTATAAAAAACAACTTGATGAATTCTTTAGAAAGAAAACATTCGCTATAAAGGAGTATAGCAATGAAGCTGTCATCAGATTAAAGCCAAATCCTGAACTCCATCGGTATGTTGATAGAAGAATAACAGAGACTATAAATCATTATTTGCAAAGGAATGGCAAGCCAGATAATAGGGTTCTGGATATAGGCTCTGGTTATGGATTTAAACTCAGACATTTAGCTGAGATAAACCCCTTACTTTGGTTTTTTGGATTTGATTTAAGCGAAGTCCCGGTGCAAGAGGCTATTCGTAATAAGTTTCCCGGGCTCTTTTTGATAGCATTGGCAGAGAGCATGCCTTTTAAGGACTCGGTTTTCCAAATTTTATTTGCTTCAGAAGTAATAGAACATATTTACAATCAGGAGAGGTTAATTATGGAGATGAAACGAGTAACTATGAAGGATGGGATAGCCATTATTTCAACTCCTAATGGTTCAGCAATACCAAGTTTTAATCTTTTAACAAGAGTGTATAATATATTGAGACCTTTGGTAAAAAATGTTAAGATAGATAATTTCGTAGAGGAACGTTCTTATCTTCCAAATATTCATCTTCATCTCAATAAATTAAAACAGATGTTCAGAAAGTATTCTTTCAAAGTTGAGCATATACATTTTATTGGGAAGTTCTATTTTTTATATGCACCTCTTGGATTTCTACTTCCAAAGAATTTGGTTAAGGCAACAGATAGACTGGTAATATCGCTATCTCAAATAATTGAGGGTATACCTTTTGTAAATAGACTTTTTTGTAATCAAATGGTATTCATTGCCTGAAAGAATAAGGTAAAGTTATAATAAAATGCAGGGCAGAATTGATAAGCGTAGGTATTTTGGCAAGACTCAATTTATAGATTTATTATTAGCTACACTTACATTTCTCAGGCTTGAAGGCTTTAAAAAATTCTCAGTGAGGTTGGCAAGAGATTTAACAAGAGTAATATTTGCAAATGAGAAGGTAATATTTTTTAAGAAGTTATGTTCGGATTCCTCACATAGTGTGTTACCAAAAATTAACTTCAGTGTGAGAGAAGGAGGGACAGAGGATTGCCATGTATTATCTCGAATTACCTGTTCTGGCGAGGCAGAGATAAAAAGGAGGTTGTTGGATAAAAAGAGGTGTTTCATGGCTCAATCTGGTAATGAGATAATTCATTACTTTTGGGTGACTTCGGGAAACGAATATATCAGGGAGATAAACACAGAAATCAATATTGAGGATAAGGAAATTTATATTTTTAATGTAGTTACTTTACCCAGATACAGAGGGAAGAGAATCTATCCATTTATGTTAAATTATATTTGTAATTATTTCTCGAAACAGGGCTATAAAATTGCGAAGACAGCTGTTGCGGCGAATAACATACCATCTATTAAGGCTGCCGAAAAGACGGGTTTCAGGAGATTTGAGGAGATACAGTATAGAAAGCTATTATGGATTAAGAGATATAAGCGAATAATGTGTTAATGAGGATTGAAGAGTTAGAGGAAATTAACCACGAAGAGTGGGATAGATTTGTTAAAACTCATAAGGAAGGAAGATTCTGTCACTTGATTGGATATAGAGATGTTATCAAAAACACTTATGGATATAAGGATTCCTATTGGATAGCTAAAAATAGGGATAAAATTATTGGCATATTTCCCTCTTTTATAAAGAAAACTTTATTTGGAAACAGGATTATCTCGCAGCCATTTACAGAATATGGAGGACCTCTTTTTAAAGTTTGTTCGGTTGAAAAATTACTACTTTTGAAAGAAAAAATTAAAGAAGTTCTAAAAGAGTATAAATTACCATTTTTAGAGATACATGGAGGTTTTGGAATTCCCAGACCTCTAATGTCTCAGGTTTTTGTAGAAAAGGCCCTCCACAAATGCGCCGTGCTTAAGTTAACTACCTCTAAAGATATATGGAAGAATGTTGATTATAGTGTTCGGAAAGCTATCCAAAAAGCAGAAAGAAGTGAATTGAAATGCTATAAAAAGGTAGACGAGGAGACCATTTTGCATAAATTTTATCCATTATATCTACTTAGTATGAAAAGATTTGGAACACCACCACATCCGGAAGAGTTCTATTTAAATTTTTACAAATACTTAGGCAAGAATATGAAACTGTTCCTTATAGATTTTAAAGGCAAGACAATTTCTGCCCTCCTTGGATTCACAACTGGCAAGCGGATTCATATAATAAGTATTGCATCTAATAATAAATACTGGGATATGAGACCCAATGACTTAGCTCATTGGGAATTTGTTAAGTGGGGATGTAAGAATGGATATAAAGTATTTGATTTTGGTCCTGTAAGATACGAAGGGCAAATGCGGTATAAGAAAAAATGGGGATGTGGACTTTATGATTATCCATTTTATTATATTTGCAGGAAACATCTCTCGATGCCGATAAAAGGTGGAGCATCTTGCTCCATGAAATTAGCAATTCTTTGGAAGAAAATGATACCACTGAAATTAGGTGCCTTAATAGGACAATATATCAGGAGAGAAATTGGAAGATAAAAAACATTACAGTCTCACGAAGGAGTTTTTTGACATAGTAGCAAAAGATAAAAATGGATACTCTGATAAAAAGAACTCTATTCCTTACAGAGTTCAAAAAAGAGTAAGAAGAATATTTATGAGCCTGATAGAGTCGAACTCTCCAAGTATACTGGATACGGGATGTGAGATGGGAGACTTTACATTAGAGATAGTGCAGAAATTCAATACAAGAGTGGTCATCGGATTGGATTTCTCAAAAAGGAGGTAGAGAGTGAGGGTTGCTCTTCTCAATCCTCGTGTAGGGGAAAGGCCCTATCCACCACTTGGATTGCTTTATATTGCGTCCGTCTTGGAAAATAATGGCTTTGAGGTCAGAATATGGGACCCTCATCCGGATGACTTATCCTTTCTGAGTGATATTAAGAAGTTTAATCCAAGAGTTGTTGGGTTGACTGTTACTACTCCTCAGGTTAATAAAGCAAAATATTTAGTAGAAGAAATTAGGAAGTCACTGCCTTTAACAAAGTTGGTTGCTGGAGGGGTTCATATTACTGCGCTGCCCTCTGATTCATTAAAAAATTTAGACCTGGACTGCGTTGTTATCGGCGAGGGTGAATTAACAATGCTTGAAATATGCCAAAGGCTTAATTTAGATGAACCATTAGATGTAGTTAAGGGTATAGCCTATAGGAAAAACGGGAGAATTGCAAGGAATGAAAATAGAGAACTAATAGAGAACCTTGATGATGTGCCATTTCCTGCCAGGCATCTGGTGGATTTTGGGAAGTATCTGATGCCTCCGGGTACTATTAGAGGGTTATGGCTTGAGCGTTCTACTGCGATAATAACCAGCCGGGGTTGCCCTTATCACTGTATCTTTTGTGGAAGCCATCTCATCTTCGGAAAGCAAGTTAGAAGAAGGTCTGTTGCCAATGTTATTTCAGAAATAGAACTCCTTATCTCTCAATATGAAATAGATGGTTTGTGGTTTTTTGATGATACATTTACTCTTGATAAAGGTTGGGTTAAAGAATTCGTTGTTCAAATGAAAGAGCACAAAATCAATCTAAAATGGTCGGTGCAATCTCGTGTTAATCCGATATCTATTGATATTTTAGATGAGATGAAGTCCGCAGGATTATCTCAGATAGAGTTTGGAGTGGAGAGTGGTTCGGATAAAGTTTTAAAAGCGCTAAAAAAGGGAACAACTGTAGAAATGATAAAAAACGCATTTAGAATTACGAAAAAAGTGGGGATTAGGACATGTGCAACTTTCATGGTTGGAAATCCAAGCGAGACAAAGAAGGACATCCTTATGACTCAAAAATTGGCAAGGGAAATCGCCCCAGATTGGACTACATTCTTTTTTGCTACTCCATATCCCGGCACAGAATTATTAGAAATGGCAAATAAGAACAATTGGATAGTAGACAATGATTATTCTAACTGGGTCCCAAAGATGTTACCTGTAATAGAGATAAACTTCAAAAGGGAGGAAGTTGTTAAAATACGTGCAAGATTACAGAGTAGGTTTGTATTTAATAATTATATAAAACTTTTTAAGAATCCGAGATATTTTATAAAACTTATTGGACTTTTTCTTCGTTTTCCGATGGGGCTATTAAAGGGAATGCAAAATTTCTTGAAATTAAAGACAGTAGATGATTTTGTCTTTGGATTTATAGAATACTACCGTAAAAGTAAATATGGTCGGTAAAAGAATAATCGCCATAACCGTGGATGTTGAGACAGACTGGGGAGGGAGGGCAGAGACAATTTATGGTATTGATAAAGAGCTGCCTATTATTCTCAATGTATTGAAGACTGAAGATGTACCTGCAACCTTTTTTATTTCTGGACAATTGCTTATGCAAAATAAGACTGTAAAAAAGGTCATTCTTAAAATTGCTAATGATGGGCATGAGATTGCTTCTCACGGAATGAATCATAATCTTAACTATAGTGGTTTGTCTTATAACAAACTTTTTAAGCAAATTAGTGAATCAAAAAGATTACTTGAAAATATCTTTCAAGAAGAAGTTATCGGCTTCAGGAGCCCACAGTGTCGTGTCAATAAAGACTTATATAAGGCTTTATCTCAAGCAGGTTATAAATATGACTCCTCAGTGGTGAGCAAGGGTATATTTCCTGGTAGATACTCAGGTGTAAAAACTCCCATTGAACCTTTTGTTGCTAATGGAATTTTAGAAATCCCAATTACAACTATTCCCCATCTCAGAATGCCATTAGGTTTGCTCTGGATAAATGCAATGGGGATAGAAACTTTCAAGTTCATTTCAAAGGTAATGAATTTTACGGATATTAGTGTTTTATACTTACATCCTTTTGACCTTTTATTTAAAAAGATAGAAGGTAATTCCTGCCCGTCTCCGTCAGCTGACGGATTTGGCCCGCTTCGCTGGAGCTTCAGCGAGGCGAGCAAGCGGGTTGGTGTTATTGTAAATAAATGGTATAATTTTAAGACAGCTAATGTAGTAAATACTTTTACAGAATTAATCAAATACCTGAAAAGAGAAGGGCATAGATTTCTTCAGTTGAGGGATATCTATGAAAATTGTTTGAAGAAGACATAATGTTGCTTAAAAAACGCTCTTTATACAAATCTATTGGCACAACAACATTTATAAGATTAATTGAATACAAGAGTATTCTGAAATCTATCCCTTTATATAAGAATCTTATGATTTGTGATGTGGCTTGTGGGAGAGGAGCTTTGGTTTTTAAGTTGCTTAAGAAAAGATTAAGAGTATATGGCATTGATAGGTCAGAAGAGACGATAAGTATTGCCACAAGAATAACAAGAGAAGAACATTTACCAGACTCTTTTATAGTTGGCGATGCCCTAAATTTACCTTATCGTTCTAATTGTTTTCTTGTGGTTGTGTCAAATTCCTCATTGGAACATTTTTCAGATGATATTAAGGCACTTAGAGAGATGAAGAGAGTGCTTAAACCAAAGGGTTTGTTGATCTTAACAGTTGATAGCTTATCTCTTACCAGAATATCAAAGAAGTTCAAAGAGATGCATAAAAAGGTATTTTTTATCAATAATTATTATACTCATATAAGTCTCATAGAGAAATTGCATACTGTGGGTCTCGAAGTGATATTTTATGAGTATTATCTAACCTCGTTTATATCATACTTTCTCTATAGATTGGGAGTGTATTTTAGAAAATCAGGATGGTTAAGCTTGGCAATCTTACCTATAGCATATTCCTTATGTTCTATCTTTGATAAACTATTTGGTATAAAGAATGCTGGAATTGGCTTGGTGGCAAAATGTCAAAAATTATGAGAATGCCAAAAGTTATAATTGTTGTTGTGAATTATAAAAGAAATGTGAGATATGGTTCAGCCTGTAATATTGCGATGAGAGAAGCAATAAAAGCTGGTAGAAAAACAGTAATTAAGTAATCATATGAGTGAAAAAATGTATACACAAGGTGAATATCTTGAAAAAAATCCAACTTGGCATATTAAAGATTCGCCTTGGAAAGCCAAGCAAATTTTAAAAATTGTAAAGAAAAATAACCTTCAGCCAAATTCAATTTGCGAAGTTGGATGCGGAGCTGGCGAAATACTTTATCAACTTTATATCCAGATGCCTATTCATGTCTTATTTGCTGGTTATGAAATATCGCCACAGGCATTTGAGCTATGTCAACAAAGAGAGAGGAAACGGTTGCGATTTTATCTAAAAAATTTGCTTCAAGATGATAAGGCTTTCTTTGATATAGTTTTAGCTATAGATGTTCTTGAACATATTGAAGATTATTTTGGTTTCTTAAGAAATTTGCGCAAAAAGGGTCAATATAAGATATTTCATATTCCATTAGAGCTTTCTGTGCAAACTGTTCTGCGTAGTTCACCTATTCTTAAGGAACGACAAAGTGCAGGTCATATTCATTATTTTACAAAGGAAACAGCATTAGCAACATTGATAGACACAGGCTATGAAATTCTTGATTATTTCTATACTGCAGGTTCAATTGAGCTGCCTGCTAAATCGTTCAAATCTTTATTGGCAAGGCTACCACGAAGGATAATGTTTAAATTGAGTAAGGACATAACTGTTAGAATATTGGGAGGGTATTCACTTATGGTGCTTACAAAGTGAGTGACAAAGAATTGCCGGGCAAATCGACAGACGAAAAAGCAATAGCTTTATAGAGATAGTAATGGGGAAAAGTTAAAAATGGGATATCCCAAAGTTACTATAATCATTGTGAACTGGAATGGAAAGGATAATACTTTAGAGTGCCTTCAATCCTTGAGGGAAATAAATTATCCAAACTATGAAGTGATTGTTGTAGATAATGGCTCTGTGAATGGTTCACCTGAGGTAATAAGTAAGAAGTTTCTACATCATAAACTAATAGCACTTAAAAGAAATATAGGGTATGGGTCAGCCTGTAATGTTGCAATAAAGGAAGCAATAAACGACAATACTCACTATGTGTATCTCAGCAATAATGATATAGTATTTGATAAATATTTTTTAACTGAGCTTGTAAATGTTGCCGAAAAAGAAAAGGAAATCGGTATAGTAGGACCTATAGTTTATATACATAGTAATCCTCAGAAAATTCAGCTTTTCGGAGGGTATCTTAATTTAAGAACAGGAGAAGTATCACTCATCGGGCATCGTCAATCAGACACAGGACAATTTGAACGAGTAAGAGAGGTGGATTTTGTTATGGGAGGAGCTTTGTTGATCAAAAGAGGGGTGATTGAGGATATTGGATATTTTGACCCGGATTATTTTATGTATGGGGAAGAGGTTGATTATGAGTATAGAGCGAAAAAAGCTGGTTATAAGCTTGTTGCGGTCTCGACTGCAAAAGTCTGGCACAAGGTTTATGGCTCTTTTGATGGCAGGTTAACTCCCTTTACGGAATTTTATATTATGAGAAATAAGGTATATTTTATGAGAAAATATTTCTCTGGAATGAGGATAATTTATTTCTTTCTTTACTTGCTTTTTATAAATCTTCCATATAGAATTGGAGGATATCTAAGACATCGGCATTATGAGCTTTTACTTTCTTGTCTTTATGGTGTCTATAGAGGATTTATAGATAACATACATAAACTCCGATGCGAATAACTCTCATTACTATTGGCTTTTATGAATATACGATAGAATTGGCAAACGCTCTTTCTGAGAGTGAGGATGTTTTTTTAATTATTCCTCAAAATAAAGTTAGTAACCCTGAACTTATTAGTAAAAAAGTGAGAAGATTATTTATCTGTAAGCCCAGAATGAGATATCCCACAAATCTAAAAATGATTCACAAGATTTTTCAATACATTAATTTTATAAAGCCTGATATTATACATCTTCAAAGTGGTTTTGGCCCATGGATTTGTGTTCTTCTTTCATTCTTTAAAAAGTATGCTTTTGTGACAACCATACATGACCCAGAAACTCATTCCGGAGAAGAGGCATTTTATTATAATTTAACTACCAAATTCTTGCAAAGGTATTCAGACCGAATTATTGCACAAGGAAAGGCTTCAAAAAACTGTTTGATAAATAAATTTGGCGTCAAAGTCCAGGATATAGATATTATTCCTCTTGGTGCTTCATCATTTTTTACAAAATGGAAGAAGGAAAACATTATTGAAGAAAAAAATACAGTCTTATTTTTCGGAAGGATATGGAAGTATAAGGGCTTAGAATATTTAATAAAGGCAGAACCCATTATATCAGCAGAAATTCCAGACTTCAAGATAATTATAGCAGGAAGGGGCGAAAATTTCAAGAAATACAAGAATATTATGGTAAACAGAGAAAGATTTATCGTGGTCAATAGATATATTCCAAACGAAAATGTTGCCGAGTTGTTTCAGAAGGCAAGTTTAGTTGTCTTACCTTACATTGAGGCAACGCAAAGTGCTATTATTTCTATTGCATATGCCTTTAAGAAACCTGTGGTTGTCACAAATGTAGGAAGTCTCCCTGAATATGTAGATGATGGTATTACAGGTTGTATTGTCCCTCCAAGGAACTCTGATAAACTTGCAGGAGCAATTATAAGATTGCTTAAAAACAATAGTGCAAGGAAAAAAATAGGTGAAAATGGCTATAAAAAGATGCTTAAAGAATTTTCCTGGGAAAGAATAGCAAAAAAACATCTTGAAGTCTATAAGAAAACAATTGTAGAGCATAGGAAGAAAAGATGGGTCTAAAGAAAATGGACAAATCTCTTTCTCCTTGGCAACTTATTAAAAATAAGAAGTCAAAAAAAATTTTACTTCTTGGTGTATCACCTAAATATCAAGGTGGTGTGGCTACTTATATTAGGAATTTGCTTAAATTTCCTCTAAAAGGAAAATATAGGATAATTTTTTTTCAAACAGGTTCATCACCAGGAGAAAAAGCGCTCAAAAAATTGATTAGAATTTTAACGAGTCCAATGATGTTAGGAATCAAAATAATTATTGAAAATCCTGTTATTGTCCATATCAATCCGTCTCTGGACAGAAAAGCAATTTGGCGGGATTCGGTTTACCTCATAATTTCTAAGATTTTAGGAAGGAGGATAGTGCTACAAATCCATGGTGGTAGAGTTCATTATTTAAACTCCTTAAACCAGTTTCTAATAAAAAATATCTTCAATATAGCAGATAAAGTGATTATTCTTTCTTCTATCCAGAGAAAGGGATTAATAAAATTTATCTCAAGAAATAAAATAGAACTTGTTCCAAATCCGGTGGATACCAATCTCTACATAGATAAGAGGTTGTCTAAAACCGATGCAAATGGGCTAAGAGTTGTTTTTGTATCAAGGTTTATAAGAGAGAAAGGTGGTTTTGAAGTGATAAGGGCTATTCCTATGATAATAAAAAGTGTTCCAAATGTGACTTTTATTTTTGCTGGTTCCGGTGAGGTTGAAAATGAGATGGAAAAATTATGTGAGGATTTAGATATTCAAAAGTGTGTTAAATTTGTTGGATATATAACGGGAGAAAGATTGATAAAGTTATATACTGAATCTGATATTTTTGTTTTGCCAACTTATTGTAAAGAGGGATTTCCTAATGTAATTTTAGAAGCAATGGCAGCTGGATTGCCTATTATAACTACCAATAAGGGAGCTATCCCTGAAGTGATTGAAAACTATAAAAATGGCTTTATAATTCCTCCAAAGAGGCCTGATATTATTGCCAAGAGAGTAATTACTTTGGCTACAGATAAGAAGCTACGAGAAAGAATTAAGAAGAATAATATTAGAAAAAGTAGAGAAAAATATGATATAGAGATAGTTTCAAAAAAGTTTATAAAGATATATGATTCTATCTTAGATTAGATACAATAAAAAATAAACGTGCAAGCCATAGGAATTATAAATATACGTTAACTTATACAAGCAAGATGAAATCGGTTCTTGTTCACTGCGAGATGGAAGTAAAAGGAGTTATAGAGAAAGCAATGAATAAATTAGTAAGATGGTTAGAGATAAATGGGTGTGAATCTTACGACCCTTTTGATGGTTTAAAATCACCGGTAGCAGGATATTTAACATTGAATAATAAATATCTCAGGGGAATTTGGCAGCAGTTTTTTAAAAGATGTCCAATTAACTTTAGACCAATTGCTAGTATAAAAAGAGAAATAAATTCTAAAACTATGGGCGACATTGCTACAGCTTATTTAATGCTTTATAAGCTTTATAACGATGAGAAATATTTAAACAAAACAATATTTTCTCTAAAATGGTTAGAAGATAACTTTTATAGAGGATATTCTGGTTATTGCTGGGGGAATTATTTTGATTGCCAGACCAGAGGAATTTATGCTAAAAAAGGAACTCCAAATATATTTACTACTTATTACAATGCCAATGCATTTTTAGATGCTTATGAACTGCTTGGAAATTCTAAATATTTAGAAGTAGCTAAAAGTGCTTGTAATTTTATTTTAAAAGATATAGGATTTACTAAAGATAAGGATGCTTTATGTATAAGTTATTATCCAACTCAAAAAGACCAAATCCATAATGTAAATATACTTGGTGCATCTTTATTATCAAGAGTATATAAATATACAAGAGAAGAAGATTTATTTAAAATTGCTAATAAAGCAGTAAAATATACAATTCAATGTCAAAGAGAAGATGGGGCATGGTTTTATGGTAAAGAACCTATGTATCACTGGATAGATAATTTTCATACCGGTTATATATTGGAGTCTCTGTATAATTATATTAATCATACAGGCGATTCGGAATTCATGCTGAATCTTTTAAAAGGAATAGAGTTTTATAGAACTAATTTCTTCCTTGCTAATGGAATTCCAAAGTATTATGATAATAAAATTTATCCTATTGATATTCAATGTGCAGCTCAAGCTATTCAGACTTTTGCTATTTTAAGCAGTATTGATAAAAAATATCTTGATATGGCAATAAAAGTTGCCAAATGGACTATTGAAAACATGCAAGATAAAAATGGCTACTTTTATTACCGTAAATATCAGGTTTTTACCAACAAGATTCCTTATATGAGATGGGGGGAATCAACTATGTTTGTGGCATTAGTAAATTTAATAAGGGTATCACAAAAAAGGTAGATTTATGAAAAAAATTTGTATGATTGCTTATACATATTATCTCTCTGACCCAAGAGTCAGAAGAGAGGCAGAAGCACTCATAGAAAGAGGGGATGAAGTTACTTTCATCTGTTTACGAAAGGATAGAGAAAAAAGATTTGAAACAATCAATGGTGTAAATGTCTTCCGTTTACCACAGAAAAGATATCGGGGAGGTGGAGTTTTATCTTACATTAGGGGATACATTTCGTTTTTTATCTCATCTTTTCTAAAACTTAATTCCCTGTATCTTTATAAGAAATATGATGTAGTTCATATTAACAATATGCCTGATTTTCTTGTTTTTATCACCTTTATTCCCAAAATTTTTGGTGCTAAGGTAATCCTTGATATTCACGATTTAATGCCAGAACTATATGCTGCTAAATTTAGAGTGAATATAAGCCATCCCTTTATTCGGTTGCTGTTTATTATGGAAAAAGTATCTTGCAGGTTCAGTGATTATGTCATAACTGTAAATAAGCTTTGTTGGAAAAGGTTAATTCTGAGAAGTGTAAAGCAAGAGAAATGCGGAATATTGATGAATCTTCCTGATGAAAAGATTTTCAAGCCTATTCAGCCCAGAGCTGATGAGCCTCTGGCTCAAACAGCAACACAGCAGCACAGCAGCACATCCTTCAACCTCATATATCATGGAACATTAGTAAAAAGATACGGGCTTGATATTGCAATTAAAGCAGTTTCATTAGTTAAGGATAAAATTCCAAATATAAAATTTAATATTTACGGGGAAGGCGAGATATTAACCGAACTTCTCAATTTAGTGAAAAAATATGGATTAGAGAAACAAATATATTTTAGTAAAGAGTTCTTTCCTTTAGAACAAATGCCTAACTTTATTGCCAAAGCAGACATTGGAATCAGTCCGAGAAGAAAAGATAAGATTACTGATGTTGCCTTATCTTCAAAATTATTAGAATATATTGCAATGGGAATTCCAGTGGTTGTCTCAAGAACAGGATTGACCAATAGATATTTTAACGATTCAATGGCAGCATTTTTTGAACCTGGGAATGAAAAAGACCTTGCAGATAAAGTTCTGTATTTATATAATAACCCTAAAAAGAGAAAGGAACTTGCGGAAAGTGCTCTAAAATTCTTTAGAAAATATAACTGGCAGACTGAAAAGCAGAAGTATTATCGTATAATTGATAAGTTATTGGGTTAATAAAATGCATCAATCTATGGCTGTTTTTTCTTGACAGGCATGTCTTTTTATAATATAATGACATAAATGATTAAGTTAGGACTTATAGGTTGCGGGCATTGGGGTCCAAATCTTTTGCGGAATTTTGCAGGACTTAAAAATGTATATATAGAAAGTGTTTGTGATTTGAGAAATGAACGACTTGAATATGTTAAACAAAATTATCCTTATTTAAAAAGCACAACGGATTACAAAGAGTTAATTGAGTCCCCGAAAATCAATGCCATTGTTATTGCCACATCTGCAAGTACTCATTATAATTTAGCAAAAGAGGCATTAAAAGCAGGGAAACATGTTTTAATTGAGAAACCATTGGCTATGTATACAAATGAAGCCATGGAGCTCGTTAAGGTTGCTAAACAGAAAGGAAAGGTATTAATGGTGGGGCATACATTCTTGTATAATGCAGCAGTGAGAGTTTTAAAAGATTATATAAAGCGGGGGGAATTAGGGAATATTTATTATGTTTATTCCCAAAGGTTAAATCTTGGCATAGTGAGGAATGATATAAATGCAATGTGGAATCTTGCTCCTCATGATATCTCTATTCTCCTTTATCTTTTTGATTCTTTACCTATTTCAGTCTCAGCTAAAGGAGCATTCTATCTACAAAAAGATATAGAAGATATTGTCTTTATGACTCTCACATTTTCTAAAAATATTATTGCTCATATTCATGTATCATGGCTTGACCCAAATAAGGTAAGGAAAATGACGGTTGTTGGGAATAAGAAAATGATAGTTTATGATGATGTAAGTGAGAATGCCAAAATTCAGGTATATGATAAGGGGATTACTAAAAAGAGCATTAAAACTTTTCTGGGAGAATATGACACTTTTGCAAAGTTTCAGTTAATCAAGAGAGCAGGGGATGTTCTTTTACCAAAGGTTGCTTTTGCAGAGCCTTTAAAAGTGGAATGCAGTCATTTTATAGAGTGTATTGAGTTAAATAAAAAACCATTAACTGATGGCGAAAATGGAGTTGAAGTGGTAAAAGTACTTGAGTCTGCTCAAGAATCTTTAAAAAGTAAGGGTAGGGAAATTCCTATTTTGAACTGATAATTTCACCGAGTTTTTTGCAATAACATCGTTATCCCGACCCGTTCCGTGTCGGGACGGGTTGCACTCCAAAATTTTACATAAAATAATTTTACTATAAAAAACCTTTCTGTCAATAAAAATCCTTGCAATTTAAAAGAAGTTGTAGTATAAAAAAACTGAAGTTGTTTAGCTATGAGATTTAAACATAAAGAGTTAATTGTTATTCCTTTTGTATTATTTGCTCTTAATGTTTGTGCTACTAATGTATTTATAGATGACCCTTTAATTGAAACCGTTGAAGAACTCAGAGTCAGGGGAGTGCCCCTTGTTAAGTATCCAAATGTAAAGCCATACTTGCTAAAAGATTTTTTAGAACAGCAAGGAATAAATAAATGGTTAATTTCAAGACTTGTTCCTAAAACTATTTTAAAATTGGATAGTAAATGTGATAGCATAAAAGTTACACGCCTTTCTATATCTGCTGATTATGAAAATGGTTGGGTAAACATAATTTTAGAACCAATTGCTAAATTTGGTGACGATAATATATGGCCCACAAGGAAGTTTAAAGGAATTGTGTCTACAGATTATGAGAGAGCAAGTATAAGGTTTTCACCTCAAAACTTTTCCTTAATTCTTGGGAGAGAAAGATTTGCTTTTGGACCGTCTCCGAGATATAATCTTTTGCTTTCAGGATATTCTCCTCCTATAGATGGACTTTTTTGGTCTTATGAGGCACCAAAATTTAAATTAAGTTTTCTTTTCTCAAGACTTGAAGATATATGGACAGATACATTAGAGTTTGAAGGTGATTCTGTACGTCAGCTTGAGCCAATGAATTCAAGACGTTTTCTTTCAATACGCAGGATAGATTTTTTGCCAAAAGATTGGATAAATATAGGATTAACAGAAGCCGTGATATACGGAGGTCCTGAGAGATTTCCAGACTTCTATTATTTAAATCCACTTACTTTGAATTATCCTTATCAGTTTACACGAGGTGGGTTTGATGATAATATACTCTGGGATGTAGATGGAAGGATAGATTTCAAAAATTTTGGTATTTATGGAGAATTTATTATAGATGATTTTCAATATGGCTCAACTCGTCAAAAAGACCCTAATCAAACTGGCTTTTTAATTGGGCTTGAACTTGCAGACCCATTAAAGTTTGCACATACATTTTTGTGGTTAGAATACACGAGAATAACAAGATGGGTTTATACTTACTTTATTCCATCTGAGAGATATGAATACTTGGGTTATCCGATTGGACATCCTTTGGGTCCTGATTTTGATAATATTTTTATGAAATTTACATATCATTTTAAACCACAAATTGATTTTTATGGGACATTCTCATATACAAGACATGGAGCAGGAAAAGTAGAAACTCTGTGGCCCATTCCCGAACATCCAAGAGAGTCTCCGCCACCTTATTTTCCGGATAATAATTTTCTCTCTGAACCAGTCCATACCTATTTGGATGTAAATTTTGGGTTCAATATTTTTAAAACTTTTTATAAACAAGCTATGTCCTTACAGTTCTTTCCAAAGGTTGGTTTTTGTAAGTCATCTGAAGGAAAATATTTGCCAGTATTTAAATTCACAATTAAACTTTGTTCGTCAACTGACGGATTGTAATTATATAGCTACCCTCTACTTCACTAATAAGTTTCCAAGTTAAAAAAAATTCTTTAGAAGAAAGTAAATTATAGAAATCAGATGGTGGATAAATCCATATTTTAGTTCCTTGCCCGACGAACGGCAGGCGGGCAAGGAATTTAGTTGTATAAAATTGATGGAACATACTAAAGGGTGCTTTACCACAGGTTACTATTACACATATTCCATCTGGATTAAGGAGATTTTTAATCTTTTCTATTGCCTTCTTTAGAGGAAAGAAACAAAAACTATAAAAAATGAGTATTAAATCGTGCCTGCCTATCGGCGAGGCAGGTTTTCCTTCATAATCAAGGAAATCTATTAATTTAAATTTAGCAAGTTCTCCATACTGGCATTTAGCGAAATTTATCATTGAGAGTGAATTATCAATGCCTAATATTTCTGATGAAGGGTAGATTTTTTTTAGCATAGGGGTTAAGATTCCAGCCCCACAGCCCACATCTAATATTTTTAAAGAAACTGTGTTGCCATTGCGTCGTTGTGCGATTGCTTCAAGGGTTCGTTCAAGAACTTTTAAACTTTTTTTTCTCCAGATTAAAGCCGGCGGGAATTTGAATGATAATTCGTATATTTTGGGGAAGTTATAGGTTATCAATCTTTATAATAATGCGTTAACTGACGGATTGGATTATTGTTTTTACTATTCTTTCTGCAGTGTGTCCATCCCATAGGGGAGGAATTTTACCTTTTTTTCCTGCCCGACGGATGGCCCGCTTCGCCGGAGCTTCAGCGAGGCGAGCAGATGGGCTTTTTCCATCAATAATTTTAAAAGCTTCCTTAACAATCTTAGATTTGTTATTTCCTACAAGTGAGTTTGTTCCAATTTCTAAAGTTATAGGCCTTTCTGTATTTTTTCTTAATGTTAAACAAGGGATGTTTAAAACTGTAGTTTCTCCTTGAATGCTTCCTGAATCTGTCAAAACAAAATTTGCATTTTTTTCAAGACACAAAAAATCAAGATAGCCAAGTGATTGTGTGAGAATAAGATTTTTAATCCGCCTAAGGCGGAGAGAGAGATTAAATTTAGCTACATTTTTTTTAGTTCTTGGATGTATTGGAAACACAATTTTCATACTTTTTGTTATTTCTTCAATTGCGGAAATTATTTGAGAAAGTATTTTCTTGGTGTCAACATTTGAAGGTCTGTGAAGTGTTAAGATAGCATATTCTTTTGACCTCAAACCGAGTTTTTTAAGTATATTTGATTTTCTTGCAGTTTCAAGGCTCTTAAAAAGTGAATCTATCATAATATCTCCCACAAAGTAGATTTTAGAATTTGGAATTCCTTCGTGTAATAAATTTTTATTTCCAGATTCTTCTGTGGTGAATAAATAATCTGACAACATATCTGTTACGAGCCTGTTTATTTCTTCTGGCATTGAGCGGTCAAAACTTCTGAGTCCTGCCTCAACATGAACAATTGGAATCATAAGTTTACTGCCCACAACCGCACACGCAAGAGTAGAATTTACATCACCAACAACTATAATGAGGTCTGGTTTTTCTTTTAAGACGACTTTTTCAAATTCAATCATTATTCTTCCAGTTTGATCTCCGTGTGTCCCAGAGCCGACACCAAGATATAAATCAGGTTCCGGAAGCACAAGGTCATAAAAAAAAGTCCCTGATAACTCATAATCGTAATGTTGTCCTGTATGAACAAGTATTGGATTAAATTTAGAGGGATATTTTTTTAGCTCTTCAAGTAAAGGAGCAAGTTTCATAAAATTAGGTCTTGCCCCGCCAATGAGAAAGATTTTTTTCACTTTAACACTATAATTTTTACAAGTTGATTTTCTTTTAGCTGTTGAGTGACGGACTGGAGTCTCAGAAAATAAACTCCATTTGCTACTGGTTTTCCACTTTCATCCTGAGCATCCCAGGATGATTCATATTCACCCGGAGAAAGTTGTTCATCAAGTAGATTTTTTATTAAATTTCCTGCCAGATTATAAATTGAAAGGTTCACTCTACAAGTAGTTTCCTGCCCGACTTCTGGCAGGTGGGTTAAAATTTTAAATTTTATAATTGTCTGGTCATAAAAAGGATTTGGAGTATTTTGATAAAGAATAAGGTTAGATTTTCTGGGTTCTTTAAATTGTTCTTTGAACTTACTATATATCCCAAAGAAATGCATTACAGAATCAAGCAATAATGTTCGGGTATTAAATGAGTCCTGAATTTCAGAAAGTTTGAATTTAGTGCTCCAAATTTTATATCCATTTTCATAAGAAAAGCCAACTATATTAGTAGAATCTTTTCCGCCAGAGGTGGATATGCCTCCGGCATAAAATGTAGGCACAGAATTATTTGGCATAAACCATTCTTGAGAAATTATTTTAGAACAATTAAATGAAAGTCCTTTTCCTGATATTTGTCCTGATACAGCTTTAGTTTCTTTTTTTCCTTTTAATAATTTATTTAACCAAATATTAGAACCTTCTATGTAAAGATTTCCTCCTTCTTGAAGAAAGTTAAAAATAGAATCTGCTTCATCTTTTACCTCTGAAGAAATAAAAAGGGATTTAAAATTTTTAAGCCATGGATAAACTGAAGATAATTTATTAATATATGTTCCTTTATATCCAAGTTTTTTGAGTTTATTGCTAATTGTTGTATTTTGCTCCCATGCAATAAAATCTCCAGCTGCTATGTAACCAATAGTGGAAAGTGTATCATTGTCAAGATTTTCATCTTGAGGCGAGAAAAGTTGAAATTTAAATTTATAACCTATGCCAGTCCCTTTAGGTTTCCATTTTGGAAATTTGATGTGCTTTTTACATAAAGGTTTTAAAGTATCTATTGCAATACATTTATTATATATGGTTGTTTCGGTTGAATCTATTTCACAATATACCTTAAAGTTTAATGCTTCATTTCTGCCAAAGTTATATATTTCACAACTTGGTGAAAATTCTGTATCTGGCGGAATCCATTTTACCCGCCTGCCATCTGTCGGGCAGGCTGGAGTTCCTACTATTCCAAGGTCAACTAATGGTACGCCCTTTAAACTAAGAGTCGGGTCACCAAATATTTTAAATGCTTTTGTATTCTGGGTATCCTGTGGGAAATAAGTTTCATACCAAAATTTAGTTTGACAGAAAGCATCACCTACTATTTTCTTTTTTATTAAATATTTTAAAAATGTATAATTGAAACTTTGACTTCCTCCACAAGATGAGTCTTCCCATCCAACGACATATTGCGAAAAAGAGTCAGGTGCTACTACACAAACTGCTCCTTGTTTTAAGAACTTAGCTCCTGGAAATGGAGAAAACACAAAACAAGGAGAAATATTCCGAAGAACATAATTACTTAGTTCAATCTCTTCTGGCTCTGGAACAGAATCGCCATCGTCTCTTAGCCAGTGCTTTCCAGAGGACAAGAAGTTAATTATTGGATATTCTCCAAAAATTTCCTCATTCTCAAATTCTTCATAATCCCATTGAGGTGCTGTAATAGATTCAAGTTTTTCCATAAGAGAACTTTTGTCTTCCATTTTTAGGCCCGATGAATCCTCATTTTCGTGATTACTAATCCCCTTAACAAAGAGTATTCTTCTTCTTGATTTATTTATTTCAAATTCTATGGTGCGGTCTAATATAGTTTTTACAAGTTCAGAATCAACATAAGGTATTCTCCCGATAATAACACCAGTTTGCTCCCATACGGGTTTGACAGGCGGAAAAAGTTCACCTATAATAAGGATGTATTTTGGAAGACATTGATTGAGAGACCTGTTTGTCTCCATCTCTTGCTCAATTTTAGAAGGAAGTATAATTTTAACTTTATATCCAATGCTTTCTTTCCACTTGGCAAAATCTTTAACGACATTTATAAGTTCTGGGGGAGAGATTATTAAATAATTATACGGACTAAGGGCTTTTTCTTGGTACCAGTTTTTTGTTTGATTAAAATTAATTACATCTTGTTTTATAACTTCATCCATTATAGTATCCAATGGAACGGTAATTTTAGGTTGAGTATAGTTAATATTTATTGTTATTGACGGAGAGTAATAGAGATTACCGGTTACAGGATTATAAGCAAATGGGAAGATTATTATTTTTGCAAGCTTATATTCTCGGAATTGATAAATTCCAATCTCTTTGCCTGCAATTTCTGGATAAAGTTGATTTAGATTATAGGCAAGGCTCTCAGCCTTGCTGTATTTTATAACTTCTTCTTTCAAAGAATAATTCCCTTCCTTCAATACACAAGGAGCAGGATTTATCCGTGCCTCCCTGCCTATCTGTGTCCATCCACGGCTACTTACTTCACAACTTATAATTTCACTACCAGGTGGGATTGCAATCCATACAATTTTACATGGCAACCAAGGCGCACCCTGTATAAAAGTAGAGCCAAATCCTTCAACTTCAATGCGATTATTTTTTATTTGATGATAAGGAGTGGTAATTTCAAAAGTTTCGCCTCTTGTAACTATAGCAAGAAAAATAGAAATAAAAAAGAAAAATCTTCGCATAGTATTAATAATTTTACTTTATAATTGATGTTTTATCAAAAGCCGATACAGAGCATTGTGAGGTATCTATTATTTTAAATTTTACATCGCACCATATCCAATCCTCAACAAATTCTTCTAATATTTTTGCAGGAGCAAACTTCCATGTTTTAGCTGTTTCAATTGTTAAACTGTCAAGTTCAGTCCCGCACTTATGGATAGTGCGGGATACAATTTTAACATTAGTTACCTTTCCTTCGGTATTTATTAAAATTCGTAATACTACATTGCCCTCTATTCCTTTTATACGGATTTCTTCTGGATAATCAGGAAGTTTTATCCTTTGGGGAACAGGAAGGGTATAAATTTTACCTGTGCAAAGGGCATTTAATTCTTTGTAATCCATTAACTTTATTCTTACATTCTTCATCACATCGCCCTTTTTAATTTTCTTTACTGTATCCATACCTTTAATTACTTGCCCGAAAACTGTATATTGTTCGTCAAGACCAGGTTGAGAAGCAAGACAGATATAAAATTGGCAAGATGCAGAGTTTGGGTCTTCGGCTCTTGCCATGGCAAGGGTGCCTGTTAAATGATGGCGTTTATTGAATTCTGCTTCCAAATCATAGCCAGCATCTCCCATTCCGGTCCCTAAAGGGTCTCCACCTTGGGCAACGAAGTTTGATATAACACGATGGAAAATAAGTCCATCATAAAAACCAAGTCTTGAGAGCATAATAAAATTCTTTACAGTATTTGGTGCATCTTCCGGGAAAAATTTTATATAAATCTTCCCACCTTCTTTCATGGTTATAATAGCTATTTCTGAACCATTTACCTGAAGAGTATCCATAATGCCTTTCCGTACAGTGGATGATATGGGGTGCAACGACGGTGTCGTTGCATGCAAAAACACAGTTTTTGCACTCCAAAACATAACAAAGATAATTATTACTAAAAGTTTGCAGAATCCTGCGGGAAAAAATAATTTCCTCATTTCTCCTCCTTCCTACTATTTCTCATCTCTAACTTCTAACTTCTCACTTCTAAGGTATAAAATTAGTTTTCTTATCAAGTTTTAAAATAAAATTAGCTATAAGTTTAGCTACATTTTCAATATCATTTAATGACACAAGCTCAACTGGTGTATGCATATATCTATTTGGAATTGAGACAAGTCCTGTGGCGACTCCTGCTCTTGTGAGTTGAATCACATTGGCATCAGTTCCTGTTCCCTTGGGAGCTCCTTCAAGCTGGTAAAGGATTTTTTCTTCTTCTGCTGTCTGTGTGAGTAAATCAAAGACTTTCGGATTTATATTTGGCCCTCTTGAGATAACAGGTCCTTCCCCAATTTTTATGTCTCCATATTTTGTTTGCTTTGTGGGAATTTCGATTGCTGGGTAATCTGTGGCAAATGTTACATCAATAGCTATACCAACATCAGGTGCTATTCTAAAAGCTGACGTTGTTGCTCCACGGAGTCCAATCTCTTCCTGAACAGTTGCTACTCCAAATATACTGGCTTTTGGCTTTTTCTCTGAGAGAAGCCTTAAGACTTCTGATACTACAAAGGCGCCTCCCTTATCATCAAGACCTCTTCCAACAACCCGGTCTTTATTCAAAACTTCAAATCCAACTGCAGGGACTGCTGGGTCGCCGATTCTCACAAGTTCTTCGGTTCCCTTTTTATCTCTCATTCCTATATCCAGGAAAAGGCTTTCAAGTTCAGCTACCTTTTTCCTTTCTTCTTCTTTTAAATGATGTATAGGCTCCCTTCCCATTATACCAAGGATTTTCCCTTTTTTAGTCTTAATCCAAACTCTTTCACCAGGGACAAGATGCAGGTCAATTCCACCGATAGGGGAAAAATAAATAAATCCTCCTTTATCCACATATTTTGCCATATATCCAACTTCATCCATATGTCCGGCAAGCATAACTTTTGGGTTACCTTCCTTGTTTAATACACCAATAGCATTTCCATGAACATCAGTAAAAACTTCATCAACAAAGCTTTTAGTCCTCACCTTCCAGACCTCTCTCGCTTCTTCCTCAAAACCAGAAGGACTCATTGAGTCCATAAACTCTCTTAAAAAATCAAGTGACTCTCTCTTCATTTAACCTCCTCCTTTTATTCTACTGTAACAGATTTAGCGAGATTTCTTGGTTTATCTACATCAAGTCCTCTCAAGACTGCTATATGGTAAGCAAATAATTGCAGAGGGATGACTGTAAGTATAGGCGTTAGAAAGTCTTCCGTCTTTGGCACATATATAACATGGTCAACAACATTTTTGATTTCTTTATTGCCTTTAGTAGCTATTGCTATAATTGTCCCTTTTCGTGATTTTACTTCTTCAATATTTGACATTACCTTTTGATATATTTTATCCTCAGTATCCGTGACCAGTGCTACGACTGGCATTTTTTCGTCTATAAGTGCAATTGGGCCATGTTTCATTTCGGCTGCAGGATAGCCTTCTGCGTGGATATATGCTATTTCCTTGAGCTTGAGAGCGCCTTCTAAAGCTATAGGGAAATTATAACCTCGTCCCAAATACAAGGCATTGTTAAAATTGACATATTTATTTGCTATTTTTCTGATTTGGCTACTATTTTTCAAAATCTCTTGCACTTGTGCCGGCAGTTTTACTATAGCATTGATTATCTCTCTACTCTTTTTCAAAGAGATGATGTTTTTCTTCCTTGCAAGTAATAATGATATAAGTGCTAATGTAGTAATTTGGCTTGTAAATGCTTTAGTAGAAGCAACTCCTATCTCTGGACCTGCATGTAGATAAATACCTGCCTCAGTTTCTCTGGCTATAGTAGAGCCGACTACATTTACGAGTCCAAGGACGGTTGCTCCCCTTTTCTTGGCTTCCTTGAGTGCAGCCAATGTATCTGCTGTTTCACCTGATTGGCTTATTGCAAGCACTGCGGTATTTTTGTTGACAATAAAGTTTTTGTATCTTGCCTCAGATGCATATTCTACTTCAACTATTAGTCCGCTCATATTTTCTATCATATACTCACCAATTAATCCTGCATGCCATGAGGTGCCACACGCTATGATTATCAGCCTATCTGCTTGTAATAATTTATCAAGAGCAGCGATTTTTTTCTTTCTACCTAAAGCGGATTCAACTAATGTATCTAATCCGCCTAATTTAATTTCCCCCTTTTTCGCCAACACTCTTCCTCGCATTGTATCGTGTATGGTTTTAGGCTGCTCATATATTTCTTTAAGCATAAAATGGGGATAGCCACCTTTCTTTATCTTTTCAAGTGACCCCGTGATTCTTTCCACTTCTTTTTCAATCCCGACATTTGCAGTAGTCATTGTCTGATAGCCTGACGGAGAAAGCAGTGCCATTTCATTATCGTGTAAGTATATTACATGCCTTGTATGTGGCAGGATAGCAACGGGGTCAGATGCTACTATATATTCTCCCTTTCCACATATCCCGATAACAAGTGGACTGCCAAGCCTCGCAACTACCATCTTTTTCGGTTCTTCTTGTGTTATCACTACAATAGCGTATGCCCCCTCCACTAATGCCAGTGCTTCTTGAACTGCTTTTACCATATCTCCATTATAAAACTTTTCTATCAAGTGGGCAAGTACTTCAGTATCGGTATCGGATTTGAATTTGTGTCCCTCTTTTTCAAGCAGTTTGCGTAAAGAAACATAATTTTCTATTATCCCGTTATGCACGATGGCTATTTTTTTGGAACAATCTGTGTGGGGATGAGCATTTTTCTCCGATGGTTCTCCATGAGTTGCCCATCTTGTATGTCCAATCCCAATGGTGCCACTTAATGGAGTCTTTTTAAGAATATTTTTGAGGTGTGTTAGTTTGCCAACACTTTTCTTGAGTTTTAACTTGTTATTACATATAGTAGCAATACCTGCTGAGTCATAGCCTCTGTATTCAAGCCTTTCAAGCCCCTTGAGAATAACTGTGTCAATTGACTTCTTACTTCCCACTTCCCACTTCCCACTTCTTATATAGCCAACGATGCCACACATTTCTTTGTCTCCTTAATTAAAGATTCTGTTAATTTCTTAGCACTTGTTTCACATATAATCCTTAAAATTGACTCAGTATTTGAAGGTCTTATATGAATCCAGCCTATGTTGCCGACAGACGGGGTGATGCAAGTATCTTGTTTATGAGTTAACTTTTTATTTTTAAAATCAATTCTTATTCCATCTTCTTGATTTATCTTATATGTAGCAAGAGGTTTTAGCCTTGCCAAAACTAATTTTGTTAAGTCTTGGGTCTTGAGTCTTAAGCCTTGAGTCTTTAAGGGTATTTTTTCTTTAATCATGTAATACTTTGGGATACGATTAGCTAAATAAGATATTTTTTCCCCTGATGCCGCCATGTATTCAAGAATCCTTCCCATCCCTGCCAGAGAATCCCTTGTATACTGGATTTTTGGGTCTATAATTCCCCCGTTGCCTTCACCGCCAAGGATTGCATGACTTAATTGCATTTTTTCTACTACATTAATCTCACCTACTTTTGTACGAATGACTTGTACGGGCGTATCGTTATACGCCCCTACCACATCCCCAATCATTCTTGATGTAGATAGGTTTGTTACAATAACTGACTTCTGTTTTCTGTTTTCTGTTTTCTGTTTTCTGATGAGAACCCAGCTTGCAACTAATGGAAGAGTATACTCTTCACCAAGAGCTTCGCCTTTATCGGTTACAAGAGATAATCTATCGCCGTCTAAGTCTGAGGCGAACCCGATATCTGCTCCTATTGATTTTACTTTTTTGCAAAGTCCTGATAGATTAGCTTGCGTGGGTTCAATCTCTCGCGGGGAAGTCTCTTCGGTGAGCACGCAACCAAGCTGTTTTAAAAAAATTTTACCTTCATTAGACAAAGCTCCTTGAGCAGAATCAAGAACTATCTTGAAATGTTTTAATTTTATAGACTCAACATCAAGAGCATTAAGGACAGCTTCTATATGTCTCTCTGAGCCTTTATTATCTTTTTTTAGCACACCTTTTTTGTTACTTATAAACTTTTTATTTGAATAGAGTTGATGAAGCTTTGTTCCATTTCCATTGTTTAAAAATGTTCCCTTATTATTTACAAACTTAAATCCATTCCATTCCAGGGGATTATGGGATGCAGTAATCACCACTCCTCCATCCATCTTCAGGACACGGATATTAAATAATACTGTAGGGGTAGGGGAGAGGTCAATGTCTACAACTTCAACACCAGTGCTCAAGACTCCATCTATAAAAGTCTCTTTTAGAATGTTCCCACTTTTCCTTGTATCTCTACCAACAATAATTTTTAACTTTTTACTGTTCGTTATGAACTGTTGACTACTTTCTGTTAGTTGAACAAAGGTTCCAAAAGCTTTACCAAGATTTAAAGCAACTTCAGGGGTGAGTGATTTTCCTACAATTCCTCTGACACCAGAAATACCAAATAATAATTTCTGCATCTTTTTTCTTACTTCTAACTTCTTACAAAGCTGGTGGAGGGACTTGAACCCTCGACCTGAGGTTTACGAAACCTCTGCTCTGCCTCTGAGCTACACCAGCATAAAAAGCAGTGGTTAGTAATAAGCGATTAGTGTTAAGTGAAAAAAGCTCAGCTAAATCTTGAAAGTAGAGATTAATTTTTGTTTTCACTTATCCCTAATCATTATTTTCTATCTTTTTATGCCGAGGGACGGAATCGAACCGTCGACACCCGGATTTTCAGTCCGGCGCTCTACCGACTGAGCTACCTCGGCTTAATCTAAATATATTATATTTTTCTTTTTTTGTCAAGATATAATTGTATAAAAACTTTTTTGCCTTTTTATAAAATTATACCTTGATTTTTTAAATTTTGTAGAATATAATTTAAATATGTTAGTGATTTTATTCATTATGATAACTCAGCAATGGATGAGCTTCTTAAACTCAAATAAAGTTAATGACATAGTGTTACATGGTGATTCTGTCTGGGCTGCTACTACTGGAGGGGCGTTAATTTTTAATAAAAAAAGCGCGTCATTTACACATATTACAAATATTGATGGATTGCTGAGCAACAATGTAAAAAGAGTGGAGATGGATATAGATGGGAATCTTTGGTTCCTTTGTCGGGATGGTGGAATTACTTTGATGTCTCAGGATATGATAAGAATAAGAGAATTTACATCCATTACAGATAAGTTGCCGAGTTACGAATTTTCTTCCATATTTATAGACGGTAATATAATCTGGGTGGGCACTGATGATAGGGAAAAAGTTTGGGTGTATGATACCCAGGGAAACCCGTTTGGAGAAGGAAAAGCCACTCTTGAAAAGATTGAACCAACGAATGAAGTTAACACAATAGTTGGAATAGGTGATTCAATCTGGTTTGGAACTAATTCAGGAATAGGTATTCTCAAGAAAGGTGATACAAGTTGGACAATTTATAATATAACTGATGGACTTCCAAGTGATACCGTTCTTGCAATTAAAAGTTGGGGAGGTTGGGTTTGGGCAGGAACAAAAAAGGGGATAGCAAGACTTACTCAAAGTGGGTGGGAAATTGTCGATTCAAGTTTCAAAGTGATAAATGAGGACACAATATGGATGAGGGCGTACGATTTTTGCTCAACTGATACATCATTTTGGGCTGCTTGTAATTTTGGAGTCCAAAAATGGGAAGATGGAACTTGGAGAAAAATTTATGGTTTTAACTCTAGGTCTGCAATGTTTAACTCTTTTCTCTGGATTGGGAGTTGGGGAAGAGGTATAGTAAAATATGATGGAGTTTCACCTAATGAATATATTCCTGAAGGTCCGGCATCAAATTTTTTCAGTGATGTAGCAGTTGACCAGAAAGGAAACCTATGGTGCACTCATTATAACGGCATTCATAAAGTGAGCAAACTCTACCATGATGAATGTAGTTGGAGGTGGAAAATATATAACTCCCATAATGAGTGGGGAATTTCTGGGTCAGGTCCTCGCTATGCAGTGGTGGATAGAAAAAATAATAAATGGATAACAATATGGGATGCAAGTAGTACACTTGGGGTAGTAAAAATATTACCAGACGAGTCTATAATTAAATTTAAACTTGAAGGAGGCAATCTTGCAAATGTTATTGGTGGAGTTTGTTTAGATTACGAAGATAATTTGTGGGTAGGATGTTGGGATGGATATATACGGCGAATAAAGGATGATGTGGTAGATATAACTATTTCTAACAACTATACTCAATGTGTTAGGATATTAGTTTTTGATTTAGAGAAAAATCTATGGGTAGGTACGACAAGTGGTTTAACGATTTTTTTAAAACAAGGTGGCTTTTATCGCATAGAAGGATTTCCATCAGAAGAGATAAAATCCATTACTGTTAGCAAAAAAGGAGAAGTCTGGATTGGAACAGGTGGAGGGGCATACAAAATTAAGGATAAAAAGATTGTTCTCTTTATTTCCTCAACTGAAATGGGGGGAGCAGTAGTAGATATAGTGTTGGATACTAAAGGTGGAGTCTGGTTTGCAGTTGAAAATAAAGGCATCAAAAAGTTAAATTTGGATGGGACATTTAAAGCCTATAGTGAAAGAGATGGACTTGTAAGTGAGGATGTGACAAGTTTAGTATTTGACAAAGAATTTGGCATTTTATGGATCGGGACTCATCACGGGCTTTCAGGGTTTTCTCTTGGAATTGCTCCTCAGCCGTTTCCACAGGTTAAAGTTTATCCAAATCCATTTGTATCATCTAAGGGACATCGTGAAATTGTGTTTTCATCTAAAGGGCTTAAAAATGGGAAAATAAACATTTATACTCTTTCAGGTAGACTTGTTAAGAGTATAAAAAACATTAAAACTTCCTTTGCATATTGGGATGGAAGAAATGAAAATAAGGAACCTATAGCAAGTGGAATCTATGTATTTATAGCTTATGCAGAAAATGGCGAAAGAAAAGTAGGCAAAATTGCAGTTGTTAGATAATAAAGATATTAAGAAATTTGCTTATTGAAGACTTGAGCTAATTCTTTTGTTAAGTTAATATAACTAAATTTTTCAATTTTTGAGAGAAGAAGAGGTATTAACTCCTTATTTTTAAATTTTAAATAAAATTCGTAAATTGCTTCTTTAATTGCGGGTATATTTTTTGGTGGTACAACAATTCCAGTTCCTGTATTTCTGATAAGTTCTGCACAAGAGCCTTCAGCAACTGTTGCTAAAATAGGTTTTCTTGCACCAAGGTATTCCCCGATTTTACTTGGCAGGAATATTCCTTCTTTTTCTCCGGTCGTTATCCAAAGTATATCTGCGTTAATGAGATGTTGGATACAATTTTGGTGAGAAAGATAAGGATGAAGATAAACTGTTTTTTCTAAAGATAATTTTTCAATAATATTTCTTTCTCGTTCAGTATGAAGACCAATTAGTTCTATTCTTAAATCACTTTTTTTAATCTTTTCCTCAGAAATAAGTTCTGCTATGGCTTTGAGAAGATATACAGGGGTTCTCTCTTTTGTGAATGAACCAGTGTATGTTATGGTGAAAACTGACGAATGTTTATTGTAAGTTTTTATCTTAAAGTCCTCAGGATTATATCCATGAGGAATAATAGTGAACTTTCTAACATTGGTTTTGAGAGTTTTAAGTAGCTCTGACTCAATGTATTTATTTACAGTTATTACAGCGTTAGATTCCGTAAGTACTTTCTTTTTAAGCTGTTCGTTTACCATTTGATGAAGAAGACTTGAATATGTAGAAAATGGCCAGGGGTCTCTGAATTCGGTTATTAAGGGTAATTTAGTTATTTTTTTTATAAAATATCCAGCAAGAAGTGAAGTGTAGGGAGGAGCAGTGGAAAATATAAGATTTATGTTTTCGGTCTTTATAATTTTTAATCCTTGAGCAACTGCATAAGGTAACCAACCAATCTTATTATCAGGAATAAATAAAAAATTAGATATTTTTTTAAATCTTGTGCGGGTTTTTGCAAAGTTTTTACTGTTTTTAAAAGGGAAGATTTTTGCCAATCTCAAAGGGTCAAGGGATGAAGTCTTAAATATTTTACATTTTACTTCATTCATGAGTTCGTAATCGTATGCAAAGTATTCAATATCCTTGACTGTTAATACAATTGGTTCCCATCCAAATTTTGGTAGAAATTTGCAGAAATTAAAGACTCTTCGGACTCCACTCATTCCTAAAGGTGGGAAATAATAAGCAATTACAAGCACTTTTTTCATATTTAACAACTGATTTTATAAAATGCTTCTTCTACAGTTTTCATATTATCTTTCCATAAAGCTTTATTTTTGATAATAGAAATATTTCTTTTAGCAGCAGTTTTTAACAATTCGGGATTTTTTAATGCTTGAATAATCTTTTTGGATAAGATATGTGGATTATCTGTTGGAACCAGGTATCCATTTTCATTATCTTTAATCCACTCACGGTTTCCTGGGATGTCAGTTACAATGGGAAAAGCTCCACAAGCCATGGCTTCTAATAAGGTAACAGATGTGCTATCAGATAATGAAGGGGATACATAAATATCAGATTTTTTTAAAATTTTAGCAATTTCGTATTGAGTAAGTTTAGAAATAAATTTTATATTAGATATATTTAAAGTTTTTATTAATTTATTTATTTGCTTTTTTTGTGAGCCATCTCCTGATATTGTTATTTTAATCTTGCCTTTTAACTCTGAGATAACAGTAGGAAGAGCGCGAATAAATAATTTAGGGTTATAAATACTATCTAATTTTCTAAGATTTACAATATGAAAGACATCTTTTGTGCTTTTCTTAGGCAATGGATTAAAAATAGTGGGGTCAATTCCCATGGGCACATTTAAAATCTTAGATTTTGGAATTCCAAGTTTAACTACTGCATCTCTTAATACTTCACCATCAGTAGTAATCAAGGTTGCCTTGCGCAAAGCATATCTTAATCTTGCTTTGCGTAAGAAGAGTTTTTTAGGTGGTTCCAATACATCTGCTGAACCCCAACAAGAGATAACGAGAGGCTTAAAACCAATAAGAGCTCCTATGAGTCCATAGTTTGGTACAAGATGTGCATTGACTATAGATGGACTTATCTCCTTAACTAGTCTTGCTATTTGATAGCTGACTAAGGGATATTTTAACCAATTTAATTTAATTTTAGAATGGAATATATGTTCTATTCCTTTTGTGCCTATACTCTTTTCCAGAGAAATCAAATGAGTCTCAATATCCCTGTCCACAAAGTAATTAACCCATTTTTTTATATGAATAGAACTTGCATCTCCCAAAATACAAAGCTTTATCATTTAAGTTAAGATATTTCTCAAAAATCCATACCTGCTTGTAAATATAGTTCGCAACTGTTCTCTCTCGTCCAATGAAAAAATTTTACCTTTAAGCAAAAACAACAAATATCCCACACATATAAATAAAACCAATAATAAAAATTTAGTAACCAATAAATATAATGATAACTCACTTTTAATAGGCAAATGAAAATAACTAAAAATAAAATAGGTAAATACACCAAATATAATAGCAAAGCCCACTGTTTTATAAAAGAAATTCGGAGTGATTTTTAAAGAAGTGTGACGCTTTGCTACATATTCTATATTAAAAATCAGAGTTATAATAGTTGCTAATAAATAAGCAATCCCCACTCCAACCAACTTAAATCTTGAAATAAGGAGCAAAGTGAGAATTACATAACTTACAATCCAAATTATATTTGAACTTAGGTAAAACCATATTTTTCCTGTTGCCCGCATTGCTATTTCTATAGGTGTGTATGCAGAGTCAATAGGAATAGAAATAGCCAAGAGAAATAATGGCACTAATGCATCAAGATATTTATTACTTGTAAGAAGGAGGATAATTTCTTTTCCTCCAACTAAAATTAAACTCGTAATAACAAGTGAGAGAAGGAAGAGTAACTTAATGGTTAGTCCTAAATCTTTTCCTAATATTTCTTTTCTCTCTTTTTCCCAGGAATAACTCATCTCAGGACTTACTGCTTGCATTGGAATATCAAGTATTCTTCTTCCCCAAAGGGATACCTTTGACGCTATGGTGAACAAGGCAACGAAGTTCATAGTTAAAAAATATCCAATAATAAGTCTATCAAGATAAAAGAAAAGAGGAGCCAAAAATCCTACCCAAATGGCGTATTTCCAATAAGGCATTATTTCTTGAATGAGGTTTCGAGGTTTCAAGGTTTCGAGGTTTCGTCCCGCACATAATTTATGTGCGGGATTCCTTGACACCTTATATAATAAAAATCCACCAATAAGAATACTGGGAATTACGGAGACCAGGTAAATTTTGAGAATAAGAATTATTGATAGATATTCACGAAAATAGAAAAGTAGAAAAGTTAATAGAGAGAGATAAAGCAAATTTAAAAGGGCAGAGTAGTGCATTTTTCTTAGCCCAATAAAAACTGTAAATATAATTGAGAAAAATGATACTATGAAAAACACTAAAAATCCAAAAGATAAGTATTTCCCAATAATTTCATCTTTATATACAAACATTCCTAATTGATAGCCAAAGAAAAAGAGAAAAACATATACAATAAGAGAAAGCAAAAGACAACAAGAGACTATTAATCTTACAAGGGAAATCATTTTTCTTTCTTCATTTTTAGCTTGAAATTTTGGCAAATATCTGGTTAAAACAAGAGGAATTCCTAAGAGAAGTATACCCGAAGCTATTTGTCCAAAAGCACTGATGGTAAAAAACTTTCCTAAATCTATTTGAGTAAGAGCTGAAGATAAAATTTTAAGTTGAACAAAATTCAAGATAAGTCCCCCAAAAAGGGTTAAATAAAGAGATAAAGTATTACGCAATAATCTCATTTTTAAATGATTTTAAAGTCTTAAAGAGAAAAGATTTTTTATAATAAGTACAATAGACTTTCTTTTCTGCTCCCCATCCCTCTTTAAACTTAACAAGCCCGGGAGCATTTTGTGGAGAACTACCAAGATTATAATATTTATATCCTTTTTCACATCCCCACTGTATAGTCTCCCATATAAGAGCATTGTTAGGTCTATATTGTAATCCATTGGTATAGGAAGCGTTATCCCACCAAATTATGGTATCTTTATATACAAAATGAATTGCATAAGCAAGAAAAATATCTCCTTTCTGGGCAATAGTCCATCTTAAGAATTTACCCATTGTTCTGAAAAGATTAAGGTAAAACTTAAACGTAAGTTCGGGAGATACCTTTTTATGTCTTCTTACGGTCTCTTTAAGCATTTTATGGCATTCTACGATTTCATTCTTGCTCTTTACCAAAGAAACTTTTACACCCATCTTTTGGGATTGCCTGACTTGATTTCTTATTTTAGAGCTAAGAAAATTCCTCCAAATATTCTGTGGTTCAAAAAAGAGCGGCAGGATATGGGTGGTACATTGTATCTTCTTAAATCCAAGAGGTTCCCAAAATTCCTCTTTTAAATTATCATAAAAATCAGTTAAAGCTAACATTCCCCATCTTCCTTTTGCTAATTTAGCAAATGAGGAAAGTAACTTCTTAGTTTCTTTCTCGTTCTCGTGAATAGTTAAAACTCCTCCATAACCTCCATAAGGCAAAGAATAATAATTTTTAAATCCACCCTTTCTTATTTCTACAACAGGTATCCCGGCTTTGATTCCATCAGCTTCCCTGCCTGACGGCGAGGCAGGTAAAATCAAAAAAAGGGGTGTTGCATTTTGATAGCCTGAATTCCATACTTTTATCCATTCTATAGTATTAAAAACAGTTCCATTTTTTGAGTTCATAACTAAATTATTCCACTCCGTAGGGCTTATATCTTCAAAGCGAAGTATTTTCACTTTCATTTTATAAATTATAGTATAAGTTTATTTTAAGTCAAGTTCTTTCAATCTTAATACAATTTTAAATTGACTTTTTAAAATAATATGTTAAACTCTTCAAACTAATGAGTGGCATTTGTGGCGGTTTTTGGTTTGATGGTAAACCTAATAAGGGACTTGTAAGCCAAATGGCCAAATCTCTCAATCACAGAGGACCCGATGATGTGGGATTCTATTTTGATGAGCAAGTAAGTCTTGGAATAGACTATACATATGAGCAGAAAAATCTTTATCCTTTACATAATGAAACTAAAACTCTTTGGCTTATTCTTGATGGGAATATATATAATTTCAAAGAACTTAAGGACTCACTCATAAACCTTGGGCACAAGTTTTATGCTCAGATGGATGGTGAGGTAATTTTACATCTTTATGAAGAAAAAGGCATTTCTTGTATTCAAGAACTTAACGGAGATTTCGCTTTTGCACTATGGGATTGTGGAAACAAGAGGTTATTGCTTGCAAGGGATAGATTTGGTGTAAAACCTTTATACTACTGGAAAAAGCATAATAAAGTTCTTTTTGCTTCTGAGATAAAAGCTTTGCTTGAAGACAAGACTTTAATTCGCACTCCTAATGACTCCATAATTTATGATTTTTTGGTAACTGGGGTTCATGAGCATACAGAAAATACTTTCTTTAAAGGAGTGAAGAAACTTATGCCTGCCGAATATATGATAGTTGAAAAAGATAAATTTAAAAAAGAGAAATATTGGAAGTTAGAAGTGAGAAATAAAAAGTGGGAAGTGAGAAGTGAGAGAGAGATAATAAATGAATTTTTTAATATTTTTGAGAATTCTATAGAACTAAGACTTCCTGAAACTACTAAATTTGGTGCTCTTTTAAGTGGGGGATTGGATTCTTCAGCAGTTGTAAGTATGCTTGATAGATTTGCACATCCAATCACATTTTCTTCTTGTCGGAAAGATTCTTATTTAGATGAAAGAAAGTATATTGAAGCTATTGTTGAGAAATATAATCTTAGGAAAAACTATATTTTCCCTGAGAGTAAAAAATTATGGGAAGAAATTGAAAAATTTATCTGGCATCAGGATGAACCTATCAGAGGAACAAGTATCTGGGACCATTTCTCAGTTATGAGATTTGTATATGAAAACGGTATAAATATTCTTTTCGACGGACAGGGAGGGGATGAAACACTTTGTGGTTATACGGCTTATTTCCCTCAATTCTTATGGGAAATTAGTAAAAAATTTCAGATATTTAGACTTATTAAAGAATTTGCATTAGGTTTTGACCTTATATTCTTTGCTATAAGAGAAAGACTTTTAGGAAGACAAAATTCTAAAGAATTTTTAGCAAAGGATTTTTTAAAAGAGTTTAAAGGAAGAGAAAAATTTATTTTAGAAGAACTTTTTCCCAGAACTATAACTGAGAAGTCAGCTTATGCGATTACAAAATACAGTTTAGTTTTTCTCTTAAAAGAGACCGAGAGAAATGCTGCTGCTTATGGTATAGAAACAAGACTCCCTTTTTTAGACCATCGTTTGGTAGAATATGTATTTTCACTTCCTTTGAAATATAAATTAAGAAATGGTTGGACAAAGTGGATATTAAGGGAAACAATGAAAGGTATTCTTCCCGAATTTGTAAGAAAGCGCAGACGCAAGATAGGTTTTGGAACACCTGAAACCCGATGGACAAGAGAATTGAGGCAGGAGATAGAAACTCTTTTCAACTCCAAAGAATTTAAGTCTCGCCCTTATTGGAATTCTCAAAAGATTTCACAAAGTTTTAGACATTTTTGTCAAGGACAAAAGCTCCAGCCGGATTTCTTCTGGAGGGTAATAAGTTTAGAAATATGGTTTAGAACTTTCTTATGATACACAAAAAGAAAAAAATAGGTTTGATTATCCTCATAATGTGTATTGTACTTATAGGGGAGTTCCATCTAATGAGATACACTGTAGATGATAGCTTTATATCGTATAGATATGCCCATAATCTCGTTTCAGGTAATGGCTTAGTTTTTAACCCAGGCGAGAGAGTTGAAGGGCATTCAAATTTTCTCTGGATTGTGATTATAGCTCTATTCCAGAGTTTTGGACTTAATTCTCTGTGGGTATCTAAAATACTTGGTATCTTTCTCAGTATTCTGAACTTGCTCATAATATATCGTTTTTCTGTGTATATCTCCGGGAGAAAAGGTTTTTTCTATTTACTTTCATTGTGGCTCATTTCTCTTGATATAGGATTTATAAGATGGAGTATTGCAGGTCTTGAAACTCAACTTTTTCTTTGTCTTCTAATGTTAGGAGTTTATTACTTTGCTTTGGAATGTGAAACTGATAGATTTCCTATGTCTTCTATATTCTTTTTACTTATGTCTCTTGCAAGAGTAGAAGGACCATTCATTTTTCTAATTGCTTTAATATATAGAATTTATATTAAACGAGGTAGATGGGCCAGCAAGGATACAATATGGACAATAATTTTCCTTGTGCTTTATTTCTTATACTTTAGCTGGAGAACTTTATACTATGGGTCGTTTCTCCCCAATATATATTATGCCAAGACTCTTGGAGCTTGGAAACAACTTATAGATGGCTTAGTATATATTTTTGCTTTTATAAGAGATAATGGAGGTATATTACTTTTTCCTATTATGCTTATCCCTGCCGTTACTCGCCACAATAAAGCAAAGTATTTATATCCATTTGTTGGAGGTTACCTGATTTTTATTATTTATGTAGGTGGAGATTGGATGCTTGATTATAGATTCTTTATTCCTATACTTCCATTTATATTTATCCTTTTTCAAGAGGGAATAAGAGAACTCTCAAATACTGCATTTTTTAAAAGGAGGAAATTCTTGCTTCCTACTATAGTATTATTATTAATTTTCTCTAATTTTTTCAATGATTACAATAAATTGTTTAGGTCCTATTTTAGGCAGCCATGCTCTCTTATAAAAGTTTTTAAAGGATGGAAAGAATCACCAACTAAAATTTATGATAGAGCAAAAATTGGTATCTGGTTAAAACAATTTTTTCCTCCTAATTCACTCATTGCAGTTGAGGACTGTGGTATGATTCCTTATTATTCTGAACTTAAGACCCTTGATATTGTCGGGATACTTGACCCTTATGTAGCACGCCTTAAGGGAAGAATGCATAGAAAATATGATACAGACTATTACTTTTCTCGAACTCCTGATTGTTTTATCTTGATTAGATATTGTAGTCTTGAAGAAAAGAGTGAAATAGAATGGGGGGCATTCGCAGATAAAGCTATTTATGAGAGTGAGAAATTCCACAAAAATTATGAACTTATCCGTGCTTATTATGGGAAAGAAAGTGAACTCTGGTTCTATATATACAAAAGACGATGAGATGAAGAGAAAAACTGTTTTTATATTTATAAGTGGATAAAAAACCTTGCTTGTATTTTTTTCTATTTGTCATTCTTTGTAGATTGCTCTTTGCTCTTCCTGCAATTCGAGATAAGAAACGAATGTTCATCCCGGTAACGGATTCTTTTGAATATGAAACTCTTGCAAAAAGTTTTGTAGAAAGAGGCACATTTCCATCCAAACTCAGTATAATTAGAACACCAGGGTATCCCTTATTTATAGCCTTTTTTTATAAAATATTTGGAGAAAAACCTCACATCGTTGTGCTTTTTCAGATACTTTTTACTTCCTTACTTATTCCATTGATATACTCTTTTTCATTCATTACTAAGCGAGAAAAAAACTTATTCTCTATATTTTATGCACTTAATTTAAATATCGCTCTTCATACTTCGCAACTTCTTACAGAGGGACTTTTTATGATTTTAATTTTTATGACTATTCTTTCTTTTCTCTACTACCTTAATTCTCCAACTCTTATAAGGTTAATTCAGACCTCTCTTTTGCTTGCATTAGGAACATTTACCAAACCTATAGGACTTTATTTCTCTCTCGTCATAGGATTGTTTTTGCTTATAAAAAAAGGATTGAAAAATGGCGTGTTACCTCTTTTTATATTCCTTTTGTCTTTTCTTATTTTCCTTTCCCCTTGGTATATTAGAAATTACATAAGGTTCGATAAATTCTTTTTTTGTGGAGTTGCTTCCTGTAACCTTACTTATTATGAAGCCCCATCTGCAATAGCATCCGGAGAAAATATCTCTGTAGATAAGGCTCGAAAAAGGTTATATAATGAGTTTGATGAAGAAGCTTTGGATAGATGTGAGATACACGAGTTGAATAAAGATTCAAAAATCGCGCTGAAATATATTTTGAAATATCCTATGCCATATGCTAAATTACGAATGGTTGGATTTTTAAATACAGTTCTTTTACCTTTCTCCCCACGAGCAACACTTATTTATCTAACCGGTAAACCCTTCAAAGAACTCGGAGTGATGAAAGAAGTGAATCAAAAAGTATTCATTCTTATATCTCACAAGAAATTTAAACAGGGATTTTTGCTTTTCTTTAAAGAAAGAGTCCAAAAGTTGCCACCAAGTGGAATAGTGGTTATGGGTGTTGCAATTCTTTATCACTTCTTACTTTTGTTTGGAGTAATACTTTCCTTGAGAGTTCCGACTTTGAAAAAAGAACAAAAGATCCTTTTTATAATCTCAATCCTTTATTTTACATTTATCCCTGGAACTGTAGGACATCCTCGATTTAGAATCCCAATAGAACCCTGCCTTATATTGCTCGGAGTAATAGGATTAGCTTCACTGGAAAAATCAACGAAATTGAAAATGTAAGAGGAAAAATGCATGGTAACTAGTAGAATAAGAGATTTAAAATATGTGAAAGAGAAGTTAGTTTGTTGGTTAGTAGAAACCAGCAACTATGTGGGGTCATCAGTCAAACTCCAAACAAAAAAAACTTCTATAAAAAGATTTGTCAACTAAAATTTAAAAAATCCTTTACATTCTGACCTCCTTGCTATATCATTATTTGTTATAAAGCACGGAGGGACTTCCCGAATTTTTTATCCGCCTCAGGCGGAAGGGGATTTTCCCCAACCTTCTATGGGCGCATCACAATGAGAGGCGCAAGGTATTGAATTCGGGGACCGGACTGGCTTAATCTTGACAAGGGTCATTGAGACCAGTTTTTTCAGAAGCATGTCCGGCCCTCCTTTTTCTTGTCCCTCTTTCTAAAAAAGTAATGTAATTTATCCTATCCTTGAGGATATAATAGCAATCAGTGGAAATTTTCCTTGCAAGGGCTATCTTTGCCACAGACTTGCCTTTCCGGTGCATTTCCTTCTGATAGTAATTCCATAATTTTCCTTTCCCTATCCTTATTACATGGGTTGCTACCTCAACATATATCCACTTCAGATACATGTTCGCTTGTTTCGATAAATGTCCGCTCCTATATTTATCAGCACTTCCTTTTGTCTTTGGGGCTAAACCAACGTAAGCAATATACCTATCTGGGAAGGGGAATCTATTTATAGGTCCACTCTCATATAAAATAGTGAATGCAGAGATGTAACCAATTCCAGGATGAGTTTCTAAAAGCTTACAACTATTTAATACTTCTTTATTGCACTTTACTGCTTTCTTTATCTTCTTCTGCCATATTTCTATAAAGTAGCTTGTAAGCTCTATAATCTCTCTGCACTCATCAATAATCTCTTGATAAGGTTCTTCTAAAACTAAATCTTTAAGCTCCTCTCCACCCTTTCCGTTCCATATATCGGTGTGTTTGAGCTTTACATTTAACTTTGCAAGAGAAGAACGAACCACATTCTTTGTCATCGTTCTAATTTTTATCCACCTCAACCTCATTCTCAGCATTTCCCTTATTCTCCTTTCTTCTGGGCTGGGTATCCATGCAGATGGGATTAAGTCATTTTCTAACAAACGAGAGAGCATTCTTGCATCTACCTTGTCATTTTTCACTCTGGCGTATGCAATTGCCTTTGTTTGAACCGGATTGGAGAGTGTTACATCTATACTCATAGATTGAAGCAAATCAACAAACCAATACCAATTCCTGGTGGCTTCGACTGCAACTTTGCAGTCACTACCAAATTGAGAGAAGAATTTGCCAACAGCATCAAACTCATTTGGCACCCTTTTTTCAAGAGTTTCTCCTGTTTCCTTATCTAAGGAGAAAATCTGGGAAAACTTTTGATGTAAATCTACACCTATGTACCTTATCTTACCCTCCTAACATTTTTCCCTCATTTTAATTAACCCTCTTTTTCTTGCTTCTTCTTTTGGAGGGAGCAAAAGAAGAAGACCACTTTCAAGCAGAAACAAGATATAAACATGTGACTCAATCCTTTCATTTTAATCTCATTAAATAACATTTTCAAATTTTTGTGTCTTTTTATACAATTATATCTTGACAATTTGTAATCTTGAAGTATAATTATTGTAGGCACAAATTCAATTTGTGCACTATGATATGATACAAATGCTTTATTCCTTTTTAATATTTCTAAGTTTTATTTCTCAAGAAAAAGTAGTTGAATTACACCCTTATTTTGTGACTGAATTTCCATCCAAATATAGCGAAAAAGTTGATTATGTAATTATAACAACTGATGCACTTAAAGAAGCTTTTGAGCCACTTAAAGATTGGAAGACAGAAAAGGGGATAAATTGCGTTATCAGGACTGCAGAATGGATTAACCAGAATTATTCAGGATGTGATACACCTGAAAGAATTCGGAACTTTTTAAAGAAGGCACACTCTGAATGGGAAACCAAATATATTTTGTTGGGAGGAGATATATCAGAAGTGCCAGTTAGATATATTCACACTAACTATGGATATGCGTTATCAGGTGGATATGATTTTCCAGCCGATATGTATTATTCTTGTCTGCAGGGTAGCTGGAATGCAAATCATAACGAAATATGGTGGGAAATTGGAGTTGACTTAGTAGATTTTATATGTGATTTGTCAGTTGGAAGACTTCCAGGACATACCCAGTCAGAAATAGAGACACAGATTAATAAAATATTTAAATATGAGAGAAATCCAACTCTTGGTTATCAAGAGAAACTCCTTTTAATTGCTGGAGATGCAGTTAATGATAAGAATCATTGTCGTGAAATCGCTGCTTGTTTCCCAGATTATTTCATAGTGGATACATTGTTTGGTTACCCTGCAGGCTCAAAAAATGCAGTCTTGGATTCTTTAGGAAAAGGATATGGATTTATATATTCTGTATCCCATGGAAGATCAAATCAGGATATGGGGTATCCTACCTATTTGGATAGATTAGATATAGATAGTTTAAATTCTCCTTTATTTTTCATGACTCTTGTAAGTTGCTTTAATCACTGGCTTGAGTGGGATTGTTTATCGCGACGCTTTATGCTAAATCCAGATGGTGGAAGTGTCAGCTTTCTTGGGAATTCAAGGGTAAGTTGGAATAACGAAAGAGAATTAAATAAATATTTTTATCAAGGTCTTTTTAATGATAGTATTTTTTCAGTTGGTGAGTTACTGGTTTATGCAAAAAATAAGTTTTGTGATGCTCATACTGGGCAAATTGATAGCGATGCTTATCCTTATCGGAGTATTCTTTTAGGCTATCTTCTTTTTGGAGAGCCTGAACTTTGGTTTTGGACAAGGTGTCCTGACTCATTTGATGTAAGTTTTCCTGAGGTTGTGGATGTTGGAGAAACGGAATTTAAAGTAATCGTTGAAGACCACTATGGTACTCCTGTTGATAATGCTTGTGTTTGTGTTTCAAAAAAGAACGAGGTTTATGCAAAGGGTCTTACTGACGAGAACGGAGAACTCAATTTTGGTTTAATTCCTGAATCTCAGGGTTTATTGAAAGTCACGGTGACCAAACCGAATTTTTTGCCTTTTCAGGAAGGTGTTCTTGTGTGGCCCCAAAAACCTTATGTGAGATATAAGACTTATTCCATTGATGGTGATGGCATAGCAAGTGCTGGTGAGGAAATTATCTTATCTCTCACTCTTGAGAACGCAAAGGGCGCAGAAGCTTGTGGTGTGCAAGCTAAACTTGTATCTTCTTCACCCTGCTTAATTATACCTGATAGTATACAATATTATGGGGATATACCTGCAGGAGGAACCAAGACTAAAAATTATGAAATCCAAATTTCTCAGGATGCTCCAGGAGAGGCGGTTGATTTTTCTGTCTTTTTAAACTATTCCGGTGATTCTACAAAAGATACCTTTGATTTAGTTATTCATTCTCCGGAACTGCTTCATTATGGGCATTCTCTGTCCGTAGATTCTTTTTGTATGGGAGACACAATAAGTTTAAGTTTTAAAATAAAAAATTGTGGAAATGGTAAGGCAGATGCAGTTTTAGCTAAACTTTTATCATTAGATGCTGAGATTTCTATTCTTGATTCATTAGAAGAACTTGGAAGCATAGAAGCTGATAAAATCAATTTTCATCCAAACTGTTTTGAGATTCTTGTAAACGAGGTAGTTGAAAATCCTGGATTTATATTGGAACTTGAAGACACCCTTGAAAGAAAATGGGCTGATACATTTCTTATTAAATTTCTTGTGCCTCCAGATTCTCTTTTTACCATCCCCTATCCAAATAGAATAACCATTGGTTGGAATCCTGTACCTAATGCTTATGGATATAATGTTTATAGAACTCCAGATTCTTTATTGTTAAATCCTTGCTTAATTACAGAAAGCTCTGTCTTTGATGATAAAGAACTTGAAGATTATGAAGTTTATTCTTATTGGGTAACTACGGTTGATAGTTTTGGGAATGAAAGTAAGGTTTCCTCTTTAATTTCAGGTAAAACAAATCCAGGTTTTAAGGATGGCTGGCCTAAGAGGAATTATGACTCTTATATGACAGCCCCTATGGTTGGAGACTTAGATACAAATTATCATGGATTAGAAATAGTTATCGGTCCTGGAATGGATGGCAATATTTTTGCATGGCATAGTGATGGAACTGGAGTTCTTTTACAGGATGGTGTTTTTGCTAATGTTTCAAGTCGTTCCTGGACTTCTGTGGCACTTGCTGATATTGATGCTGATAGTAATTTAGAGGTAATTTGTGTTCCAGGCTGGGAAGGTAGTGGAGGTTTATATGTATTCAGAAATGATGGAACTTTACTTGATGGTTTCCCAGTTTTGATGGAAGTAGGTTGGAATATTTTTTCGTCGCCAAGTGTTCAAGACCTTGATGGAGATGGATTTCTTGAAATTATAGTAGGGGGGACAAACGGTAAAGTTTATGCCTTTAGATACAATGGAACTCCATTTTTAAATAATGAAGATGGTTTATTTGCTTTACGAGATGAAGAACTCAATTTTGCCAGTCCTGCTATTGCTGATATAGATAGAGATGATACTCTTGATGTAATTTTAGGTGGTACAGGTAAAGTTTATGCATGGAAAGCGAATTCATTTGATGCACTTGCCAGGAACCTTCCCGGGTGGCCTGTTATGCTGGAAGGAAATGCTTCATCAATAGCAATTGGAGACATTGACACTGAATATTCAGATTCAGGGTTGGAAGTAGTTGTTTATACCTATGATTCTATTTATGTGTTTCACGCAGATGGCACTCGTATGCCTAATTGGCCCCAGTATTGTAATAGAATAAATTGGGGGGTGGGGTCTTCACCAGCATTAGGAGATGTTGATGGAGACGGAAATTTAGAAATAGCACTTGCAGGAAGAAATGGGGTTTGTCTTTGGAACCATGGTGGAACATTAGTTGATGGCTGGCCCATATTTTTACCATTTATGGACTATATTCCTCCGGCGTCACCTGTAATTGGGGATATTGATGGGGATAATGAAAGTGAAATTATTATAGTTGAACTAATTAATGGAAATATTTATGCATTTGAGAAAAATGGAGCCCCTGTTCTTGGATTCCCGATTATGGGAAATGGGTTAATAAATGCTATTCCTGTGCTTGCTGATATAGATTGGAATGAGCAAAATGAACTTGTTGTTGCGACATATAATCCAGATGTGCGAGTTTTTGAAGTCTTGGGAAATAAAGTAGAATGGGGATGTTTTGCTCACGATAGGTGGCATACTGGACTTTATGGATTTGTTCCTCCGGATACTCTTAAGGGAGTGGAAATTAAGCCACAGAGTCCACAATTTACTTTTAAACTCTTTCAAAATGCACCCAATCCATTTAACCAGAAGACAGAAATCAGATATCAGATATCAGATGTCAGTAAAGTCTCGCTGAAGATTTACGACCTCACAGGCAGGCTTATTCGGACCCTTGTGAATGAACCCCAAAAGCCTGGATTATATCAAGTTAAATGGGACAAATATGATAATAAAAGTAAACCAGTAGCCAGTGGGATTTACTTTTATAGACTTTCTACCAAAGACAGAAAGGCAATAACTAAGAAGTTGATTTTCCTAAAGTAACCCAGCGTATCTCAAGAATCTATGTTTTAACGATTTATGCCTTATGAGGTTTTTTACAGTCTCAATTTCATAAGTCTTTCCGTCGGTTCTTATTGTAATGGCTCCTTCTTTATCAGTTCGTAACACCTTAGTTCCTGAAGTTCTATAGTTCTCAATTATTTCAGGCGATGGTTCTCCATAAATATTTCGACCGCATGATATCACAGCGACTTCAGGAGCTATAAACGATATCCACTTTTCAGAAAAGTGAGATTTGTTCCCGTGTTTTGGAACTGAAACTATTGTTGATTTTTCTGTCTGTCCCAATTCTATTGGGCTGGCAACATCCCCAGTAAAGAGAAAAGAGATATTTCCATACTCTACTCTCAGAATGAAATTCTTCTTGTGAACTTGACAGAATATCTTTTTTTGTTTGACTTTTTTAAGAAGTTCAAGCCATGACCAAGATGGGTAAGGGATATTTGGACAGACAAATCTTTTTACCTTAAAATTATCAGTTATATATCCAAGTCCACCAATTCTATAAAGCTTTGGATTACTAACCATAATAAAGTCAAGAGTTGAGATTCCTTTTGCTCTTAAAAATGGAGCAACTATATTTTCTCCAGCATTAAATCCAGGCCCATCGCTTCGCTCAGGGTAACATCTGTCCCGAGGGCCTCCATCATTCAAGACGGTATGAATTTCAGCCCATTCAACAAATATACAATCACCATGTCCCACATCCAGGTAAGTTACTTTGAGTTCAGGATTTGTAATTTTATACACTTTTACCCATATAATAACATTGAGTCCTATAAGTAATCCGTATAGAAAGGTCTTCATTGCTTTTTTAGAAATATGAGAGTTTGCTCCACTTATTAAAAGCAAGTAAGAAAAGCCGATGAAAAGCACAGATGGTTTGCCAACCCAGAAATGGGAATAAGGGATACGACTAAATAATTCTACCAGTTTAAGTGTAAAGGTTGTTGTTCCAAAGGCAGCACTTGCAGATATATTAGCAAATATTTTGAGTGGCAAAAGATTAAAAATACTCATAATAAAAGTTAAAGCAATGCTTACTCCAGCCAGTGGAATAACAAATAGATTTGCAATAATTGAGATAACAGGGACCCTAAAGAAATAATAAGCTATAAGTGGCATAAGACCAAGCTGTGCACAAAAAGAAATTACAAAAAGTCCAGTAAAGTATTTTACGATACGACTTTCCGTTTTTAGGCCTCCAAAAAGCAAGTGATATATTTTTGGATACAAATAAATTATTGATAAAACAGCAACAAATGAGAGTTGAAACCCCACATCAAAGAATGCTTGCGGATTCAGAAATAAAATCAAAAGAGCCGCACAAGAAATTGTATTAAGTATATCGGCATCCCTTTCTGAGGTAAGTGCTATCATTCCAAGTATAATCATTATAGTAGCTCTCACTGCTGAGTATCTTGGAATCATAAGCACATATATTATAAGAAAAAACGATGTAAGAATTTGTGTAATTAACAATGGGATTCTAAATACTCTAAAGAGCAAGAATAAGATAGCGGCAAGGATTCCTACATGTAATCCTGATACTGCCATAATATGCACAACACCCGTATTTTGAAAATATTGATGCACTTTTTTAGGCAACATTCCTCTCTGTCCTATCACTATTGCTTTTAGAAATCCTGCTTGGTTTCCAGAAAGATAATTATCAATTGTATTTCGGATAAATCTTTTCATCGGTAAAGCAAATCTTGAGATAATTGGGTTGCCTGCTCCTTCACTAATAACTATAATATCAGCTGGTTTCCATACACTTATTGTTCTATAAATATTTCTTCTCTTAAGCCAAGCCCTGTAATCAAAAGCATCTGGATTTCGAGAGAATTCAGGCAACCGCAGTTTGCCATAGACCTCAATTCGGTCTCCATATTTGAACCTTGAGGTTGGAAATTTTACTGAAATTCTTACCTTTCCTGATACGGATTTAATACTTTGGGATGTTATCAAACTTTCTGCTTCACATTCAAGAATAGTTTGATTTATCCTTATATCCGGGTCAGCTATAATTTTGCTGATAAGAGCTATATTTTCTTTGAAGGTAGGGCAATTCTTGATATTATTATAGGAGAATAGAGTAGTTTGTAAATCGTACCAAAACATTCCTGAAATCGCTATAATAAAAAAGATAATGAAATTTAAAGTTTTCTCTCTTTTTTGAATAAGTCCTGTAATGAGATAAAAAGTGCATACCCCAATCAACAATAAACTACTCCAGATAAGTAAAAATTTTGTAAAATAGCCGATAATAATTCCTGAGGAAAAAGCGAGAGTGGTTTTTAAAGCAGGTCTCCGCATAGGAATATCAAATATCAAGAATCAAATATCAAAAATAGATATTGAAATGCAAAATTATTCAACACAAATACCACGAATTAGGCGAATGGTCACGATTCTGTGGGGGCAAGGTGATCTCGTCCCTGCCTTTATTCGTGTAATTTGAAATATTTGCGTGTTTCGTGTTTTAACATTCGGAATTTATAATTCTTTGTGAGTAGCATATTTTTGTATCACGAAATTTTTTAATTTCTGTTTAAATATCTCTTTGTCAAATTTAAGGGAATGAGTCCTTAAATCCCCTCTCTTAAATTTAGAGCGGTCAAATTTTTTAATTGTTTCAATTAATGCTTCAGGAATTTGAGGATAAAAGAATGTTCCTGTCTTTCCTTCAATCACTGTTTCAAGAGCCCCACCCCCTTTAAATGCAATAACTGGAGTTCCACAAGCCTGAGCTTCAAGCGGAACAATCCCAAAATCCTCTTTTGTTGGAAATACAAGTGCTTGCGCTCTCTGATACCAGCTTCTAATCTCTGTGTCAGATAAAACTCCTAAAAATTGAACATTTGGACGAGCAATCTTTTCAAGTCCCCAGCGTGCTTCTCCTCCTCCAATTATGAATAAAGGAATGCCAAGTTTATTAAATGCTTTAATTGCAATTTCAATGTGCTTGTAATGCTTAAGCCTGGTGACAATTAGAAAGTAATCTTGAATTTTAAGATTCGGATTTGGAACAAAAAATGCAGTATCGCAAGGAGGATATATTATAGTTGAATCCCTATGATAATATTTTAAGGCTCTTTTTCGCACTGTGTTTGAGATAGTAATAAGTTCATCTACCCTTTGTGTGGACATCACATCCCAGAGCCTTATATAATTCATTGAAAATCTGATTCCTAATTTAAATATTGCCCCTTTTGTCCTCCTTGTCCTTGAATAATATTCATCCCAGGCAAACCGCATTGGATTTAAAAGATAGGAAATATGAATTACTTCTGGAGAGGTTATGACTCCCTTTGCCCAAGCAGATGAAATAGAAACCACTATATCAAAATCTTGAAGCTCAATTTGTTCCACTGCTGTTGGAAAAAGCAAAAAATATTTCTCATATTGAGTTGATAAAAATGGCAATCTTTGAATAAATGTAGGAGTTATATTCCATTTCTTAAAGTGTCCAGGAAGATTTTTAAGCTCGCAAAGGATAGTATAAACAGGAGCAGAAGGCCAAATTTCATGAGTTGCCTCTAATACCCTCTCTGCTCCTCCATATTGGTTTAAATAATCATGGATAATAGCAATCTTCATAATTTTAACTCCTCATCCTATGGATTCTTTTATGATTTCTGTTACTTCTTGAATCATATTTTCAACTCTAAAGTGAGTTGCTACTCGTTTCCTCGCTCTTTTACCCATTAAGTTTTTCTTCTCTTCATCAGCAAGTAAATCACTCACAGCATCAGCAATTGAATTTGAATCTCTCCGCGGCACAAGAATTCCCGTTGCCCCATCTTTGATAATTTCCGGAATGGCGCCACATTTTGTTGCCACCACAGGCTTGCCTAATGCTCCTGCTTCTATGAGTACACGACCAAATGGTTCTGCCTGAACCGGAGGATGAATTAAAATATCTAATTGAGCTATGTAAGGAAGAGCAGAACTAACCCAGCCTGTAAAGGTAACTTTGCCATCTAAATTTAAACTATGAGAAAAAGCTTTAAGCTCATTTAAATAATCAAAGTCACCAAAAATCGGACCCCCTATAATTAGAAAATTAGTTTGCTCAAACTTCTTGTTTATTATACTCATAGCTTCTATAAAATATTCTATCCCCTTCCATCTCGCAATTTGCCCAACATATCCTACTCTCTTGACTTTTGACTTTTGACTTCTGACTTCTCGCTTCTGTATTTTTATCCCATTATAAACTATTTTGATTTTTCTCTCCCCACGAAATTCTCTTGCTACCGCTTTTGAAATAGTAATTATCCGTGTAGAAAACTTATAAATGATTTTAAGCCATAACTTTGTAAATGTATTTCTTGGCAAAATATCTCTAAAATGACATACCCTCGGAATATTGACAAGCCTCGCCGCAATTAGTCCTATGAAATGTGCCTTCTGTGTGTTAGTGTAAACAAGATGCGGTCTCTCCTGCCTTAAAATCCTTAAAAATTGAAAAATTAAAATAGGAAGCTCGTAAATGTCTGAAAGCCGAAATGGATGCTCCCTCGTTCTCCTTAGAATATGAGCCGGTATCCTGAAACTAATACATTTTATCCCCCTAAATTTAAGTTCCGCACAAATTGAATTTGCCCCTACAAATATTGGTTCAAACCCCTCGATATGCTGGATTCCGCATATTATATCAATTAAACTCTTTTCTGCTCCTCCAATCTGCGTTGAATGGTCAAAAAAAAGAATTTTATAACACTGGAAGGTTTTTCTTGATTTCATATTGTGTTAGTTGAGCCCTGTAATCTTCCCATATCCTCGCTTTGTTCCCTAAAAGTTTATGGAAAAACTCTTCACCTAAAGTCTTCTTAACAAGTTCAGACTTTTTAGTTACTGAAATCGCCTCTCCCAAACTCTCCGGAAGATATTTGATTCCTAATCTTTCCCTCTCTTCCTCTGTTAAGGTGTATAGATTTTTTTCAATAGGTGGAGAAAGTTTGTACCCTTGCCTGACCCCCTCAAGCCCCGCCTGAAGCATCGCCGAAAAGGCTAAATAAGGATTGCAAGCCGGGTCAGGAGCACGATATTCTACTCTGTCAGCTATCTCTTTGCCAGGAAAATGAGTGGGTATCCTTACAAGAGTAGAACGATTTTCCCTTGCCCAGGAAATATATACAGGTGCTTCATACCCAGGAACTAACCTTTTGTAAGAATTCGCCCATTGATTAGTAATTAAAGTAATTTCTCGAGCATGCTTGAGAAGCCCGGCAATAAACCGTTCCCCAATCTTTGAACCCATTACATTCTTGTTGAGCTTAAATAATGACTGATGAACATGCATCCCAGAACCATTTACGCCAAATATCGGTTTCGGCATAAAAGTGGCATAACTGCCGTTCCGTTGTGCTATCTCTTTCACTACAAGCTTGTATGTCATTATTGAATCAGCCATCAAAAGCGCATCCTGATAAACAAGGTCTATCTCATGCTGAGAGGGAGCTACTTCATGATGCGATGCTTCTACTTTTATGCCTAATTCTTCAAGAGCTGATACAGTTTGCATCCTGAGCTCATCTCCAATGTCAGGAGGCGTGAGGTCAAAATAACTGGAAAAATCTAAAACCTCTGTGCTGCCTGAAGTCTTGAAATAAAAATATTCAAGCTCAGGTCC
>JAGMCI010000007.1 GCA_023129325.1 Caldifarciminota bacterium
CAGAAGAGACTGTGCCTGTGATAAAACCACCAAGCTCAAGATTAAAGTCCCTACCAAGAACTGAATCTCCTGCACTCACTGATATCACATCTGCACTTGTCCATGCACCTTTATTGTTATACCACTCCCAGGCATGAGTGGTATCTATCCCTTTATAATACTGCATTCCAGGATAAGCAAGGAGTTTAAGGTTATCGGATGGCAGGCAAGGAAGAGTATAATTGCCATCCCCGTCACTTTCTCCCATCGCCATCCATTCACCATTAGTATTGCTAAATGCCATAATCCCTATATCTGCGAGTGGTCCTTTGGCGCCAGAAACTGTGCCCTTAATCTTGCCACCTACATATAGAGAGAAATCTTTGTTCTTTGCAGTATCACCCACTGTTACTTCTACTGTAGTAGCAGTATTCCAGTAAGGAGTATTATTATAATAAAGGTTGACATACTTCTCATAATACTCGTCTCTGGTTTGAACTTTATAACTCCCCGCCGGGAGGCAGACAATATAATGACCAGTTGAATCAGTCTGTTCCCCACCAACCCAGTTCATAGGATAGGGGTCAGCAGCATTATAGATGATAATATATATATCTTCTAAAGGTCCTTTGGCGGAGGCAGAAGTAACTGTTCCTTCTATAAATCCGCCAGGCGCAAGCTCAAAATTAGTATTCTTGGTTGTATCAGGAACGGTTACTGGAACTATGTCAGCTTCATCAAAACTTGTCTTATTATCATACCACTCATCAACATAGCCCTGGTCATTCCAGGTCATAAGTTTATAACTTCCAGTCTCTAAGTCAGGCACAATATAATAGCCATATTCATCAGTACAGCCCCATCCAGCCCAGTCGTGAGTGATAGCATCTGAAACATCAATATATACATCTTCAATAGGTCCTTTAGCAGATGTAATATATCCTGATATAGCGCCATATTCTTGGAGACTTCCTCCTTTACGCTTCTGGGTAAGCTCTTTCAAGAATTTCTTTCTCTCCTCTTTATTCCAAAATCTGGTGGCACAGCCATCCTGGCTGTGTGCTTTTGCCCTGCTTATCAGGGTACTATTAAATCTGTACTCTGGTCTAAAAAAGTGACCAGGATTCTGGCTCACCGCGCCAGTGACAAAGAAAAACAATAAAGCTAACATCTCATACCTCCTTTTTCAACTACAGAAAAACAGAGAACAGAAGACAGAAAACAGATAATCCGCCTTAGGCGGACTGACCTCTGGCATCTGATTTCTGACCTCTGGCTTCTGTTCCTTCTGTGCAATCTGTGGCTTCATTCAATTAAGGTTATACCAAAAATTATGTTTGTCAAGTTTTTTTTTGAATGGAACCACGAATTAAACGAATTAAGAATACAGTAACCGCAGATGAACGCAGATGGACGCAGATTGAAAAGGATAATCACGAAAAAATAAACCACAAAGGACACAAAGTTAAACAGAAAGCACAGGAAACACAAGAAATAGAACAGGGATTGAAAGAGAATCAAAGAGATAAAAATAGGACGCAGATTGATGCAGAATTTCAGTGCAAAAGGAAACCACGGATTAAACGAATGGCACGGATTAAGACAGGGTGTAGGGTATAGGGTGTAGGGTGAACAGATGAGACAATGCAAAATGCAAAATTAACAATTAGCCCAGCACATATATTATGTGCGGGATAAAGAAAACTCTAAGCATAAGCCCCGCACATAACCCCGCATAAATTATGTGCGGGACATTAGAAAGATTTTCTTGACATTAGTGTATTTATTTGATATATTAAAGTTAATGTTAATTACCTATCCTCGCATTGAGTCAGAAGATACGAGATATGCTTATGCAGTTGGCAGGATAAGGGCTCTTGAGGCGAAGCTTCTTTCTTCGTATAAGATTGCCCGTCTTCTTGAGGCTAAGGATGGTGACGAACTTTTAAGGTCGCTTCAGGATACAGATTATAGTGCTTGGCTTCCGGGGGATGCAAGGGATTATGAAAATATGCTCAAAAAAGCGAGGATTGAACTCCATAATTTAGTTGATAAGCTTATTTTAGACGAGCTTTTTATTACGGTTCTCAAAGTAAAATACGATTATCATAACGCCAAGGTATTACTTAAAAGTGCTATTAAGGAGGAAGAAGCTTTTTGGCTTTTATCAGAGCTTGGCAACATTCCAAAGGATGAATTAAAATCAATATTTCAAGAAGAGAGATATGACAAACTTGGCTATAATTTACCATTGGCAATAGGAGAGGCTATCGCTACTTATTATACTAATAAGGACCCGAGATTTCTTGACATTATATTGGACAAATTTTACTATTCTTATCTTGCAGAGACACCTCATAACACTTTTCTCAATTCATTAACCAAAATAGAGATTGACTTGGTCAACATAAAGACACTTCTTCGCATAAAGTGGCTTAAAGAGGAGAAGAGTTTATTAAGGGCGAGTCTGGTTCCTGGTGGTTGGCTTGAAGCATTTCGATTTTTAGAGTCTTTTGATGAGCCAATAGAGTCTATACCTAAGTATTTTAATTATACTCCTTATGCTGATATTTTCAATGAAGGCATTGAATTTTTGAGGACTAAGAATTCATTTTCAAGGTTAGAAAAACTTTGTGACACTCATTTTACAGAATTTTGCAGGGCAACTAAATATTTAACTTTTGGCATTGAGCCAATTATAGCTTATTTTTATGGGAAAGAAAACGAGTTTAAAATATTAAGAATGATATTTGTAGGGAAATTAAACCAGATACCAGAGGATTTGATAAAAGAGAGATTACCAGAAGCATATTAAATAAAATTGTAAATTGCAAAATGCAAATTGTAAAATTAATATTAACCGCAGATGGACGCGGATAGACACAGATAAAAAGGAGACACGGATTAGTTATTGAGTTATTAGGTCATTAGGTAATTTTAGAAAAAAGGTGCAGAAAACACAGAAAGGCACAGAAAAAAGAATTAATCGCGAAAGCGCGAATCCGTCAGCTGACGGATAGAAAGCACGAAAAAAATAGCACACAGATTTATGGTGTAAATAAGGGAAAGGGGAAAACATGGGAAAATGGGAAATGCCTTTGACTTCTTCTCATAGAGTCTGCGGCAAAAATACCTGCCTGCCATTTGTCGGGCAGGAAAGATTATACAATATATCTTTCTTTCCCTTTTTCCCTACTTCTCTATTTTTCCTATTCTTACACAATTTTTTGAGAATCATCAGAGGACACAGAGTGGTTAAATAAAATTTTAAATTGTAAAATGAAAAGTGTAAAATGCAAAGTTAAAAGTTATTATGTCTACTAAGATTGCGGCTATTGGGGAAAGAGATGTTATTTTGCCTTTTAAGGCTATAGGGGCGGATATATTCCCCGTATCAAGTCCTGAGGAGGCACATAGTGTTCTTGGCAAGTTGCTAAAAGAAGGTATAGGCATAGTTCTTGTTCCTGATGATTTGATTCCAGGGATTAAAGATTTTCTGGCTCAAACGACAGGCACTTCTCTTCCCTGCATATTACCTATTCCGGGCAGCAAGGGGAGTTCAGGTCATGGGACCAAGAGACTTCGTGAATTAATAAAAAAGGCAGTAGGAGTGGACTTAATGAAAAATACCTAAATACCTAAAAGAAATGAAGAAATTACAAATATCAAATTACAAATTTCAAACAATATCAAAATTCAAAACAGCACACAGATTTACACAGGAAAAAATAAATTAACAGGGACCTGCCTCGCCTGCGAGTCAAGGCGGGTTGAAAGAGAATATAAGAGATAAAAATAAAAAGCAATGACGGACAAGATTAACAGGATTAAAGAATACTTGTCTCGCCTGACGGCGGACAAGGCGGGTAAGAAATTAAATAAAAATCCTGTAAATCCTGTCAAATTAAATTACTGTTAATAATGAAGTCCCTGTGAAAGGCAGGAGAAAACATAAATTTAGAGATTTTGGGAGTGGTGATAAGGAGTGCAAGGAAACACAGGAGGTGAAAGATGAAGAATTTATTTGGTATTTTGGTATTTTTGATAGGAGGTGTAGTCTTCGGAGATGAAATCAAGCTAAAAGACGGAACATTTATAGAAGGCGAAATTAAGAATATCACTGAAAATTATGTTAATATTATGTATCCTGATGGGTCACTTATATCAATTGAAAGGCAAAAAATAGATTTATCTCAACTGACTCAATTGAAAAAATCAGAATTTAAGAGTCCTCAAGGAATTACCAACTGGGATTTAATTGCTGAAGCAGGAGAAGACCTTAAAACATATTCCAAAGCATATAGCACGAGTATGGGATTTGCTATGATAGGAATAATGACAACAACTATTGGAACCCGTGAGAATAATAATGCAATGATAAGAGTGGGTTATCTTTTTTTTGGGGTGAGTGCTATTATTTCTTTTATTGCACCTTTTAAAATTGGTGATGCGGGAGAAAAATTAAAAAAAGTGCAGAAAACGCAAACTCAGAAATAATTAAATGGGCACAATTTATAAGCGAGGTAAATAGTATTACTATGGCTGTTATGAGAATGGGAAAAGCGAACCCTAAAGGGTTCGGCTACATTTGTCAGGCGGGGGATAAACCCCCGCGCTACTTGGGTTTGCAAGGCTAAAGCCTTGCCCTACATGGTTTAGGTATTTAGGGATTTAGGGGCTTAGGTATTTATTTTTTGGGAGGTTAAGATGGAAGGTAAGATTGTAAAAGTATCGGGGCCGCTTGTAATTGCCAAAGGTATGAGTGGCTCAAAGATGTATGATGTAGTGAGGGTTTCAGAAAAAAGATTAATTGGTGAGATAATTGAGTTAAAGGGTGATTTAGCCTCACTCCAGGTATATGAGGAGACAGCTGGGGTTGGACCTGGGGAGCCAGTTTATCCGACTTTTGAGCCATTATCTGTTGAGCTTGGTCCGGGGCTTATTGAATCAATTTATGATGGCATTCAAAGGCCGCTTGATATAATAAGGGAGACTTCTGGCGATAATATAGCGAGAGGCATAACATTACCTGGTTTAGACCGAAAAAAGGAATGGCATTTCAAGCCTCTGATGAAGAAGGGCGAGAAAGTGACGGGTGGTGATATTATAGGTGAAGTTCAGGAGACAATACTTATAACTCATCGGGTAATGATTCCGCCTGAACTTTCTGGTGAGATAGTTGAGATTAAGGAAGGTGATTTTAAGGTTGAGGATATAGTTTGCAAATTAAAGACTCAAGGAGGGCTTAAGGAGATAACTTTAATGCAGAGGTGGCCTGTCAGGCGTTCAAGGCCTTATAAAGAGAAGCTACCTCCTGAGATTCCGATGTATACTGGTCAGCGTGTAATAGACACTTTTTTCCCAATTGCAAAAGGAGGCACGGCTTGTGTTCCTGGGCCTTTTGGGAGTGGCAAGACAGTCATTCAGCATCAAATTTCGAAGTGGGCAGATACGGACATAATTTTATTTGTAGGCTGTGGGGAGCGTGGGAATGAGATGGCGGATGTTTTAATTGAATTTCCACAACTCAAGGACCCAAAGTCTGGCGAGCCCTTAATGAAGAGGACTATTTTAATAGCCAACACCTCAAATATGCCAATTGCGGCTCGGGAGGCTTCAGTTTACACAGGCATAACGATTGCTGAATATTTCAGGGATATGGGCTATTCTGTAGCCTTGCAAGCGGATTCGACTTCAAGGTGGGCAGAAGCGATGCGAGAAATGTCAGGGCGACTTGAAGAGATGCCTGGTGAAGAAGGGTATCCAGCTTATCTTGGGACGAGGGTAGCTGAATTTTATGAGCGAGCGGGTAGGGTACGATGTCTTGGTTCAGACAATCGCAGAGGCATGCTAACGGTAATTGGTTCGGTCTCACCGATGGGTGGTGATATTGCCGACCCTGTAGTTCAAGCGACCTTGAGGGTAGTAAAAGTATTCTGGAGTCTTGAAGACAAATTAGCTGAAGCGCGGCACTTTCCGGCTGTAAACTGGCTTACATCATATTCTTTATATAAAGACTCAATTAGGGAGTGGGTTAAAGAAAAGGTAGCCAAAGAATTTCCAGATTTAGTAAAGGAGGCGATGCGTATTTTAGGAGAGGAGGCTGAGCTTCAAGACATTGTTCGGCTTGTAGGGATTGAATCCTTATCACAGAGTGACAGATTACTTCTTGAGGTAGCGAGGTCTATAAGGGAGGACTTTTTACATCAAAATGCGTTTCATGAAATTGACACATATACGAGTGCTCTTAAGCAATACAGGATGCTCAAGGTGATACTTTGTTTTTATGATAAAGCTAAAGAGGCATTAAAGAGGGGGATAACGGTAGATAGGATTTCAAAGCTCAAGGTTCTTGAAGACATAGCCAAGGCGAAATATATTGAAGAGGATAAATTAAAGGATATTGAAAAGATAGAGAAAGAGATAGAGATAGAAATTCAGGGATTAAAATAAGCCACAGATTACACAGATTAACACGAAAAAAATAGCACACAGAGCTACACAGATTTAATGGATAAACACTGATTTAGTCTGCGTTTATCTGCGGTTAAAAAAACACAAATTAACAGAGGACACGGATTAGTTATTAGGTTATTAAGTTATTAAGTAATTTCAGGAAAGAAGTGGATATACGGAGCATATGAAATTTGACAACAAAAAAGGAGGCTGTTTAGAGATGTTATTCCGAACCCTGAAAGTGTCATTCTGACCCTGAACTTTTTTCAGGGGGTTCAGAATCTTATGCTGAAAAAAGAGATGCTGAAACAAGTTCAGCATGACAGTAGGTTCAGTATGACAGTGGGTTCAGCATGACATAGAGATGCTGAAACAAGTTCAGCATGACAGTGGGTTTAGCATGACAGTGGGTTCAGCATGAGACTCGAGGAGGTGATTGTTATTTTTAGTATTTGCAGATTCTTTAGCTATAGGGATTTACAAATGCTAAATAGCCTCAGGAATGAAAGGAGGTGTTTAGATGGAATGCGCGAATAATTTTATTGGTTTATTTGCTCTTTCAAGTGCAATTTGTTGTCATCTTATTTCTAAGATACACTTTGGGGTCACAAAAAGTTGGATTGCTAACAAATGGTTTTGGGCAGGGTTATTTGGAAATCTGCCTGTTCTTATAGCATTTTTGGGACATATCTTTTTCTCCAGCAAGAGAACAGACTGAAAGGAGGGTTTGAAGAAATGAAGAAGTCATGGCTATTTGCAATTGTGCCGGGTGCCTTGATATTTATTGTAGGAGCTTTTGTGTTAGCGTTATTTTTGGTAAAAATATTATGGGCATGGACGATTCCTGACATTTTTCCAGGGGCTGTTGAGCAGGGCTTAATAGTGCGGTCGTTGTCATGGTTCACTACGTTCAAGGTAGCCATTTTTGTTGCTGTATTTGCTGGACTGGCAGGTGTGCGGCGAGGCAAATAAAGCACTTAGGAAAATAGAATTAAAGTAGGGACGCAGATTACACAAAACAAAATTGCAAAATGAAACCACGGATTTCACGGATTATACGGATTAGTTATTGAGTTATTGGGTTATTAAGTTATTTAAAAGGAGTCGCAACCGGGAGGTTGTTCTTAGTAAGTGTAATTGAAGGAAAAATGGGAAAGCAGGAAAAAGGGAAAGTAGCACCGAGGTTTATCCTCGGCAAAAATGGGAGGCGGGGGATGAACCCCCGCGCTACAGATTGGTTTTATTTAGACGCAGATTAACACTGATTTAGACAGGGGTAAACCCTTGTCCCTACACACATTCACAGGCTGGAAGCCTGTGCCACCGAGTTCATGTGCCATCTGTTAAACGTGGATTACGAATTACCCGCCGGGTGGCGGGCAGGCAGATTGATTGCGGTTGTGGGGGAGAATTGATGGTTTTTGTTTGAAAAAGAAAGATAGGCGACGAATTGGGAGTTACGAGAAGGGCGAAGGCTAAAGGGTTCGGCTGCATTTTGACGGACAGGGGCAAGCCCTGTCCCTACATTTTGACGGACAGGGGCCCCGCCAAGTCCCCGATTGAATCGGGACAGGCGGGATTTCGCCCCGACATATCGGGATTTCCACTTCGTTCCAACAGGCTCAACAAGCCCTGTCCCTACATCAAGGGTAATTGAGGCTTTACCGTCTTCTCTTTTAGCGACTGATATTCTTGCGTCACCCCAGAGTTTAATGTCTTTCCATTTTTCGGGGTCTGGGAGTTTATTTATTGTTTTTAGTTGCCAGTAAATTATAAATATATGGGCATTGTCATCTGGTTTACCCTGCAGGTAAGTTTTTGTATTCCATTTAAGCATAACTATTTTTGATTTCTTATCGTAGGCGGCATAAATAATTTCAGCTGGTTCGAGGATTCCGTCGGTTATGAGTATTTGTTTAAGGTCGGGTTTATTTTTAGGCGAGAAGAATTTATTTTTATCAGGTATTGAGAAATAAAGGGGAGTGATATTAGTTTTCATAAAAAGGTTACCACCTGTCAGGCATTTACCTTTAGCCATTGGTTCCCATACAGGGTAAATAAGATTACTCATATTTTCTTTAATAATCATAGAAAGGGGGCCGAATACGCCGAGTTTAATATTTATTTGTTGAGGGTCAAGTTCATTTGATTTAATTTCACCTTTTATAGCCTGGATGAGTCTTTGTTTAGTTCCTTTTTGTTTAGGTTTAGTAAAGCCTCTTAAGTAGGGTCTACCTTTATAGGAGCTTCCTATGACATTAAAGAGTTTACCGATAATCATTCCCCAGGGAGAGTTTATATATTTAGCCATAGTGCCTCTTTACAGGAAAATCACAAATCTCAAGCACCAAATCCCAAATAAATATCAAATTCCAAATTCAAAACTTAATGGGCGAGGTGCCTTACCCCTACAAATTGCAATAACACCGTTATTGCACTCCAAATATTAATCTGTGGTTTCATTTCTAAATACTTTTGGCACTCTTGCGATGGAGTTTGAGTAATTATTTCCATTTATAAAGTAAGCAAAGACGACGGGTTTTTTGAGTGTTTTTGGTATAGGCATAACTATCCGCCTAACGGACGGCGGACAGGTGTGATTTGAGTTTTTGTAATAAGCTGGTTTTATATGATATAATATATAATCTTTTGTATTGAGTATACAGATACCGATTTTATAATTATTTTCATTTTTAATTCCAAGCACTATTTTTTTAGAAAGGTAAAAGAATTTAGCATAAGAAAGATGTGGTTTTTGAATTTTTCCTTTAGTGACGAGCATATTTGACCAGCTTTCGTCTTTAGTAACTCTTTTAATATTTTCACCAACAAATAAGTCAAAACCTGATGCAGGCAGATTTTTAGCAAGTGGGTTCCAGGCGGGTTTAATTAGAGAGTTTAGGTTTTGTTTAGCTATTTTCACGAGTATAGCGAATAAATTTCTATTTTTTTGTTGGGATTTAGTTTTAGGGTTTCTTTGTTTAGTGTGATGGTAAACTATATTATGTTTTTTAAATTTTTTAAAGAGGATATATTTTTCGTCTTTATTCATTTCAAAGCCAAATAGTTTAAGTGCGTCTTGGGGTTTAATTTTAAGTTTACCTGTGATAATACCCCAAGGGTTTGGTTTAGTAAGAATCATATCCTTTAAAATCCCAAATTCCAATCCGTCAGCTGACGGATCAAATCCCAAACAAATTCCAAATCCAAAAACATTAGCACACAGATACTCACAGATAGAAACAGATTTACACAGATATAATTAAAAAATCAAATATTGAAATTCCATATTAAAATGCAAAATTATCTATATAATATATACTTTTGACAGTTTTTGACTGCAATTGTAATCTTTTGTAATCGTTTGACAGTCTTTGACAGCTTTTGACAAACAATTTTATAGATTCAAGAGGATAGGGGGATTAGGGAAATTAAGAGGGCAGAATGTAAAATTAAATATCAAAAATTAAAAATCAAAATTAAGCCACAGAATCACACAGAATACACAGAAAATAACAGGGATTGCCCCGATAAATCGGGACAGGGAAGAGAATTAAAGAGATAAAAACAAGACACAGAATACGCAAAATATCAGTGCAAAATGCAAAATGGGACCAGGAATTATGCGAAAAAATTAACCACAAAGGGCAGAATCATATCAAGAATTAGAAATTGGATTGAAGATTGAAAATTTTAAAAAGAGTTGACATTTAAGGTTATATGATTATAATTAATGGTAGAAACAAGGCACAGAAAACACAATGCAGTTATGCCCCCGCACATAACTTATGTACGGGGCGAGCGTGTTGCGGTGCTGCGGTTAACAGGCGGAAAAGCCGGGTAGAAAAGGCTATAGGTGACGAAGCCCGTATCGTCAATCGGTTTTGGGTGACGACCTGTTGTTGAGATGCTGAAACAAGTTCAGCATGACAGTTTGTGCGGGTCAGCATGACAGTTTGTGCGGGTCAGAATGACAGAAATGGGTAAAATTATGGGTCAAATAATAATGCATTCAATAGGGATAATTCGCTCGCCTTATAAAGAAAGTAAAGATATTCCCATTCAAGGGACTTTTAAAAGAGAAGCAGAAGCCTGGCTTGAATTAAAAGACAAATATGTTCCTGGTTTAAAGGACTTAGATAAATTTAGCCATGCCATACTGATATACTATTTTCATAAGTCCGAGAGAGAGGAAATTGAAGGGATGCCATTTCTTGAACAAAATAAACATGGGATATTTGCAATAAGGAGTCCTCATCGTCCCAACCATATAGGGTTTTCTATTGTAAAAATCAAAAGCATAAAGGGGAACAGGATGTATTTTACAGAAGTAGATATTTTAGATAGGACACCTCTTCTTGATATAAAACCTTATGTTGGATATTTTGACAGTCGGGACAATGTTATTTCAGGCTGGTTAGAGAAGCACTTTAAGGATGGAAATATACCGAATAAGACCGTTATCTGAAATAGGGGCTAAAACAGGACGCAGATGGATACAAAAGAGCATTGCAAAATGCAAAATTAGCAATTAGCAGTGCAAAATGAAACCACAGAGGACACAGAGTGGTAAAAAATAGGACGCAGAAAACGCAGAATATCATTGTAAAATGAAAATTGTAAAATGCAAAGTGTAAAGTTAAACCACAGAGTGGTAAAAACAGGGCACAGATAAAGAGAATGAACCACGGATTATACGGATTATACGGATTAGTTATTGAGTTATTAGGTTATTAAGTAATTTCAGAAAAGGAGGGACTACGCCTGCCTGTGACAGGCGGGAAAGGAGTTTATTATGCCTGATACATTTGCTATAACTATAATTTCTATTATCGTGTTTACGGTTGTTGCGGCTTTTATTAGAGGGAGGGTTAAGGATAAATGCCTGGGGGATTTTTTAGATGACCTTGTAACCTTGGAAGAGGCGAGTGGCAAAATAATTTTTGGCAAGTTGAGTGTAGAAAACACGGGTTTAGAATTAATTTATCCAGCCAAGCACAAAGATAAGAGCGGACACGATAAGTCGAGCTACATTTTGTATAAAAACGAGTATCCCAATATTAGAGCCTTAATTCGCTATCACGATGAATTAAGCGAACATAGGAAGAAAGAAAGGGAGCGGGAATTAAAGAGGACTTATCATCCCACAGCCTTAAGGAGGCTTAAAAGGAGGATACAAAATTTCTTCAAGACGGTGAGGGATTCGGTAATGGAGGTAGTGAATTTATTAATTGGTCAAGCCAAGAAGGCGACTCCTGCTGGCGGGGTTTTAACTTCTCAAGACAAATATGTCTCACAGATAAAGCAAGAATTAACAGGTTTTATGGGGACTTCTTTTGAGCCATTAATAGAAAGACATATTGGCAAGAGGGTTGTACTTGAGTTGGCCAAAGGCGACAAAGTATTTGAATACACGGGCGTATTAAAGGACTACACGGCGGATTTTACAGAAATCATGGATGTTAATTACAGGATAACAGAAGACCAAACAGCGAGAAAGGCAGATATTGTGATTCCAAGGAAATACGGCATCATCCGACATCTTGGTGAATAGGACGGATAAAAAATGAGCCACAGATTACACGGATTAATAGTAAAGATTAAAAATCAATCCGTCAGCTGACGGAGCAAAATGACAAATCAATCCGCCTTAGGCGGACCAAAAATAGAACACGAATAACACGAATTAACGGATTTTCACGGATTAGTCATTGGGTTATTAAGTTATTTAAAAGAAAAGATAAAGATTGGTTATTAAGTAATTTCAGAGAAAAAAGGTGATGAATAAGAAAAGATTTCTATTGATAACCGGGATAGCTATTTTAGTGATATTAACAAGTTGTCATAGGACACAGAGCAAAAAGAGTGCTGTAAAGCCAAAGGGAGGAGGGGTTCTATTGTCCGGGGAAGTTGAACCAATATTTCTTTTAAAGAATGTTATAGACATAAAAGCAAAAGGGAATATTTTGCACTATCAGAGGGAGTCTTTTTGGAAGAGAAAGGATTTTTCCAGACTCTCAAAATTGAAAGAAGAATATAGAGCTAATGAGATAAATTCTTTTAGAAAGAGTTTAAGGAAGTATAAGAAGGGAGATGATAATTTTATAGTCAAATTCAACAAATCAGGAAAAGCAACTATTTTATTATGTGATGTAATAGGGGCGAAGCAAGGAGATTGGTTTAATTTTGATTGGTTTTTAGAGCCTCTTGGGTTAGATTTTATTGACAGCTATTTTAAGAGTAAAGGAAGAGAGCTTTATTGGGAAGGAGAAATTAAGGGAGTAAAGACAACGATAAGCATTAAATTTCCCTTTCCTATTAATATCTGTCATAAGCATATTTGGCCCAAGCAAGAATGGTAAGAAGGTGTTTAGAAATGTCATTCCAAATCCTGAACTTGTTTCAGGGGTTTCGGAATCTTATGCTGAAAAAAGAGATGCTGAAACAAGTTCAGCATGACAGTCGGTTTAGCATGACAGTCGGTTCAGCATGACAGTCGGTTTAGCATGACATTTGTTTCAGCATGAGACTCGAAGAGGTGATTGTTATTTTTAGCGTTTGTAAGCCTTTTATTTATAGATGTTTGTGAATGCTAAATAGCCTCTAATGAGGGAAAGATGAAGGTAACGCTTATTTATGACAATACAGTTTATAAGGAGGGGCTTATTGCTGATTGGGGATTTTCTTGTTTAGTAGAGTCGGGCAGGGGCAAGCCCTGCCCCTACATTTTGACGGGCAGGGGCCCCGCCAAGTCCCCGATTGAATCGGGACAGGCGGGATTTCGCCCCGACATATCGGGATTTCCACTTCGTTCCAACAGGCTCAACAAGCCCTGCCCCTACAGCGGGGCAAGGATTCTTTTTGATACTGGGAGTGATGGCAGGATACTTTTAGGTAATATGGAGAAGCTTGATATTGACCCTTGTTCTATAAGTGAGGTTTTCATTTCGCATTCTCATGGGGACCATACGGGTGGGCTTTCTGGGTTTCTTGATGTGAACAAAGATGCGAAAGTTTATGTTCCGAGTTCATTTCATTTTAAGGGAGAGGGAGTAATTAGCGTAAAAGAGAGTATTGAAATTCATCCAAATATTTATTCAACTGGTGAACTTTCAGGTATTGAGCAATCTCTTGCGGTCAAAACGGAGAAAGGGATAGTTGTAATTGCAGGCTGTTCACATTCTGGGGTTTCAAACATTCTTAAGGAGGCTTCTGGATTTGGCAAAGTATATGCCTTAATTGGCGGTTTACATGGGTTCAGGGAGTTTGATATTCTCAAGGGATTAGATTTAATTTGTGCCTGTCATTGCACTCAATATCAGCGGGAGATAAAGGATTTATATCCTAACAAATGGGTAGAAGGCGGGGTGGGGAAGGAAATAGAATTAAAATAAGCCACAGATTACACGGATTAATAGTAAAGATTAAAAATCAAAATGCAAAATGACAAATCAATCCGCCTTAGGCGGATCAAAAATAGAACACGAATAACACGAATTAACGGATTATGCGGATTAGGTATTGGGTCATTAGGTTATTGGGTCATTAGGTTATTGGGTCATTAAGTAATTGAGTTATTTTATAAAAGCAAGAAGTATGGATTAAGGACAGTGGCGAGGGTTTTTCTTGACCACCGCACAAGATACATTTGTGCGGGATCAAGAAAACTCTAAGCATAAGCCCCGCACCTATGCATAGGTGCAGGGCATTAGCAAGATTTTTCTTGACAGATGTAGGAGGGCGAAGATATGTGGACATATATAATCGTTGCGATATTTTTTATAATCTGTGTAATAATTGCGAATAGCAGGAAGTGGTATTCAGTCATCAAAGGGAAGTCAAGTAATCTTCCATCATTTACCACTAATCAGAGCCAAGAGATTGTGATGGATAGAATCATATCAAAGGCAGAACAATCAAAATATACCATAGAAGTCACGGACAGAGAAAGGGGGAGAATTATATTAAGCGAGGGGATTTCAGGATGGAGTTGGGGATTTTTTTATCCGATATATATTAGCAATGAAGATGGTTTGACCTTAATAGAGACAGGCATTAGAAGCCGATTAATACAAATTGGACCTATTCCCCGAAGGCATCACCGAAGGTGCATTGAATTTATCAAATCATCTATTAAGGGTTGATAAAATGGTAACAAGGTTTAATTTTTTTCTTGCAATTTTTAAGAAATGTGATAAATTTTGATGGTGTTTAGAAATGAAAAATCACGGAAACATCCCGATAATATCGGGATAAACTCCATAATGGAGACACAGAATTTGTATTTAATTCAAGGTGTAACCGCAGATGAACACAGATAGACACAGATTAAACAAAAGAGACGATTCTGTGCTTCTTTCTTTTTCTGTGATTCTGTGATAAAATCAGGGTTTTAAGGGAGGTGATGTTAGGATATAAAAATAGGGCTATCTAATGGAGGGCTAATCCACCCTCTTGATAAAAGGTTTGAAAAATGAGAAAGGAAGGTTATGTTGAATCCTGACCTGTCGTCAGGACAGGTTTATTTCAGCATCTCTATTAAGGTTTAGGAGATTCTGAAACAATCCTGAAACAAGAGATGCTGAAACAAGTTCAGCATGACAATTTGAAAGGAGGCATTATGAATAGATTTAATGCATTTATTGTCCCAATTTTTATTGGGATGTGTTTATTGGCAGGTGCAGGAAGACTTTACTCAGCTGATGTTTTGGCTTGGGGGGGCAATGGGTTCGGACAGCTTGGAGATAGCACTAATACAGAGCGCTGGGAGCCCGTCCAGACCCATAATATAGCAGATGTTATTGCAATTTCAGCAGGAAATCATCATTCACTTGCAATAAAATCTGGTGGCACTGTTTGGGCTTGGGGAAGCAACTATACTGGACAGCTTGGAGATAGCACTACTACCAATCGCTGGGAGCCTGTTCAGACTCATAATTTAACAGATGTTGTTGCAATTTCAGGAGGATATTATCATTCACTTGCCTTAAAGCCTGACTCTACTGTCTGGGCTTGGGGATACAACTACTTTGGACAGCTTGGAGATAGCACTGATACTGAGCGCTGGGAGCCAGTTCAGACACATAATTTAACAGATGCTATTGCAATTTCAGCAGGATATGGGCATTCACTTGCATTAAAGTCTGACTCTACTGTCTGGGCTTGGGGACGCAACTTGAATGGGCAGCTTGGAGATAGCACTGATACAGAGCGCTGGGAGCCTGTTCAGACACATAATTTAACGGATGTTATTGCAATTTCAGCAGGAAGTAATCATTCACTTGCATTAAAGTCTGACTCTACTGTCTGGGCTTGGGGATACAACTACTATGGACAGATTGGAGATAGCACTACTACCGACCGCTGGGAGCCTGTTCAGACTCATAATATAGGAAATGTCATTGCAATTGCTGGAGGAGAGTGTCATTCACTTGCATTAAAGTCTGATTCTACTGTTTGGGCTTGGGGATTCAACCTTAATGGAGAGCTTGGAGATGGCACTAATATTACTCGTCTTGAGCCTGTCAAGACACATAACCTGACAGATATTATTGCAATTTCAGCAGGAGGTCATCATTCACTTGCCTTAAAATCTGACGGCACTGTCTGGGCTTGTGGACACAACTACTATGGACAGATTGGAGATAGCACTATTACCAATCGCTGGGAGCCCGTCCAGACCCACAATATAACGGATGTTATTGCAATTTCAGGAGGAGGTTATCATTCACTTGCAATAGGCGAGCTTACCGGGGTTGAAGAGAGTGAAGACAGCCCTGAAACAAGTTCAGGTCAGATGTCAGAAGTCAGATTACAGTGTTATCCAAATCCATTTACTACAGTGGTCAGTGTTAAGTGTTTAGGGATTTCCGCCATAGGCGGATCCGCCTCAGGCGGAAGTGAAGGACAAAAAGTAAGTTTAAAGGTTTATGATTTAAGTGGCAGGCTGGTAAAAACACTTGCCACTGGTCACTTACCACTAACCACTGCTGTTTATTGGGATGGCAAAGACAAAGATGGCAAAGAAGTCAAATCTGGAATTTATTTCTTAAAAGTTAAGGGATACGAGCCAGTGAAGCTCATAAAATTAAGATAACACAGTAAGATAGGTAGTGTTGAATAGAATATGAAAGAATATGAAAAACCACTCCGTGGTGAAGGTCGTGGTTAGTTTTTTGACAATACTTACAACTGAAAAGAGAGAGGATAATGCAATATAATTTTACTGCCATATTTAGATAGTATCAGGAGGTAACTCCTGACACCACAGGGAGGAGGTAACTCCTGACACCACAGGGAATGGTCAAGGTAAGGTCCTGAATTTAATTCAGGATTGAAAAATGCAGGCAAAGCTTGGTTGAGGCAATAAAATTAGTCATTGAGGACAGGAATATTTGAAGTTCGAATATAACATGTTAGGCGAAACGGTGTCATAATTAAAGAGGAGGATTGAAATATGAAAATAGCACATATATCTGATTTACACCTTACGGGTTCAAATTTTGTTTTGAAATGGGGTGAAAATGTTATTGATATTCTAAAATCTATCAAACCGGAATTACTTATTATTACAGGGGATATTACTGATGATGGATACATCCATGAATATGATATAGCAAAAGCATATATTGACAGAATAAAAATAAAAGATAAAATAATAATTCCAGGCAATCATGATGCAAGAAACAAGGGATATGAGATTTTTGAAGAGATTTTCAGAACAAGATTTCCATATTATGAAAATGACAAAGTTGCGGTTTTTGGGTTAGACTCTACTGAACCAGATATAGATGATGGACATATAGGTCGAACAAAATATGATATAATAAGAGGAAAATTGTCTGGAAAAGGTAAAATAAGAATACTTGCACTGCATCACCATCTCATACCTATTCCTGGGACAGGAAGAGAAAGGAATATACCTGTTGATGCTGGAGATGTTCTAAAACTTTGCATGGAGTTGGAAATGAATTTTGTTCTTTCTGGTCATAAGCATTTACCCTGGGTATGGAAATTGGAAAATACCTATTTTATCACAGCAGGAACAGCTACAACTCGGAGATTAAAAGGTAGGTCTTATCCTTCGTTTAATATTTTGGAGATAGAAAAAGAAAAAGTCATCTTGAAAGAAGTAAATGTAGCAGAAAAAAGTTCAAGAGAAATACTGAGAATTAACAATATACTCAAGTATAAAAATAAGGGGAGTGGAGTTAAATGATAATAGCCGTATCGCCTAACATAGCATATACGCTTTGGGCTGACGCCCTTACCTTTCCGGACAGCTCCCTTTGGTCGCAACGTCAAGTATGCTGGGAAAAGGACTTATTTTTTTGATGTAAAAGAAAGTGAGAAAGGTGATAAGTATCTTGTTATTTCAGAGAGTTCACAAGTTGGTGAAGAATATAAACACCACAGGGTTATGGTTTTTGAAGAACACGTCAAAGAATTTAACTATGCTCTTCAAGAAACAATAAAGTTTATAGAGAAATAACGCAGAAGGGAAAATGAGAGACGAGAACTTGATGAAGATAAAAGAAGTGATAAGAACTATTTTTCCTGATAGTCGGGTAATATTATTTGGTTCCAGGGGAAGAGGAAATTTTGATGAGCGAAGTGATTATGACATTTTAGTGATAATTAAGCATAATTCTAACATTAAAGAGACCCGTCGTTATGAAAGTATAATAAGAAAACAATTGGTTGAAATACCTATTGATGTAATTGTTAAAACAGAAGAAGACGCAAATTATTACAGAGATAAAATAGGCAGTGTGGTAAGAGAGGCAATAAAAGAAGGAGTAAGTTTATGATAGACAAATATATTAAAAATTGGCTTGTCAAGGCAAATAATGATTTTAAAATAGTGGAACATGAATCAATTTTACCAGAAGAAGAAATAGTTAAAGATGTAGTTTGTTTTCATTGCCAACAGGCGGTAGAAAAATATTTAAAGGCATTTTTAATATATCATAAGGTAGAAGTTGAAAGAACACATGATATAGAGCATTTATTGAATCAGTGTGCATTAATTGATAAAGACTTTGATAATATTGAAGTAGGGAATTTATCCAGTTTTGGAGTAAGTGTTCGGTATCCAGATGATTTTTATGTTCCTGAGATGGAAGAAGTGAAATTTTATTATGATTTAGCAAAACGGGTTAAAGGGTTAGTTCTCGCAAAATTAGAGGAGTGATTAGTGTCAAGTTTCAATTTTTGGGATATGGGAATAATCAGTGTAATCTGTGGTTTTAAAGAAAATGGAAGATAAATACTTGGAGATTTTTGTTAGTAAAATAAGAGAGGAGTTTAGGGATAATTTAAAAAGAATTATTCTCTTTGGCTCGAGGGCGAGGGGGGATAATGACTCTCGTTCTGATTATGACTTACTCTTAATATTTGACAAAGTAACACCTGATATTAAGTATGCAATTAATGAATTAGAAGGAGAGATGCTATACGAGCACAGTCTTCTTTTTTCAGCTTTTCCATTAACTGAAACAGATTTGAGCAGAAAGAAATTTGAACCTTTTATTATGAATGCTAAAAAAGAAGGAGTGGCATTATGAGTGATAAAGGAGACTTAAAACTAACTTTAAATACAATAATTCAAAAATCACATCGTGCGCTTGAGGCTGCAAAAATTCATTTAAAAAATGGGGATTATGATTTTGCTTCTTCCAAAGCCTATTATGCTGTATTTTATATGATGGAAGCTGGTCTTATCACAAAAAAGTTAAGTTTTTCCAAACATTCAGCTGTAATTAGTGCGTTCAATCAGTATTTTATAAAGCAAGGTATTTTTCCAAAAGAGTTCAGCAAAAAGATAGGAAACTTGTTTAAGGAGCGCCAAATTGGAGATTACGAGTATGAATTAGCCATTGCTCAAGAGGAAGCAAGAGAAGATATTAAGAATGCCAATGAAATAGTTAAAGCCATTGAAGAATATCTCAGGGATAAAGTGAGATGATTTTTTGCGGAGATGGGGGAGTACGTCCGAAGTTCGGATATAACATGTTATCTGAAATTGCCCCGGGCAGTTTGAAGAAAGGAGGTTCCCATGATATGAAAAACCTTTACAGAGGAGATAACTGTCAACTTTGTTTCTAAAGAGGGGGAAATGAAGTGCAGAATCTTTTTGAGATAAAAAATTTACCCTCAAATCAACAATTTAAAGGAGGTAAAGATGAAAAAAGGATTTTTTATTCTGATTATAATGGCTGTTTTCAGTTTGACAGTAACAACTATCACAGCCCAGACAAGCCCAAAATTCACAGAATTCCCTATTGCTGTGGGACCAGACAGTACGTTTAGTGCGGGCGCGGTCTATGGCGGGGGAACCGGCATAGTGGCCATACTGGGTGATACGCTCAGTCAATACAATATTACTGTCCAGTTTGTCGGTCCCCCGGATAGCTTGATTGGGAACAGAATCTCTGTCGGCAGGCAGGGAACTTTCCCAGGACCTATAGTTGGATTTGATGAGACCAACTAT
>JAGMCI010000008.1 GCA_023129325.1 Caldifarciminota bacterium
AGAAGGAGCCTGGCTGTTATACTATAACCTGGGATGCTAAAGAATTTCTATCTGGGATTTATTTTGTAAAGTTTAGTGCTGGGGATTATACTTCTACCAAGAAACTAATTTTAATGAAATAAATTTTATCCTTTCACTTCTTTATAGCATAAACTGTTACTATATCTCCGCCAATAATTCTTAATAATGGATAATTTAAAACAGCTACCATATTTCTCTTAATAATTTTTAGTGATACCTGATTTAGAAGATTTAAACAGCTGTTTCCAATAATTTTCTTAAAGACGAAAAGAGGTAAAACATTCCCTTCACGCTTATCTATTTTTATTATACTGAATCCAGTTCTTTCTAATAATCGTCTTAATGTATTTATAGAAAAAAAGTATAAATGATATGGCGGTGCAAGCAAGTACCACCTATCTCTGGAAATCTTTGCGCCTATGCTCTCAATATCACCAGTTGAAACAACAAGCAATCCATTAGCTTTCATATATTTATTAGCTTTTAAGAGAACTCTTTTCGGGTCTTTCACATGTTCAATTGTGTCATAAAGAGTGATTACATCGAAATAATTTTTATATTTTTCACCAAGATCTAAATAACAAAAGTCATCGCAAAATACCTTTAGTCCCTTCTCTTTGGCTAAATTACAAGCATATTCTGAGATTTCAACCCCCTGCGCATCCCAACCATCGTCATTTGCTACTTCCACAAAAAATCCAACTGCGCATCCAATATCTAATAATTTACCTTTCCTGAGATGCAGCGTATTTATTAATTTAATTCTTTTTTTAAACCATGCAATTCTTTGTTTACGCTCCCCAACATAATCGTTATAAGCGGCACCTTTATAATAATCTATGTTGTAGAATAACGCAGAAGAACTTGGCTGATTTTTTACAAAAACCAATCCACATCTTTGGCATTTTACAATATCAAATCCGTCTTTTGTATATAAATATTCATTTTCTGATGAACCACAAAGGTTACAGGTAGTCATTTGTATAGGCATTATATGATGTAGTTCCAGAATGTCAAGTAAAAAGCAATTTTTTAAGATTGCCACAAAGACTTGTAGGGGCGTATTGCAATACGCCCCTACAGTTGTATCCGCCTCAGGCGGATAATTCTTTTTGTGTACCTTGGTATCTTGGTGATTTTGTGGCATTATTCACAGAGAAAAATAGAGAAATTAGTTGACTTTGTTAATTTATAGAATATAATTGAATAAGTGAAGGTAGGAATTGATATTGCAGAAATTAAAAGAATTAGTGAAGTAGTCAGACATTGGGGAGACAAATTTCTTAATCGCATTTTTACTAAAAATGAACTTAAAGAATGGAAAGCCCGAGGCAGCAGAACTTCTTTTCTTGCTGGCAGATTTGCTGCTAAAGAGGCTTTCTTAAAGGCAATTGGGACCTCAGGAATAAGATGGAAAGAGATAGAAGTACTTGGTGGATTGATGGAAAAGCCAGTAATCTGGTTCGGGGGGAAAAAAATAGAGGGTGCTGATTTAAGTATTTCTCATACTGAAGAGCTTGCTATCTCAATTGTTATAATTCCAAATAATGCGTAAAGAAACCACGAATTACCTGCCTTTCCTGCCTCGCCGTCAGGCAGGGCTTTGGCAGGCGGGTCTTTAGTTAAATCTGTATATGTTTTTTAAAAAAATCATAAGCTTGAATTACAAAAAAGAAGTGCCAGTGACTCAGGTATTGAAAAGCCCTGATAGGATTCTTGTCCTTCTGCCACTTGATTTTTATCGGCTTTCATCATTTATCCCAGCCATTACACTGCTCAGGGACAAACACAAAACAGCACAGATTATAGGAGTCGTGAGAAGAAGAAATTTCTTATTTTTCAGAGAAAGTAATTTATTTGACCAGATTGTATCTTATGAATCACCTCCCATGCTCTTATCGCGTCAGTTTTTTAGACTTCGTAAAGCACTGAGGAATACTAAAGCCAGGCTATCTGTAGATTTTAATTTTAAAAGTGATTTGTTGAGTTGGCTTGGAGGTGCTACATTAAGAGCAGGTTTACAGAAGTCCCCATTCATAAATTGTAGAGTAAAATTACCTAAACTTTTGAACCAAGAAGAAAGTGCTCTTCTTCTTGTAAAAACAATATGTATAGGTCCCTAAAAGGTTACTTAATTTTTGCCGGTCTTGCAGTTCTTATTGCCTTTTTAATTTATTCACAATATACAGCCAAAGAACTTGAAAAAGAGGCGGCAACTATATCCAGGGTATATGGGAGATTTTGTGCCAGTGCCACTGAGGATGAGACATCGGTCATTTTTGACGAAATTATTGCCAAAATAAATTTCCCTGTAATTGTTACTTCACAAGGTGGTGCCATTATAGCTGCAAGAAATGTAAAATCTGCAGATAAAGCAACTATTTTAAGGCTTGATAAAATGCATACACCTGTTAAAATTGAGTATCGGGACAAAATACTTGCCTTTGTTCACTATGGAGATTCTCGTGCCAGAACACTCTTAAAGTTTGCTCCTTTTGCAGAGATTTTTTTAGGCATCCTTTTTCTTGCAATTGGTATTATTTGGTTTTACACTCTAAAAAGGAGTGAAGAAAATGCCATCTTCGCTGGAATAGCAAAAGAAACTGCTCATCAACTTGGAACACCTATTTCCTCACTTATGGGCTGGCAGGAACTAATAAAAGATAAAAAAATTAAAGATAAGTTTTCAGAAGACCTTGAACATCTCAGCGGTGTAGCAACTAAATTCCATAAAATTGGAAATCCTCCTGAATTTGAACTACAGTCTGTGGATAATGTGATTAAAGAAGCTGTGGAATATATGAGAGGAAGGATTTCAAAAAATGTAAAAATTGTAGAAAATTATTTGTGTGATTGCGAGATAAGACTTGACAGGGAACTATTTTTCTGGGCTATTGAGAATTTAATTAAAAATTCCGTTGACGCAGGAAGCACAGAGATAAAAATATCATCTCTGAAAAACAAACGTCTTAAAATAAATGTAGAGGATAATGGTAAAGGTGTGTCCAAAGAATTACGAAGAAAAATCTTCTCTCCTGGCTATGGTTCTAAGGAATATGGTTGGGGGATTGGCCTATCTCTCAGTAAAAGAATTATAAGAATGCACCACGGGAAAATACTTTATCGTCCAAACCCGTCCCGACACGGAACGGGTCGGGAGAATAAAGGTTCATTATTTACAATATTACTTCCTTTTCCCGATGTAAATCGGGATGTGCCTTCAGCACAAAAATGAAACGCATACTCTGGATAGATGATGAAATCTCGCTCTTAAAATCTCTTTGCTTATTGCTTAAAGAACATGGCTATGAGGTCTCAGGTGTCTCAAATGGTGAAGATGGCTGTGACTTGATAAGAGAAAGAAAATTTGACCTCGTGTTATTGGATGAGATAATGCCTGGCAAAGACGGACTCCAAACCCTAAAATTAATAAGGGAAATTGACCTATCGGTTCCAGTAGTTATGATAACAAAGAGTGAAGAAGAATCTATGATTGACAAGGCTTACACTCATGGAGTTCAGGACTTTCTTGTTAAGCCATTAAAGCCAAGACAGTTAATCTCTACCTGTAAACGGTTACTTGAGAGGGAAAGCCTAATTCGCAAAGCATTCCCTGAAGATTATACGAAATTTTATCAATCAGTAATTCAAAAAATTGGGCTTGATTTGGATTGGAAAGAGTGGGGAGCTATTTACTTAAATCTTGCGAGATGGGGGATAAAAATTGCCGAAGAACCAGAACTTGAAAGACTTCATAAAGAACTTCTTCGGGAATGTGAAAAAGAATTTTCAAAATTTGTTTCTTCAAATTATAGTAGCTGGATAGAAGAAAAAGAAGGTCCACCACTTTCAGCAGATGTAGTCTCCAGATTTGTAATACCTTATACCACTCAAAGCAAAAAGGTATATTTTATTATTCTTGATTGTCTCAGGTTTGACCAATGGTTTATTCTTAGGCCACTGTTGGAAGAATTTTATAAAATCAAGGAATCTCTTTATTTCTCAATTCTACCTTCAGCTACTCCGTTTGCCAGGAATGCCATATATAGTGGTCTTTATCCGGGAGAAATTTGTCGTCAATACCCTGATTTTTGGAATCCGGAAGAAAATAAGTATGAAAAGGAGCTTTTTTATGCACAACTTAGACACTTTGGAATACAGGGTGGGTATATAAAGGTGAGAAATCTGAATGAAGAATTAAATTTAAAAAAGTCCCTTTTAAATTTTAAGAATACAAAACTTGTCTCAATTGTAATAAATTTTCTTGACTATCTTGTACATTCAAAACATACATCAGCTGTTCTTGAAGAACTTGCTCCAGATGAACATGGTTTAAGAGAGCTCACTAAAGTGTGGTTTTCAAGGTCAAAAGTTTATGAAATATTAAAGGAATTAGCTCAAGAAGGGAATCCAATAATACTTACCACTGACCATGGGGCAATTCTTACAAAGAGACCAACAATTATTTATGGTAGCAAAGCGATATCCCGCAACCTTAGATATAAATATGGACCCGCTTTAAGGTGTGACCCTAAACATACTCTGTTTATAGAAAATCCAAAGGATTATAAATTACCGGAAGGGTTAAGATATGGGATAGCCAGGGAAGATTATTATTTTATTTATCCAACTCATCCACAACAATATGAAAGAGAATACAAATATACCTTTCAGCACGGCGGTATTTCAATGCAAGAATTAATCATCCCCTGCATCACTCTCTTGCCAAAAACTTAATCTTTAACGAATTAGAATTAACTTCTTTGTTCTTGCTTCTTTTGACCCTTTACTCTCAATTCTTAACTTGCAAAAATAGACTCCAGCTGGAAATTCTTTTGCATCCCAAGAAACAGCAGTGGTTAGTGGTAAGTTATCAGTGGCAAGTGAAAAAGATTTGACCAACCTTCCTGATAGGTCATAAATCTGTAGAGAAGCACTTGGCGCTTGACACTTAACACTTATCATTGCAGTTCTGCGGAATGGATTTGGAAAAATCTTGAAGTAAAAGTCTTTTGGAGTCAAGAGATCTTCCTCTATTCCTGTCTTTTTGATTGTGAATGTGGAATTGGATTCGGCGTCGCCATACCTTAGATTGTAACCATGAGCTTCAATCTTTATTTTGCAATTGGTGGCTTCTGTGTCTGGGACTGCCCAGGGCTGTGGTGAATCATCTTGAATGCCATATGCAATTGTGTCTGTGTATGTATTACCAGAATCAAAAGATAATAAAATAGTTATTGAATCTACTGGTGGTTCGGCGAGCCATCTTATTGTATCAATAGTATTACCAGTTAGTTCCTCGCCACCATTGGGGTAAATGACTTCTACTGGTATGGCACGCTCAAAAATAAAGGTCTCAACATCACCAGTATCCTCTACACACTCAGTATAGCCACTTACAACTATTTCACCCCATCCATTTTGATTAAAGTCATAAACACATAATGCCAACCCTATAAATTGGATTCCCTGCTGGTGACTTATAAAATTGCGGTCCCAGATTAGTTCAAAGCTATTTGGACCATTGCATCTCCAAATTTCAACTTTCTTCCCATTAGTAAAAACAAGTTCATCAACTCCGTCGCCATCCACATCACCTGATGCTAATCCGCCGCATCCCCACATTATATTTCCCCCAGGTATTGAAGTGGACCAGACAGGCTCATACTGATTATCACCAGTAGTCTCAAAAACAGTAAATAAATATCTGAACTGTCCGCCTACATTATTGCAGCCCATCACAATAAATTCTGGCTTCCCATCCTGGTCCATATCATTTGCTTTTCTATGATGATAAACATTATATGTATCTACGGTATCTTCCCATATAAAATCATAATTATCACCTGTTGTGTGTTCCCAGGCATAAACCTCCCCATGCTGACCACCAAAAATGAACTCATTATGACCATCTAAATCAAAATCTCCCCATACCATCTCTCCAAATGTAAGTCCACCTTGTTGAAACACAAGCTCATAAGAATTATCACCTGTATTCTCATAAATATAAATTTCGTGCCATTGAGAATTTGAGATAAAAAGCTCTCTCTTTCCATCGTTATCAAGGTCAGTTATCTGGCTTGGCATAACAACAGGGTCAAATGCAGTATTAATTTTCCAGATAGGTTGAGTAGGGAAAGAATTAAATGAAGGACTCTCAAAAACAAATAGTGTTCCTCCTACTGGCTCAAAGTATTTTGCGACTATTAAGTCTGTTAAACTATCTTCATCAATATATCCCACCGCACAAGGACAAAAGCGATACGGTAGAGAGCATACCTTGTAATACTCATTATCGTTCGTATTTTCGTATATATTAGTATATGCACCCGTATTTAACATGATTAACTCATTCTTCAAGTTGTGATTTGTATCAAACCAAAGAAGTGGAAAAGAAGGTTGTATGTTTCCGTCCGGTATGTAGAAAACTTCTTTAAACTCCCACAAATTATCCAGCTTTTGAAGAGTATTGCAATATGTTGAGGAATACACTCTTGAAGTATCCATAATGGGGCTCTGTAAACCTGTCATAGAGTCTTGTGGTCGATAATATCTATCAAAAGAATGAGAAAAAGCAAATATAGGGTAAAGAATCAAAGTTAAAAAACATAATTTTCTCATTTTCATACCTCCTGAAAGGTCAGCGAGGAGGGTGATAGGACCCTCCCCGCTATGAGTTCTATCTCAGAACAATAACCTTCTTGGCTTCAGTAGAATTATCAGTCTGTAATCTGCAGAAATAAATTCCATTTGAGACTTCTCTTCCATAATCGTCTTTACCGTCCCAGTTGACTGTTTTGATTCCACTTTGCTTTTCTGCATCTATAAGAGTTCTTACCGCTCTTCCTGTTACATCATATACCCTCAGAGTAATATGTGATGGTGTCGTCAACTCATATTTAATGGTCGCAGATTGGGTCAGAGGATTAGGAAAAATTCGAAGGTGTGTTATAGAAGATTTTCCACTTCCTGCACATTGTGCACCACCAGTGCCACCTATCCTTTCATACTGATAGAGTATAATCTTTTCTACTGATGCAAAATCACCGGTTAGTCGCTTTGCAGTGAGTATAACTTCTTGGTCATCTTTATAACAGGAAAGCGGTATAATCATACTAACAGTATCTGGGACACCTGTCTTGAGTTTCAATACTCTTGCCATTTCTCCATCTGCCTTGACTTGTGAATTCCATTGGTTTCCTTTTATTGGTTCTTCATGATGCCCAATAACCTCAAGCTCATAATCATAATCCGGATTTAAGTGAGGCAGTCTGTATTTAAGTTCAGTGGCTGAATAATCAACCGAATGTTCAGGATATTGAATGTATCCCTCACGCTCAAGACAATAAGGAGATGCGTCTTCTAACCCACAATCAACATCATAATATGAACCAGCTTTCACTCCAACAATAGTTATGCACATAACTGAACAGGGTCTCGTGTAAATATCTCCCCCATCTGAAGGTCGCCGAGTATAAGCAATATATAGCTCATTCTTTTTCTTAGCTTGCTTATATTGAGCCTGTGGAAATAGATTCCAGCCTGCTGGGTCATCAGTAGCTGGCTTCGGAGCACTGGAAAGGTCTGTTTTTCTGTAAAATATCTGGTAAGTGCTGTCAGCAAGATGCTCGCCCCAGACTACATATTCCGCATTTTCAGTAAGATGAGGCATCCCAGAATAATAGGCAGGAGTATTAGAAACATTCTTCGCAGGTAAAGGATCCCACCAACCAGTCTCAAGGTTTTTCCCTCTTAACTTCACCTCATCTTCTTCAGACCAAACAACAGTTACAGTTGGAATAGGTGCAGGTATATATTCAATATAAGGCTCTTTGGAATCAATATCTGGTGTTTCCGAAATATTAAATGGTGTAGACCACTCTGTCCCAGTCCACTCTGTGTAATAGATATCATTATTACCGTCCTTGACAGCCTCCCCGTCCCCATCTCCCTTACCATACACAATATGCGGGTATCCATTTGCATCAATTGTCATTGAAGGTTCTGGATAATATATGCAAGTGGGCTTAGGGTTAAACCAATCTGGTGGCAGAGAATCTAATACTGTCCAATTGACATCTCCTGGACCCGTAGCTGTGATAGGGCAATATCCATAACACAACTTCCAATACCTGCCATACCATCTTGAAACTGGACTTATGGGAGTACAATAACGAAGATTTCGGTTAATAAGAATATGCACAATATTATTCTTTATCTTAATCGTAGCATCTGAGGGATACACATCTCCAACTGTAGAGAGCGATGTTAACTCCACCCTGTCAGTCCAGTTTCCACTTATCCTTCTTCGGAGAGATAGTACCCATTTTCTTGGCCTGCTTCCAGCTCCAGGACCTAATGCGAGCAACTCAGTCGTGCTGTCATATACAACGCAAGGGTTGCCATCAACATCAAGTGCAAGTCCACATCCACGTCCACGTCCTACAATTTCAGGAGAACTCCATACTCCACCTGTAAAATGACTGTAATAAATAGTATCTGGGTTCCACTCAAATGCCTTTATATAAATCAGGCGAAGGTTAGCTCCGTCTCTAACAAGCTTTGTTGAATGGGCAGTTGCATACCAGCGGCAAGTATCATCAACTACAGTACCATAAACTACACTTCCCAGAAAAAGAGAAGCCATTAAAAATCCTTTTATATACTTCATTTTAATCCTCCTTCGCAGACTAAAGCCTGCAACTACAATTACTCTCTCTCAAAAATTCTAAATCCGAAATGCTAAATCTCAATTTCCGAAATTCAAAATAATTTGCAATGATAATGATATAGTCCGGATAAATCGGAGTTGCAATCCAAAATTTGGAGGAGCTCTTGCACAGCGATAAGATATACTTCTACGAGAGAGAGAGTGTGTGTATCATACATACCTCTTAATATAAATATAATCCTTTTTCTCCAATTATCAAGTTTTGAATAGTCCAATTATTCTTTTTTTACCACAAAAACTATAGCCTTAAGGTTAAAAGAGGTAGTTAGGTGTTGCAGACTCTATGAGAGGCCAACTTCTTTTCTAACTTCTTTTTCAAGGTTTGAAATCATATCAGGATGATTGGCAAAGTAGTTGATGGCATTTTCACGACCCTGAGCAAGTTTCTCACCTTTATAAGAAAACCAGGTCCCTGACTTTTCAATTAAGCTATGCTTCACTCCTAAATCAAATATATCCCCTGTCCTTGAGATTCCCTTGCCAAAAATGATGTCAAACTCAGCATCCTTAAAAGGAGGGGCGAGCTTGTTCTTTACAACTCTCACTTTGATATGAGTCCCAATAATTTCATCACCCCTTTTTATCTTGATAACACTTCTTATATCTAATCTTATAGAAGAATGGAATTTTAACGCTAAACCCCCTGGTGTTGTCATTGGATTGCCAAATACCACGCCAATTTTGTATCTTATCTGATTTATGAAAATGGTGCAAGTTCTTGATTTTGATACAACACTTGTAAGTTTCCTGAGTGCTTGAGACATAAGTCTTGCCCGTAATCCCATATGAGATTCACCCATCTCGCCCTCAATTTCAGCTCTTGGAACCAGAGCCGCCACAGAGTCAATGACTATGACATCAATTGCTCCACTTCTTGTCAGAGTCTCTGCAATTTCAAGTGCCTCTTCACCACTATCTGGCTGAGAGATAAGTAGATTATCAGTATCTACCCCTAAGTTCTTAGCATAAACCGGGTCAAGGGCATGCTCTGCATCAATGAATGCACCAACTCCTCCCCTTTTTTGAGCTTCTGCTAAAATATGTAACCCAAGAGTAGTCTTACCGCTTGCCTCTGGGCCAAATATTTCTATAATTCTGCCACGGGGTATACCGCCTATACATAATGCTGCATCCAAAGAAAGGGAGCCAGTTGGAATTGCATCCTTTAAGGGCTCAATTTTCTTTTCGCCAAGCCTCATCACAGAGCCTTTTCCAAAACTTTTTTCTATCTCTTTTAAAGCCTCACTTATAGCATGTTCTTTTGCTTCCTTCATTTTAGAGCCTCCAGTCTCCTTTGTAAGATGTTCTTTTGATTCTTCCATCTTGGTATTATATTAGCATAAAGTTTAATGATGTCAAGAAAAAATAATTTTTTTCTTGACTTTAAAGTAGAATTAGTATATTTAATTAAAAAGGAGTTGATATGGAAGATAAAGAAAAAACTTCAGAGGAAAAAGAAGTAAAAAAGAAACCTGTAAAGAAAGAGGCAGTTCCTAAAGAGAAAGCCGTGGAGTCTAAAAAAGAGGTCAAGAAATCCGCCTCAGGCGGACTCACGAAGGAAGTTAAAGAACCTAAGGTTAGGGAAGAGGTTAAAGAAGAAAAGAAACCTCCTGTTAAAGAGAAGGAAGTTCCTGTAGAAGAGAAAACTGCAGAAATTCCCAAAGAAGAAGTCCCCGTAGAGGAAAAGGTAGTAAAAGAAGTAGAGAAAAAAGAGGTAACTCCTGAAGAAAAATCCGCCTCAGGCGGACTCAGGAAGGAAGTCAAGAAGCCTGAGGGAGAGAAAGAAATAAAGCCCCCTGTTGAAGAAAAGGAATCCGCGAAGGAAGAGGTAACTCCTGAAAAGAAACCTGCAGAAGCTCCGAAGGAGGCAAAAAAACTTGAGGCAGAAGAAAAAAAGGAGCCTTTAGAGAAAGAGACAGTTCCTGAAGAGAAAGTTGTAGAGGCTGAAAAAGAGGTTAAAGAAGAAAAGAAACCCCCTGTTGAAAAGAAGGAAGTTCCTGCTGAAGAGAAAGCTGCGGGAGCCCCAAAGGAAGCTAAAGAACCTGAGGTCAAGGAAGAGGCCAAAGAAGAAGAAAAGAAGCCTCCTGTTGAAGAGAAGGAAGTTTCTGCAAAAAAGAAAAAGAAGAAAATAAGAAGGCTGACTCTTGCAGAAGTAGAGGAGAAACTAAAGGTTGTGGAATCTACTATGGGAGGATTTCAATCAAAGTATGCTCAACACCTCTTAAGAAGAAAAGAACAGCTACTTCAAAAAATGCATTAATTTTTGAGACCACGGATAGACATTGACACACACGGATAAATTTTATTGTTTAATAAATATGGGGATGTGAACCGCTCCCAAGCACACAAGACTGACAATCATTCCTGCTAACAAGACTCCAAGAATAATAGCCGGGAGAGCAAATTTAAACCTCACCCCTAAAAGGAAAGCGGCTACACTTCCAGTCCACGCTCCAGTGATTGGTAGAGGAATCATAACAAATAAAATTAGTCCTAATGCCTCATATTTTTCTATCAATTTAGAACGCTTTAAGGTATACTTGAACCACCAATCAAAAAAAGTGTCAAATGGTTTATACCTTCTTAAAAAATTAGAAATTGGTCCAAGGAGCAAAAGTATTGGCACAACAGGAATCAAATTACCAATTACAGATAAACCATAGGCTTGCCAATGTCCCATTCCTTGGCTCCATGCATAAGGGATAGCTCCTCTTAGTTCAGATATTGGAGCCATTGATAAAAGAAGGGTTATAAGATTTACTTTCATAGATAGAATTTTATTATATTTATCTCAAAAATCAAGTTTTATTTGACAAATATAGTTTATTAAATTAAAATGGGGCTATGAAAATTGTTATTGCTCCAAATGCCTTTAAAGATTGCTTAAGTTCAATAGAAGTAGCCAATTGTATTGAGAAAGGATTATATGTAGGCACCCCTGAAACAAGTTCAGGGTCAAATCGTGCGGTAAAGCTGGTAAAAATACCACTTGCCGATGGGGGGGATGGCACACTTGAGGTTCTCACTTTTAAAGCAGGGCGCCGGTATAAGAAAAAAGTTCACGGGCCGCTATGGGATTTGGTTGAAGCAGAATATGGTATTTTAGATAATGGAACAGCAATAATAGAACTTGCTTTGTCTTCTGGATTATCTCTTCTATCTCCTGATAAAAGAAATCCAATAAACACAACAACTTATGGAACTGGAGAACTTATAAAAGATGCTTTAAATAAAGGTGTGAAAAAAATAATACTTGGTGTTGGTGGCAGTGCTACTTGCGATGGAGGAGCTGGAATATTGGCAAGATTAGGTATAAAATTTATAAATAAACAAGGTAAATCTTTTATTCCAGTTGGCAAAACTCTTAAAGATATAAAAGAGATTGATTTTACAAGTTGTATAAAATTACCCAAAACCATAGTAGCTTGTGATGTTTTTAATCCACTTCTTGGCAAAGATGGAGCCGCAAATGTTTATGCACCCCAAAAAGGGGCATCATCTGAAGAAGTAAAACTATTAGAAAAAGGACTAACTCACTTTTCAAATCTTGTCCCAGAGGGCAAAAAATTAAGCCAGCTCCCAGGAGTTGGAGCTTCAGGCGGTGCGCCATTTGGATTATCGCTAATTGGAGCAAAAATTGTGAGTGGAGCAAAACTTATGATGGAAATGCTTGACTTTGAGAAAAAGGCAAAAGATGCCTCTCTTATAATTACAGGCGAAGGCGGAATAAACGAGAATACAAAATATGGCAAAGTAGTATATGAAGTAATGCAATTTGGCAGAAAGCATAAAATACCCGTAATTGCAATAACAGGGAATATTGGCAAAGGAACCCAGGAGCTTTATAAACAAGGATTAACTTCAATTATTACTATAGGAAATGGTCCAATTTCCTTGAAACAATCAATACAAGATGCCTCAAGACTCTTGGAAGATGCTGCAGAGAGACTGGGAAGGATGATAAGCATAATTTAAAGTATAAACCATAGAGAGGGTGATAAAGAGAACACAGAGTTTTTTATTTCTTGTTTTTCCCATTTTTCCGTCTTTCCCTTTTTTCCCTTCATTACACAAAATTCAGTTTAATTCGGTGATTTTCGGTGTTTAATGCATTTTCTGGGTTTATTTTTTCTCTGTGGACTCTAATATTCTCTGTGTTCTCTGTGGTTAAAGATTAGCAAGAATGATAAACAGTATCAAATAAAAAAACTTGACATTTCTACGAGAACTAAATAAAATAAATAGATAGTTCTTTGGAATTCTGATTGCTTCAGGTAAAGATTTAGAGATTTAATTGTAGAAGGGGTGATGCCTATGAAGAAAAAAACATCTCTTTTTGCTAAGTGGAAGAACAAGAAGAGATGTAGACCAGGTCTTCCACGAAAATTGGTAAATGGTTAAATAGTAGGGGCAGACCTATGTGTCTGCCTACACGAATTGGAGAGAAAGATGAAGAATTATGTAAAAGATATTTTGGCAGTTGCTATAATAGCGTTTATTCTGCCCGTAACTTTGTATTCCTGGTCCACAGACCCGACAGTTAACACCGCTATATGTGATACATTTAATTACTATACTAATCCTACCATAGTGAGTGCTGGTTCAAGTGGTGCTATAATTGCCTGGGAAGGTAGTCGTCCTACTGGTGAATATACATACCTTATTGGCGTATTTGCTCAAAAGGTGGATTCACTTGGGAATAATCTATGGCAAAAAAATGGTGTCAGAGTGTGTAGCACTGATTATGTGTTTTTTGGCTTATTGCCAGCAATAACTGATGATGGTGCTGGTGGCACTATAATTGTCTGGAACCAACAAGAACCTACATCATATTTTACCCATGACATCTATGCTCAGCGGCTTGATGCCGATGGCATCCCACAATGGACATCAGGTGGAGTGGCAGTCTGTGCTGAGGATAGTAATCAAGCCAGGCCCAGAATAGTGAGTGATGGTGCTGGTGGTGCTATAATTGTATGGTATGATGAACGCAAAGGAGAAGACAGCGTTCGTGTTTATGGGCAACGTATTGATGCAGATGGCAGCCCACAATGGGCAACAGAGGGGATACCTATCACTACATGGGGGACACTGGGTTCTTCTTATACAGGGGCTGTCTATCCAACTATTAGCGATGGCAGTGGCGGTGCAATAATTGTCTGGCGGAATTTTTCCTATGGTGACTATTGGAAATATGTTTATGCCCAGCGCGTAGATGCGGGCGGCAACCTGCTCTGGGACCCAAATGGAGCAATGGTCTGCACAACTGGGTCTGATGGTAGTGACCCAGCCATAACATCTGATGGCAGTGGTGGTGCTATAATTGCATGGGGATTTGAGGTCTATGAAGGACCCCAGGGCTTACTTGCTCAGAGAATTGATTCATCTGGCACACTCCAGTGGGGACTAAACGGTGCCCTTGCTTGCAGTCTCTACGCAGATGATTTAACCGATTTCATTGCTATTACGACTGATGATGCTGGTGGTGCAATCATGGCGTGGGGATATGACCGATTTGGAACCTGGCCCGATATATTCGGACAACGAATTGATGCCAACGGCAGTCGACAGTGGGGTGTTTATGGAAAGACTGTTTTTATGTCTCCGGGAGACTCTAGCGCTATCGCCCCAATGATTATACCAGATGGCAGCGGCGGTGCTGTAATTGGAGTAATTAATAATACTTGGCTCGATTATGACCTCTATGCCCAGAGAGTAGATGCAGATGGTATTACACAATGGACAACACCAGGAGTGGCAATTTGTACTCATGATAGTATGCTGGACCCTGGATTTGGTTATCCGAACATTATCACAACAGACCAGCAGGGTGGAGCTATATTTGTCTGGCAAGATAAAAGGAATTATGACCCAGCTACTTACAAGAAGGTTTACACAATTTATGCTCAGCGTGTTATGGGCAATGGCGAGCTTGGTCCTTCTGGACCTGGGGTTGAGGAGACAGAAAACAGAAGTCAGATACCAGAAATCAGACTAATGCAGAATTATCCAAATCCATTTAATCAGAAGACTGTTATTCGTTATTCGTGTCCGTGTCCGTGTAAAGTCTCTTTAAAGATTTATGATGTGTGTGGTAAATTAGTAAGGACATTGGTTAATGAACTGAAGTCAGCCGGCGCTTATACTGTAAAATGGAATGGTGAAGATATGCCAAGCGGTCTTTATTTCTACCAGTTAAAGGTTGGGCAAAAGACACGAACTAAGAAGTTACTATTGATTCGCTGACCTGTTAGTGGAATAGTGGAAAGAGATGTAGGGTAAACCTTTAGGTTTGCAAGAGACAAATCTTTCATAGAAAATAGGAGTGTGTCTGAAAATTCAAGAAATAATCACGAAACCACGAAGGAACGAAATCACGAAAAACTTAAGTCTTTTATTTATAATGATTTAGAAAACTTTGTGTTTTCAATATTTCGTGCTTTTCCCGACAGGGATCCCGTTTCCGACAGGAATCCCGTCGGGACGGGACGGGGCGTGATAAAAAAGTAGTTTTCGGACAACCTCCTATCAAATAGTTGAATGGTAAGTAGTGTTAGTTGAATAGTTCACCCCGCAGGATTGCGGGATACCACCAATTAACCATTTAACTAATTACCATTTAACCAGAATATGAGGGAAGATGAGCCAATGTAAAGACCCTGGCGACAAATTTTGTGAGTGTGAGGCTCACAAGTATTTTCATCGATTCATATATGGAGATGTTTAGAAATAAGGATTTTAAAGGAGGCGAAGGTCATTTTAGTGTTTGCAGACTCTTTATTTATAGGTGTTTGCAAATGCTAAACAGCCTTTTTATTTGAAAAGGAGGTGTGATATGTTACAGAAAGGTTTTGTATACTTGAGCGTGCTTGCGATACTTGCAGGCTGTGAGAGGAAGGAGAAGATATCCGAAGATATGGTTTTGGTACCTGCCGGAACATTCATCATGGGCTCAACTACAGGAAAGTTCGATGAACAACCTGAACACGAGGTCTATGTCGATTCTTTCTATATTGACAAGTATGAGGTAACAAATCGGGAATACAAAGAGTTTTGCGACCGATTTAACAGACCATATCCGCCAGAGCCTGGATTCGATGGGATGGAAGAATATTTTCTTAATTATCCCGACTATCCAGTAGTAAATGTTTCTTGGGAGAGTGCCCGTGATTATTGTTTTCTTCACAAGTTAAAAAGATTACCAACCGAAGCAGAATGGGAAAAAGCTGCAAGGGGAACAGATAAAAGAAAATATCCTTGGGGTAATCAGTGGGATAGCTTGAGATGTAGCAATCAGTCGAAATCACCGGTACCAGTGGGTAGCTTCAAGTTGGATAAAAGCCCTTATGGATGCTATGATATGGCTGGTAATGTCCAAGAGTGGGTTAGCGATAACTATGAACCCGAGTACTATAAAAAGAGTCCTGGAAAAAATCCAGAATGTGAGCTTACAACTTATTTGCGTTGTATCCGTGGTGGGTCGTATGAGTCTCTCACTCCTGAAACGGATTGCCAATGTACTGCTCGCGATGCTGGGTTTGCGAAGAGTACTGATAGCTATATCGGTTTTAGATGCGCGAAGGAGGTTAGGTGAAGGAAGAGATTGTTGCAAATACTGTTAATCCGTTAATGGTTGCGCAAAAATGTGTGAATAAACCACAGAGAGCATAGTGAGAAAAAGGAGATAAAAACTCTGTGTTCTCTGTGGTTGATTTTATGTAACATTTGAAAAAGAGGATGATATTATGAATAGGATAAATAGGAATTGGATTGCCGTAATGATTACACTATTTGCTGTATTAGTTGGAGCTACAGCCTATGGGTATTATGAAGATAGAACTACTGTCATTGGGGAAGTAAAAGAAGGGCACTCTATAACAAGTATCATCTATTCAGTAGATGGCGAACACTGGGCTTATGAATCGTTGTTGCTGGAGACTGGGAAAAGTGTAGTGGTAGTTGATGGTAAAGTTAGTAAAGAATATAAATTTATATATAACTTAGTTCTTTCGCCAGACGGAAAGCATTATGGCTATCATGCAACATTAGATAATGGGAAAGAGGTAATTGTAATTGATGGCAAGGAAAGCAAGGAATATAATGCAATTATGACTTTATCTTTTTTACCTGATGTAACACATTATGGATACATAGCAAAATTGGATAATGGCAATTATGTAGTGGTATTAGACGGTAAGGAAAGCAAAGAGTATAAGTATGCAAGTATTAAAGAAGCACAATTCTCTGAAGACCTAAATCATTATGCATTTTTTGGAATATATGATGAAGAAGAATTCTTTATGATGGGTGATGGGTATGCTATAATTGATGGCAAAGAATATTCTGCTTTTGCAGGAGCTGTATCCCTATCCCGTGATGGCAAACATTGGGCTTATCTGGAGAGAGTCTATGATGAAGATATGTCTCTCCTAACATATGTTATTATTGACGGAGAAAAAAGTGAAGGATATTATAGTGCTACTTCAGTTGTCTTTTCTGAGGACAGTAAACACTGGGCATATGGTGCTGTCACACCAGAATTTACATCTTTACTTGTTATTGATGGGAAAAAGAAAGAGATAGTTCATAGCGCAAGCGAGATATTCCTTTCTTCAAATGGCAAGCATTATGCATATGAAATATCATTAAAAGGGCTTCGCTATGCACTGGTAGCAGATGATATGAAGGGCACAGAGCGCCTTTATTCTGGTGAAGTGGTTTTTTCACCTGATGGGGAACATCTTGCCTGTTATGGAAAATTAGAGAATGGGAAATATATAGTGATAGTTGATGGTAAAAAGAGCAAAGAATATGATGACATATCTTATCTCTCTCTGTTTTCAAAATTTTCGTTTTCAAGGGACAGCAAACATTATGGCTATACAGCTAAGATTGAAAATCACTATGTGGCAGTGATTGATGGTAAGGAGTATCCAGATGTCCTTTTCTCTGGTTTTTCGCCCTGCAGTAAATACTATGCCTCTTGGAAGAAGTTAGGTGAGGATAAATATGTATTTGTCATTGATGGTAAACAGGGTAAAGTGTATAAAATACTCTATGATGTGTTCTTTACAGGTGATAGCAAACATTATGCTTATGGAGCAGTGTTAGAAAATGATAAACAGGTGATTGTCATTGACGATAAGGAAACGAAAGAATATGAGAAAGTTTGGCACATAGAATTTTCTAAGGATGGCAAGAGTTTATTCTTTGTTGCTGATAAGAAAGCAATCTGCAAGATAACACTGGAGGAATGATGGAAAAGAGCGACGAACAAATTATTCAAGAGTTCAGAAAAAAGAGGAAGCGTCAAATCATTTTAGCTCCTATTGCGTTGTTTGCTGTTATACTGGTTTTGTTAGTAAATCCTATCTCTATAATTATAGGCTCTATCATTATTTTGATTGCATTTATATACTCACTAAAGAATTGGCGTTGTCCTGTGTGCAATCGCTATTTAGGAAGAGGAGTAAACCTTAAAAAATGCCCAAAATGTGAAGCCAAGTTTTGGCAAGAATAAGGGGCTGTCTAAAAATGGAGCCACAGATTACACAGAAAAGGCAGAATACAGAAATCAGAAGTCAGATGTCAGAAGTTAGAAATTATCTGTTCTCTGTTTTCTGTTCTCTGTCTACCCGTGGCTTAAAAGAGGTGTGAGATGAAGAGATTTGTGATATTATTTTCAGTGCTTCTTTTATGGAGCACAGTTTATGCCCAGCCAGATATTCCAGAGGAGAATATTCCCAAAGACATCCCTTCCGAGGTGAGGGAAGAGATTGAAAAGTTGTATTTCGAAAGCGACTATCGCCGAGGAAAGGCTGTTATTGAATTAGGGGAGATGGGTGAAAAGGCAGCTCCTGCTATACCATTCCTAATTGCTCTTCTTAAAGATTGGGATGTTAACGAGAATGCAGTATTGGCACTGGGGCGTATAGGCAAGCCAGCTGTAGAGCCACTCATTTCTGCTCTTAAGGATGAGGATGAGTGGGTGCAACAATTTGCAGCAAAGGCACTTGGATACACAAGAAATAAGCGTGCAGTAGCCCCACTCATTTCTACCTTTAAGGATGAACATTGGGGCGTTTGCTTAGAGGCAGCAGAGGCACTGGGGCGTGTGGGCAAGCCAGCCATAAAGCCACTTATTGCTGCCCTTAAGGATAAGGATAAGAATGTTCGAGCTTATGCGGCAGATGCACTTGGGTATATACAAGATAGTAGTGCAGTGGAGCCATTGATTGCTACCCTAAATGATGAAGATGGAAGTGTCCGAATGTATTCAGCAGGTGCATTGGGTGAGATAAAAGATAGTCGCGCTGTGGAGTCACTTGTTGCTGCCCTCAAGGATAAAGATTGGAGGGTCCGGTTAGGGGCGGCAGAGGCGTTGGGAAAAATAAAAGACAACCATGCCGTAGAGCCACTCAATGCCGCCCTTAATGATAAAAATAAGGATGTTCGAAAACAAGTGGCAGAGGCAATGAGGAAGATAAAGTATCCTCTCTGTCTTGAAAAGGGAGAGAATGCGTTGCTTGATGGTAAATTTGACGAGGCATTTGCATATTATGATACGGCTGTTCAAATGGATTCTACCTCAAGCGGAGCTTATCGTGGGAGAGGTCTTGCTAAACAAGGGCTGGGTGATGCTGAAGGAGCATTGGAGAACTATAACAGGGCAGTTGAGCACTTGACAACAGGCGACGATTATTCCGGAGTGACTATTGATGTATATATCCGACGCGGTCTTATAAGATATATGCTGGGTGACTATGATGGGGCAATTTCTGATTATGACTATGTGATAACAAAAGGTCTGGCGTATCATCATCGATTAGAGTTAGGGCCGTCCTATTATTACCGAGGGCTTGCCAAGGCAACAAAAGGAGACCTTGAGGGTGCTATCGCAGATTATGATGAGGCGATTGAAGTAGATCCGTGTTTTGCAGAGCCGTTGGTAGAAAGGGGTTTTCTGCGTGCAAAGACTGGTGATTTGGAAGGCGCTCATGAGGACCTAAATGAGGCACTGGAATTAACTGATAATCCTGAATTCAAGGCAAAAATACAGGAAATTTTGAACAGCATCAAGCAGTGATTTAAGGAAGGAGGGATTATGATTACTTTTAAACAAAATAGTAGTTTACTAAAGACACTTCTTGTTTGTATCTTTTTGCTCATCGGATTTCAAAGTTTTGGGGACGACCAGGCAAAACTCCAAAAGGCGAGTGAGTGGCTTTCTGAAGCCCGCAGGGCACACAAAAAGGAAGATTACATGGGGGCTATTGAGAATTTTCACAAGGCAGCGGAGCTTTTTCCGGAATATGCAGAAGCTATTGCCTTTTCCAAAGAAGCAGCAGATTTACATAAAAAGGGTGAATATGACAAAGCTATAGCCTCTTATCGGAGAGCAAGTGATATTCTTATAAAGAAGGAAACAAAAACCGACATGGACAACAACTATCCTGGTATGCTGAGCATTATGATTCAGAATGCAAAGGACCAAAAAATTGAAAAATGCCTTCAAGAGTCACCAGAAACATTAAAAGAGATAGCTCGTCTTATCTCATCTCAGGAAATATATACACTGCTTATATTGGGTCGTTCTCTTGCAAGGGATGGCAATTATGTTCTGGCTGTGAAAGCTCATACTGAAAATATAGATAATTGGTATACTATTGTAGAAGCATACTATGAGCAAGCTCTGGCACACTATGAAGGTGATTTGGATAGACTACAAGCAGTAAGGGACCTCAGGGAGTATGTGTTCAAGCTTATAACGGCAATAGGAGTTAGTGAAGGCGAGGTACGTGAGCTTACAGATACGGAAAGAGTTGAGGTATGTTCTATTTTTAGGAAATTTAAGGAGGTTATCAACGATGATATAGATGGTTTAAAGTCACGGACACTTCTATTTCTATTCTGGGGTTCACAGAGTTTCAATGAGGGTGATTCTCCTGGTGCAGAAACATTTTTCAACAAAGCAAAAGGAACAATAGACACAGTAAGGAGTGTATATCTTGATATGTATGACATTGAGGGAAAATGTGATATTGAAGTCCCGAGAGATGCCGAGGCTAACTATATAAGGGCTTTAGCATACTCAACTTTAGCAGATTACAAGTTTGCTGCCTTCGGTGATAGTGCAAAGGAAGAATGGGCAGAGCTTTGGCGTGACGCAATAAGTAATGTAGGCTATGCTATTTCAGCGAATCCCGACTATTTAGAAGCCTATATTTTGAGAGCAAAATTATACAGCCCGTTTTACGACAAAATCGCTGATGCTGAGCTCGACTATAATAAGGCGGTGGAGTTAGCACCTGATAATCCAGATGTCTATTATATTAGGGGGATGTTTTATTATAAACAGCAGAAATTTGAGCAGGTAGTTACAGATTTTGAAAAATACTTATCACTTGCACCCGACAGCCCGAACGCCCCTGCAATAAGGGCTTTTCTTGAACAAATAAAACAATAGAAATGATTTAGAGGGTATTTAGAAATAAGAAATCACGGAAACATCCCGCATTTTGCGGGATAAACTCCATGAGGGAAACACAGAAATTGTATTTAATTCAAGGTGTAACCGCAGATGAACACAGATAGACACAGATTAAACAAAAGAGACGATTCCGTGATGAAAAAAGGAGGTGTGAGATGAGAAGATTTGTAGCTATATTTTCAGTAGCCTTTTTATGGAGCACGGCTCTCTTGGCAACGACAGCCGAGGAGTATCTCGGTGAAGGTGAGAATGCCTTTGAGAAAGCGGACTATGATTCAGCCATTCAGTATTATACAAAAGCAATAGAACTTGATTCTCTGGATGCTAAACTCTATCTTTGGCGAGGCTTTGCATATACCAGGAAGTCACAATTTCTTGAGGCAAAGCAGGACTTTGAAAATGTTATTGAACTCAACCCCGAAGGAGATGAGGGCATGTCAGCCAAGATTCGTCTGGTAGCATTAGATGAAGCCGAGAAGCTCAAAAAAGAAGTTGCAAAACAACCTTCAGAAGAGAAGCAAAAAATAATACATTCTTTGGAACAATTGCCCCCTGATGAATTAGAGTGTGCCCAAGTTTTGCAGATGATAGCTGAATATCATGAAAAAGCAGAGAAATTAGATAAGTCTGCTCAATATTATGATCTCGCTGGTTATACTTACAAGCAAGCAGAAAACCACATAAAGGCGGCTCAAGTACTGGACAAGGCAGGACAAATTTATGGTAATATCGGTAAAGTGGATTACGCCGCTTGGAGGTACGGCTATGCTGCCAATGAATACCTGGTGGTAGAGAAATATATAGAAGCAGCAGAGGCATTCGTTAAGGCAGGAGAAAGATTTAAAGAGATTGATGATATTTACCGTGCCTCCAATATGTATTATGCCGCAGGTGATGCCTATTATGATGCTGGTGATGACGATAAAGCCCTTGAGATGTATGCAAAAGCTGCCGATTTATACGAACCACGGGACTGAGGAATAGAAAAATATGGAATTAAACTTGGAGGGATAAAAAATGGATTTGCAAGAAGAAAAGCAAGAGGAAATTTTTAGGATGGAAGCAAGTGCATCCTCATTGTTGATAGTAAACATTATTGGTGGAATCGTTGCAGGAGGGGTATTGTTATTTTTCCTCTTAGCGATAAGAGGTCTCTATGCTTCTCTTATATTTATAGTGATGCTTCTGGCATTAGCCCTTTATTTTATAATAGATTACCTCAGATGGCGAGAAAATGGAATCAGAGTGATTGAGATTGACGAGAGTGGAATTAATGTATATCGGGGGGAACAAAAGCAACTCTCAAGAATTGAAGCAAGCCAGATTACTGATATAAATGTTTTCAAAAAAATAAACAGGAAAGTAGTGAACATAATTCTCGGTGGGAAAGTTCACAAAGTCTTACCTGGAGTTACACTATTTAGCGGTCCTCGTCTAAGAATAACCAATGACGCATTTGAGGATAAAGATTTTAATACCTTTGTTGATAGGTTAAAGAAGTTAAAAAATACTATAAAAGTATGAACGCCACAGAATCACACAGAAAAGCACAAGAATTTTTTCTTCAGTGAAATTCTGTGTCTTTCAGTGGCTATTTTTCTCTGTGTAATCTGTGGCTGTTTTTTACTTGACAATCACTGAAATAAATGTATATTATATATAAAATTTTTGATATTTGAATTTATCTTGAGGGGGTGATGCCTATGAAGAAAAACGCCTAAAAGTCCCCGCCTGCCAAAACGAAGTGGCGGGCAGGCAAAATTCCTACCTGCCTGACGGTAGGCAGGAATACCTAAAAAAGAATTTAGGTGTTTGGGTATTTAGGCATTTAGGTATTTATAATTGAGCATCTCTTTCTTGCTATGTGGAAGGGCAGGAAGAGATGAAAGATAAGTCTTCCACCCTGTGAACCATTTAGCCTATAGTAAGGAGGGACGATGTATTTAGTAATAGGATTGTTTCTTTTGACTGTTTCAGCAGATGTCCATCTTTCGCCTCAAGAGGTGCGCGAGCATATGGAATTATTGATAGAGGCAAATAAGGTGCCATTTGGACTTAAGAGGGCATGGTCTAACAAGATGGATATGAGAGTTGAACAACAAAAAAGGGAGATTGAGCCCACAATGCGGCGTATGGAGAAAGAGCGCATAAGTCCAGTTGAATATAGGGTTAGACAACATCTTAAAGAGGTAGCTAATCTACAAGCTGAAGGCAGGACTCCTGAGGAGATAGTAAGTTACTTCAATGTCTCAAGGAAGGGGATTGGCACCAGTGCAATTGCTGGTTCAACATATTGGGCAAAAGACACAAGTGGAATCTCTGGGGTAACCGTAAATGCCTTTGATGAATATGGTTATTTTGCTGGAAGCTACTATTCTGGTTACAATGGGTATTACATGATTAGTGGGCTACATAGTGGTAAATACTATTTGCGTACCTATAGCTATACTGGCTGGATAAATGAGTGGTATGATAATGTTCACTCCTGGTGGGATGCTGCACTTGTTAATGTTGCCGATGCTGATACAGTATGGGACAAGAACTTTTACCTTGATTGCGCTGGCTTTGTAAATGGCTACTTCTATGAAGTTGATGGGTTCACTCCTATAGCTAATAAATCTGTTAACCTTTATGGATACACTGACAGCACGCATTACCAGTATTTTTACGCATATACTGATATTAATGGTGAATATACTCTTTCGGATGTTCCACAAGGTAGTTATAAATTTAAAGGTACAGTGAGTGATTATAAGGACGAGTTTTATGATAATGTATCAACATGGGAAAGTGCTACGGTTGTGAATGTGAATGTAAATGATACTACCTTTGGTATAGACTATTCACTTGAACGTTGGCCCGCAGGTGCAATTTCCGGGCATCTACACGAGAGTGATGGGACAACCCCAATTTTTAATGCCTGGGTCTATGCATCCACATTTTGGGGGTATGAGCCAGGAGATTACGGAGGTGCATACACTGATATAGATGGCTACTATGTTATTGAAGACTTAATATGTAATCCATACAATGTGAGAACTAATGCTTCTGGATATGTAAATGAGTATTGGGATGATGCAATTAACTGGGAAGATAAAGATACTGTATGGGTGATTGAGAATGATACGATACCAGATATAGATTTTGTCCTTGACTTTGGTGGCGCAATTGCCGGCAATGTTCAGAGTGATGCAGGTGACTCTTTATGCTCGGCGTATGTTACTGCCTATGATACAAATAGCTGGTATGTTAATTCTGATTGGACCGATGCGAGTGGAAACTATATAGTTGGAGGCTTACAGGCTGGCGATTATATTTTACGTGCATCTAAATCTGACTATGTGCCTGAATACTATGATGATGTATTTAATTTTGTAGATGCTACCCGTGTTCCAGTGACTGTTGGTGATACTACACAACCTATCAATTTCAGTCTTGCCCCGGGAGCAGAATATGGCTATATCTCAGGCAATGTATATGAGAGTGATGGAACAACTCCAATTTCTTCTGTGGTTGAGGTATATGAGGCAAGTGATGGCGACTTTGTAACATCCACATACTCATGCCCTTGCGACGGTTATTATTTAATAGAGCTTCAGCCTGGTAATTATAAGCTCTATGCAACTCCATTAGGCTCGCAGTGGTGGCAAGCCCAGTCTGACCTTGCGCCTAACTTTGTGCCTGAATATTGGGATGGTTCACCGAATTGGACTGGTGCTACACCAATTACTGTCACTGCTGGAGATACGGCCCTTGACAAGGACTTTACGCTTGAACTTGGTGGTTCAATTCAAGGTTTTATAACACACAGCGGAAAGCGGGTATCAAGTGATAGCACTACGGTTTCTATATTTGTCTACAATGCCACTACTGGAGCATTCTCTGGCTGGGCATTTAATACATTCTGTGGTGGCTATCGTGCATATGGAGTGCCTGCCGGAACCCATAAAGTAGCTGCAATTATGCCTTACACTAATTATGCAGTTAAATACTATGGTGGCGGAGCTACATTTGATGATGCTTTAAGTGATACTTTAGTGGTTGTGCCTGCTGGTGACCCAGATGCAAATATAGCAATTGATACTGCTGGTGGTGCTATATCTGGTTATGTAAAAACGGTATCTAATGGAGATACATCATTGCTATTTGATGTTGAGGTCTTTGGTTATGACGGGACAGGTCATCTGGTGCAAACTGGTACTGGACATCATGGAGATTACAGACTTGGTGGACTTAGGACAGGGAATTATGCATTGAGAACACTTGACTGGTGGGGAAACCTTACTGATGAGTGGTGGGAAAATGTGCCTATTACTGACGGGACGCCAAGGTATGATATTTTCTATGCAAGTGTTCCAGGAGCGGCCAGTTGGGTTAATGTTACAGACCCCGGAGAAGTATCTGGCATAGATTTCTATTTTGATGTTGGAGTGGAAGAAAGTCCTGCTCCTGAATTAGTAACCCTTTTACATCAGAATAAGCCCAATCCATTCAGTTCAGCAACTAATATTCAGTATACAGTGGGAAAGAAAGATTGGGTCAGCCTAAAGGTCTATGACATTTGTGGTAGATTGGTTCGTGTCCTAACAAATGAGCGAAAGCAATCAGGAACCTACACAGTAAAGTGGGACGGCAAATCAGATAAAGAAGGAAGACTGTCAAACGGTGTTTATTTTTACCAATTGAAAGTAGGTAACGAAACGCGGACACAGAAGATGCTGCTAATACATTAAAAGCCAATGTAGGCACGGGTTCTAATCGTATAAAAGATAGCACGAATTGAATCCGTGCCTACAAAACTTTTTGAATTTTAATTTGTATAAGTGATAATGCCTATAGGTATATAGCTTTATAATATGAAAGTTGGATTTTTGCAATTTGAGCCTTTCTTTAAAGAGAAGGAAAAGAATCTTCAAAAAATAGAGAAATTGCTTGAAAATGTAAATGCTGAGCTTTTAGTTTTGCCTGAACTTGCAACTACTGGGTATGCGTTTGAAACAAAAAAGGAACTTTTCCCTCTCGCTGAACCAATTCCTGGGCCCAGCACTAAAAGATTAGCTAAAATTGCAAGCTCTAAAAATATATCGCTTGTTTTTGGAATTGCTGAATTAGATGAATCCCGCTCCTCTTGCGAGGGGCGGGATGAAAATAATATTTACAACTCGGCTGTCCTTATCTCTCCTCGTGGCTCTGTTTATAAATATAGAAAAATACATTTATTCTTTCGTGAAAAACTAATCTTTACGCCCGGCAATCTGCCATTTGAAGCTATTGATATTAAAGGGGTAAAGCTGGGGCTTCTTATATGTTTTGACTGGCTCTTTCCTGAAGCCACAAGGACTCTATCTTTAAAAGGTGCACAAATAATATGCCATCCGGCTAATCTTGTCCTCCCTTATTGTCAACCTGTGATGCAGACAAGGGCAATTGAAAATCGGGTCTTTATTATAACTTCTAATAGGACAGGAATTGAAAAAAATTATAAATTTACTGGCAAATCCCAGGTTGTAAATCCAAAAGGAGAAGTAATCTTAAAAGCTCGCCAAGAAGAATGTGTAAAAATTATTGAAATAGAGCCAAAAGAAGCACTTGATAAAAACTTAAATGAATACAATAATATCTTTAAAGATAGAAGAGAAGATTTTTACTTTAAATAAATTTTGATTTGTCATTTTGATTTTTGATTTTTACATTAGCATTTTTATAGCCCTTTGGATGTCCTACATCAAAAGCTTTGCCTTTTGCAAGAACGCCTAAAAATTTTCTTTCACTTATTATAGCTTGAAGAACAGGAACATCATCTAATTCTCCCTTATCCGTTATGTGCCTCAGGCGGAGATGGATTGGTCTGGATTTATCAATATATTCAAATATTTCAGGAAAGAATATATGTCTCGGAAAAGTCCTTAAAACCATCGGCTTGCCATTAGTAGAAAAGAAGCCCGCTCCCTTATCACTAAGTTTTGTGAGTTCAAAGAGAGTTGAATTTATAGGAATGACCTCAATTTTACCACAATTCCCAAAGTAAGGTGCTTGAGAGCGAGTTACTTCTATTAAACTTATTACATTCTTTTGATAACTTTCAGCTACCTGAAGAAGGCGAGTTATAGGGGGTTTACCAATAAAGATGTTATCTGGCAAAAGGACGGCAAATTTTGACTCTCCAACAATCTCTTTGCATCTATAAATTGCATCTGCCAATCCATAAGGCACTGGCTGATAGATAAAAGTAATTTTTGGGAACTTGCTCAAATATTCTTGCAGTTCCTTTTTCTCAGGACTTATAACTATAATAATTTTTGAGAGTCCTGATTTTAAGGCTTCAAGCACTACCCACTCAATCATTGGTTTCCCCTGGATAGGTAAGAGTTCTTTTGGCTTTCCACGACTTATATTTTTAAGCCTTGTTCCTAATCCAGCAGCAGGTATTATTCCAATCATACTCAAAAAAGCATATCAGAATACCAGACTATCAGATTTGTGTAGTGAAAGGAAAAAGGGTAAACAGGGTAAAAAGGGAAGAAAAAAGAAATATAATTTCCCCTTTTCCCAATTTTTCCATTTTCCCTTATTTACACAAACCACAAGATTTACACCAGAAATGTCATTGCGTTTATCTGCGGTTAATGTATTATTTGGGGTTATAATTGCTTATTTCTCTTAATAGTTTTAGTGTCTCTTTGGCTTCTTTTTCATCAAGTATCTGGATGGCAAATCCGGCATGTAGGATAACCCAATTCTTAACCTTTACTTCAGGCACAAGCTGGATGCCAATCTCACGGCTGACTCCAGCAATGTCTGCAAGTGCCATGCCATCTTCCTTAATCTCTACTATTTGGGCTGGAATACCTAAACACATAAGAGTTAAAATACAATTGAACCAGAAAATCTTTTAACGAGCCCTAAGTCGGGGTGAAACTTCATAGCATAATCGAGCTTCAGTGTCCGATAAATTAACCCACAACCAGTACTAAAGAATCCCTTATCTCGTCCCACACGAAGGGCAAGTTTTTCCTTCCACCAATATTCAAATCCCAAATAAGTATCTGTATGTAGGTTTGTAAATTCAGCTACTCTTTCTTCAAGACTTGTATCAAAGCCAAGACAAAAGTTTAGGTGTCCAACAGGAAAATCATGAAATGCTGTAATGCCGGTTTTTATAAGTGGTGGTATCCAATCACGACTCCCGTTAGACCAGAAAAGTTCTGTCCCTGTTAGGTTGACAATATTTAATCCCAGTGTTAGCCATTCAAATTTTGACAAAATGCCAATATCTGTCCCTAATCCATAAGCGGATACAACATTCCAATCCCTGAAAACAAATTTTACATTTATACCAACATCAAAAGTCTTAAATGAACGGGCATAGGAGAGATAAGTTACATAATCTGTTACATTAATATATTCTTTTGCCTCTATGCCAGCTTCAGATGAATCTGTTATAGCTATATCAGGGACTCCAATCCAGTAAATTGATGCTCCAAGGGTATTGAGGGATGATGGATAAGCAAAAGCAATTGTATTAGTATTCACTATACCATCAAAATCTCCTGAATGCATCAAAAAGAGCTCTCTTGTTTTAAGTTGTTTAAGACCAGCTGGATTCCAATAAAAGGCTGTTGGGTCATCACAAAGTGCTACAAAGGCATTTCCCATTCCCAAAGCTCTTGCACCGACGCCAAGCTCCATAAATTCACCCACATACCTATCGCCAAAAGTTAATAATAAACAAAATAAAAATACCATTTTATTTACAATATCTTAAATTGCCACTTTTGTCAAGAAAAATCTTGCTAATGCGTTGAGTAAAGCGAGACGCTTATGCTTAGAGTTTTCTTGATCCCGTACAAATGTATTTTGTGCGGTGGTCAAGAAAAATCTCTCACTTCGTGAGAGATGACTTTAAAGATAACAGGGATTAGAAGAGTCCCGCACATAATCCGCCTGAGGCGGAATGTGCGGGATAAGAGATAAAAAATGTAGGGGCAGGGCTTGTCCCTGCCCATCTCTTTAAATCCCTTTGATAATTAAACAGAAGGTAGCCATGAAAGTCTTATGTGCAATACCAAAAAAGAAAGAGGTACAAATTGAGCCTTTCAATACCTTTCCCGTTTGTGCGGTGGTCAAGAAAAACAGCCACAGATTAAAATGTAGGCACGATTTTAGAATCGTGCAAAGTTTAATGAATTTTCAGAAAACTAACTCAAAATTACTTACACCCCAGGCATGACATTCAGGACACCCAACAGGTTCACCTATTTCAGCATCACCAACTGGCACTTTATCAGACACCCATTCAGGACAGCAATTTATGAACTCAGGTTCTTCATCATTAGACGCAACGCAGTAAGTATAATCATTAAATTGGAAGACAAATTTATCTCCAGAATACCCACAATTCTTGCATTTATATAGTCTCATCCTCATATCCCCTTTTGTTTATCTTTTTCCCAATTATAATAAATTTCCATTACTTTGTGATACATATCAGTTTCAAAGCTTTCATCCCATTCATCTCCTTTTAGCTTGGCACCCAAAATATTACCTAAATGCACTTGAGCAAAAAGCAAAAACTCTCTTCTTTTAACTATCTCTGGTGGATATGGCGTATTGATCTTAGGTTTGTTTTCAAATAGTTCAAAGCCCAACTTTTTATACTCTTGTTCTATTTCTTTTCTGGTCATTTTATCTCTTCTCGTTTTCTAAATTCAGCAAATCTTTTATCTATTTCATTTCTTAATTCTTCTCCTACTTCTTGAAATACATCTAATAATTCTTCATAGATGTTATCACTGGCAACAAAATTCCAGAATTCCTCACCAACTAAAATTTCTCCTCTTTCTAAATCATATAATCCTTTTAAGGTCCAGCGCTCATAAGGTTCGGGATGGTAAGGGTTATATGGGATTGCCAGTCTTGTAAAAACCTTTGCGTTTTTATCTTGACTCATCCTCAAAGCTGTCCACCTGAGAAGTTTAAGTTTTAATGCTACAAACTCTTTCATATTAGGTTTTGCACTTGTGATATCAAAGTAGTTTTCTGTATCTTCGACTTTCACGAACAAATCTACTGTTGAATCTGGATCAACCTTTGCCTGACCTTTCTTTATTCCCATCCTAATCTGCTCAACTTCACTCATTTTATCAGCGGTAATCTCACCTTTCCTCAACTTATAATGAATCTCATTTATGACTTTTCCCGTTTCCTCGTCTATTTCACCGAGTAATTTATATTGTCTTTCTGCATAATTGTTAGCACCTTTTGCCAAAATTACCGCAACCTGTTCCCAGATAGACATTCCAAAAGTAGTATTCAACGATTGAATAAATGAAAACATAGCATATCTATCCTTGCCAAGAAGTCTATGATGAAATGGCATGTATACTGTTTCAGGCTTATACTTTTCCAATTTACTTCGTATGATTTGGCAAAGTAATGTATTGATCTTGATCTTAGTCCTTTTGGATAATTTCATATTCCAAATCTACGGCTTGATTTTAAATGAAATATAATTTCTGAATAAGCTCCTTTATCTCGTTCAGTCCTATTCAACACAGGTCGCTTATAGCGATTAACAATTTGCATTCTTGATTTTTCTGCAATAGTCGGATAAAGATTATATTTATCATTTGCTATAAGAAAAATATCAAAATCATCAACAAGAAATTTTTTACAATTATTAAGAACATCTATTATCCCTTGAACGTAGGATTCTCTTGCTTCTACACCTGAACCTCTGAAAAGTGGTCCTATTTCTAACTTATCACTTCTAGAAAAGCCAAAAAGGTCATATGCATATGCGTGTTGTTCATGGTAATTTATTAGTCCAACATATGGCGGACTTGTAAGTATTCCTCTAATTACTTGTTTCTTAGCTAATTCAGCAAAAATCGGATTTTTCTTTTCTAATTCTCTCAAGATATTTATTGTCCTTGAATCACCTGTAAGGCATATTTGGTAAGAATCAGTTCTATAAAGATTAAACTCTAAAATTCTTTGAATTGTATCCTTAGTATATTTATCCCACCATTTATAAATTGAAAATAATGGCTTACATATCTTTTTGTGCTTTGTACAATAATATGTTGTAAATACTGGCTCTTTTAAAGTCGCTAAGTCTGAATGAGTAGTTGCTCTGCATGAACGAATGGTTCTGCTTAAAATAATTGCTAATATCTTTTTGACATTAATATTTTCTATTTTTTTAATTTTCTCAAAAATATAATTAATTTCTTGTCTTACAGGATACAAATACCATATATCTAAGAAATTATCAGTTTTATCCTGCTTGAGTTTAATTTTATATTCATTTACTAATCTATTATAAATTGGTAAAAACTCTTTTTCCTTCTCTTTGCCATATTTTTTCTCATTTATTTCTTTCCTATTTAGTCTAAATTTGAAATCAGGTGTGGGAAAATATTTATTATTAAAAATTGCTAATTCTTCTAAAAGTTTATTTTCAAAAGCAATAGAGTTAGAATTAGCAATATAACTTTTGAAATCTTCAGTAATATTATAAATTACTCTTCTTAGTTCGGGCAAATCATACTTTGCAATTTTTACATTTGAAATAAGAACATTGAATGGAGAAATATCAATTCCAATAGCATGTAAACCCAATTCATTAGCTTGAACCAATGCAGTCCCACTTCCACAAAAAGGGTCTAACACAATATCTCCCTTTTTGAAATATACCTCTTTTTTAAATTTGTCTGTGTGGTTATCTAAAAAGTATTCTACTAATTGAGGAATGAATTTTCCTTTATACGGATGTAACCTGTGAACATGCTTGGTGGTATCTTTTTCTCTTAAATGGTCAAAAGATAAGTGCCAATTTAAATCTTGACCTAATTTATCTTTCCATTGTATTTCTCTTTTCCCATGAAAAGAGTCATAATATTTTTTTAATTCATATTGGGAAACAAAAATTGCACCATTATCAGTAATCTTTCTAACTTTACCATATTGCAAAAGGTAAGCAATATTTGATTTTGTTACTTCTCGGCTTAAATATCTGCTAGCCCAAACAATAGCTTCATTCATTGATAGCAGATGCTCTACTCTTTCATTAAGCATATACGCACCTCCAACACTATTAATTTTTGTCCTTTTTAGTAAATATAACTTCAGTAGATGAATTTGTCAAGAAAAATCTAACCACAGAATCACACAGAAAAAAACATATCATAGCTTGATTTTTCCATAAAATTCTGTGCCCTTCTGTGGCTAAAATCTGGTGTTAATCTCGTGAAATCTTGTGGTTCATATTTTCTCTGGGCATCAAGAAATAAATTGACAATAGAGGGAAAGGATATATAATTAAACTATGCCAAATTATCTTGACCCAAAAATATTATCAAGAATAAAATCAATGGAGCTCAGGGCAAAGCTTGTCGTTGAGGGATTCCTTGTTGGGATGCATCGTAGCCCTTATCATGGTTTTTCTGTTGAATTTGCTGAACATAGACCTTATCAGTCAGGAGATGAGTTGAGAAGAATAGATTGGAAGGTGTATGCAAGGCAGGAAAGATTTTATACCAAACAGTTTGAAGAAGAAACAAATCTCAGAGCTTATATTATACTTGACACGAGTAATTCAATGGCATATTCATCTTCTGGACTTACAAAATTTGAATACGGTGCTTATCTTTCTGCTTCACTTGCCTGGCTTCTTATCTATCAGAAAGATGCTGTCTCTTTTACTCTCTTTGACGAAGAAATTAAACACTATTCGCCCCCATCATCAACTCAAACCCATCTTTCAAATATTATGCAAGTTTTAGAAAAGGCAAGGACTTCGCAAAAAACAAAAATCCCATCTGTGCTTAATGAAATTGCAGCAAAAATAAAAAAAAGAGGACTTATAATTTTTATCTCAGACCTTTTAGCTCCTGAAACTGAGGTAATAGATGCGTTGAAAATTTTTAGACACAAAAAGAATGAAGTCATCGTATTTCATATCCTTGACCCTGCTGAGCTGGATTTCCCATTTAAAGAATCAATGATTTTTAAAGACATTGAGACCAGCGATGAATTGCCTGCTGGAGAAGAGATAAAACTTTCATATCAACGAGAGGTGCATAAATTTATTGAGACTTATAAACAGGGTTTTTATTCACATAACATTGATTACTTACTACTTCCAAGTTCTGAGCCATTGGAAAAATCTTTAACCTTTTATCTATCAAAGCGAAGAAAGATAGGCTTAACTCATAGTTCAGCTTATAGATAGAATAGTATGTAGCCGAGGGCTTTAGCCCTCGCAAAATGTAAATGAGCAAGAAGATTATTTCCCAAAAACACAGGCTTGAAGACTTTGACTATAAGGGGTTTTATGCCTATTTTTTAACACTGTGCTGTAGGAAAAAGCAAAAGCTATTTAAAGAAGAAAACAGGGTAGGCATAGTCTTAGATACTTTAAGAAAAGAGGCTGAAAAGTTTAAGTTCAAAGTATGGGCTTATTGTTTTATGCCAGACCATCTTCATTTATTAGTAGTGGGAAACTCAGCAGATTCTGATTTGAAGCAATTTGTAGCTTCATTTAAGCAAAAGAGCGGGTTTTTGTTTAATAAAAAAATTAGAGATAATTTATGGCAAAAGAGCTACTATGAGCATATATTGAGGAAAAATGAGGATGTGTGAGAGGGGTTGCATTGTGTATCTTTGAAAATCCTGTGCGTAAAAGTATAGTAGAGGACTTTAGAGAGTATCCTTTCTCTGGCTCATTTGAATGGGATTTAAAATGAATAGCGAACCCTAAAGGGTTCGGCTACAATGGAAACAACGAAATGGTTTGTAGTAAAAGGTGTTAGCCTTCGTAAAAGGAAGCAAACCTCATCAACATGGCGTTCTTAAATCCTTTTTTCTTATTTGGGCTTTTTTCTTTGCCTATCCCATTTATTATTCATCTCTGGCATCGCCGGAGAATGCGAAGATTTGAATTCTCAAGCACTATGCTCCTTAAACGTGCCGAAAAAGGAGAACGAGCATTTAGGAGACTTAAAAATATACTGCTTCTTATACTGCGTACACTTTGTTTAGCATTTTTGGTGCTTGGATTTGCTAATCCAGGTATCTTAAGAAGGCAATCCATTGTAGTCCTTGATAATTCTTACGATATGCTCACTAAATCCGGAGAACATACCCTTTTTGAGCAGGGAAATAAAATTGCAAATCGTCTTAAAGCTAAGGGCTCCAAAATCATACTGAGTTCAGGTGCCAAATTTCCTTCAAAATGTGAGTATAAGAAGTTTTGTTTGCCAATTGAAGGGATAAGTCATATAATTACTAAAGCTGGCAAATTGCCTCCAACATCTGGTATTAAGTTAATAGGACTTAAGGGGGGAGATAATTTTTCTATTGATTCTTTATTTTTCACTCCTACCAGAATAGGTATTGGGATAACAAATTTTACAGAAAGGGAGAAAAATAAACTAATAGCCTTATTTATAGATTCTAAAACCCTTGAGACAAGACTCACTATAGCTCCATATTCAACTGGTATAACATTTTTCCCTTTCCAAAATGTTTATGCTGGTTCATTGAAAATTGAACAAGATGCTCTTTCTATTGATGATGTAAGATATTTTGTTCATCCTCTGCTACCTGAATTAAAAGTTCTCCTTGTTGGAAATTCAAGGGAACTCTTTTTCTTAAAAAATGCTTTATCTCCGGAAGAGGGAGACTCAAGGATTAGTGTGGAAATAAGCCCAAAAATCAAGAATCCGAGAAACTATGATGTGCTTGCCTTTTCCAGCATCAGTTCTGTATATATGGGAGAAAAGACGCTTTCCTTTCCAAGAGAAGCGACAAGGCTGGATGACTTCCTGACTTTAAACTGGATTTCTAATACTCATCCCATATTTTCAGGTTTTAAGTTTCTACCTGAACTTAAGAAAATCAAGTTCACAAGAAGGAAAGTCATTCCTAAAGAAGGGAAAGTAATTGCCAGATTTTCTGATGGGACTCCAGCAATCATAGAGTCCGCCTCAGGGGGACTTATTTTTTCTTTTCCATTAAGTCAAGTAGGAGAAGTTGTCCTATCACCACTTTTTGTCCCTTTAATGCACAGAGTAGCTTATTGGTTAGCCGGAAAACCTATAGAGGAACATAATTTTATAGTTGGCGAGAGAGTAAAATTTAAGGTCCCTGAATTTAAGTCTTATAAATGTATTGGTCCAAGCTTAACCCAGGAGATTACACCAAAAATTGAGGCGGATGGAATCTATATTTGCATAATGCCTGAAACACCAGGTATTTATGAAATTGAAGGAATAACAAAGTTTGCCGTAAATATAAGTTCTAAACTTCTTCCTTCACCATTAAAGATTAAAGAAACACCTGCCTTGCCGGCAGGCAGGAAAGATTGGTTAAATTTAAAAAAGTTATTCTTTGTATTAGTTCTACTTTTGCTCGTAGCCGAATTAATAATAAGAAGATTTTAGGATAATGGATTAAATTTTGAAACCGTAACCACAGATTACACAGAGTTTCACTGGAGAAACAGAAAAGAGAAATATCTGTGTCTATCTGCGTTTATCTGCGGTTAATACAGATGATTTTTATTCTCTTTATTCTTGTTACAAAAATTGATACAACTGAGGTTTATTATACTGGCGACACACTTCACTATTTATGGCAAGAAGGCATAATCTGGCTTACAGGACACGCTGAACTTAAGACACCTGATATAATTACTAAAGCTGATACTATAAAATATGATTCAAATAAAAACTTTGTCACAGCTTATGGCAATCCTATTCTCTGGGTCGGCAAACAGGAAATAAGTGGCAAAAAGATGTTATATGACTTGAATACAGGCTACGGCATCATCTATGATGGACGAACCCAAATTCAGAAGGGTTGGTTTGACGGCAAAATTATAAGAAAAGTTGGAAAAAAAGTCCTTAATGTAGATTATGGTAAATTTACAACTTGTAACCTTAATCCTCCTCATTATTATTTTTGGGGCAGACGACTTAAGGTATATGTTGATGATATGATATACACGAAACCGCTTGTTTTATGCGTAAAAGGCATTCCCCTTTTTATTGCTCCTTTCTGGTGGTTTCCAATTAAGAAAGGAAGACAATCTGGGTTCCTTTATCCAAAAATTGGAAAGTCTGAGGGTGAAGGAAGGTATGTCAAAAATATTGCCTATTATTGGGTAATAAATAAGTGGTCAGATGCTACTTTTATATTTGATTATTTTGAGAAAATGGGACCAAGATTATTGCTTGAAGGAAGGTGGAGTATTAAGCCTTTACTTTTAGGGAACTTTAATGCCTCTTATATAGTTGAAAGAGAAGGAAAAATAAAAAGAGGAGCAATTGATTTTACGCATTCTCAAAGACTTGGACACAGATTCTCTTTGAGAGCAAGTGGGAACTTTGTGAGTGATGCAGAATATAAAGTTGATTATGAAGAGACTCAACTTGTCTCACTTGATAAAATACTAACCTCATATTTAGCAGTTACTAAATTATGGGACTTGGGAGGGGTAAACTTTGTAGTACAGGATAGAAAATACCTTGACAGGGATACAGAAGAAAAACTTCTTCCTAAGTTTACTTACAATCTTAATTCTATAAGAATATTGGGTGGCTATTTCTCTTATGGTGGGGCATTTACAAACTCCATCTCCCGAGATAAATATTCAGAAAAAAGTGAACGATGCTCTAACAATAGGTTTAGATTATCCTTTCCATTTAAGATAATACGGTATTTAAGTGTTTCGCCAGCAACAAGCCAAAATTATACTTATAGAGTAAAAGACCTTTTGTATAAATCTTATCAAGGGTCATATTCTGTGACATTTTCAACAAATATTTATGGTAGGACAATACTTAAACCTGAACTCAGACACATTATGAGTCCAAGAATATCTTACTCTTGGGAAGACAGCAAAGTCTGGACAGGTGCAGAGATTTCAACATCTAAAAAGAAAGCCTGTTCCTTTTCAATTTCAAATAATTTTTATGCGCTAATTGGGGAAAAGAAATGGTCACTTGCAAGACTTAACCTTGGTAGCTCATGGAACTTTGATGAGTCAAGAGTCAATCCTGTAAGTATTTCGCTTTACTCAAATCCTTTTCCCTTGATTAATTCACGGGCGTTTGCAACCTATAAGCCTTATGATGAACTCGAGAAATTTAAATTTGAGAGGCTTACGAGTTCTTATAACTTTCATAAAAAGGATTTTTCACTTTCTATGACTTATAATTGGGTTCCAGAGCGTGACCAAAGTCTATGGGGCACTGTTAAGATGCATCTCACAAAGAACTGGAATCTAACTCTTTCAAGAAGATATGATTTAAGAGAAAGAGAAATAGTTGGCGAAAGTTTTTCTCTTTATCGGGATTTGCATTGCTGGGAAGCATTATTTAATTTTAGTAGATATGGTGAGCACTGGAGGTATGATTTTAAGCTCAAGTTAAAAGCGATTCCGGAAATAAAGGTAGGAAAAGGAATAATTGGAATTTTTCTTTAATTAGGAATGGGGGCAAGCTTCTTTTTGATGCTTTGATTTAGCAGTTTTATCTCTTCAGGTGATAAATTTTGTGAGTTGAGAAATTCATCCCATTTCCCATATTGCTTGTAGTATTCAATACATTTCTTAATCAGCGCAGTCTTTAAATGTTCTTTTGCAAAAATAGAGATACTCTCTTCTATTATTGTCCTGGTTTGTGCTTCAATCTTGGCGGCATATATCTGTTTCCAGACAAATAAAACAACAACAAGAGATAGGGCAGGACAAATAACGATTAGTAAGAATATCATTTTTTCTTTATTTAATAGCAAAAAGCGTGCCACTTAGCACTGAATACCACAGATAATGACACGGAAACGCACAGAACCTTAATCTATGTAATTCTATGTTTATGTCTTATTTATCTAAGGTATGCAAATATTGCACACCTCATTAAAAAACCTAAATCCTAAGCACGAAATCCAAAATTCTAAACATCCCGCACTTATGCATAAGTGCGGGGCCAATTTCCCCAAAGTTTGGGATTTAAAGAATTAGAATTTCGGATTTATGGTATCTGTATCCTCCCTACCTGACGGCAGGCAGGAGCGGTTATTATTGGGCGAGGAGGGACTCGAACCCTCACGGGCAAAATTACCCAAGGGATTTTAAGTCCCTTATGTCTACCATTCCATCACTCGCCCAGAAAAGCAGTTTTAGTGAAGAGTTATTATTTTTTATTAAAGAACGATACCAGAATTTATACTATTCCTAAAATGCTAAGATGTCAAGAAAATTTTAAGGGAAATATTTCAGCAGAAAATTTGTGCCATATTTGTGTGAAAAAGTAGGGAAAATGTGTTCAGTGATTAAATAAATCGTGTGCCTACTAACAAGTTCTTGATTATCTAAGAGTTTTCCTTTAAATACCTGTCAAACCAGCGTCTAATATGATTTAGCCTTTCAATGCGCCTGTCTGTTCGACCTCCGCGCGATAGACCATGCGGTTCTTCTGGAAAACGAACCATTTCAGTATCTACCCCTAATTTCTTTAATGCAACAAAAATTTGCTCATCTTGTTCAATAGGGCATCGTAAATCTTGCTCACTGTGAATGACAAGGGTTGGAGTCTTAGCATTGCCAATATATTTCATAGGAGATTGTCGCCAATAATTTTCAAAACTCTCCCATGGAGGTTTATCTCCAAACTCCTCTTGAAAAGCCCAGTTGAAGTCGCTCGAGCCATACATACTAATCAGGTTGCTTACACTCCTCTGCGTGACCGCCGCTTTGAACCGATTTGTGTGTCCAATAATCCAGTTTGTCATATAACCACCATAACTACCACCTGTGACCCCCATTCTTTTTTTATCAATATATGGTCTTTTCTCAATAAAATCAACAAATGCCATCAAATCATCATAATCCGTTGTTCCCCAATTATTCCAGATTGCTTTAGAGTGCTTTTCACCATACCCTTGCCCACCGCGTGGATTGCAAAAATATACAATATACCCCTGTGCGGCTAAATAATAAAACTCATGCATAAAGAAATTTCCATACTGGACTCTTGGACCACCATGAATTTCTAAAATTGAAGGATATTTTTTATTTTTATTAAAATCAGGTGGTTTAAGAATCCATCCTTGTAAATCGTTATCAACTGCTCCTTTAAACCAAACTTCTTCAATTTTTCCTAAGTTTATTGCTCGTAATAAATTTTCATTGATATGTGTTAACTTACGAGCACGTTTAGCAGGTATATTATAAAGCCAGATTTCTCCTATATCTTTCATATCTGCATGGAAATAAATAAGTTTTGACTGGTCTTTGTTAAAACTAAATGAACCCACAACTCCTTTATCGCCAATTATTGTTTTTAAACTTTCACCATTTAACATTATTGATTTAAGGACAGTATTTCCATGATGTGCTACTTGAAAATAAAGTGTTTTCCCGTCATTTGACCAAGTAGGTAGCATCATCCTCACTCCACCAGGTATGTCGTTAATTGTCCAACTCGATACATTAAAGTCAAATTTTTCTGTTAAATTCTTTGCTTCTCCCCTGCCATTTGTAGGAACAATCCATAAACAAATATTTTTCCATCCTTGACCTCGGCCTTTTCTACCATAGTAAGCAATGTATTTACCATCTGGTGAGAAATTAGGCATACCCTTTGGGCCTGAGGGTGTCTTAATTTTATGAAACTTGCCGCCAGTTGCTGGTATTATAAATAAATCTATCACATCTGGAGCAAAGTCAGGGTCTCTACTTCTATTAGAACAAAAAACTATTTTCTCTCCATCAGGTGACCAACGAGGAGACCATTCATCATAAATAGCGCTATTAGTTAATTGTTTGCCTTTCCCGGTGCGTGCATTAATTGTCCAGATATGCCAGCGTTCTTTTGGCAAAAATCCTTTTCCATCTTCTTTGTAAAAAACACGTGTGATATGGCGGGAAATAATGCCTAATTTTTTCTTTTGTTCATCCTTTTCCCGTTCAATATCTTCTTTATCCTTTTTTCTAAACATACAGACAAACTGCTTACTATCAGGTGACCACTCAAAAGAGTCAATATTGCCTTTTAAGTTAGTTAGTTTTTTTGCTTCTCCACCTTGAAATGGGATAATATAAATTTGTGGTTGTTTTTTATCAGCTCTGTTTGAAATAAAAGCAATCTTTTTACCATCAGGTGACCATTTTGGATTGCTATCTACTTGATTGCCATAAGTAAATTGTCTTGCACGACCTCCATTGGTTGGCACAACCCAGAGATTAGAGTATCTTTTTTTAGTTTTTTTATCAACTCTATCAACGCAAAAGACAATATTATTTCCATCAGGTGCGATTTCAGAGTTAGAAACAAGTTTAAAACGATATAAATCTTCCGCAGTAATTTTGTGGGTTTTCAATTTAGCCATCCTTCCCCCTTTTATTTTTTATTGTTTTTTTATTGTACATTAAGCTATAATAAAAGTCAACTTTTTATATTAACCAAGAACAACAAAAATAGCTCCAGAAAGGGCAAGTGCAATTGCTATAATACGCCTGAGTGTGATAGGTTCTTTCAGGAAAATGGTGGCTAATATGAAGATAAAAATGCTGCTTGTTTGATTTAATACTGATGAGATAGAGGCTTGAGTAAATCTCATTCCTGCCAACCAAATAAACATTGTCAGATACGTTCCAATAAAAGACCCACTGATTGTGTAACCCAAACTGCGAGTGGAAAAAAGTGATGAAATAATTTTATGCCGTGATGGATAAAATAAAGTAATAAAAATAAGAAAAACAACACCACCTAATAAACGAATTTCTGTTGTCCATAATAAAGGATTTTGTTCAAGTAATGGTTTTATCATTACAATACTTACAGCTTGTATAGCCATTGCAGATACTCCCCAGAAGATTCCAATTAAAAGGTCTTTACGGCTTATTTTGCCTATCTTTTTTATATAAATTGTTGAAAGTGCAGCAGAAATAATTAATAGTGCACCTATAATTTGTAAAATGGTTAAGCTTTCTTTTAACCATATTACAGAAAGACCTATAATGAATGGACTATACATACAGTCAACAATAGCTGATAAGCCCGCTCCTATTCGATTTAAACTTTTTAAAAAGAGTGTATCGCTAATTCCTACACCAAGAATTCCGCTTAAAATAAGTAGAAAATAAGTATTATAAGGAACCTGGCGGATTATTGCTATATTAAATATCCACATTGTAGGAAGGAATAAAACTGTAGCAAGAAGGTTCTTAAATAAGTTTAAGGCAAGTGGATGAACTGTTTCTCCACTTTTCTTAAAAAGTATAACTGCAAATGCCCAGATTAGTGCAGCTAAAAGTGATAGAAATTGTCCAAAATATGGGATTGTTTCATTCATAATTTTATGCTACAATATTTTATTATAAAAGCAAGTTTTAATAGACAGGAGTTTCCCCATTTTTTCAGGTTTTTCTCTATAAACTGCTAAATAAACAGTAAATGCAAAATGACCTTGTATCCACAAAGCATTTTATAAACAGGGATTGGATAAGATTAAAAGAGATTTTTTTGCCTCTTGATTTCTCTTTAAATCCCTGTTAATCCCGCACATAACCTATGTGCGGGATATGTGTTCCATTTCTTTCTTTGTCCTTTTTCTTATTTGTCAACGAATTAGTCCATCATCCGTTAGTTAACGGAAACGGGTTGGGAGGAAATTTTGGGGAATGTTCAAATTTAAGGCGGCGGTCGGAATTGAACCGACGAATAAAGGTTTTGCAGACCTCTGCCTTACCACTTGGCTACGCCGCCACAAACGGCAGTGATTAGTGCAGAGTGGTTAGTGATGAAAAGCGAAAACTTGTTACTAATCCCTAACCACTATTCCCTGATTTTAAAGCGGGCGATGGGATTTGAACCCACGACCTTCTGCTTGGCAAGCAGACGTTCTACCAACTGAACTACACCCGCACAATTAAAAATATAATACAAAAATTGACTTTGTCAAGAAAAAAAGAAGCCACAGATTACACAGATTGTATCAAGTGGCATATTAGAGGACCAAAATATCAGTGGGAAGGGTACCAGTAACTCAGAACATCAGTTCCGATATGCTAATAATCTGATATTCTGCCCACTGATTTGCGGATATTCTAATATACTTAACAATTATCTGTGAAATCAATGGCTTTACTTTCTAAGTTCCTTATAAGGGAACCCTTTTTTCTGGTGCCAGGCTTTTGGATTTTTGAAGTAATTTGTTATTTCGGCATACTCTTCATCAGTTAAACAAGTTATGAGTCGGGGAATAGCAGTTGAAAGAGCGGCATCCCGATTTGTTAAATAATGAAGATTTACACCTTTTGATTTTAAAGTTTCTTTCCCTTTTTGCTGTCTGTCAAAGATTACAAGACAATCATTGACTTGGGCACCCCGTGCCTTAAGCTCATTTATCACTCTTTCCTTCCCCCAACCCTTGACAATAGTATCATCAACAAGGAGAACCTTTTTCATATAAATTTCGTGTTCCTTTATCTCAAGTAGAGAAGCTTCTTTATATTTTTTTTCACGCCTTGTAAAAAATGATGGTTTATTAAGCTTCTCGCCAAGCAAAGTGCCAAATTGGATACCTCCTGATTCAATACTGCAGATGATATCAAAATCTAACTTGCTTATAAGAGTGGCTGCTTCACTTATTATAAAATCATTGTATCTATTATATCTGGATAAACACTTAACATCAATGTAGAATGGACTATAATTTTTTCGTTCATCAACTTTAAAAAAAGGCTTTAAGTCTCCCAGACTTACCTTGATAGCGCCAATTTGCCATAAAAGGGCGGCAATAATTTCATTGAGGCTACCTTTTACATTTTCCATTATGTATTCAATGTCCTCTTTCACTTCTTTTTGGTCCCTAAAGATTCTGTAAAATTTCTTCGCCTCTTGTTCATTTTGTAACTCTATGGAAATGCCAGTAGTAGTGAGGCTATAAATTATAAAGTGTAGTAATGTGGGCTTATCTTGACACAATATTGGATAAGTATAGGCATTGGCTTCGCTCTTGCATAAGCCAATTTTTATTGCCTTCTCGTTAATTTTGCTCTTGTATAGATTAAATATATCTTTTGCAAGAGTATCAAGTTCTTTTAATTCAAAAGTCGTCGGCGAAGATGCTTTAATGATATTTCTTTTCTGCTTACCGGAAGATTTATCCGGCGAGCAGGTAATTTCAATCTTATTAAATGTGAGCTGTGTTAACTTCATGGCACTCTATCAACTAAATTTATAGCCACTGATTACACAGATTATTTATTGAAATCCGTGTAATCTGTGGCTTCATCTCTGAACTGTCGCTGGTTGAAATTGATGTGCTTCTACTCTGAAAACTTTAAGTTCTAACTTATTCAAAGTATCAAGCGCTTCTTTAATTCCTAATCCTAAGTGTTCTGGTTTATGAGCATCAGAGCCGATAGTTAAAATTGGATGAGGATTATTCTTATGTAGTTTCTTTAATATCAAAGGCGATGGATAGAGTTCATTAAACCCCCTCTTTTTGCCACCTGAATTTGTATTTACCTCAATTGGCATCGCTCTGGATTTAATCAATTTAATTATTTTATCTATATAGGGTTCTGCTTCCTTAATTAACTTATCGCCATAATGGTAAAATCCATACTTTTTATATACATCAAGATGTGCCACACAATCAAATAATCCTGATTTTATTAAAGCTTCAAGCAAGGCAAAATACTTTTTGCATAATTCACCTGGAGCAATAGTTTTGAAATAAGCATAACACTCTCTGTGGTCTGATATAGCTATATGGTCTACACAATGAATAGCTCCAAGTATAAAATCAAACTCATATTTATTCAGAAATTCTCTTAATTCATTTTCAATCTCAAACTCGTAGCCTACTTCTATTCCTGCTTTAATTTTAAGGTCTGGATATTTATTTTTTGCATTTTTTAGGTCTTTGAGATAAATTTCAATCCAATTTGATTTCATTGAAACGATTTGATTACCTATTCGTACCTTATCATCAAGCTTTTTTCTTACCGGGTCAATCTCAAAATGTGGTGTAAAACAAATTTCCTCAAGACCAAATTTTGTTGCACGTTCGCAGTATTCTTCTATAGTCCCTTTTGCATCCAGTGAATAATAAGGATGTATATGATAGTCAATCATCTTATTGCATTATTTTCACAGCTACACTAAAGTAGATGAGAAGTGAAGTTATATCCATAATTGTAGTAACCAGGGGACCTGATGTTAATGCTGGGTCAAAGCCCAATTTTTTAAACACAATTGGGAGTAAACCGCCAAGAGTTGTGGCAACAGTAATTGCTGCAGTCATTGAAAGTCCAACCGTAAGACCAAGCATAAGTGCTCTTTGACCCGCGAATGCCCTTATTGAAGCTACAATTCCAAGTCCAATTCCAACCAATATTCCTATTAAGAATTCTTTTCTTACGACTCGCCAGATGTGACTTAATTTTATTTCTGCTGTAGCTAACCCTCGTATTACAACACTTGCTGCCTGGATTCCAGCATTTCCAGCACACCCAAGAAGTAAGGGAATAAAGATAGCAAGTGTTACCATTTTTTGCAAGACAGTAGAAAAGCTCTGAATTACAAATCCAGAGCCAAAACTGGCTAATAAAAGAACGATGAGCCATACAATTCTTGACTTTGCTATATTTAGCGTACTCGTAGACAGATAATCTTCAGGTGGCTTTCCTGCAGCTCCAAATTTATAAGCATCTTCTGTATATTCATCTTCAATTACATCAATCACATCATCAACTGTAACAATTCCATGGAGACTCTTGTTTTTATCAACAACTGGAATAGAAGGAAGGTCGTATTTGGAGATAAGATTAGATACCTTTTCCTGGTCCATATTTAAAGGAACAGATGGTATTTTATCCATAATTTTCTTAATAGGCGTTGAAGGTGGAGAAACGATAATGTCTTTTAAATCGATAATACCCAACAATTGTTTTCTTTTATTAAGGACATAAACTTGATAAAAGTCAAAATCAACTTCTTGTTTTCTCAAAAAATCTATTGCGTCTCCTGTAGTAACTGAATCTGGAACCCAGGCAAATTCAGTTGTCATAATTCCACCAGCTGTTTCTGGAGGATACTTAACAAGTTCCTTTACATCTTTTACCTCCTCAGCTTCCATGAATGCGAGAAAGTGCTTTGCATCTTCTTCAGGGAGTTGTTCAAATAAATCTGCACGCTCATCCGGCGCCATCTCATTTAAAATCTTAACAGCCCTATTTTCATCAAGTAATTTCAAAATTTCAATCTCATCCCGAGGGTCTAAATGTTCAAATACCTCATATGAAGTCTCAAGGTCAAGTAAATTGAAAAGCACAACTTGTAAAGAAATAGGTAGTTCTTCAATTAGGCTGGCAATATCAACTGGTTCTGACTCGGAGAGCAAGGCTTTAAGGGAATCAAAATCTTTATTCTCTAAAAGTTCTTTCACTTCTGGTAGAAGGAGTTGCATATTGACCAGAACTTACCACATCTTTCCTATTTGTCAACTTTTTTCTCTTGACAAATTAGTTCTGTGAGATATATATTAAGTAACTACGAATTACACAAAGTTATTTTAAAAGTCTTTGTGAACTTTGTGGTAAAAAATCTGTGCGTTCTGTGGTTAATTAAACTACAATGATAAAAAAGGCAATCCGGGTGCTTGAAAAAGGGGGAATTATTGGATTTCCAACAGATACTGTGTATGGAATTGGATGTGATGCCTACGATAAAAAAGCTGTTGAAAGAATATATGAACTAAAAAAGAGACCACTACACAAACCATTGATTCTTTTTATAAAAGATAAGACTGAACTTCCTAAATATGTTACTTCTATTCCAAAAGTTGCTCTGAAACTTATAGATAAATTTTGGCCCGGTGCATTGACGCTTATTTTTAAAGCTAAATCCAACTGCCCAATAAAGGGACCTAATTCAACAATTGGCATACGGATACCAGGTTGTGAACCAATACTTGAAATTCTACATTCCTACAAAAACCCTCTTGCTACAACGAGTGCTAACCTTAATGGCACTAAAGCACCTATAAAAGACTTAGAGGTAAACATTAAACCTGATTTTATTATTAAGGGGGGTGGCTCTGATGAAGGCTTACCTGTGAGCCATAGCTTTAGCGAAGGCTTACCTTCAACTATTCTTGACATAACTTGTTCACCTCCTGCTTTGTTAAGAGAAGGCAAAATTAAAAAATCAACTCTAAAGTCAATAGTCACAGAAACACAGATGCCATAAATCCGAAATCCTAATTTCTAAATCCTAAACAATGCCTAAATTCTAATTCTTCAAATTCCAAACTTTTGGGAATTGGAATTTGGGATTTGTTTAGAATTTCGGATTTCGTGCTTAGGATTTAGGTTTTTAAATCAGGTGTGCAAAAATTGCATACTTATCCGTCAGCTGACGGATAATAATAAGAACTACAAATTTCACAGATTGCGATGTTGCTTTAATCTGTGTAATCAGTGGCGGTATTTTGTAGCAATTGTCACGAATTTTGCTTATATATAAATTAGAAAGAGAATAAAAAAATAAAGTTTTCTTGACTAAATACTTGACAAATGGGAAAAATGAAATATAGTTATATAAGGAGAATGCTACAAAAAAGAGCTATCATTTTTAAGAAGTATAATAGAAGTTGTTTTAGACTTCTATAGTATGAATAACTTGCCTGGTTCAGTTAGGTGCAGGTGGTTGAAAGGCTAATTTAGCAAAATGAGGATTATAAAAGAAATAGAGATTGAAGGTAAGAAGGCACAAGCCTTATTCGATACTGGCTCATTTCATACTTATGTTGTGAAGCGAGTTCTGGATGAGAGGCATGTGAGTTGGATATCTGTCACACCTTATAAGATAGGATTAGGCGGAAAGGAAATTCAAGTGGACAAATGTTGTATTATTCGGGGTAAAATTGAAGGATATGCATTTCATTCGGAGGTCACTCCCATTGATGACTTGGGAAAAGTAGATGGAAAAATCCTTGACACAATTATAGGTGCTGAAACAATGGAAGCTTGGGAAATAAAGTTAGACCCAAAAAATGGAACCCTTGATTTAGAAGGTTTAAAAAGGAGAGTATTTACTGAATATTTTATAATGAAAAATGAACCACAGAGAAAAAATAGGCTTGACAAATGAGAAAAATGAATTATATATTAAATGGAGAGTAAATGAATAAATATATAAAAGAGGCTAAAAGATATTATCAAATAGCTCTAAAAGAGATTGAGGAATCAAGCAAGAATGGCAACCCCGCACATAACTTATGTGCGGGGGAGATGGCAGTCGATGGTTGTGAGAAAGGATGGCTTTCTCTAAATCTTGCAATTAAGGCTATGTTTTTAAAAAAAGGAGCAGGAGAAAATAAATTGCCCAAAGACTACAGAGGGATGAGGTTTTTTCTTAAGAAATATGGGGATAGAGATTCGAGGAAAATGTTCAACAGTGCTTTTAGAATATTACATATAGATGGGTTCTGGGAGAGGGATGTGGACTATGGAGAGGCTTTCACAGTTCTTGAGGATGTTAAGGAATACATTAAGAAGATAGAAAATGATAACTAATAACCAATTACTAATCCCGATGAATCGGGATCCTCGGTATTCTAATCCCGACAAAGTCGGGAAGAACATCGGGATAACCGTCTTTAACTGGAGGGATTATGAAAAAATTTAAAGTCTTATCAATACTTGGTGTTTTAGCGGCGGGCTTTCTTTTCCTTGCCAGTCAAAGCTCTTCTCCTGATAATCAATCTCCAAAGAAAGTAGTTCAACTTATGCGGATGATGAGCAAGCGAGCGGCAAGTGTGGAAAGGGCTGACAAGATTGAGTGGACAACCGCAAGGGTTGTCCCTACAAAGGGCGAACCTGTGGGGATAGGGCTTGCCCCTGTCCACAAAAAGCCACGGAAGGCTTATGAGCTTGGGAAGCCAGTTCCTTACAGCCCCCGCTATGGCAGACCACACAAATTCATTGAAGAAACTATACCTATGGAAGAATATTGGGGAGAACCTGCACTTCCTGAAGGTCCAAAGGTTACTACAACATGGGAAGGAGACCAATCTTCGAAGTCATGGAGTATTGCCGCTAACTGGGATAATGGAGTTCCAGGTGAGAACGATGATGTTATAATTCCTGATGGCACTCCTCCTTGCACACTTTCAGTAGAAGGTAATTGCTACAATCTAAAAGTTGGAAGCAATGGTAAGCTCATTATGACAGTTGATGGATGGCTTAATGTTTATGGGGCTTCAATTATTGACAGTGGGACCGTAAAGGCACCACTTGATGACTTGGCAGACATTATGGTTCAAGGGAAGAAAGCTGTTATTGAGTGCATAATGGCTGGCGATTCTGTCTGGCATATAGATTTAAAGGTCTATCCGATGACACCTGCTACAGGTAACCGCATCGTTAGACTTGGTGCTGATACACATATTGAGGGCTTTCTGTCCATCGGACATCCATCATTTAATGCCAGCTATAAAAAAGCCAGTTTTTATTGCAGTAATGCTCCTGATAGCTTTAAATTGAATGTTCATGGTGATATTTATATCTGGAATGGCTTTAAGTTTGAGGAATGGGATAGTGAGTTAGAACAAGCGGATACTATCTGGTGCGGTGGCAGTTGGGCTAATGCCGGCGACTTTACAAGAAAAGTTGGCTACCCTGTAATCTTTTACGGAGATGAGGATACAATTGGACTTGGGTGGACTTATGAGGAAGTGACAGAGTTTGCTGATTTGACAGTAGTTGATACCGCTCACTATGTATTGGGGTATAACGAAATGGTCAAAGGTAATGCTGACATCAATGGCTATCTTGGTTTAAATGCTCAAGTATTACAGGTGGATACTAATGTGGCAGTTTCAGGGACGCTACATGTAGATGCCGGCTCTTATCTCTTACTTTCAGATGTCTCGGAAGTTGATGTAAATGATGGAGGTGTATTAAAGGCGATTGGGAATTCAGGAACAAAAGCAAATATAAGTGGAGCATCAATATCTGATTTTTATACACTTAATATAAATTCAGGTGGTAAGATTTCAGCAAAGTATGCTAAATTTAATTATACTTGTGGAATTACTATAGCCGATGGTGCTACTATTGGTGGGCTTTCTTCACGAGATAGTTTATATTACTGTGAATTTGGGCATACACAAGATAACGATACATTGCTTTGTATAATGAATGACCAGAAGGTTAATATCTGGGGGGCGTATTTCCCCCATTCAGCAACTGGGGCAAATAATGTTTATAGTAATAATACATTACCGGGAGCCGGTGGAGAGGACTCAATAATCTTCTGGAATTACTCGGGTCCATTTTCAGGCACAGATTATGAACTTGACCCAACAGGACCAGATTCTGTAAATGGCATAATATTCTGGAAATTTGCTACTGGTCATTACAAAGGGAAGATACTTGTATTTTATGATGATGATACTTATTGTGGGCCAAATGACCCGGATGTTGTGCGGACCAAGAATCACCTTGATGAGCTTGGCTATGCTGCTGATACAGTGAATATAGCTAATTATTCAACTTACTATTATCCAAATGAAGGGCACAAGTTCCAGATGCCCAATAAGGAGTGGGCAGAGGTTGTGTTTATGATAACAGCTGATGCCTCTGCTCCTCTTAATAATGCTGGACAGCGTGGCGCACTCATAAATTATGTGCTCTCGGGTGGCAGGCTATTTGTTTCAAGCGGGGACTTATGTTACGATACAAGAGGTGCAGATGGTTCTTTTGGAACCAACGATGATTGGCAGGCAACTTATTTTTGGCTCGTTCATGCGCCTTTTGAGCAGCAATGGATAAGTAACGATGAAGCAGACCATTTTGAACGCTGGACAGGAGGAACCACTCCGCCTTTAACCCTTATTCCAAATGACTTACCGGATATAATTAATTGCGATGCAGCTGACGACTGGCATACAGATGAATGCTATGTCAATAATATAGAGCCAGGTGTTATTGAATGGTGGTGTGCAGATGATAATGAGACATCAATATATCTGAGGTCTTATGAACTATTTAATACAAGACAGGTCTATCTTGCCACTACCGATACACATATGATTGTCACAGGCGGCGATGAATTGAAGAAAGATTTTATTGAAAATGTTATTTCCTGGCTATTGGAGCCAGTTAATTTGGTGCCTGATAAGCCAGTTCTTGTTGAAATATTTGATAATGCAGAACCCAAGATGGATGTTCTTGCTCAGGCAGTGTTTAAGTTTCATGGTGATGACCCGGAGAAGGACTTTATCCAATACAATTTTCAAACAGATGATGATTATTCTTTTGGCTCAATAGATAAGAGCGATTGGACATCTTCTTATGCACCATTAGGAGAAGCTGCCTTTTATATGGATACCACAGGCTTAACCCAGGGCACAACTTACTGGTGGCGTGTAGCCGGTAAAGACCCTGCAGGTAGCCAGGATACATCTCTCTGGTCTGATTATAGGTCATTTACAGTTGCCAGTGCAGAGAGAATTGCAGAGGTAGATACATTTTTCACTCGCTGGTATCAAACAACAAATGAACAGTGGCTCACAAATACCTGTTATCAGGTAAAAGAATCAGCTGGCAGTTCTGTTCTTGGCGATTCTTGTATCTTTTATGATAATTTTGATGACGAGACTACAGGCGAAGAGCCATCAAACTGGACAACTTCGTATAGTGGTGTTGCAAATGTAAGCATCTGTGATACTGTGTATTATGGGTCAGGTGGTAAGTGTTGCCACTTTGTGGATACACGAGCTGGGGAAGCCATTCCACCAGCGGCTCAATGTAAAATAGGCAAAAAGTGGACTCCCGCGTTAGAGAAAGGAACTATAGAATGGAGATGCAGGACAGAGAAGGACGGCTTTGCGGTGAGGTTCCATAAGGTTGGAGGGACTTGGACCTGGTCAACGCAAATTAATATGTGTAACAACACGAAAGGAATTTCTGTGGAAGATGCTAACAATAGTTTCACAACAATAGGACCCTGCACTACATATGCACCAGACAAATGGTATCATATGAAGATGGAATTTGATTGCGTTAAAGATAGTTGCTGGGTATATATAGATGGCGATGGCCCTCATGGATATGCTATTGCTAATGAAGCCTCTTTGGATTCCGCTACATTTCTTACTTATGGCAGTTTTGCGCCTCAAAATGCCTATCTTGATGAGGTATCAGTTTCAAAATATGATGCATCAGCAGATTCGGGTAAAATGACAAGTGGGACAGTTATCCGTAAATGGGCGGCAAGGGGATGGAATGCACTTCATTGGGAACAAAATATTGCTGATGATTCAATAAGAATCAATGTTCAATACTTGGATGCAGGCGTCTGGAAAGATAGCCTTCCTGGCACTTATGGGGATTCGGTAATTGAAGGTTATACATCGGCTGGCTGTGTGGAAGGAACGCTTAAGTTGGGCTTGCTTGATTCTTGCGGAGTTGATAGTATAAGGCTTATGGCTACTCTTTATCGTGGTGGTGGCAAAGCAAGTGAGAATCCAGAATTAAAGTGGTGGGATGTGAGATATACATCTGAGCCACTCGCTCAGAAGACGCCAGGCCTATGGATTGGCGTTGTGTCCACGGATTGGGACACGCGAGCCAACTGGGATGACTCGCTTGTGCCAGGTATAAATATTAATGTAAGAATACCTGAAGGGTGTCCCTATTATCCAGATTTGGATGAAGTTGCGTACTGTAACAATTTCACTATGGATAGTGGTGGTGTGCTAAACTCTCAAGCATCTGGAGAGCTCGAGGTTCATCACAATTTTAAGGCAATGAAAGGTTGCACGCTTAAATTAGACGCTGGAGGAGTTATTATCAAATCCTCACTTGAAGCTTCAGTTACAATTAGAACAGCATCAGGGCACTACTTCCATAACCTTACCATTAATAGTCTTGAGGCAAAAGTTGTTTTAGCAAGTAATATTGATGTAAACAACAACCTGACGATAACAGCTGGGACATTTAATCCTGGCAGTCATACTGTTTATCTGGCTGGTAACTTTGTGAACAATAGCACATTTAAGCCTTCTGCTTCTACAATATATTTTGACAGCACTCTTGCCCAGACAATTAGCGGCGATAGCAGCTTCACTTTCTACAATCTTACCTGCGATAAATCTGGTGGCACTGCTGAAGCACAGAAGAGCATTGCTGTGAAAAAGCAACTTAAGATAGATAATGGGACATTTAGTATAAACCCAGGCGATTCCCTAATTATGTATCGTGCCAGCTCAATAGAAGTAAATGGAGGCGTTTTGAAGTTGGTAGGCACTGCAGATGATACAGTAACTGTTACCCTGGCCAGTGGTAGCAAAAAAACTAATGTTAGTAAAATATGGCAAACTTATGAACAAAGAAATATTGGAATACAGGATACTCATTTCGGTCCATTAAAGTTAAAACTATCAGAGAAGAAAGCTGTAAGGCGCTCAGGCTCAAAAATAGCTACGTCCTTTGAGGTTGCTAAAAACCTTGAAACGCTCAAGAATGCTCAACTTTTGGCATCACCAAAGTCACCGGGGGACACTGTCTTTGGCCCTGAGAGTTTTGAAGGTGACTGGATGCCCACAGACTGGACACAATACGACTGTTCAGGTGATGCTTCTGATAACGTATGGGAAAGACAGACTGATTGCTGCGGTTATTCCTCACCTGAGGGCACATTTTGTGCCAGGATGTATTACGATGCAAGTAATGTGATAAATAGAGCACTTGAAACACCAAATATATCACTTTATGAACATATAAACTGTCAACTCTCATTTTATTCCTGCATGTTTAATAATTGGAAAGATACTCTAATTATTGAGCTCTCAACAAACACTACTGGGGGCAGTGGAGATGGTGATTGGACTGAACTTGCACGCTACTTAAATGATGGTTCTAATGATGGATGGATACAGAGAAACATTGATATCTCTGCTTATGACAGAGAACAAACTGTATATATTCGCTTCAGGTCAGCTCAACCTGCAGATGCTAATGCTAATGGCGTAGACTATGTTATAATAACAGGTGATTATAAGCCTCATCCATACACATTTAACATAAATTCAGGTGGACATATAAATGCCAAGTATTATAAATTTGAAAAAATGGATAGCACTGGCTTAGTTATAAATGAGGGCGCTTTTATTGAGACTTTCACATTTGAAAGTAAACACTACGGCTTATGTGCTGGTCGCTTCACTGGTGGGACATCAGGTGGAACATATTTGACTATAAATAATTATCAAGGAATTCATCCTGATACTCTTCACATTTTTGGTGTTATATTTGATACTCTATGGGCATGGAATATGAAATATAATGTTGCCAAGACAGTAGAGCCTGGGGCGGATAGTGGATATATTATGATGGATTCGCTTGAGAATCCAACTAAGGGCTCATGGGGTAATTTTTATGGCGAAGCTTATGAATATGACACCTACACCAGAATTTTCTGGGGGTATAGTCCAAATCCACTATCTGTTGAATTGGCATCATTTGAGGCAATAGGTCAATATGAGTCAGTCTTACTGCAATGGATTACAGAATCAGAATCTGACCATGCAAGATGGTTGCTTGCGAGAAGCGAAAAAGAACCAGGAATCGAGGAATCAAGGTATCAAGGGGTCAAGGAATCAAGTAGACAAAATAAATTTAGATTGCAAAATGCAAATTGGAAAGTGAAAGATGAAAGCCCTGCCCGACAGACGGCAGGCAGGCAAAAACTGAAAACATCAGACGCAGATATATTACCACAAATCCGAAACAAATTCAAAATCCAAAATAGGGAAAAAGATTCACCATTTAACCAATCACCATTTAACCAGTCTGATTGGCAGATTATAGCAGAAGTTCAAGCAGAGGGTGGAGGATATACTTATGACTGGATTGATTCATTAGTTGAAGTTGAAACTACTTATTGGTATAAGCTTGGTGATATTAGTAATAAGGGTGATACAACCTGGCATGATAATTGGATTGATTCTGCTACTCCAAAAGGATGCAGGATTGTAAAATTTGGTTTAAAGCAATCCTGGCCAAATCCATTTGCAGATAAGGCTCATATTGAGTATGCTGTTCCTGGAAAATTACCATCAGCCAATAAGCTTAATGTCTCATTAAAGATTTATGATATCACTGGAAGACTTGTTAAGACAGTTATTGATAAAAGAAAATCACCTGGCTCTTATGAAGTTGGCTGGGATGGAAAAACAGACTGGGGCAGGAACCTACCAGCTGGAGTCTACTTTTACAGACTGCAAGTAGGGCGTAAAGTATCTACCAAGAAACTCATCCTAATTCGGTAAATAAAATCAAACCACTAATTTCATTCATCCCACACATTCCGCCTCAGGCGGATTATGTGCGGGACGGGTTATACGAAAAAACAAGCCACAGAATAGTAAAAAACAGTGCTATGGAGTGCAACAACGATGTTGTTGCATGCAAAATCACCGATTTTGCACTCCAAATAAATCTCTTCTATTCTCTTTAAATCCCTGTTAATAAAAAAATTTGAATTTTAATTTGCCATTTTGATTTTTGATACCTACCCGATGGCAAGCGGGTTTAATTTTTACATTTTATTTTCTGTGGTTATTTGTAATTGCCTTCCCTACTGAAATTCCAATTATTGCTCCAACCAGGACATCGGATGTCCAGTGAGTGTTATCATTTATCCTTGACCAAGCAACGAGACTTGCTAATCCATAAGCCACAAAATCTATGATAGGACTTTTGTACTGAGATTCAAATACTGAGGCTAAAGTAAATGCTATACTTGTATGCCCTGAAGGAAAAGACATATTTTCATGACTTAAAGTTGGACCAATCCAGGAAAAAGCCCCTTTGCCAACGGAAGGTCTTGCCCTGCCAGCAATAAGCTTTATACAATTTACAATCCCTCCTGTAATAAGTATACTTTCCAGTCCCATATTAGCTGTTTCCTTTAATTTTTCATTATTTAATAAAGAGCCACAGATATAAGCTCCGCCCATAATTCCAGAAGCCACAAGCCCATCACTAAGTGGAGTGCAGTAGCTTGCTACTGCATCACCAAGGCAATGCACTTCATTGGACTTTATAAAATCTTGAATCTTTTCATCCTGTGACATAATTCCATAAATCCCAACGCCAAGTCCAATACAAATTCCCCAATCTTTCTTTTCCCATCTTGAGGGAGATGTAATAACATAATTTATATCCATCCCCAGTCCGCCTGAGGCGGACATAATTAAAATAATGAAAATCATTTCAAATAATGTATTAACCGCAGATGAACACAGATAGGCACAGATGGGGACAGGATAAACACATATATTTCTTATAGTTTATTTTATTAAACACTGAACCCCTAATTGTTATTTCAGTATATTCAAGAATTTCGGTGTCATTCAGTGTTCCAAAGTTAATCTTTTATCTGTGTGCATCAGCGTTTATCTGCGGTTTCTGTCTTTCCCCTTTTTTCCTCCGCCTCAGGCGGATTCCCATTTTCCCTTTGCTTACACATTTATTTCTTAACCACGAATGGCACAAATAATTTGTTCTGGTTCTTTTACAACTTTTGCACCAGGTATCTTTCCCTCTTCAGCACAAACAAATATTGGTTTTCCCTGTTTTTTTGCCCAGTTAGCTGTATTTATTGTTCCACCTTTAGGACCTGCTTCTATTATTAAAACAGCATCTGAGAGCCCTGAAGTCAACCTGTTTCTTGCCATCGCCTGACCAATAGTCCAGCTGGCGGTTGGGAAAAATTCAGACAAAATTGTGCCACGCTTGAGGAGTTGAGTTTTTACTGGATAAAGTTCCTTATGTAATACAAAATTAAATACACCCATAGGAATTACCATTATTGTCTCTCCACCTCCTTTAATTGCTCCCAGATGAGCTTGAGTATCAATTCCCTTGGCATAACCTGATACGATTGTAAAGCCAGCTTTAGCTAAATTTTGAGCAAATTTAAAAGCTCTCTTTAATCCTGAACTTGAGGCTTGCCTTGCCCCAATTATAGCAATACTTTTGCCTTGTGGCAGTTTGCCATAAACATAAATAATTGGAGGCAGATTTTTAAATGAACCCAATCTTTTTGGATAATTTTCATCACTTTTTGTAATTACCTTAAACTTCTTTTTTTTAAGTTCAGCGATAATTTTATCCATTTTCTGTAAATTTATACCCACATTTTGGGATAAAATATTTTTTATTAACTTTTTCCCTAATTTTGGTATACTTGCAAGTTCAAGAAGAGTTGTTGAAAATACCTTTTCTGGGGTGCCAAATCTTTCAAGTAGTTTATTAAATGTAGCAGCTCCCATCCCTTGAATTGAGTGTAAAAGTAACCAATAATCCATAATACCCAAATACCTAAACACCTAAACACCTAAAAATTTTCTCTCTTAAGAAACCGCAGATACACACAGATAAACGCAAATAATTGTCAAGAGAAAAATGAAACCACAGATTTGTGTAATGAAAGGAAAAAGGGGAAACAGGGAAAAATGGGAAGAAAATCAAGTTAAAATTAGTCCCGCACATAATTGTAGGGTTATAAATTTGAATTCCTGCCCGACGGCAGGCGGATATATGCGGGATTTATTTCTTTCCCCTTTTCCCACTTTTCCATTTTCCCTTATTTACACCCTGATATTCTGATTCTCTAATACACTACTTGCCGCAATCTGTGCAATCTGTGGCTTAAAAGCTTAGTTCTAATGAGAATTTCTTTTCTGGTTTTGGGAAAATGACGACTTTAGCTTCTTTCTTTATTCCAGCTTCAAGCTTAGCTATGTCAATAGCTTTAAGTAAGCCACCGACTTCATCTATAAGTCCAATCTCTTTTGCCTTTGTGCCACTCCATATTCTGCCCTGTCCGATAGAATCAACATAAGCTTTTGTAAGTTTTCTGCCTTTAGCTACGCGAGAGATGAATTTATCATAATACCATTCAATTTCTTTTTTAAATTTCTCTCGCTCTTCTTTGGTGAGGTGTCTTAAGTCTGAAAAATAATCTGCATGCTCGCCTCTTTTAACCTGGTCCCAGGAAAGTCCAAATTTGTCATAAAGCCCCTTAATGATGAGATTTAGACCCAGCACTCCTATTGAGCCTGTGAGTGTAAATCTATCGGCAAGTATTTTATTGCCAAAGCAAGAAATATAATATCCACCAGAGCCTGCAACATTACTCATTGAAACGATGACAGGCTTCTCTTTAGCCACTCTTTTCACTGCTTGAGCTATAATTTCAGATGCCAGTGCGCTACCACCGCCAGAATTTACTCTGAATACAAGAGCCTTAATTGATTTATCTTTCCTTATTTGATTTAAAAGTTTTGATACAGTCTCCGAGCCCATATATTTACCACCTATAAATGGAGTTGGGTCATAACCACTTTCGCCAGTTACTATTGAGCCTTCAGCTATAAATAGGGCAATTTTTGGCTTCTCTTCCTTAAAAGCTCTTGAAATTTCTTTCTTGCTTAAGAGACTGGCAACTGGCTCCCTTTTTATTTTGCCAAAAAGTTTATTAAATAAATCATCAAGCTCATCCCAATAAGCTAAAGTGTCAACAAGTCCTGAATCAAGGGCATCATCAGAATTGAAAAACACACCTTTATTTATAAAATCTTCAAACTTTGCAATTTCTATTTTTCTACTTTTTGCCATTTCTGTAACCATAGGTTTCCATATATCGTCAAGATAAGCCCCAATTTGTTCTTTGCTCTCTTTTGACATATCTTCACGCTCAAAGAGCTCAGTAGCGGACTTATATTTGCCAACCCGCTCAATGTCTGTTTCAATGCCAAGTTTTTCAAGTGCCCCCTTTATATAAGGCATTTTTACTGAGATTCCAGGAATTACTACATCTCCAAGAGGAGTAAGAATAATATAATCTGCAACTGATGCCAAATAATAACTTCCAAATCCATATCCGTTAGAAAAAACAATAATCTTTTTACCAGCTTTTTTAAGTTTTAAGAGTTCCTGCCTTAACTCCTCAGCTTGAGCTATTCCAAACCTTGATGGTTTAAAGTTAATAAATACTGCTTTCACATCCTCCTTATTCTTAACAGATTCAAGATTATTTAAGAGGTTATAAAAAGTGGGCTCTTTTTCTGTCTGGAGACCAAAATATTTTGACTCTTCTTTCATCTCAGGATAAGAGCCCTTGATAGTAAATTCAGCTAATTTCTCTGGCTTAGGCATAAAAGTAGGATATGTTTCATGTGAAACAATAGTTCTTGCTCTTAATTTATTAAAGTCTTTATCTGTATTGGCTCCAATTTTAAGATTGCCAAGTGATATTTCAAGTCCAAAATTAAAGTTATTAGCTTTATTCCCTTTAAAAGAGAGAATGATGCCATCCAAAGGCTCAATTCCAATGCCATATAAGTAATCTCTGATGGTGCCTTCTCTGCACTTATAAAAAATATCTCCGAATACTGTAATTCTATCAGTTCCAGGGTTCAAAGCTAATCCTCCACGCAAATTAGGGGTGGTTTCAATGGATGAGCATAAGCCAAGTGAGATGAATTTACTGGGTCTAAAGATTCCTCCAAGCTCGTGTTTCTTAGATTCTCCAAATTTATAATTATAACCAAGCCAGAAAGATTCTCCTATGTTAAAGCTATTTCCTATTATGTAATTGGGTTTTCTCTCTTTTCCAAAAATAGCTCCAAATCCTAAGTTTCCTGAAGATAATCCAATTTGTGTGACTGTATCAAAGAAACATACTACTTCGGAGCCTGGATTTATTCCCAGTCCAGCTGGATTTGTAAATAAAGAAATTGCCCTCTTTGAAGTGCTGACAGAATTTCCTTCAAATATCCCTAAAATAAAAATAATAAACCCTATCATCCTACCCTCCTTTTTAGTCTTTAAAATAATTCATTTATTACAAAAAGTCAATAAATTTCTTGACCAACAAAAAATCTTGCTATATTATTAGTTATTAGGATAATGAAAACCTATGACTCTATAATAATTGGTGGTGGGATTCTTGGTTTAGCCTCAGGCTATGAATTGGCAAAGCTTGGGCAAAAAGTACTCATTATTGAGAAAGGCTATCTCGCTTCAGGCTCAACCGGAAGATGTATAGGTGGGATAAGGCAGCAATTTTCAACAAAAGGAGCAATAAAATTAGCTATGGAGAATGTGCGCATTTTTAAGCAAATGAGAGAAGAATTTAGGGAATCAATTGACTGGTATCAAGGCGGTTATTTACTCCTTGCTCATTCAGAAGAGAAGAAAAAAGATTACCTTAATTTAATAAGAATTCAAAGAGAACTTGGACTTAAAGTTGAATTTATTCCAATAAAAGAAGTTTTAAAACTTGTTCCTTTACTTAATCCAGATGGACTTCTTGGAGCTGCTTATTGTCCACAGGATGGACAGGCTAATCCATTTCTTGTTATCAGGGGATACGCCGAGGAAATAAAAAGATTTGGCAGCAAGATTTTAACCCATACAAAGGTAGTGAAAATTAGCACCAATGGAAATAAGGTAGTTTCTCTTCTCACTGATGAAGGAGACAAGTATTTTTCTCCTCTAATTATAAATGCGGCTGGACCCTGGGCAAAGGAAATTGGTGAACTCGCAGGAATTGAACTTGAGCTTGAGCCCGAATGTCACGAGGCACTTGTTACTGAAGGAATTGACCAACTATTTGACCCAATGGTAGTTGATTATAGACCGCGCGGTTGTTATTTCCAACAATTATTTGCCACAGGACAAATTATAGGTTGTTATACGCCAGAAAACCCAATTAAAGGGACACAAAGTTCTTCTTCATTTAATTTTTTAAAAGAAATGCCCAAAAGGCTATTAAATCTGATGCCTCGACTTTCGGAATTAAAAGTCTTTCGTCAATGGACAGGCTGGTATACAATGACTCCTGATGGCAATCCTGTTATCGGGGAAACCAAAATAAAAGGTTTTTGGGTAATCGGTGGAGCTTCAGGGCATGGCTTTATGTTTGGTCCAACGCTTGGCAAATGTCTTGCAGAACTTATAATTAAAGGCAAATCAAGCCTTCCACTTGATGAATTTCTCCTTGACAGGAAATATAAAAAGAAAGAAGCCCTAAAATAGTCGTAATAGTTTAGTTTTTCTAAAATCTTTACTTGGAGTGCAAAATCGGTGATTTTGCATGCAACAACATCGTTGTTGCACTCCAAAAAGGTATAGTAAGGCAAGATGCCTTATCTGTAATTATAATAAAAAGGGGCGGCGATTGCCGCCCCTATATTTTACTTACTTTAGTCTTCTGAAGCCTGCTATTGGCTGAAATCCATAGAGGAACTTTATGTAGTGGTGTCCGGATGACTGCCGCTCGGTTATCTTTATCTTCAGAAAATACTTATCTTTAACAAAGAGTGCATATGTGCTATTAAGTGCAGTAATTTCAGCATAATTCATCCAGCATCCCCATCCAGGAACCACTGAAACTGTATCATAAACATTGCCACCAAAATCATAAAAGCAAGTTGCATTCCAACCGTTACCATACAAATTATCTGGACTTATTATCTTATCGGTTCCCTTTACTAAACCCACAGAGTCCATATAGAAATCAACCATTGCTTTAGCGGTGGCAGCAGTTGAGTCTGCCATACTATATGTATTGCCAGTTCCATTATCAGCCCAACCATATCCACTTGGCCCAGTATCTGTGGGAGCAGCCATCCACCATACAGGTCCAACTGGATTAACAGTCTCTACAAGTTTTGTAGACATTATATCTGTAGGGGCGCTCTCTTTTGTTCCTTTATAGGCACTTACCTTGTAATCACCAAGGGAAGTTGCCGTGTCTGTGTAAGTAGTGGCAGTTGTCGTGTCAAGGACAGCACCATCAAAGTAAATATAATATCCGTCTACTTCATCAGAAGATGCAGTCCAGGTCAACTTTAGAGAAAGAGAATCACTTCCAGCAACCACAATACCAAGGTTCGTTGGCGATGCTAATGGAGTGGGTTCTTCAGGGTTAAAGGTTTCTTTACAACCACAAAAACCTATGATTAAGATAAATATCCCAAGGAACGCCAAATATTTTTTCATTATTCCTCCTTATCTGTATTTTGCCTTTACCTTTGGTCTTCTTTTTGAACCTGGTTTTGCCTTTAGTTTTTCAAGTGTTACCTTGAAGCTCTCAAGTTTAAACCCTGCATTGCCTAAAGCAGCTATTCCCATATTTAAGTTATCTACTTTTTCTGTAAGAATGGCTATATCCTCTTTCACCGTGCCCCTTGCTTTCTTGTCAAGAATAACAAGAGAGTCCTTAAAAACTCCTACCTTCTCTTTAAGCGATGTGAGTTCAAACTTATCTATTAAGAGCTTTGTCTCATCAATTTTAGCAAGAAGTCCAGCAATCTCACTCTTCTTAGGTTTTTCAGCAACCTTTGCCTCTATATCTACGACTGTCATAAGAATTGACTTTCCTTCTTCAATCTTTGTCCCAAGGTCTGCAATGTCTTTCTTCAAGCCCTCAACTGCCTGCTTTATCCTCGCATTCTGACAGCCAAAGAGAATAATAGCTATGCCTATCATAGCTAAAAGGCTCGCTCCTCTCTTCATCTCACACCTCCTTTGAACCACAGAAAACAGAAGACAGAAAACAGAGAACAGATTCTTCTGACTTCTGTATTCTGACCTCTGACTTCTGTTCCTTCTGTGTAATCTGTGACTTCATTTTAAAATTATACTTTAATTTTTTTATTTGTCAAGTTTTTTTATCTCATAATAGCCACAGAATAACACAGAAAGATACAGAAATCGTCAAAACACAAGTCTTTTATGCTCACATTTATTTTCTCCAAAATTAAATAAAAGTCCTACTTTAATCCTTGTGGCTTTCAAATAGTTTAAAAGTTGCTTCTCATGGATGTTGTTATATTCTTTCGCTGCTTTCAATTCTACAATGACTTTGTCTTCAACTAAAATATCAGCTATATATTCCCCCACCAGAGTTCCTTTATAATAAACTTTGATAGGGTACTGTCTTTTAAAATCAATCTTTCTTCGTTTCAATTCTTCTGAGAAAGCGTTCTCATATACTTTCTCAAGAAAGCCATAGCCTAAGTTTTTATAAACTTCAAATGCTGTGCCTATAATTTGGTGTGTCAAATCTCCATACAAAAACTCTGTCATTGTAAATAGTGTTATGCTTCAGAATAACACAGAAATTATTGAAATATTTTTTTGTTTTTATTCTGTATTCTTCTGTGTATTTCTGTGGCTGAAATTTTTTTTCGGTTTAATGTCTAAAGTGTCTTATATGAGTGAATAGCATTGCAATATTATGCTCATCACAAGCTTCTATCACTTCTTTGTCTCTTATTGACCCCCCGGGTTCCACTACACATTTTATACCTGCTTTATAACTTAAATCTATTGAATCTCTAAATGGGAAAAACCCATCAGAGGCTAAAGCAGCTTTTTGAGGAGTAAAACCAAAAATTTTCATATTGTTAACTGCAATCTCAAGTGCGCCAACCCGATTTGGCTGTCCTACTCCTATACCTATAGTTTGGTTAGCTGTGGCAATACAAATGCTGTTTGATTTTGTAAGTCTCACTACTTTAAAAGCAAATTTTGCTGCCTCAAATTCTTCCTTGCTCGGTTGCCTTTTTGTGACTACTTTCCATTCAGCTGAATTGTCTTCAATAATGTCATTATCTTGAAATAAAATACCGCCATTTATCCATTTTAATGTTTCAGATGATAATTCCTTATTCAATGGGAGTTCTAATACACGCATATTTTTTTTATTTTTTAAGAGCTCAAGTGCCTCTTTAGTATAGGCAGGAGCTAACAATGCCTCAATAAATGTTTTTGTAATTTCAGAAGCCAATTTCTCATCAACTTTTTGATTAACTCCTACTATCCCACCAAAACTTGACAAGGGGTCTCCAGAATGGGCTTTCTTGTAAGCATCAAGTCCGTTTTTTCCTATAGCTACACCACAAGGATTAGCATGCTTTAAAACACAGGCACAGGGCTTGGTGAAACTTTTGATAACCGAGAGGGCAGTATCCAGGTCATACAAATTATTAAATGATAATTCTTTGCCCTGTAATTGTATAGCACTGGTAAGAGATAGTCCTTTATAGCTATTTTTTCTATAAAGAGAAGCTTGTTGATGTGGATTTTCGCCATATCTTAGGTCTGATACCTTTTGGTAAGTTAAATTTAGTATACCTTTGCCAAGAAATTGAGTTATAAGAGAATCAAATCTTGAAGTAAGTAAAAAGGCTTCTTTTGCAAAATTAAGTCTTGTTTTTTCTCTTATAGAGCCATATTTTTTAAGCTCGTCAAGAACAATAGGATATTGGTCTTTTGAGGTTATACAGGTAACATATTTATAATTCTTAGCAGCACTCCTTATTAAAGTTATACCCCCTATATCAATGTTTTCAATTCCCGGCTTTTCCTCAAATGAATAAAGATTGCACACGACTATATCAATAAGTGGGATGTCAAGTTTTTTAAGTTCCTCAAGATGTGAAGGATTGCCCCTATCGGCGAGTATTCCACCAGCAATTTTAGGATGTAAAGTCTTTACTCTACCTGATAAGATTTCAGGAAATTGAGTTAGCTCCTCAATGCTTTGGCAAGAAATACCTTCTTTTTCCAAAAACTTCTTTGTGCCTCTGCTTGCAAGAATCTCAAATCCAAGCTCATGCAGTTTCTTTGCAAACTCCGAAATACCTATTTTATCCGTTACACTTATAAGTGCATATTTCATACCTTTTAAATATCCTAAATAATCCAATTTGTCAAGAAAAAAATAAAACCACAGAGAACACAGAGAAGAATAGCTACAGAATGACACAGAATTTCAGGGAAGAAATAAAAGTAGTTTTTCGTGGTTTCGTGATGATTTTTTGAGTTAACAGAAAAAAATATTGACAAAAATTATATCTGGGGTATAATAAAGTTATGACTTTACTTGAAAAAGCCAAGCTTGGCAAAATTACCCCTGAAATAGAAAAAGTAGCAGAGGAAGAGGGAGTATCTAAAAAATTTGTAAGAGAGGCTCTGGCAAATGGAGAAATTGTTATTCCTTCTAATTCAAAGCATTCCGCCTCAGGCGGATTGACCCATTTTATTGGAATAGGTAAAGGCTTACGAACAAAAGTCAATTCTAACATTGGTTCATCTTCTGACTGTATTGACTTTGAGCTTGAGAAAAGAAAGGCAAAAATTTCAGAATCCGCAGGTGCTGATACAATTATGGATTTATCCACAGGGGGTGATTTACAAAAATTTAGACAAACAATAAGAGCCAATTTTAAAGGTCCACTTGGCACTGTTCCAATATACGAAGCAGCAATTACTACAACACGCAAAAAAGATGGAATAATATTTATGACCCCAGATGATATATTTAATACAATAGAAAGCCATGCCAAGGATGGAGTAGATTTTGTTACTGTGCACTGTGGGGTTACACTTTCTGCATTTAAGTGTCTAAAACAGGAAGGCAGAGTTACAGATGTTGTTTCTCGCGGAGGAGCTTTCCTTTTAACCTGGATGCTTGCAAATGAGAAAGAAAATCCATTGTATGAATATTTTGACAGATTACTTGAAATTGCACATAAGTATGACCTTACTTTATCACTTGGAGATGGCTTTAGGCCTGGTTCAATTGCTGATTCAACTGATTCTGCACAGGTTCAGGAACTCATTATACTTGGTGAACTTAAGGAGAGAGCTAACTCTAAGGGAGTTCAAGTTATGATAGAAGGACCGGGTCATATACCAGTTAATGAAGTTTCTGCCAATGTTATTTTAGAAAAGAAGCTCTGTCATAATGCTCCATTTTATGTTCTTGGTCCTGTTGTTACAGATATTGCACCTGGATATGATGAAATAACATCTGCAATAGGTGGTGCAATAATTTCTGCTGCTGGTGCTGATTTCCTTTGTTATGTTACACCATCTGAACATATTGGTCTGCCAAACCTTGAAGAAGTAAGGCGTGGTGTAATAGCGACAAGGATTGCCGCTCATGCTGGTGATATTGCAAAGGGTGTAAAAGGAGCTAAAGAGTGGGACCTTGAGATGTCCAAAGCTCGCAAAAATTTAAATTGGGAAAAACAAATATCCTTATCAATAGACCCTAACCTCTTTAAAAAAGCCCGCGGGAAACGAGTTCCTAAAGAACCAGAGGTTTGCACTATGTGTGGCAAATACTGTGCCATCAAACTCGTAGACCAAGCACTCAAAAAGCACAAATGAAGCTTTTAGGTATTTCGGGCTCACATAAGAAGGGACAAAATTCTTTAAAGTTGCTTGAAGAAGCTATAAAAGGAGTAAAAACTGTAAATCCATCAATTAAGACAAAAGTTATTGAGCTTGCAGCCTTTGATATAAATCATTGTGAGTCTTGTAATGCTTGTCGGGATAATCCTTTTGAATGTGTTGTAAAAGATGATTTTCAAGTAATTTTTGATGAAATGAAATTAACAGATGCCATTTTATTCTCCATTCCCCATTATGATGCCAATCCATCACATTTAGATGGATTTCTTGGTAGATTTCGTAAAATTCACAAAGTTGAAAGCTTGGATAATGGGTTTCCCTTAAAAGATAAACCATGTGGTATCCTTGTGATATCCGGAACCAAGAATCATAGTGCTATCTCTTTTTTAAAAGAATTAGAAAAACTTATAATATCTGCTTCTATGAGCTTAGTTAATATTGGAAGGCAGTCTTATAAGGGAGCAATAGCAGTAGCTCCTGTAACTGAGAATTTTCGCGCCTTACGGCATGCAAGAATACTTGGGAAGAAGGTAGGGAAAGTATTAAATGAATAATCTATTAAATGGAGTTTTTAAAACCCAGTCTGCTCCTTGTTCCAGGTCTTCAAATTTTTTTGATTTTGTAAAAATTTCCGGTCTTAGTTTAAGCTTAAGGATTTTTTGAGTCTTCAGATTTTTAAAGGAAAATAAAGTTTTATTTTCATTAACTGGTTTAAGCTTTAAATTACACTTTCCTAAGGTGCAATGTGTAGAAGATTGTATCCCATCAATAACACATGTCCAGGGCTTCTCAACTTTTGTCTCCACTACACATTCTAAATCCATAATTCCTTTGGGTTTTAAAATTTGGACTGCGTGAGTTCCAGCCCGATAGCCGAGTGCCAGCAAAGGACCATTATGTCCGTGGAACTTAATTGCAGATTTGTAGCTAAATTTTTTCAAGTAATTTTTTTGCACAATATTTGCCTGATAGCAACATTCCTCCAAATATGGGTCCCATCCTTGGGCTTCCAAAAGCTGCATTTGCAGCCATTCCTGTCACCCATACTCCTGGAAATATTTCTTTAGTATTATTTATTATTGATTTTTCTCCTTTTTCAGCCCACATTGGAAGTTCACCCTCTATTCCGCCTGATGGAGTCTTGAACTTCTTGCCGACTTTTTTTTCTAAAACTTTGAGTATCTCAGTATCATGACCAGTAGCCTCAATAACAAACTTTGCCCTCATTGTTAGGGGGTCTACATGAATTCCCGCCAGTTTTGCGGCACTCCAATTAAGGACAAGCCCTGCAACTCTTTCATCTTTAAGCATCACATCTTCTATTGTTATTAAATTAAAAATTTGGGCTCCAGCCTTTGTTGTTGCTGATATAAGAGTACCAATGGTTTCTATAGAATTAGCTGTATAATATCCGGGCTGAAACAATCTGGTACTAATACCAAATTCATCAAGTATTTCTTTTCCTTCTTTCTGAACGACAATCTCATTAAACATCATTCCGCCACCCCACATCCCACCACCAACTGATATGTGGCGTTCAAAAACAGCTACCTTTTTATTACTTTTAGCAATGAAATAAGCAGCTACAAGCCCTGCTGGACCTGCTCCAACAACAGCGACATCTACCTCTAAAGAGTTAAGTAATTTTCTTGTATACTCCTTTATTATTGCTTTTGAAATTATTATATCATCAAGCTTCATCATAGAATATCAAAAATTAAAAATCAAATATCAAAATTACCTGCCCGACATCTGGCAGGCGGGCATATTAAAATGCAAAAATATAACAATAGACCAAAGACATCAGACAAAAAGAGGTCTTTGGTCTTAAGTCTGTGGTCTTTCTTTTTGCATTTTTATTTTTGATGTTTAATATTACTTTTTAAAGGCTTAAGTAAATCTATAAGCCGGGTTCTGTCTTGGTGATTATTTATCTTAGCGACCTACCTGAAGGTTCCCGCACCTATGCATAGGTGCGGGATGAGACGGGCCGTCTCTTCCCTCTATTTAGTCTTGCACCGGGTAGGGTTTACCCTGCTTCCGACATTACTGTTGGAACGGTGAGCTCTTACCTCGCCATTTCACCTTCTCCTGTACCCAAAACTGGGTCATCGGATGTGTATTTTCTGTGGCACTTTCCCGAGGGTCACCCCTGCCCAGCACATAAACTATGTGCTGGGTACCCTGCCCTTTGGTGCCCGGACTTTCCTCCCAGCACATAATTTGCTTTATTTAATACTTTTTGCAAGTCGTTCTTTCAATCTTCTAAGGCCTTGACCGTGATATTTCAATTTCCTTTCTCGTGATAAGGCATCTTTCTTATTCTCATATGCCTCATAATAGACTAACTCAAATAGGGCTCCTGATTTCGTCGCAATAGATTTACCTGCGTTATGTTGGCGAAGTCGTTCCATTAGGTCAGCCGCATAACCTATGTAAAACTTGCCATTTTTCTTGCTTTGAAGCAAATAAACGTAATACATAAAATAGGCAAACTATGTGCTGGGCAATCACCCAATTTACTTAAGCCGTATTAAATTTTCAATGAACAATAAAATTTCGTTAATCTCTGATTTAGTTAATTTTTTATCTTCATTGGCAGTCTTTATTAGTTTAGATAGTTCTTCTAAGTCTTTCTTTTTAAGTTTACCTTCCTTAAATGCGAGAATAAGATGAGAAAAATCATCCTCAATCCGATTTATATATTCTGGGGCTTTTTTAATAAATTGTTGCTCCATAATACGAGTTGTTTTCTCAAATACTGCATTAAGTATTTTTGGTGTCCAGATTAGAATAACAATAAGAGCTATAAGAAGTACGGCAATCCAGATTATCCAGTTTTTTCTTTTCATACTTAATTTATACACCAGTTTATTCCAAATGTCAAGAAAAAAGCCACAGATTACACAGATTTTCATCCCGATTTATCAGGATGGTTTATAATTTTATATTAAGAAAACAATTCTTTTTTTAAGAACTCGCCTGTATAGGATTTTTTGCATTTGGCAATTGTTTCGGGTGTTCCTTTTGCTACTATTTCTCCACCCTCATCTCCGCCTTCTGGACCAAGGTCTATTACCCAATCAGCACATTTTATGACTTCTGGGTTGTGTTCTATTACGAGAACTGTATTTCCCTTATCTACAAGTCGATGTAAAACAGTTAGTAAAAGTTTAACATCCTCAAAATGCAAGCCTGTTGTTGGTTCATCAAGTAAATACAATGTATTTCCTGTAGCCATTTTAGAGAGTTCTTTTGATAATTTCACTCTTTGTGCTTCGCCACCTGATAAGGTTGGTGCAGATTGACCAAGCTTTATATAACCAAGTCCAACATCATATAAAAGGTGTAATTTCCGTGCTATTTTAGGTATATTTTTAAAGTGTTCCATTGCCTCAGTTATTGTCATATCAAGAACCTGGGCTATATTTTTACCCTTATAAGTTATCTCAAGAGTCTCACGGTTAAATCTTTTCCCTTTACAAGCTTCACACTCAATGTAAATATCAGGCAAAAAATACATCTCTACTTTTATGAGTCCGCCGCCTTGACAAGCTTCACACCTTCCGCCAGTGACATTAAATGAAAATCTTCCAGGTTTATAACCCCTGACTTTTGATTCCTTTAATTCTGAAAAAAGTTCCCTTATATAAGTGAATACTCCGGTATAAGTAGCAGGGTTTGACCTTGGGGTTCTTCCAATCGGTGATTGGTCTATGTTCACAACTTTATCAATTGCGGAAAGATTTAAAATAGTGTCATATTCGCCAGGTGCTCTTTTTGAGTGATAAAAATGTCTTGCCAATGCCCGATAAAGGGTATCATTGATTAAAGACGATTTTCCTGACCCGGATACGCCTGTTATAACTGTAAAAGTGTGAAGTGGAATCTCAACATCTATTGACTTTAAATTATTATGTTTTGCTCCTTTTATTATGAGGTATTCGTTTGAGCTTTTTCGGTGTTTTGGAATTTCTATTCTTCGCTTCCCTGCTAAATATTTACCAGTCAGACTTCCATTGTTTTTTATTATATTCTGCGGGGTCCCGGTTGCCATTACACGCCCTCCATATTCACCGCCTCCCGGGCCAAGGTCAATTACCCAATCTGCTTGAAGGATGGTGGACTTATCGTGTTCTACCACAAGGACAGTGTTTCCCATATCCCTTAAATGTTTTAAAGTATTAATAAGTTGTTGGTTATCTCTTTGATGCAATCCGATTGTCGGTTCATCTAAGATATAAAGGACGCCAACAAGCCCTGAGCCAATTTGAGTTGCAAGTCTTACCCTTTCGTCTTCACCTCCAGATAAAGTATCAGCATTCCTGGATAAAGTGAGATAATTAAGTCCAACATTTAAAAGGAACTCAAGCCTCCTTTTTATCTCTTTTATTATCTCTTTACTTATCTTTTCCTCTGCTTTAGTTAATTTTAGGTTTTTAAAGAATGCATAACAATCCTCTATTGATAATGAGGTTAGGTAATGAATGTTTTTATTCCTTATTTTAATTGAGATACTTTCAGGCTTAAGCCTTGCTCCTTTACACTCAGGACAAACCCCAACTACCATATATTTCTCTATTTCCCATCTCACCCAGTCAGAATCTGTTTCACGATACTTTTTAAGCAAAAATGGAATAGCACCAGTAAAGTATTCATCCCCATAAAGGATAAGTTTTTTAGCTTTTTCTGGTAATCGCTCCCACGGCGTATCAAGATTAAATTTGTATCTCCTCGTGAGCTTTGATAGTTCCCAGTAAAGTTTCTTTCTTGGTTCACCCCACGGCTCTATCACTCCTTCAAGGACTGATAAAGATGGATGTGTAATTATGAGTTCAGGGTCTATTTCGAGATTTGTTCCCAATCCATCACATTCCCGACAAGCTCCGTAGGGAGAATTGAATGAAAACATTCTTGGAGATATCTCTTCATAAGAAATTCCACATATAGGACAGGATAATTTAGTGCTAAAAATATGTAGGGGCGTATTGCAATACGCCCCTACAACAAATATTATTCCTTCCCCTTCTTTTAAAGCAAGTTCACAGGAATCAGAGAGTCTGTGTCTTATGTCAGGTTTTATAGTAAGACGGTCAACAACAATTTCAATATCATGCTTCTTATATCTATCAAGTTTAGGAGGATTGTCAACATCGTATATCTTGCCATTAACTCTTATTCTCACATATCCTTTTCTCTTTATCTTAGTGAAAAGCTCGTGATATTCTCCTTTCCTGCCTCTCACCAAAGGAGCAAGGAGTTGTATTTTTGCATCCTCAGGAAATTCAAGTATTCTGTCCACTATCTCATCTATAGTCTGTGAAGTAATTTTTCTGCCACATTTCCAGCAATAAGGGATACCCATTCTTGCAAAAAGTAATCTCATATAATCATAAATCTCAGTCACCGTTCCTACTGTTGACCTTGGATTTTTTGATGGTGTCCGCTGACCAATTGAGATAGCAGGCGATAAGCCCTCAATATAATCAACTTCAGGTTTTTTCATCACTCCCAAAAATTGGCGCGCATAAGCAGACAGAGACTCAACATATCTTCTTTGACCTTCAGCATAAAGTGTATCAAAAGCAAGTGAAGATTTGCCAGACCCAGAGAGCCCAGTTATAACTACAAATTTGTCCTTTGGAATCTCAACAGTAATGTTCTTAAGATTATGGACTCTAACCCCCTTGGCAATTATTTTATTAACAGGCATAACAAATAATACTATCACATTTTAAAGAAAATGTCAAGTTTTGTTCATGTTAAATTTATTTCTTGACATTTGGTTAATTTTTGATATATAGTTTTAGTAAGGAGGGAATTATGAAAGTAGGGATTAATGGTTTTGGAAGGATTGGAAGGCTTGTTTATAGAATAGCTATGGAAGACCCTGATATGGATATTGTTGGAGTGAATGACATAACAGATGCAAAGACCTTAGCTCATCTTTTGAAATATGATTCCACCTATGGAATATTAAATGCTGATGTAAAGGCTAAAGAAAATAGCATTATAGTTAATGAGAAAGAGTTTCCAGTCTTTGCCATAAAAAGTCCTGATGAACTTCCATGGAAGGACCTTGGTGCTGAATTTATAGTTGAATCAACTGGAATTTTTAGGTCGAGAGATAAGGCAGCACTTCACTTAAAAGCAGGTGCAAAAAAGGTAATTATTAGTGCCCCTTCTAAAGGGGGACCTGTTGATTGTATGATTGTGCTTGGCGTAAATGAGAATATTTATGACCCATCTAAACACAGTGTTATTTCTAATGCCTCTTGCACCACTAATTGTTTTGCCCCAATGGTAAAGGTAATAAACGATAAATTTGGGATAGAAAAAGGATTTATGACTACCATTCATTCGTATACCTCAGACCAGAGACTCCTTGATGCTCCACATAAGGATTTAAGGCGGGCAAGGTCTGCGGCTCACTCTATTATTCCAACTACCACAGGTGCGGCAAAGGCAGTTGGAATAGTTATCCCTGAACTTAATGGCAAATTAAATGGCATAGCAGTTAGGGTTCCTACTATTGATGCTTCGCTTACTGACTTTGTGTGCATTGTGAAAAAAGATGTTTCAGCAGAAGAAGTAAATATTGCATTTAAGGAAGCATCAGAAAGAGAGCCAAAATATATAGAATATCTTTCTGCTCCACTTGTCTCCTGTGATATTATAGGCAATACTCATTCAACGGTATTTGACCCATTTGAGACAGTTACGATGGGCAACCTGGTAAAAGTTCTTGCCTGGTATGATAACGAGTATGGATATGCTTGCAGGATAGTAGACCTTATAAAATATATGAAAGAAAGAAGGAGTTCTGCAAAATGAAGATTTTGATATTAGACTTCTACCGCACTTTAGTGCAGGGTTTTGAGAACTTAAGTTCATTTAACCCTCAGCTAAAGCTGGGTAGAAAAACTCCAATTTCCTAAACGTTTGGGATTTGCAGAATTAGAATTTGGGTATTGTTTAGGATTTAGAAATTAGGGTTTCGGATTTATGGTATCAGTATTTATTCGCGGTTTCAACAAAAAAATTTAGGGGGTCAAAATGAAATCTTTGAAAGATATTGATATTAAAGGTAAGCGTGTTCTTATGAGGGTTGATTTTAATGCCCCGCTCAAGGATGGTAAAATTACTGATGACACAAGAATTACGGCGGCTCTTCCGAGTATAAAATATATTCTTGAGAATGGTGGCAAATTAATTCTTATGTCTCATCTTGGTCGTCCAAAAGGGAAGGTAGTTGAATCTATGTCTCTTAAGCCAGTTGCGCAAAAACTTTCTGAAATTTTAGGGAAGTCGGTGAAATTTATGGACTGTTGTATAGGCAAAGAAATTGAGGATGCAAGCCGAACTATGGGCGAAGGGTCTCTTATCTTACTCGAAAATACTCGTTTCCACAAAGAAGAGAAAGCTAATGATTCTCACTATGCAATGGAGTTAGCGAAATTAGGTGATATTTATGTAAACGATGCTTTTGGAACTGCCCATCGGGCTCATGCATCAACCGAAGGGGTTACTCATTACTTTTCTCTAAAAGTTCCTGGCTTTCTTATGGAGAAAGAGTTAAAATATTTATCCAGACTCCTTGAGTCACCTGAAAAGCCATTTGTTACTTTACTTGGGGGGGCAAAAATTTCAGGTAAAATAGATGTGATAGAAAATTTACTCCCAAAGGTGGATAAGATACTGTTGGGTGGTGGGATGGTTTTTACATTCTTTAAGGCAATGGGTTATGAGATTGGTTCCTCTTTGGTAGAAGAAGATAAAATTCCACTGGCAAAGGAGCTTTTAGGGGAAGAAAAAATTATGCTTCCTGTTGATATTGTTATAGGTGATAAATTTGATAATAGTGCCAAAAGAGAAGAAGTTTCTGTAGAATCTATTCCTCAAGGTTGGATGGGGCTTGATATTGGACCAGAGACTGGTGAAAAGTATGCAAATATTCTAAAAAGTGCCAAAACAATTTTCTGGAATGGTCCGACAGGGGTATTTGAGTTTGAGAATTTTGCCTTTAGCACCAGAGCCCTCGCGAAGCTATTAGCAGAGCAGACAAAAAAAGGCGCAACAACAGTAATAGGTGGAGGAGACACGGTTGCCGCAGTGAAAAAATTTGGTGTGAGTGATGAACTAACTCACATATCTACTGGAGGCGGTGCATCACTTGAATTCCTTTCGGGTCAGAAATTACCTGGCATAGAAGCACTCAAATAAATTATTTTTCTTGACAAGTTAAAGGATTAGATTATAATTCAAGTATGATTATTTTATTTTTAATTCTCGGGCTTTATACATCACCCAGGTCTCCCAAAATTTCATCTAACTTCGGGGCATGGCTTTCACAAGTTCCACAAGAAGCTCCGGTAAAAATATGGGTCTTCTTTACTGATAAAAGAATATTTACAAAATCTGACTACGAGCGAGCTTTAAAAAAGGCAGAAAATAATCTTACCATAAGAGCCAGGCGGCGTAGACTTAGAGTAAGGAGAGTTGGTGAACTTTGTGATTTCACAGATTTACCTGTATATAAAGAATATGTGAAGACAGTCGAACAGCTTGGTAGCAAGCGGTGTGTAGTTTCAAGGTGGCTAAATGGGGCGAGTTTTATAGTTCCAGCAAAGACAATTTTTGAAATTGAAAAACTTCCCTGGGTTAGAGAAATAGACCAGGTAAAGTTATTGCGTGCTAAAAAGGGTATAGAGAAAGGACTAAAGAAAGGAATTAATTATGGGTTATCTGAAAAACAGCTTAAACAGATAAACATTACAAGTGCCCACTCTGCTGGCTATACTGGCAAGGGAGTACTTATTGGGCTTATGGATACAGGATGTGATACGACAAGTAAAGCATTTAGAGATATAGATATTTTTGCTGAACGCGACTTTATAGGAAATGATGACTTTGTTGGCTGGGATTCTGAACAAGTTGATACTATTATTATTCCAGGGGATACAGTCTTTTATCCTGAGCAGCAATCTGAAATAAAGCATGGGACAAAGATGCTTTGTTTATTAGGTGCCAGGATGACAGGCAGGCATGTTGGAGCGGCGTTTGGGGCAAGCTTTGCACTGGCAAAAACTGAAATTTTTTGTGACCCATACACCTGGCAAGAGTATGGTCCTGATATCATTACTGAGGAGGACAACTGGATAGCTGGTGCGGAATGGTTTGATAGTATAGGGGTGGATATTATCTCAAATTCGCTGGGTTACAAGAAGTGGGGTTACCCTGATTCTATGTTTGTCTACGATTCACTTGACGGAAAACATTACTGGATAAGTCAGATGGCATCTTCACTTGCAGGGAAAGGTGTATTACTTGTAACTGCAATGGGCAATGTTAAAGGCACAGCTCGTCCTGATACCTGCATTAAGGCACCAGCAGATGCTGATTCTATAATTGCAGTTGGTGGGGTAGATACACTTGGAAATTGGGAATGGGAAAGTAATTCTGGCAGTGCAATAGGACCTCGTGCAGATGGAGCAATAAAGCCAGAAGTATGTGGACCTTGGGAGGGTTATTGTATACATCCGGATGCAGATAGTTTAGACTGTCCGGTTGGGGGCACTTCTGTGGCAACTGCACTTGTTGCTGGGGCTTGTGCTCTTGTTCAGGAAGCTTATCCAGATTCTGGGCCTATGTTTATAAGGGAAGCAATCTTAAATACTGCGTCAAGGCATAGTTCGCCAAATAACACACTTGGTTATGGGATAGTGAATGCAAAAGGTGCTATATATTATAGGGACCCCGATGTGAAGCCACCCCCATTTGATAAGGACAGGCTGTTCCCATTTTATCCAAGTCCATTTAAGCCTGGCAAGGGTGTGCTTAGGTTGCCATATCAGCTTGTCAATAACTCTTTTGTCCATATCAGGATATATACGCTTTCAGGAAGGCTTGTTTGGGAAAAAGAGATTGAAGACCAAGCAATGGGTCCTCATATTTTGACCTGGGATGGCAAGAATTCTAATGGCAATTTTATTAGTAGTGGTGTATACATTTGTTTATTAAATACAGGCTACGGCAGGGCTATAAAGAAATTTGCTGTAGTGAGATAATTTTTCCTCGGTAGCTCAATTGGCAGAGCAGGTGGCTGTGGAGAAATGGTATGAGTCGAAGAAAGGACGAGAGAACTTATGCAGAGCGCCGCGAGATTCATGCCGGACTGCAGCTTTCCCGAGAAATCGGGATTGAAAAATCGGGTGAATTCAAGGAAGCCTGTCCTCCGTCTAAAGCGGAGAAGGGTAACCCTGAGCGAAGTCCCCTGTTGTGGGGGAAACGTGCAGAGACTAGAGCGCAAGCTCGTACTCCTGATAATAAATCAGGGGGAAGCGCCCGACACCCTCGTCCACGTGATATGGAAAGGGTGAAGAGATAGTCCAAGCCCAGCAGAAACGCTGGGGCACTTGTAACCACAAGGTTGAGAGTTCGAGTCTCTCCCGAGGAGCTTTTTTAACTACAGATTACACAGATTTTCTTAACCACAAAGTTCACAAAGCTTAAAATATTAATGACAATTAGTATAATTCGTGGTTTCATTTAACCGCAGGTTTTATCTTAATTTATTTTTTTATTAACAGGGATTTAAAGAGATTGAAAGAGAAAAGTTATTGAAACCACGGGTTGGACTGATTTAACAGAAATATTAGCACGCAGACCATAATCAAATCAAATATCAAAGATATTTTTAATTTTTGCATTTATATGGTCTATGTGCCCAGAATCCGTGTAATCCGTGAAATCCGTGGTTTCTTTTTTTCTTGACATTTGGTTGATTGCTGGTATATTAAGTTTATGGCAACAACTCAAGACCTCAGAAAAGGACTGACTATAAAATTAGAAGGCGAGCTTTTTACTGTTATTGATTTTGCTCATATTAAGATTGGGAGAGGGGGTGCTTTTGTTCGGATAAAAATAAAAAATTTACATACAGGAGCGGTCCTGGAACGCACACTTTCAGCTGGTGAGAATATAGAAACAGTGAAGATGAGAGAAAAAGAAATGCAGTATATTTATCAAGATGGTAATCTTTATTACTTTATGGACCAGGAAACTTATGAACAAATACCTTTAAGCTCTGAACTATTGGGAGATGTTTTAAAGTATTTAAAGGAAAATGGAGTTGTAAATGTCCTTTTGGCTGACGATAAGACAGTTGGAGTAAAAATGCCTAATTTTTGTGAACTTAAAGTAGTAACTACTGAACCACCATTAAAAGGGGCAAGGGCATCAGGAGGGCTTAAACCAGCGACCTTAGAAACTGGTGCTCAAGTGCGAGTGCCTTTATTTATAAATTCAGGTGATGTGATTAAAATTGATACTCGCACCAATGAGTATATAGAGAGGGCAAAATGAATCACAGATTACACAGATTTTGTAAATGAAGATGTAAGATAAATTGAAAATGATAATTGATGGTAAAATTATAGCTTCCCAGATTGAGGAAGAAATAAAGAGTGAGCTGAAAATTGGAGTACCAAAATTAAGTGCTGTGGTTATTGGGAGTGATGAAGGCACTCTTTCTTATATGAGGAATATTCAAAAAGTGGGGGAAAGAATTGGCGTAGAAGTAAATATACACTCTTTACCAGAAGAAAGTAAAACCGAAGAAGTAATAAATTTAATTTCTAATTTGCAAACAGATGGCATAATTGTTGCTAAGCCTATACCCTCACATATTGACGAGAGAAAGGTTATTGCCTCAATACCTCCTTCTAAGGATGTTGATTGTTTACATCCAGTTAACTTGGGACGCCTCTTTTTAAATGACCCTTTATTTTATCCTTGCACCCCTTTAGCTGTTATTGAAATTTTAAAGCGAACCGGGATTGAAATTTCTGGAAAAGATGTTGTCATAATAGGAAGGAGCGATGTAGTTGGCAAGCCGTTAGCTGTAATGCTAATGCAGAGGGGAGTTGATGCTACTGTAACTATTTGTCATACAAAAACCAGAGACCTTGAATCTCATACCAGGCGTGCAGATATACTAATAGTTGCCGCAGGGCGTCCAGAATTTGTAAAATCTAAAATGGTAAAAAAGGGAGCAGTTGTGATAGATGTAGGGATAAATGTAAAAAATAACAGACTTGTTGGGGATGTTGATTTTAATGAAGTAAGAAAAGTAGCGAGCTGGATAACTCCTGTTCCTGGGGGAGTTGGACCTGTCACCAGTCGTATACTAATGAAAAATGTAATAAAAGCGTCAAAACTCAATCGCGAAAGTAGCCGAAGGCTTTAGCCTTCGTAAACAAATGGACTACGGATTACACAGATTTTATAAAAAGGGTAGTCATTTAGAAAGTTAAGGAGGGAGCTATGGTTTTTAAAATTATTGTTCATGAGGAAGAAGGTGGTGGATATTGGGCAGAAGTTCCAGCTATTCCGGGATGTGCAACTCAGGGTGAGACATTGGAAGAACTAAAGCAAAATCTTAAAGAAGCTATAGAGGGGTGCTTGTCTGTGGATATAGAACCAATTAAAGAAGACAAGAAAGCTCAGCTAATAGAAATGACTGTATGAAGGCACTCACAGGCAAGGAAATGGTCGCCCTATTGGAGAGATATGGATGGCGTGTTGTACGGGTGAGGGGTAGTCATTACATTATGACAAAAGAAGGTTCCAATGTCCGATTTTCTATTCCTGTTCATGCTGGAAAAACTTTGAAGCCCGGCTTGCAAAACCATTTCTTAAAAATTGCAGGGATTAGACTTCCTTAATGAAGATGCAAGATAAGTTAAAGTGAGACAAATTTGTGATAAAAAACTTGAACCACGGATTACGCAGATTTTCACAAGATTTTATAAAATTGACAGGCCTGTCCCGATTTATCGGGAGATTGAAAGAGAATTTAAGAGACAAAGAGGAAACTGATAGAGATTTATTGAAACTTATAGGGAGACAAAAGAGAACTGGGACTAAATTATATGCACCATAATATGTGTTACTGACTTTAGAAGGCACTAAATTATGTATCCATACGGTCTTAATAAATGGCAGTATGCTTTATTGGAAATAATTTATGAGGAGGCTCAAAAAACTCCAGAAGGTTCAATTTCATTTAGGTGGGACAAAATGGCAAAGTTCCTCAGTGATAAAACTAAAACCAACCTGAATGGAGCGCAAATACATCAAATGACATTACAGTTAAGAGATAAGGGTTTAATAAAAATAGGATATGCTGTTTTTGAAGGAGCTGGAATGGTAACTCCTATAGTTACTTTGGATGTGAAACAAGAACAGCATGATCAAATAACTGTTGAGAAAGGAAAAGATGCAGAAGAAAAAATAAAAGTTGCCAAAACTTTGCTTCAAAAGACTAAAGAAGCGTTAGACCTATGTGGACAAGGGTTATTAACACATGATGAAGATAAGAAACTAGATCAAGAGACAAGAAAAAACTTATTAAAGATTCGGGATCCACAAACAACTATAGGGCGGAAAATTGAAAAACATTTCAAACAAACAGGGTGGAGAGAACTTACGCCCGATGGTTACGCCACTAAAAATGTTTGCAAGATTCTGAGTGAAAGAAAAAACTTGATAGAAGAACTCCTTGCTTCTTATTCATCTAAAGATATTCCAGAAGAAGAATTCGTAGAAGGCGGTAAGCCATACACTGCTTTGAAAATAATTTGTACTATTATAAAGATGGCTAAAAAGAATCTTCTGATTCAAGATAACTACTTCGATAAAAGTATCTTTGGGTTGTTAGGGGATGTGGATAGTAATGTAAATATAAAACTAATAGGAGGGATAGATAAAAAAGGAAAAGAAGGATTTTCTTTATTTCTAAATGCATTTTCAAAAGAAAGAAAGAATATAGAATACAAAGAAAATACAACCTGTCACGACAGGTTTATAATCATAGACCGTAGTATTGTGTATCACTTAGGACATTCAATTAAAGATATAGGAAGTAAAGCAAGTATGATAAATAAAGTTGAGGAAGATAAAAAAATAGAAGAAATCATCTCAAATTTTGATAAATGGTGGAATGAGGAGTAATTATAATTATGACTTTTGCAGAAAAGATTCTCGCATAGATTAAGGATAAGAAAGAAAATTTATGAGTGAAGATATTAGACCGAGAGAGAAGCCATTAGAGAGTGATAATCCTAAAATGGGTGGAAGAAAACGATGAGTGATTATCAGATATTACAAGGAGATTGTATAGAGAAGCTTAATGAGTCCCGCACATATTTTATGTGCGGGATTCAGCTTACTTTTCTTGACCCTCCTTTTAATCAAGGAAAGGAATATAGATATTTTAACGATACTCAACCTAAAGAGACATACTGGAATTGGCTAAAAGAAGTTTTGTCAAAGGTCTATGAGGTAACAGTTGATGGTGGCGCTATTTATTTTATGCAACGAGAAAAAAATGCAGAACAGGTAATAAGAATACTTAGAGAGACAGGCTGGATATTCCAGAACCTGATTATTTGGAAGAAAAAGACATCTGCAGTCCCAAATGGATTTAGATTTTCCAAGCAACATCAAATTATCGTTTTTTCCACTAAGGGAAGAAAACCAAGAGTGTTTAACAAATTGCGTATAGATTTACCAATTCCGGCAGAGTATAAATATAAAAGAGTCAATGGAGTCTATCTTACAGATGTGTGGGATGATATTAGAGAATTAACATCAGGATACTTTGCAGGGAACGAGCCGATAAGAGACATTAATGGAAGTAGAGTTCACAAGCAGCAGTCTCCTGTGGCATTATTGATGAGGATTATTCTTTCGTCTACTTTGCCCGGAGATACTGTATTAGACCCATTTGCTGGAACAGGAACGACCTTAGTGGTTGCTCATCAACTTCTGAGAAATTCAATTGGTATAGAAATAGACCCTGATTATGTTAAGATTATTGAAGAGCGTCTAAAATATCCAAGACCCTCTGATAATATTTCACAGTATTACAATTATTACAGGTATACGGAAAATCTAAAAGAAGTCTGGCATGCCGAAAACCTTGCCATTATTGAACAAAGGAGACTTTTTTGATATGCTTGAATTTGTGAATACATTGGAACTTTTCATTGGACTAACGAATAATCTAAAAAGGGGAGTAACAAATTTTAACTCCCCTTTAGAAGAAATGGTTGTGAGAGCAAGTGGAAGCAGTTTGGCTTATGTTGATAATCGGAGAGATGCTATGGTAAAATATGGATACGACTTTTGGGGAGAGTTGAAAGAACAGTTAAGAAACGATATAAAATTTAAAGAGTGGATTAAAACTCAAGGAATAGCGGAAAGGCTTTTATACTCAAAATCTGAGCAATTTCCTGATTTTTTGTTTAAAGTAAGAAAACATAAAGAGAAACTAATCTCTGGTAGTTTGTTAGAATTAAAGGATTCAAAAAGTGGGAGCATAGCCTCATTTAACTCAACTCTACCTACCAAACGCAAAAGTCTTGAGGAAATAAACATAATAAACGGTGGCAGTCTTGTATCAAAAATTACCTCTGTTATGGACGGTGATTTTGCTGAAATTGAAGACTATTATGCTTATCAAAGAAAGAGTTTTTATCTCGTAAGAACTCACAAAAATAAAGACAAAGTAAAGATTTCTGTTGTAGATGGGTCTTTTTTCGAAACTGTCCCCAAGGAGAATCTTATCTACCAAATGTTTATGAACATCTTAAGAGAACATTTAGAGAAAAGGGAAGTAGAGATACCTTCTAAAACACTCGGGCAAATCAAAAGAGTTTTTTCACACATCACTAATCAAACTATAATAGCAAAGTCTCAAAACATAGACCGAGCCTCAATACGCCCACGACTGAGAATTATGGCAGAGGTGCATTCTGAAGGAAACCCGCATAACAGTGGTTTCTATCCTGAAATTTTAGAACAAAGTCTTAATCTCATTCTTAAAGCGTCTGAGTATGAAAAAGAAAAAGTTGCAAAAATAATACGCCAAAAGATACCAGAGATAAAAACATTTGCCATTAAGCATAAAAGGAATGGAAAGCATATAGTTTTCCAGTTTAAATTCTAAAGTGTTATTTAAAACTGCAGGAAATAAGTATGATTTCGTATTGGAGACAATTAATACTGGAATAAAAAGTGATTTCTCAATATTAGCTATTGATAAGAAAAACAAGCGATGTTCAAGTATCAATAATTTAAATTTAATACTGGGTGAGCTTGATATTGATTATCAAGACCGCCGATTTGATGATTCAAGTTGGGTTTTACCATATAAATTAGTCAATCATTTATTTCATAAAGCAAAGAAGTTACTTTTAGATATAGAGTTCCTCAAGTTTTTAGAAAACTATTTAGATTTAGATAGAGAACAAGGTGAATGGGAGAATAGATAAGATGAAAGTTTATACTGTTTCGGAAATTACAGGTGAGATAAAGGATTTATTGGAGGATAACTTTCCGCTTATCTGGGTTGAAGGAGAAGTTACAGATTATAGACCTTCGTCGTCAGGGCATCTTTATTTTGGCTTAAAAGATGAATATGCAGTAATCCAATGCATTGTATGGAGAGAATATAGAACACTTACAACTGTTGAAATAGAAAATGGCAAAAAAATAAGGGTTTACGGAGGGCTACAGGTTTATGCAAAGGGAGGCAGATATAGCTTGAGAGTTGAGCGTGTATATCCTATAGGAATTGGTGAACTCCAAATTAAATTTGAAGAACTAAAACGCAAATTAAAAGAGGACGGGCTTTTTGAAGAATGGCACAAAAAACCAATTCCTGAATTTCCTGAGCGTATAGGGATTGTTACTGCTCTTGATGGAGCGGCAGTCAAGGATATAATTAATGTGGCTAAAAGAAGGTATAAGGGGATTGAAATAATTATCAGGTCTTCAAGAGTTCAAGGAGAGGGTGCGGCATCTGAAATTGCTGAAGCAATTCGTGAATTTAATGAGTATAATGTAGGGGCACGATATATCGTGCCCCTACTTATTGTTGGCAGAGGTGGTGGGAGCATAGAAGACCTTTGGGCATTTAATGAAGAGGTAGTTGCCAGGGCAATATATGATTCCCAAATTCCTGTTATCTCAGCTGTTGGGCATGAAATTGATACTACAATTGCTGATTTTGTGGCTGATAAACGCGCCCCAACTCCGTCAGTTGCTGCGGAACTTGCAGTAAAAGATAGCGAAGAAATTTTAGAAGACCTATCTACTATTGCCAAAAGAATGGGGCAGGGGCTTGAAAGAAGGGTTAGAGGATTTAAGGATAAACTTTCATTATTTGAAAGGAGTTATGGGATTAAAAGACTTCGGGACTTAATCTATCAGAGATGGCAAATTATAGACGAGCTTACTAATAGACTTGGGACCTCGTTCACTCATCCGTTAATTCAGAAGAGCTCAAACTTTAAATTTTTAGTTCAAAGACTAAATCGTGAAGCTTATCAGTTTTTAAAAAATCGTGAACAAGAGGTTTTGAGAATTGAGGGTGAACTCTCAGGTGTAAATCCAAAAGCTACTTTAAAAAGGGGTTATAGTATTTGCTATAAATTACCTGATAAAAAAGTTGTCAAAACAAGTAAAATATTGGCACCAAAGGATGACTTAGAAATTGAATTTTCAGAAGGCAAAGCAAAATGTGAGGTAATAAACACGGAGGACCACTGATGGGAACACGGAACACCACGGAATATCTGTGTCTCTCAGTGTTCATATCCGTGTTTGTCCGTGTATTATGAAGTTTGAAGATGCTTTAAAGAGGCTTGAAGAAATCGTAGGTTCTCTTGAGAAGGGCGATGTCTCGCTTGATGATTCATTAAAACTTTACGAAGAGGGGCAAGAACTAATCAATTTTTGCAAAGACAAACTCACGAAGGCAGAATCAAAGGTAAAAGAGCTCATAAAGACCGGGCAAGGCAAATTTGAGTTAAGAAACACGGATAAACACTGATTGGGACGCAGAATACCACAGATAAAGAACACGGAGGAAAAGCAAATGCCTAAAAGTTCCCCGCACATAAATTTATGTACGGGACAGGCAAAATACCTAAAAACAGATAAAAATTTAGGCATTTACAAAGTGTGCTATGGGGTATAGAATAATAATCCTTACTCTTCTCAGTGGTTTTTTTGCTCAAGCTGTTAAGTTTTTTATAAGCTTTATAATTAAAAAACGCCCTAATTTTAAGCGTTTAGTAGAAACAGGTGGCATGCCAAGTTCTCACTCAACTGGAGTGATGACCCTCTCTACCTGTATTGGAATTAAGGAGGGGTTTACATCTCCAACTTTTGCCATAACATTATTTTTCTCCCTTGTCATAATGTATGAAGCAGCTGGTTTAAGAAGGGCAGCGGGTAGGCAAGCAGAACTATTAAACCGCATAGTAGAAGGACTTTATAAAAGAGAGCAGATTAAACCAGTTCGTCTTTCAGAACTTCTTGGGCATACTCCTCTTGAGGTTATTCTTGGAGGCATATTGGGAATAGTTTTTGCCCTGGCATTCTTTTAGAAAGTTCTAAAAATTTATCACGAAAACACGAAAGAACGAAAGCACGAAACACTGATTACACCGATTTTCATAGATTACACAGATTTTAATCCGTGAAATCTGTGGCATCCGTGGACAAGTTTTTTTATTCATGAAATTCGTGGTTGCTTTTTGCTTGACAAAGAGGGTAAATTAGAGTATTATTTAAAAACAGATTCTGAACCAAGTTCAGAATGACACTTTCAGAAGAGATGGGGATTCTTGAGCAAATTAATTCACCAAAGGATATTAAGGGTTTATCTATTGATAAGCTCCAAGAGTTAGCTCATGAGATTCGTGAGGAGATAATTAAAGTTGTCTCTGATACTGGTGGTCATATTGCTCCAAGTCTCGGTGTAGTTGAACTGACACTTGCATTACATTATGTATTTGATACTCCAAGAGATAAGATAATCTGGGATGTAGGGCATCAATCTTATGCCCATAAATTGCTGACCGGGAGACGGAAAAGTTTTCATACTCTCCGAACCTATGGAGGAATATCAGGTTTTCCAAGAATAAAGGAAAGTGAATACGATGTCTTTGGCACGGGGCATTCTTCAACTGCTATATCTGCTGGTCTTGGCATGGCTGTGGCAAGAGATTTAAATAAGAAAAAATTTAAAATAATAGCTGTCGTTGGTGATGGCAGTTTGACTGCTGGCATATCATACGAAGGGCTTAATCAAACTGGCTTTATGCGCAAGGATATGATTGTGGTGCTTAATGATAATGGGATGTCAATATCAAAAAATGTCGGTGGACTTGCACGGTACTTAAATAAAATTGTTATGACCCCGGCTTATACTTCTTTGAAAGGCGATGTCTGGGACCTTCTTGGCAAACTTCCTCGCGATTTAAGCTATAAAGCCAGGAGGGCAGTTAAGAAATTAAAGGAAGGTTTAAAGAGCTTTGTTGTTCCCACTGTCTTTTTTGAAGAGCTTGGATTGGGGTATATTGGCCCACTTGATGGGCATGACCTTAAAATTTTAATTGAAAACTTTAAATATGCAAAGAAATTAAAAGAGCCTGTCCTTATTCATGCAATTACTGAAAAAGGGCGTGGCTATGAGCCTGCTGTAAATAATCCATCCAAGTTTCATGGTCTTGGCTCCTTTGATAAAATAACCGGGGAACCTGTTAAAAAAGGCACCCTCCCTACCTATAGTGAGGTTTTTGGCGATACTCTTATTGAGCTTGCTAAAAATGATAAAAGAATTGTTGCTATAACTGCGGCTATGCCTGATGGCACAGGGCTTTCTAAATTCAAAGATGCTTTTCCAGATAGATTTTTTGATGTCGGGATAGCAGAACAACATGCGGTTACTTTTTCGGCTGGACTTGCCTTGCAAGGCTTAAAGCCAGTTTGTGCCATATATTCAACTTTCTTACAACGGGGTTTTGACCAGGTGCTTCACGATGTTTGTCTGCAAAAGATACCAGTTGTTTTTGCAATTGACCGTGCAGGGATAGTAGGTGAAGATGGGCCAACTCATCAAGGGACATTTGACTTGTCTTATCTTAACTGTATTCCTGACATAGTAATAGGAGCACCATCAGATAAAAATGAGTTCCGCTCAATGTTATACACAGCAGTTAATTATGAAAAGGGACCTATAGCTATAAGGTATCCAAAAGGCAGTGTTGAAGTAAGAAGTGGGAAGTGGGAAGTGGGAAGTGGTGTTAATCAAAAATCTTTGTCAAAAATTAAGATTGGAAAAGCTAAAATCTTAAGGGAAGGAAGAGATGGGGTAATTTTAGCCATAGGTTCAATGGTATACCCTGCATTAGAAGCCGCTGGGGAATTGGAAAATGAAGGACTTAAAATTGGAGTTGTGGACTTCAGATTTATAAAACCACTGGATACAGAACTGCTTAACTCTTTGAAAAGCAAAAAAATTATCACTATTGAAGAGAATACTTTATCAGGAGGTTTTGGTTCAGCAGTCCTTGAATTCTTTAATAGGCAAGGCAGTAAGGTAAATCTTCTTCGTATTGGACTCCCTGACCAATTTATTGAACATGGCTCAAGAAATTTATTGCTTGAAAAGTATGGGTTAGTTCCTTCTAAAATAAAACAAAGAGTGAAAGAGTTTCTTCATAGTAGTAAGTAGTCAGTAGATAGTAGTCAGGTATGTTATTTTTTTCAATTCTTTTAATTGTCCTTCCTTTGCATAGTTCATTCCTACCTTCAATTGAAGATACTATTATTCCACAGAAATGGTTATATGTTGGGCCATTTTCTGTAGGTGCAAGGGAAGGAGTTATTGGAGTTTTAGATTCAGTTAGGGGTTTTATTCCAAAAGAAGGAGATAAACTCCCAAGCATTTTAGCTCAAGGTGGTGAAGTTTGTTGGAAATCCACTAAAGTTGATTCTCTGGGTAAAGTTAACTTAAAATATGAAAATGTATGGTGGGATACTTTACAAGATATTTATGGGATTGCAGGTCTAATAGGAGCAAGTTATGCCTGGACTTCTTTTCAAAACACCCGCCTGCCGGATGTCGGGCAGGAAGGCAAAAGAAGGGCAATTGTGATTGCAAAACATATAGGAAGTTTTAGATTAAATGATAAAGTATATTTAGGCGCTCCATACAGTCGTGGATATATGAGAATTCCTGTAGTCCTTGAGGATGGTGAAAATAGAGTCTTTTTCAGAGTAAGTGGATTTGGGGACCACTGGTTCAGCTTTAAGATTATTCCTGTATCAAGTCCTATACTGATTATTGATGAACCCACACTTCCTGATATAGTTGAGGGAAAACCACTCTCATCATTTGCAGGAATAACTCTACTTAATACTACCACAAAGAGACTTAATGGAGTGGAGCTTATAATTGGGTCGGACAGGGACCCCGTCAAATCGGGATTTCGCAAGCTCAACAAGCCCTGTCCCTACTTTAAGAAGTATAAAAAAATAGTTAATAATCTCCATCCTCTTTGTGTAAAAAAAATACCTATTAAAATTGAAAGCAATAGTCCCGATAAATCGGAATACTCCAAAGATGAAATCTGGCTTCCTGTAAAAATATCTCTTAATGGAGAAATATATAAAGACAGTTTAAAATTAAGGGTGAGAGAAAAAGGGGAATCTTATAAGATTACTTTTCTTTCCAAAATAGATAATTCAGTTCAGTATTTTTCTGTCCTTCCGCCTTCAAATTTTAAATCAGACCAAGAACCCGCCTCCCAATCCGCCTCAGGCGGAGGAGCGGCGGGCAGGTATGCCTTAATTCTAACACTTCACGGAGCCAGCGTAGAGGCACAGGGGCAGGTAGATTGCTATACACCAAAGGATTGGGCATATGTTGTGGCTCCCACTAACAGGAGACCTTTTGGCTTTGATTGGCAGGATTGGGGAAGATTGGATTTTCTGGAGGTATTAGAAGAAGCGAAAAAGAGATTTCCGATAGATGAAAACAGAATATATCTTACGGGACACTCAATGGGAGGTCATGGTGTATGGCATATTGGAATTTCTTATCCTGATTTGTTTGCGGCAATTGCTCCATCAGCAGGATGGACCTGCTTTCAACTCTATATTCCATGGTTTTTACAGAAAAGCGAATTATTTTCTCATCCATCACAACTTGCATATCGGGATATGGTTTTGAGGGAAGATGTAGTTCCTGTGTTTTTAGAAAATGCCTTAAACCTTCCAATTTTTGTCTTGCAGGGAGGGGCTGATGACAATGTTCCTCCAATTCAAGCAAGGATGTTTGTAAGATATTTAAAAGATTTATCCGCCTCAGGCGGATATGAGGTTAAATATATGGAAGTGCCCGAAAAAGGACATTGGTGGGATGAAGAAGATATTGAAGGAGTTGCCTGTGTTGACCATCCAGAGCTTATGAACTTTTTAAAAGAACATACAAGGAATCCATATCCAAAACATATAATTTTTAAAACTACAGACCTTGGTTTAAACAATAAGAGTTACTGGGTAAAAATTGATGAACAAGAAAGATTGTATCAGGATTCAAGAATTGAGACTTGGGTTAAAGAAGATAGTATTTATGTTTCAACTGAAAATATTAAAGGTTTTACTTTAACACTTTCACCAAAACTTTTGGGATTTTGGAAAATAACTTTTGTTATAAATGGGAAATTATTACATCGTTCTTTTAAAGTAGCCGAACCCTTCAGGGTTCGTGAAATTTCTTTTCGCAAGAAAAGAGGGAAATTTGTTTTTGGTGACTCTAAACACAAGAGATTACACAAAACACCCACTCTTTATGGTCCAATCAAGCAAGCTTACTTTTCTCCATTTGTTCTTGTTTATGGGACTCAAGCTGATTTTGACTTAAATCAACTCACCTATGAAGATGCTTGGGTTCAAGCCTGGCTCTGGTGGCGAAAAGCTAATGGAAGTGTAGAAATTTTGCCTGATACTGAAGTTACGGCTGAGATAATAGAGAATTATAATTTAATCCTTTTTGGGGGTCCAGAGGTAAATCTTATAACAAGAAAAGTAAATTCTCACCTTCCAATTCACATTAGAGATGGTTATGTGTGGTTTGGGAGACAAAAATTAGAAGAAAAAGACCTTGCAATTGAAGAAATATATCCAAATCCCCTAAATCCGGAGAAATTTATACTTCTTTATGCAGGCAGTACAAGGGAAGCAGAAAAAATATCCGGCTTCTTTTCCACTTTATATTCTGGGGCAGGAGTTCCTGATTTTGTAATTTATGACAAATCTGTTTCTAAAAAAGGATGGGCAGGAGCTAAGATAACTGGTTTTTTTGACCAAAACTGGAAACTTAATAAAAACTTATTTTATAGGATAGGAACAGACTACTAATTATTTTCAATCCATAGATTTAAAGAAGTATCACGAATCAGGAGGAATTTAATTAAAGAAGATTTGATAAAGTTAAATTTTGGAGTATGATAAATTAAAATGAGGAAATTTAAGGGAAATGTTAAAAATGAATCATAAATATGGGCTCTGTCCCTATGTTTGCTCCTATGTTTGCTATGTTCATAACAAAGAAAGCGATAGTTTTGCATTAAAAACTATTGACAAATAACAGAAGGAGAGTATTGTTATAGTATGATGTGGTTTCTTATAGCTCTCTTGGCCTATCCTTTTAAAGAAGGGTTTTATAGGGCTGGAGTGCCTTATGAGATAGAAAGGAGAGATAGAGAGAAAGTTATAATTTATGAAGGTGAGTCGGTTTTGCCTGCTTGTAGAAAATACCCTTTACCACCTTCAGTGACAGATTCAATATGGTATGATGATGGAGAATCAGGGGGGGGGCTTGCTTTAGGTGCATGTAGGGCAGTTAGATTTACTCCTCCTTTTTATCCCTTTAAGGTTGATGGAACTAAATATTGTCTACATCCTACAGGGTCTGAAAACCCTCATATATTACATTTTTATCAAGGCGACAGCGGTGGAGCACCTGATTCGATCCCTGTAGATTTGATTACTCCAATTATAAAAAGTGGATTATCTGAAGGCTGGCATTATGAGGACATTTTAGATTCGGAAGCAGTTATTACTTCAGGTGACTTGTATGTAGCCATTGCATCCGTTCCTGATTCCCCTCGCCCAGCCATAATATATGATGCTGGCCCTTCTCATATTTATGACCGGTATTGGAAATGTGACGAAACAGAACCACCATTTCATTGGTATGAGATGGCTGCATTTACTCTGTTGATTCGTGCCTATGGTGAGATTGCCTATCATACAGATTATAATGTGCAGCCCTTAAAAATTGTTTATCCCACTGGCTGGGATTATCCTGATTCAGAGGTTGTGCCTCAAGTCATAGTCAGAAATTTTGGAGATTCAAGTGCCACAAACTTTAATGTAATATATAGGATTGACTCATCTGGTATTCCAGTTTATAATGAAACTCAAACTGTAACAAAAGTCCTTGAGCCACTTATAGATACTGTTTTTATTACTTTTCCCTCCTGGACTACAGGGCAGGAGGATAATATTTATGATATATCTTTTTATACAAGCTGGTTTCTTGATACTTTAAATGAATATGATACTTTAAAGATGAGAGATACTACGAAGTATTTAGTGAAGGTAGGCGAGTTAGAACCAGATTCTATAGCTCAATTCTATAGCGAAGGGCTTACCTGGGATGGAACTCATTTCTGGAGATTGGTTGTATGGGATATGGGTGAGTATTATTTAACAAAAGTCTACAAGATAGACTCAATTACAGCTCATGTGGATACTTCTTTTTGGGCACCGTGTAATACGGCTACTGCAATTGCATATGCGTTAGGAGATTTATGGATAGTAGGGGATGATACACGAAAGATACATAGACTTCACAGGGATGGCGAACTGGTAAATGAATATCCCCTTATTCCTCAAGGATGGTCACAAGCATTACTCTGGGACGAAGATTTAGGTAAATTTTTATATTTTGCAGCAGAAGAAAGAGATAGCGGATATTTATATATCTTAGATACCCTATGTAATATAGTGGATAGTACATTCACAGGAGGGATGATAGATTTTGCTTCCGACGGAGCCTATATCTCTGCTAATAAAACAATATGGCTACCTGAGAATTATCCAACAAATCTTATAAAAAAATTCGTGCTCGAAGACAATAAGTTGATTTGGAAAAACCAATACGATGTATCACAAAGTTTCCCTCCAGATGGCTATGGTGACTGTGTCTCTGCAATAAGTTTTGATGGACAATACCTATGGATGGGTGGCTGGAATGGTAAAAAACTTAGAAAGTATAAAATATATGGAGTGCAAGGGATAGAAGAGTCAGATGGCAGAAGTCAGATAACAGATGTCAGATTGCTTCAAAATTACCCTAATCCCTTTAGTCAGAAGACAGAAATTAGATATCAGATAGCAGATGTGAATAAAGCCTCTTTAAGGATTTATGATTTAGCTGGAAGATTAGTCAAATCTTTTCCACTCGTCACTAATCACTTATCACTAACCACTGCTGTTTCGTGGGATGGGAGAGATAATAATGGGGAAAAAGTGGCAAGTGGGGTTTATTTTTATAAGTTAAGAGTAGGAGAAAAACAAACAATAACAAAAAAGGCAATACTCTTGAGATGAAACCACAGATTGGACAGATTAAACGGATTAAGGAAGTAAAGAGAAATCTGTTAAATCCGTGTCTATCCGTGGTTCTATGTAAAAAACAAAGTAATTGACAAATTGGAGAAAAAGGGATATATTAAAATAAGATGATAGAGCTTTTGATATTTACATTGTTAGTAAATAGCAATCCTTTTGGAAAAGGGAGTTATAGGGCTGGAGCGTCGCATCAGATAGAGGAAGAGATAAGAGATAGAGAGAGGATTATAATTTATGAAGGTGGGTCGGTTTTGCCTACTTGTAGAAAATACCCTTTGCCTCCATCAGTGACAGATTCAATATGGTATGATGATGGAGAGTTAGGGGGGGGGATGAGCCTACCTGCTCCTGCTCGGATGGCAGTTAGATTTACCCCTCCATTTTATCCTTTCAAGTTTGATGGAATAAGATATTGTCTCCATCCTGCAATACCGGAAGCTACTCATATACTGCATTTTTATCAAGGCGACAGCGGTGGAGCACCTGATTCGATCCCTGTAGATTTGATTACTCCAATTACACAAAATGGATTATCAGAAGGATGGCAGTATATAGATATTTCAGATTCAAATATAGTGATAACTTTTGGAGATCTATATGGTGTTATTGAATTTATTGAATCTGGTCCATCAATAGGGCTCGATACCGATCCTTCACATATCTATGATCGATATTGGGATTGCTTTCAAGCAAGTCCTCCATTTGACTGGGAGATGCCACCTGCAGAGACTCCACTAATTCGTGCCTATGGTGAAATTGCCTATCATACGGATTACAATGTGCAGCCTCTTAAAATTGTTTATCCCACTGGCTGGGATTATCCTGATTCACAGGTTGTGCCTCAGGTCATAGTCAGAAATTTTGGTGATTCAAGTGCTACAAACTTCAATGTAATATGTAGAATAGATTCATCTGGTAATACAGTTTATAATGAAACTCAAACTGTAACAAAAGTCCTTGAGCCACTTACAGATACTGTTTTTATTACTTTCCCCTCCTGGACTACAGGGCAGGAGGATAATATTTATGATATATCTTTTTATACAAGCTGGTTTCTTGATACTTTAAATGAATATGATACTTTAAAGATGAGAGATACTACCAAGTATTTGGTGAAGGCAGGTGAGATATATGCTCCTTTAAGGTGGTGGCCTGAGGATATGATATGGGATGGCACATATATAAGACGAATTAGAGTAGAAGACCTATGGCCCCCTCATGGTTATTATTTAACTAAGATATTTACTGTAGATGTGGTAGCTGGCACCTTAATTGATTCCTTTATTACTCCAGGGAAAACTGGACGAGGACTTGCCTTTGGCGGAGGAGATTTATGGCTTGTTACCGATGTCCCTCAACGAATCTACCAGCTGAGTTTGGAAGGAGCTATTATTGATTCTTTTGCTAAACCTGGCAATTATCCCCGTGGCTTATGCTGGGATGATTCCTTTGGGTGTCTCTGGTTATTTGATACAAGAGGTGAAGTAAATAAAGGGGTTTTATATAAACTTGATACATTGGGTAATGTCCTGGATAGTATTGAAACAAAAGATAAGATAAGCTGGTGTGTTACTGCTCACTGGTTAGGCGAGAACAACACTGTCTGGGTTGGACAGGATGCACCATCAAATATAGTTAAGAAATTTCGGATAAAAGGAGATTCTTTAGAGCTGGTAAATCAATATGATATTAAAAATGATGTTCCTGGTTTTCCTACGGGAATTTGTTTTGATGGAACACATCTATGGATGGGGACTGAGGATGATGATACTCTCCGAAAGTTTGCAATATATGGTGTGAACGCAGTAGAAGAGGAATTACCTGGTAAAAAGCAAATTGCAAAATTATTTCAAAATTATCCTAATCCGTTTGTGAGAAAGACCGTTATTCGTTATACCTGCCCGTGTCCGTGCAAAGTCTCACTCAAGATTTACGATGTGGCAGGAAGATTAGTCAAATCTTTTCAACTCGTCACTAATCACTTATCACTAACCACTGCCGTTTCATGGGATGGAAGAGATGAAAGTGGGGAAAAAGTGGCAAGTGGGGTTTACTTTTATAAGTTAAGAGTAGGAGAAAAACAAACAATAACAAAAAAGGCAATAGTTTTAAGATAAAACGAAGCCACAGATTTCACAGATTTATTATCCGTGTAATTCAGTGTTCTTATCCGTGTTCATCCGTGGTTTAAGGGAGGTGTGAGATGTTGAAGCGTAGCGGAAATCCCGCTCTTGCGGGGAAGAGGATGTATTTATTGATGTGTTTATTAGTAGCACCAATTTATTCATTTGGGACTATGGTTTATAATGTCGAGCCTTATGATAATGAGAATGCTACTGGTGGAGTGCAACAATCTTTTATAGCAACCTGCGATACTATCAAGTATATTTCATTCTTTTGTGGTGAAGAACGAAAATCTGGTGAATATACATTTTTACTTGTAGAAATGCCTTCCGGCTCTGAAATAGCATCAGCAACTATTCCATCAAGTGGATATTCCTATACTGATGTGGGTGTAAATTTTAATGTTCCTGTAGTTCATGGCAAAGAATACTTGTTAATTATATTTCATTCCAGTAACTTAAATTATTACTATAATTCTACCAATCCTTATAAGTATGGTAAATTATACCAGCAATCAGGCAGCGATTTATCAGCATCGGTTTTTGGAGTAAATTCAGTGGCAGATATGTGGGGGACTTGCACTAACTTTTATTGGATATCTTCAGATACTCTAAATACTTTATTTGGATTATTTAATAATGCTGGTATAAACTGTGAGTTGGAAAATATTTCATGGTTTGAGATAGAGCAAGACTCAATGATACCTAATCCACAAAATTGGTATTGGTGGAAATTTGACAGAATTATCCAGAGAGCTGCAACTCATGGAGTCAAACTTGTGGGCAAATTACAGCACTCCCCGAGATGGGCATCTACCTGTGATACATCAGAAACTGACCCCCATATTTATTGGGGATATCCTCCTGTAAATCTGGATTCAGCAGTTTTTAAGGAAGATGGCTCAATCAATCCAAATAACTATTGGGGATATTTTATCTACAATGTTGTGGAAAGGTATGATGGAGATGGTATAAATGATATGCCAGGCCTAATATATCCTATAAAATATTGGGAAATCTGGAATGAGCCTAATAGTATATATGGATGGATATACCCAGATTGGTATTATGATATTTATGATGTTACAGCATTATGTAGTCTTTATGTTCGTTTGTGTGAAGTTGCTTATCAAGCAGCAAAAGCCGCGGACCCAGATGCAAATCTTTTAACTTGCTCTATTTCAACGGTAAATTTAACTAATCCCGGACGCTGGCATGTCAGTGGTGGTGAGTGGGTGAGAATGTATTATGAATATGGTGGTCAAGATTGGTGCGATGGAATAGCAATTCACCCCTATCAATATGATAATAGTCTGAAAATGCTGTCTTATTTCAGTTCTGCAATGTTCCAGAAGGATATAGATACCATACGCACAATTATGGCTTTAAATAATGATATAGATAAGGAATTATGGATTACAGAACTTGGCTGGACGACTTTCACTGAAGGTGTTTCTCAAGAAATGCAAGCTAATACAGTAGTCCAGTCATTTGTCTCTACAATTGCGAGTGCAGAAAACATCAAAGGGCCAGTTAACCATTGTTTATGGTATGATTTTAGGAATGATGGAGATTCCATCGCTCACAGTGAGCATAATTTCGGACTTGTTTATCATGATTATCCTTATGTCCTTAAACCTGCCTACTACGCATACCAACAAATGACTGGGAAATTGGATGGACTTGTGTATAATAAGAAGCTCTTTGTTGAAAATGATGCAATCAGGGTTTATGAATTTGAAAACCCACAAGACTCACTTAGAACCTGGGTAATGTGGAAAAATTGTGGGATTGGAGGCTCTCCTGTTCTTGTAGGCCTCGCAGTAAGAACAGATTCAGCTAAATATATAGAAATAAGTTATGATGGCAGCCCCTATACTCGAACCAGATACTCAGGTGACAATGGTTACATTGTTGATATATCTGTAGATACATTCCCCATTTACATGCAGGAACTTTCCCCTCTTTCCCGTCCCGATGTTGTAATTGATTCAATCTGGACTAATCCTTCAAAGCCAGTAGTAGGAGATAATGTATACTTGTATTGCAAGATAAGAAATATTGGCAATGCCTCCACTCCTGCCACAATACAAGACAGCATCATATTTTATACTAATGATAATCGTATAGCTTTGGCAGTAACTCCCGGAAACATATTACCTGGTGGAACAGCAATAGTAAGCAGCGAAAATACCTGGACTATAGACCTTGACCATTGTCTTATGAAAGTCTATGCCGACCCCTCTAACTTATTTATTGAGCTCAATGAATCCAATAACACAAAATACAAATTCTGCGACTTTGAAAGGCCGCAGGTTACAGTTATATCTCCTGATGGTGGTGAGAGGTTTGAGATTGAGGATACTTGCAAAATAAGATGGGATGCTACTGATAACATTACTCCTAAATCTGACATCTTGATTACTAAAATTGAATATTCTCTTGATGGAGGAGCAAGCTGGGAAGAAATAAGTGATAGCTATGGTCATGAAAATGATGGTGAAGAGCAATGGATAATACCAGAAATTTCATCATATGAGTGTAAAGTCAAGATTACAGCCCAAGATGAAGTTCCTAATACTGGTGAAGTTACAAGTGACAATTTCTCTATTTGCTGGGTTACTTCAGATTTTGCAGAAGCTACAGCATACTCAAATCAGCGCAAACTACTTTATTCGACTGGTGAACTCAATTTGGTTTTCTCATCGGCTAACAATATTTATCATTCAAAAACCACTGATGATGGAACCAAGTGGCAAAAGAAGCAGTCATTTGGGAATGGCATATTCCCTGCCATTGGTATAGACAGTGAGGACAGTGTAAATGCCTGTTGGATTTCAGCTAACAAAAGTTCACTTTACTATTCCAGGAGTTTGGGCACTCCTGAGCTTTTACTTGAAGCACCTGTCTTATCCCCATCGGCGATGATGATTTCTAATGATACAGTCCATTTAGTAATTGAGACAAGCTCTTCTCTGCTTATTTTACCTCGTATATGGCGACTAAAATATTGCAAATTTCCTGTCGGGAACCCAGGCCAAGGTACCGGTTGGAAGGATTTAGATTCCCTTGTTACAGGCTGGGAGTCGGAAGAAGGGGGAGAGCCAATGCTCTCACCATCCATTGATGTATCAAATTACCCACATATAACTTACACTAAAAGTGATTCAGTGTATTATATAAATGAGACTGATATGGGATGGAGCAATCCTATGCCTATTGACTTAGGCGAACATCCGTTTCTTGATGTTGAGGCTGGTGTCGTACATCTTGTCTGGGAGGCCAACAATGACATTTGGTGGAAAAGGATAAGCATAGATGCTACTCCTGAACTTATTTCAACTGCATTTGAAGGCTCACAAGTCATATCTTCTACCTGGCCACAAATAATTGGTGGTCGTATCATTGTGTGGGCAGAAGAGTATCCTACTGCACAGATACCCGAGGCGCCTCCCTCGCCCTTATATGAGATACATTACAAGGCATGGAATGGCTCTTCATGGATAGGTCCTTATGGTGGCACTGTGTGGAGTAGCTATAATTTATCGCACAGCGAGACAGTCAATTCAACTTACCCCCAAGTTGTAGCAGTGAGTTCACCAGCAGCAGTTCCTCCTGGCCCAGACTGGACTCTAATTGCCTGGTGTGCCTGGACAGAGGGTAATAGCTCGTATGAAGTAAAGACCGCTCCCTGTTGGGCACAGGTTCCTGCCCCATCTGCTCCTCCCTGCCCATTCCTCTATATATGGGATGGTTCTGAGTTTGTTGAGGATAATAATATACTTGCAGGCTCAGGACAGGGGGACACAGTTATTGATTGGTATAAGTTGACGCAAGTTCCAGTTAAAAAGAATAATCGGTATGTAATGGAGATTCGGGAAGAAAATAGTGAGCATTCCTGGTTTGATAAGATAGAGCTACTTGCAGTTGACCATCCCGATAGTGTAATGATTTTTGTACAAAGAGATGGAACTATTTTACCTCTTGTAGATTTACTTTCACCTACTCTTTGTGCAGGTGAAAATGGTGAAGATTACACAGATATGGTCAAAGCCGCAGACGAAGTGTATTATCAGGGATACGAAGAAAAGTCTTTGGTATCAGAATTTGAAAGAGAGTCAACTATAGAAGAATATGCAATGGTCTTGCGACCAAGCGAGAAATACCCTCCTTATTTGGATATAGCTACATATGAGGATGGAGAATATGAGTATATAGGTTCAGTTGTTCCTCGTGAGCACTGGTCAACTGAAGCAATTGCTCTTGCTCTATCTGGAGAAGATACAACTACGAAGGTAAAAATCACCTGGCATGCTCCTCACAAATTGGATTATATTGGGCTCGGGAGGATAAGTGCAGCTGAGTATTTTGTGAAACCATGTCCTCTCACGGTGGCTGTGCATTCAAGAGATGGTTCAGTAAAGCAAAAACTGCTTAATGATGATGAGAAATATGCAGAACTAATTCCGGGAGACACTATAAAAATAGAATTTGCCATCACAGGCACAAAACCTGGCTGGGTGCGAGATTTTATTTTTGTTTCTAATGGATATTACACGACAGAAGAAAATCTTGCAATGGGTGGAGCTCAAAGTGCTGGAGATGGAAATTTAGTATTTAAACTCTCTCAGAACTATCCAAACCCCTTTACTGCAGTGACAAGTGTTAAGTGGTCAGTGCCCAAACAATGTCATGTCAGCCTCAAGATATATGACGTAGCTGGCAGGTTGGTAAAAACTTTAGTTAATGGAAATAAGAAGCCTGGATATTATACTGTGAAATGGGATGCGAAAGGATTTCCGTCTGGGATTTACTTTGTAAAATTAAATGCTGGAGAATACAAAATGACCAAGAAACTAATTTTAATGCGTTAAACCACTGATAGACACAGACAAGGATACAGATGGACTTGGGCAGGCTAAAATCTGCACTCCAATTTAATAGCACAATTTGACCCTGAACTCGTTTCAGGGGTGCCTACAATCTACTTTTTTGCAATAACACCGTTTTTGCACTCCATATTTGCATTACCAAGGTAATGCACTCCAAGAAAATTTACTTTAAGATTATGAGTTTTTGAGTGATTTTTTGGGTCCCTGAACTGTAAATTAAGAAGTAAATACCTGCAGGAAATTTAGTTGCATCCCAGGTAATAGAAGTAGGAAGTGGGAAGTGAGAAGTGAGAAGTGGGA
>JAGMCI010000009.1 GCA_023129325.1 Caldifarciminota bacterium
CAAGAGGACTTGTCTCCTCATGTTGCTCTTGCCACATATCATTATACTCGCAGTAGACATCCTGGTCAGAGAGATAGACCTTTGTTGTCTCTATATGTGCATTTACTGTATCTATCCTTATAAGTGGCCAAACTGCTGTATCTGCAGGCTCTGTACTAAATAAAAGCCTATCCTCAGGATGTGAACTCGCATTTGCTGCATGGTCTGCATTGTGTTCTGGTGGACCTGGCATAAACTCAGACCATCCATTTAATGGATTATAACCCTGGGTTACCCTCTTCTCGCCTTCCACAATTGCCCCTATCCACATACCTGCGCCAAATATATATGCACAACCAGAGCCTTTGGGCCATATTGCACCTGCAGTACCAGCTGCATTTTGACCATATACACCATAGTTAGTAATTGGTAGCTCAACATTGTTTATATCCATATTTTTGAGCTCAAAAACTTTTGATGGATGTAAAGGGCTTTGTGTCTTTGCATTCAGTAATCTTTGGGGAAAGAAAAAGCTTAAAATAACTATCCCCCCTAATAATAACCTATAAATTCTTTTTACCATCTTAACCTCCTGTTTAAAAGTTTAGACTTATCCCTATTTGTATCCTTCTTGGACTTCCATAAATATAAGGGTCGTCAATGTAATCCTTATAACAGTTTACATAGGATTGATACCACTCTCCTTTTGTGACTTCGCCATTCTTATCAAGGTCTCTTCTCGCATCATAAGATGAAGAGTAACATGGAACTGCATCTTTGTCTATATATGCTTTAGGCCAAGTCTCGCCTATGCATCTATCATAATCATACATCATTCCGCTATCATCCGGCTTTCCAGTAACAGGATATACATTTAGAATATTCTTAGCGTTAAATAGATTTGTAACTTCACAGAATACGGAATATGGGACTCCGGAGAAGTTAAACCTTTTTTCTACTTTTAAATCTGTAGTCATTGTCCAGGGCATACGCTTTGAGTAAATACCTCCCACAATACGCATAGACGCATCCCTTACAGTATAAGGAAGCCCACTTCCTGCTTGAGTCAATATATTTAAATTAAGATTTTGGAGTGGATAAATTGAACCAAATAATGGTCCGCATTTATCTGGAACCTCAAAATTTAAACTCATAGATATTGTATGTCTTTGGTCAAACTCTAAATAAAATTCTTTCTGTGGTAACACTACAGGCCTTCCAGTTACAGGGTCAGGAGGGATATTGGCAATATAATCATAGTAAGCTTGAGTTGAATAAGAACCAGTACCCTTGGCTTCGGATAGACCGTAAGAAAGCTTCCCTGAGAAATATTTTTCTCTTCTCTTTGTAATTACGAGCTCAAGCCCTTTTATATTACCATAATCAGCACCTTCATAAATAGTATATACTTTTGGCTGTGCAGGTATCAAACGAGCCGCAAGGATATCGTAGAGGTCTTTATAGTAAGTAGTAAGATTGATTGCAAGTGTTGGCAAAAATTGATGTGCAATCCCAATCTCATATTGTGTTGTCTTTTGTGCTGCTAAATCTGGGTTTCCAAGACGAATCCAACCACCTCTCATTTCCATTAAGTTTCTACCAGCATATTCATAGAGCCGCCTAAGTTCAGGCACTTGGAAGAATTGACCATAAGATAAATGAAAAACTGTTCGCTCTGTAACAGGATAGGACATCCCAAACCTTGGAGATAGCTTATACTTTGATTTAGCATCTACTTTTCCAAGAGATGGTGAATATGGGTCTTCAAACTTCTGTGCCGCAGGGTCAAGATAATCAAGCCTGAGGCCTGCATTTATAATAAAACCAGGATATTCAATCTTGTCCTGAAGATAAATAGCTCCTTGCATTGGATAGTATTCATACTCATCAAAATAAAGACTTTTCGTTATGTCCTGTGATGTCGTATCCTCCCTGGTATAAACAGCTTGCCCGACAACATATTTAGCATCATTTCTTTTTGCTTCAATACCAAATTTTACCTGGTGATGTTTTAGAATTTGGCTCGTGAGGTCAAATTTAGCATTTATATAACTTGATTCCCTATCTCTCCAGAAACCAACTCCTCCATGGACAAAACCCCACTGAGTGCCACCAGCAACTCCGTATGGATAAATAGTATCATATGGAGCTGTTGTCATTCGCGTAGGATATTCATTATAAGTCCACCAAGGTCTAAATTTCACATCTTGCCACCAGTGTCTTCCTTCTTCATAATTCCAATCTCTATGTCCTTGCAATAACTGGGTTTTAAAATAACCGAGATTGAAAGTGTAAAATGTAGATTTCGTTATCATATGCGTTAATGTAGCATGAATTTGTCTTGCTTTATCAAATCTTGTAAGCCTATCCTCTTTTTCCTGATATTTTTCCTGGTTCTCCGATTGTTGGTCAGTATCAGGCAAACCTGCAAAAATACCATACTGTCCTCTTTGAGTCCTTGAAAGAAATCCGCCAATTCCAACTTTTATTGATGGATTGATTTTATATGTTAGCTTACCTTGGAAAGAATAAAACTCTTTATCAGTTAATGGTACAGCAAAATAATATGATTGCCAGTGGTCTTGTGAACTCACTTCTCCTGATAGAAAATAATTTGCATTCTTTAAAAACCCAAGAGGTCCTCCCAAACTTGTTTCATAAGCTTCAAATCCCTGGTCAAGAGCATCGGCAAATACTCTATCAGACCTGTATTTTACCAACCCTTCATGTTTACCTCCTCCCTCTTTTGTCACCAAATTTACAACACCTGACATCGCTTCGCCATACTCTGCATTGAACCCACCTGTTATTACCATAACTTCTTGAACAGCATTCATATTAACAACAGCACCAACTTGACCCATAACAGGGTCTTGAATTGACATTCCATCAACCATATGAGTAACCTCATCCGACCTTCCACCTCTTATATGAAGACCACCTGTTGCTCCTGATGCACCACCGGCTGAATTAACAACACCTGCTTGCTGTGAAACAATTGCCCGCGCACTATGAACTGGCTGACGTTCTATCTCTTTAGCCGTAATTACATGCATAGTAGAAGTAGCATCAGGAATTATCATCGGACGTTTAGCAGTCACAGTTACAGCTTTTGCCTTAATAACTGTTGGCTCAAGTTCAAAATTGATAGTAGTTGTGAGGTCCATAAAAGACTTCACGCCTGTTTTGGTAACAGATTCATAGCCCATCATAGAGGCTTTCACTGAATATGTGCCAACAGGAACATTTAGGATGTAATAGAAACCCTCAGCATCAGTGGCGGCTCCCATCGTTGTGCCTTCAATCGTCACATTCGCAAAAGGAAGTAACTCTCCCGTGCTCTTATCTATTACCTTGCCTGCTATTTTGCCTGTTACACCAGCAAATAACTGAGTGGCAAGGAAAAACCCTAAACTTAAAAAACCTATCTTCCTCATAATTCACCTCCCATAAATTTTAATTTTATTGATGTTTATTAAATCAAACCTTTAATTGTTTATAAAATTTAAAATTCTAAAATTAAAGTTAGGGGGCGGAGTAAATTCCGCCCCCTAATAAAACACTATCTCAGAATTACCATCTTCTTTGTAGAATCAAAATTATCTGTTGTAAGTCTATAGAAGTAAACTCCAGAAGCAAAATCTTTCGTGTCAAAATGAACTGTGTGTTTCCCAGCTTTAACATTGTCATTTACAAGAGTGGTCACAAGACTACCAGTAATATCATAAACCTTAAGCGACACCTTTGAATCCTTTGATATACTGTAAGCAATATCAGTTATGCCTCTTGCAGGATTTGGAGCAATTGGGAAGAGAACAAATCTGGTTGGAATTTCAGACTTCTCTTCAACGCCAATATCCATATCAACCTTGTGAGTAAAACAATAGAGACACTCATCATTTGCGTCATGATAAACTATATGCAATAGACTATCTGTAGCCACATTTTCTGCTTGCTCTGGAACATCTGGCCCAAATGTATCAGTAATCTTCTCGGGCGTGCTCCAGCCAACACCATCGTATTTTACAAGATAGATTGCTCCATGTTCAAACCAGTCAGGCCAGTCCACATAAGTAACAAAGATATTATCAGCATCATAATAAGCAATTGATGCAAAGACAGCATTCCCATTTTGAGGATGGTTCTCTATGCCCCCAAGATATGTAACCCAAACACTATCAGTCCCTGGGATAGTATCCGGAGGATAAAGAGTATCAAGAGCCACCGCTTGATAAGTAAGGTCATTGCTTACCATATTATGAGTCCAGCCCTTTGCAGTTTTCATAGCAACAAAGAGATTCTGAACACCATACTCAGCGTAATAGCATGTATCTACATAGTCAGCCTTAATAACAGTATCTAATACACCACCAATAAATAAACTATCTATCTGATGAATAGAATCAACAGGTGTTGGATACTCTGCAATATGTTCAGGGTCGGCAACAAATGGAGTAGCTACTACAGGAATATCTCCTGCTTTACTACCTCCAGGGATGACAGCAACATCTCCCCAATACCACCAGGTTCCACCATGATAACCAGCAGGGGTTGTATCAGCATACACAAGAGTGTGAGTTGATACATCAGCATTATCCCAACTCCAGGTTGCACCCCAATCGCTTGATTCCATATAATAAGGAACACTGGCAGGATAACCAGGAATATAATAAAATTCCCTCATAGTATCTGGTGCTGCATTAAAGCAAGCAAATACATAACCATCAGTCCCAACGCCCATTCCATGCCCTTCTACATCATAAAAAGGAACTGAATCAGGAGCAATAACTATCTCGGTTTGTAATGGGTCCCAGGTCACACCAAAATTTTCAGAGTGGGTTACAAGAAGGTCGCTTGTATGGAGAGGCATAGTCATTAACACCTGATATTGTCCGGTTTTATCAGAAGCAATATTAGGCATATAATCAGAACTTCCTACAGTATCAGAAAGAAGAGCAGATGTCCAAGTTCCACCACCCATACCACCTTCATCATAGGTATGCCAAACACCAGACATTGTAGCCTTTGCAGTCGTAAGGCGCTGGACATTAACGATACTTGGCATATAATCATTATCAGCATCGCATGCAGCTATTGCAGAATAACCTCTATCATCCCAGGGGCCTGCGTCTGTCACGCAACCCATATGAGTCCAGCCAAAACCGCCGTCTTCAGAATAATGGTAATAAATACCAATCATAGTACCAGAATCAGGGTCTGACTTAGAACAAGCAATTTGAATATTCTGTCCATCTGCCACTATGCTGTTATAACTTCCAGGCGCCAGTCCACGAAAACTATACACTGAATCTATAAAGACACCCGGATAATCCTTTAGAAAACTGCCCTTAGGAGATGGAATAGACTTACTCCAGCGAGATTTTAATGGAAGTTTCTTCTCTACCCGCTGGTCTGAAAAGGCAAAACTAACACTTGCTATAAAAAATATACTTGCTATCACTAACCATTTCCTTCCTATCATTATTTCCTCCTTTTCAACTAAATAAGCTTAGCTTCTTTAAAAACTATCGTTCTTGTATTTCTCTTTCTTCTTCCATCACCTCCTTTTTTATAAAATCTTTTATCCTTATCTTCCATCACCTCCTTTCGGCTAATGGGTTAGTCACTGATTGTATCCTAACATTAAATAGATTAAAATCAGCGAACCCAATAAATAATGCAGTTTTACAATTTTTGCAATACTCTAATTTAATATATACTTTGTTTTTCCAGTTTGTCAAGTAAAAACTTTTTTTTATTTTTAGAACTCAAATACCACAGCCAACTATTACTTATCTTAATCTTTTTGAAGCTTTTTAATATGTTCCCACAACTTCAATAGGCTTTCCTGTCGCAAACATAAGAATCATTAAACTTCTTCTTGGGTCTTTTGCCTTAATAAAATCTATAGTGCCCGTAACGCCCAAAAATTTTGTCTTTCTAATATTGTATCCAAAATCCTTCCTTGTTATCCTCCTTGAGTGTTCAAAGTTCTCTTGAATTAGCCTCACAGCATCATAACCCAGTGCAGAGAAGGTTTCTGGCTCCCTTCCATATTCAAGTCTAAATTTATGTAAAAATTCCTCAACCTCATGTCCTTTGTAGTTATAAAAGAAATGTGTTGAATAAAAATTCACCCCCTGCCGATTACCAATAATTTTAGCTAACTCTGGCGAATCCCAGCCATCTCCACCAAGAAATGGAATTTTAAATCCCATACCTCTTGCTTGCTTGATTATGAGTCCAGCTTCTGGATAAAAAGCAGGCACGAATATACATTCTGGATTTTCTCTTCTTATGGCTTTAAGTTGAGAACTAAAATCTGTAGCATTAGCTTCAAATGTGGCTTCGGAGAGAATTTTGCCTCCTAATTCTTTGAATTTGCGTTCAAAGGACTCTGCCAAGCCTGTTGAATAGGAGTCACGAGGATTTATAAAGACACAAGCAGATTTTACTTCCAATTCCTCTCTTGCGAACTTGGCAAGCATACTGCCCTGAAATGGGTCAGTAAACGATACTCTAAAGACCCATTTTTTATCTTTAGTGGCATCAATTCCGGTAGCAGTTGGAGTTATAATTGGAAGTTTGGCCTCGTCAGCATAGACACTAATACTAATTACATTTTCTGTAGTTAAAGGACCTATTATAGCAATTACTCCTTCTTTATCAAGTTTTTCAACTACAAACTCGCTTGCTTCTGCTTCGCCCTTATTATCCTCTACAATAATTTCAACAAGTCTTCCCTTTATCCCACCTTTATCATTGATAGCTTTCTCGGCAAGCTTTATTCCTTTTAAGCACATATCACCATAAGAAGAAAGAGCACCAGAAAGTGGCAAAACTACTCCTATTTTTACAAGCTTCTTGGCACAACCAACAAAAGAAAGCCAAAAGCCAAAAACTAAAAGTAAAAAGAACTTACGCATCACTTACCTCCTATTCGCCACTGATTATACGGATTTCAATAATCTGTGTAATCTTTAAAAATCAGTGTAATCTGTGGCTTCCTTTTTAAATCTTACAACAAAATTTTAATATGTCAAGAAAAATGTATAGAGATTTCAATGAAAAAATATTTTAATCTGTGGCTTCGGGTTCTCCATATAATTTTTTAAGTTCATCTTCAATCTCTTTAGCATCTTCATAAAGAAGAGGTGCTTTTGTTGACTTCCAGCGTTTAGGTTTATGCTCCCTGCCTGCCAGATGTCGGACAGGTATTTTGAAAAATGCTTTTATTCCTAATACTTTTGCATTTAACAATTTTACCCTTTCTCTTAAACCATTATCACTCGTGACTACAATAATAATTTTTGGATTTTCTGATTTTTCAATTAACCTCACAATATAATCATCAGCACTCATCGTATGAGCAAAGATTACTTCAACCTGCCCGACGAATGGCAGGCGGGCCGAATAAGTTTTTTGAGGATAATCAAGAACATCTGGGTCTCCGTCAAAGACAACAGTCACTTTATTCCTTCCCTGCGGTTTCTCGGTTTGTATATATTTTACAAGCTTTCCCCTCTCTTTTTGAAGATTTTTGAAATTCTTAGTATAAAAATAAGGCAATGTATGAATTAAGGCGTGCAAAATATTATAACCATCAAGTATATAATGAATCATTTCCAGACCCCCGGAATATTGGTGCCACAAAATTTACATTTCCCATTTAAGATATTATTTTCAAGGACTTTAAAGTGAAAGCGTTTAATCACTACCTTGCCACACTTTGGGCAAAAGGTAGAATTACTGCTATGCCCCGGCACATTGCCAATAGTTACATAATTAAGTCCAGCACTTTTAGCAATCCTTTTTGCAAGTTCAAGCGTCTCAATTGGGGTAGGTGGCAAATTTTTAAATTTATGATGCGGGAAAAACCTTGAAAAATGAAGTGGAACATCAGGACCTAAATTTTTGTAAATCCACTCACACATCTTTCTTATATCAGTTGAATCATCATTATAAGTTGGAATGATAAGATTCACAATTTCAAGCCATACGCCTGATTTTTTTATTATTTTCAAGTTATTTAAAACATGAGAAAGGGAAGCATGTGGGATTACAGTATCGTAAAATTTCTGTGTAAATGCCTTTAAATCAACAGTCACTGCATCAAGATAGGGAAGCAATTCTTTTAATGGCTCAGGGTTCATGGCTCCACAGGTATGAACTATAGTCTTTAAGCCTTCTTTTTTAGCAAGTCTGGATATTGCAAGCATATATTCGTAAAATACTGTTGGTTCAGTGTATGTATACGATATTCCTATACAATTTTCTTCTCTCTTTGCCTGTTTCACAATTTGGACTGGCTTAAGTGAATAACGCTCAACTTCTTCTGGTCTTACTTGTGATATATGCCAGTTCTGGCAAAACTTACACCTAAATGAGCAGCCAGGAGTGGCAATACATAAAATATTGGTTCCAGGATAAAAGTGGTAAACAGGCTCCTTTTCAATTGGGTCTATATGAACTGCACAGGGACGTCCATATCCTAATGAATATAGGATTCCATCTCTGTTTTCTCTTGCCTGACAAAAGCCTCTACCACCTGATGGTATTTTACATTTCCTGAAACAAAGTTTACATTGAACCCATCTATTTGGGAGTTTTTCATACCACATAGCTTCACTTGAAGATAGAACAGACAAAAGGGCTAAAAATAGCATTTTAATTAAACTGAATTTGTGTAAGTTTAGCCACTGATTTCACAGATTTATAGCATTGATGTAAACTGAGAAATAAAACACTTCATTGATTTAAACTGAAGTTGTTCTGTCTAAATCAATTCTCCTCTGTTTGACTCAATGTTTCTGTGTAATCTGTGGCTCCGTCTTTCTCTAAATTTTTTACGCTTTGCTTTTGATTTTTTAGTTGCGTCCCGCGATACTGGGAAACGATAGACTTTATTTGTGTCTAAAGCTTTTATTAGCTCTCTAAGTTCAGTATCCCGTTCAATTAGAATTATTTTGTCAGGATTTAAAAGTTCTGTTTTTTGAGTCTTAAAGCGTAAGTCTTTTATATATCCAGTTGTGTCAATGACAAGAAAATCGACCGACTTGGGTACCTTTGAGAGTATAGTCTTAATTCCTGAAATAATCCTCTCTTCAGCTCCCGCAGGCGAGAGAGCACCAACTGGATAAATAATAAGCGGCTTTATTTTGGATAACTCTCTAATTCTCTTTTTTGCTATGCCAAAACCAAGACTCCCAGGAGGTCCTATATGAGATTGACCAATGTCTAAATCTAATACTCCCACCTTATAACCCTTTTTTAATCCAAGATTTACAAGCTTCTTGCAAAATTCAGTTTTTCCGGTATCCTTATCACCGATAACTATAATTTTGCCAGGTGTGATAAGACTGGCTTCAAGAGTCTTCCATTTTCTTCTTATTATTTGGGGATACTTATGCCATTCTTTAATAAAGGCTTTTGTTTTTGGGTCAGATGGATAACCAGAGCCAAAATCACCATACTTTTGGTGTAACTTTTTAATTTCCTTATCTCTTGTGACTTTTGCTATGATACTCGCAGCACCCACAACTGGATAAATTGAATCAGCATGATTTTTGCCAATTATTTTAACCTGATGGGAGACAAGTTCTTTTATTCTGGAACAATACTTATTAATCCCATCCCCCCTGACTGGAGCATCTAAAATGACTTCCTTGGCATGAGATTTATTTATTATCTCTGCCATAGCCTCAATTTCAAGAGTATTTAAATTCTCCTTATCAATTTTAGCTGGCGGAACTTTTATTAGCCAGAAATCTTGGATAAGAGATTTAATGGATTTTACTAAGCTTTCTCTCGTCTCAGGACTGAGGACTTTTGAATCTTTAACTCCTATTTCTCTTAACTTTTCGCTATTTTCTTTCTTGCACAGAACCCCACAAACAACCATTGGGCCAACAACAGGCCCCCTGCCCGCCTCATCAATACCCAAAACCATCTTCTTAGGACGCAAATTTTCACAAGGCAAGCCACAGAACCACGCAGAAAAACATAGAATAGAACCACGGATTACACAGATTAAACGGATTAATTCTTTTTTTAAATCTGTCCAATCCGTAAAATCCGTGGTTTCGGCATGTGAAATTCTGTGTCCTTCTGTGGCTAAAATCTTGTGGTTTCATTTCTATATCTTTATTTTCATCAAATCTTCTGCTATGGTGATTTTGCCAGAAAATACTTTCTTAACAGGTGAGAGAAGGTCGTAATTATCACAAACAGGATAAATGTGGGTAAGAACAAGCCATTTTGCCCCTGCTTCTTTGGCTACTTTGCCTATGACTTCAGGATAAAGGTGTCCCGGCACCTTTTCAGAGAAAGAGCACTCAAGAATAAGCAAATCAGCATCCTTTGAGAGCTTAATAAGAGATTCACAATATTCTGTATCACCTGAATAGACAATAACTTTGCCTCTTTTGTCTTTGAGCCTGTAACCTATTGATTCAGAAGTATGAGGCAAGCTTTGAGTGTGAATCTCCCAATCCTGAGTGGAAAAATTGCCCCTTAGTTCTTTTATTTTTAGCTCATAATTTAAGTCCTGAATTTGTTTTCCATAAAAAGAGGTTAGTTTATTGTAAAATTCTTTAATCCCGGGTGGTCCAAGGATAAAAAGGTCTTTTTCTCTTAAATCCAAAAGATATTTAGATGCAAAAATAAAAGGACCTAAATCAGCTATATGGTCTAAGTGGAAGTGAGTATATAAGAGATAATCAATATCCTTATAAGTAAAGCCAGCTTCTAATAATTTCCTCAGACTTCCCGGGCCTGTATCAAATAGTAAATTATTATTTCCTACTCTAATCAATACACTTGGCGAGCCTCTTTTGCTTGATGGCATCCCACACCCTGTGCCTATAAAAATTATTTCCATAATTGTTTCATTATATTCTACTTCTTTGAAATTGCAAGGAAAAAACTTGACAATTAGGGAAAAACTGATATATTTAAACTATACTATGAATGATGTTGAAGCAGTAGAGAAACTTAAAGAGGCAAGAGCCAAATTGCTTAAAGAAATTCGGAAGGTAATTATAGGTCAAGATGAGGTAATAAATCAGATTTTAATTACCCTCCTTGCACAAGGGCATTGCATAATTGTTGGCGTTCCTGGACTTGCAAAGACTTTAATTATAAATACACTTGCTGATGCTCTTTCATTATCTTTTAATAGAATTCAATTTACACCTGATTTAATGCCCGCAGATATAACAGGAACAGATATAATTGAAGAAGATATAAAAACAGGTAAGCGTAAATTTAGGTTTGTAAGGGGACCAATCTTTGCAAATGTCATTTTAGCTGATGAAATAAACCGCACTCCTCCAAAGACTCAATCAGCACTTCTTGAGGCAATGCAAGAATATAAAGTAACAGCCTCAGGAAGAACATATGAGCTTGAGAAACCCTTCTTTGTTCTTGCAACCCAAAATCCAATTGAACAGGAAGGCACTTATCCATTACCAGAAGCTCAAATAGATAGATTTATGTTTGAAGTAGGAATTTATTATCCCTCACAAAAGGAGGAAGAAAAGATTGTTGAAACTACAACTTCCGCCTATATGCCTGAAATTAAAAAAGTATTATCTTCTCGTGACATACTTGAGCTACAAGCTTTAGTAAGGCGTGTCCCTGTTTCAGATGACTTAATTAGTCAGGTTGTAAGATTTGTAAGCCTAACACGCCCAGGCTCTGACTCAAGTTGCCCGAAATACATAAAGGATTTCATTGCCTGGGGTGCCAGTCCAAGAGCTTCTCAATATTTAATCCTTGGTGCTAAGGCACTATCAGTTCTTAATGGCAATTATACCCCATCAATTGATGATGTGAGGGAGCTTGCCATTCCTGTCTTAAAACATCGTTTAATTACCAATTTCCATGCCGAAGCTGAAGGAATAACCACTCTTGAGATCATCAAAAAACTCCTAAAAGAAATCTAAGTGAAGTGTCCAAGGTGTAAGACTTCAATGAAAGAGGCGAAGCGTTCTTTTCACAAGAACAGAAAATGGATTTGTCCAAAATGCGGTAAAATAGTCATGCAAAAACAACCACAGAGAACATAGAGAAACACAGAAAAACTTACCACGAATTTACACGAATTTAACGAATTATAAGGAAAAAATGAAACCACAAGATTATCACAAATAAAAAATCTACACACGGATATTCACAGATAAAATAGATTTGCACAGATATGAAAGAAAATTGTTATGCAGTGCTGATGTCTTGTTATTAACTGCATAACTGCAACACAGCATAACTAATTAGTCTGTGTCTATCTTTCTAATCTGTGTAAATCTACGTGTTAATCTTTTGCTGTGGCTTTTAGGAAGCCCAAGAATAGGGGGGCTGGGGAGAGGAATCTTGACCTGAATTCTGGATGCGATTGAGTGGCTACAAAAAATGGATGCTCTTTTAGTTCAATGAATTCTGCTAATTTTGTGCTATCTAATCTATAATGAAAACCAGAAAAAAGAAGTCCTTTTTCTTCTAATTTTTTAATAAAATTTGGTGAAATTTCATACCTATGCCTGTGCCTCTCAATGACATAAGGAGAATTAGCTTTTTTGCCAAATCTAAAAGGCTCTAATCTTTTTTTCATATCTTTTTCAATTCTCTTTTCCTTTTGATAGAGTTTATAGACAAGAGTTTGCTTTTTAAGATAAGCCGCATAAGCTCCGAGTCTCATTGTTCCGCCATATCTTGACTCTTCCATAATTTTACGCTGTGACTTAAGTATATCTACAACAGGATAAGGAGTTTTGGGGTCTACTTCAGTTGTGTGCGCCCCCTTGAGGCCTGCTACATTTCTTGCATATTCAACGACAGCTAACTGCATTCCAAGGCAAAGTCCAAGAAATGGGACTTTATTTTCCCGTGCATATTTAATTGCCTTTATTTTGCCAGAAATTCCTGTTGTCCCAAAGCCACCAGGAATAATTATTCCATCTAATCCCTTAAGTATAGAAGTGCCAGATTTCTCAATTTCTTTTGAATCAATCCATATTATTTTTGGTCTTGTGCCAAGTTTTGCACCAGCATGTTGAAGGGCTTCGTTTATTGAGATATAAACATCCTTAAGCTCAAAGTCGCCAAGAGATATGTATTTACCAACCATGCCAATCTTAGGCCTGGCGACTGGATTTTTTAATCTTTTAATAGCCTTTTTCCATTCGCGCCAACTGGGTTCAGTCTTGGGCTTTAGGTTTAATTTATCAAGTATCTTTTTGCCAAGATGCTCACGCTCAAAGTTAATTGGGACATCGTAAACAAGTTTTATATCAGGAGCTGAGATTACAAATTCATGCTTAATATTGGCATAGGTTTCTATCTTCTTACGCCTTACATCATCTAAAGGCTCTTTCCCACGACACAAAATTATATCAGGTATAATTCCATTTTCCTGTAATAACTTTATTGCTTGTTGAGTTGGCTTTGTTTTCATCTCTCTTATATGAGTTGGCACAGGGAGATAAGATATAAGAACATAAACAATATTCTCTTTTCCAATCTCTCTTTCAAGTCCCTTTATTGTGAAAAGGAAGGGGATATTTTCATAATCTCCAACTGTACCGCCAACCTCTATGAGTATAATATCGTGGCTCTTGGAAGCAAGTTTTATGCGATGTTTTATTTCATTAGGAATATGAGGAATAAATTGGACAGTCTCACCAAGATATTCGCCTCTTCTTTCACGGTCAATAACTTCTTTATATATCTGGCCAGTAGTTATATTATTGGATTTAGGAATATCAATACCAATGAACCTCTCATAACTACCTAAGTCCTGGTCTATTTCACCGCCATCATTTGTGACCCAGACCTCACCGTGTTCTGTCGGTCTTAAGGTGCCTGCATCATAATTTATATAAGGGTCTATTTTTATACCAGTTGCCGAGTAGCCATATTCGGTCAAAATCTTACCTATAGAGGCAGTGGCTATTCCTTTGCCGACCCCTGAAATAACTCCTCCTATAACAACAACATATTTTTCCATTATTTAATTTCTGGTCCTATATCAACTGTCACATTTATGCCGAGGTTGCGCAAACCAGTCCTGTCCCCCGGAGTAGAAGGGAGGGTTAAGTGCATTTCGCACCCCTTTAACTTATAAAGTTGTTCTACGACCTTATCTGCAGTTGGGTTAAATGTTGATGAAAAGGCAAGAGCAATAAGCATCTCCTCAACATTAAGACTTGCAATTCCCTGTCTGCTCATTCTTTTAACTTCGTTTACCTTTTGAATACCTATCCTATGAATAAGGTCAGTATCATCTGGGACATTTGCAAGCTCTTTTGTAGCATTTATTATTGCCGCAGATGTTGCATGCAACAAATCAGAATTCTTGCCAGTAATTATTTTGCCATTCTGTAATTCAATTGCCGCACCAACATAGAGTCCTTTACAGCCCTTGTCTTCTTGTTTTAGGGCTTCTTTTAACGCTTTTCTTGCTGATGAAACAACTTTTCTATCTGTCTCTTTAAGATTATATTTATTCATCAACCTCTCTATTCTTAATAACGCCTCTTTTCTTGTCTTCCCAAAGAAAACTTCCTCTTTATATCTAAAATATCTTCTTATTGTCTCCTCTCTTGCAGTCTCTTTGCATACATCTTCATCAATTATGCCCTCTTTTACCATATTTATGCACATATCCGTTGGAGATTTGTAACCAAGAATATCTTTACCAACTATCTTCTCCATAATCTTGTCTACAATTGGGAAGGCATCTACATCTCTATTATAACTTACTGCCTCTTTATTGTAAGCCCTTTTATGGAATGGGTCAATTAAATTATAATCGCCAATATCAGCAGTCGCCGCCTCATAGGCAGCATTTATTTCATTATCTAATGGCAGGTCCCAAATTGGGAATGTCTCAAATTTTGCATAGCCTGATTCTCTTTTTCTCTTTCTGTCATGATAAAGTAAGGCAAGAGCAGTCGCCAGTTTGCCACTCCCGGGACCAGGACCAGTTATTAAGACAATTGGCTCTTCTGTTTTAATATAATTTATTTTGCCATAACCTTTTTCACTAACAATTGAATCAACATTGTTTGGATATCCTTTTATTTCCGGCTGCAGGTAAACATCATAACCTATATTCTTTAAATAAGTTGCAAGCCCAAGCGCTGCCTTTTCACCATTAAAAAGATTTATTGAAATTGCTTTGACGGAAAGTCCAATACTCTTTAGCTGGTCTAACATCATTTTTGTAGCTTCGTCATAAGTTAGACCAGAGTCCCCGTGTATTTGCCCTTCGGCGATTTGCTTTGCACTCACGCAAAAGATTATAGCTACCTTATTCCTTAATCCCTTTAATACCTTTATTTTAGCATCTGGCTCATAACCTGGCAAAACACGAGATGCATGACCATCATAGTATAATTTACCACCAAACTCAATATAAAGTTTATCAAATTTTTCTGCCCTTTTAAGAATTTCTTCTGTCTGAGCCTTTAAATATTTATCAGTGTCAAAACCTATTTTATTCATTTTAGTATATAATACTTATCATTTTTCAGTTGTCAAGAGAAAAAAGTAATTTAACCCTTCGGGCTTGAGCCCCTTCACCCTTCACTTTGTTCAGGGCAAGCTCCTTCGTTTTTTTGTCATTCTGAACCATTCGCTTGTCATTCTGAATCCGTCAGCCGACGGATGAAGAATCTCTATTTGTCATGGCATGCTTCGTGAAGAATCTCAAGGGTTCACCCTCCCCGCTATCCCCGGAATTTATAAAAAACTTGACAAACATAATTTTTGGCGTAAATTTATAAAAATGAAGCAACAGAAGTTAATTAGTTGATTAGTTAATTGGTTAATTAGTAGCACAGGCATCTTGCGTGTGGCAAGATATTTAGTTAATCTCTAATTAACTAAAAAAGGAGGTGTAAGATGTTGTGTTTATTGTTTTTCTTTGTCGTTGGCTCCCTGAGCCAGAATCCTGTAGCCGAAGGCTTTAGCCTTCGTAATCCTCGTTTAGCGAACCCTAAAGGGTTCGGCTATAGACAAGAGGTTGAGAAAAGGAACGAGCTCGGGAGACATAGGTTGTCAAAGGAGGAGAGGAAGGAACTTTTGAAAGAGCTTGCCCAGAAGCGTAAAGGAAGAAGTCTCCAAGAATATGGCGCTATATCAGGATATGTTACATCTGCCAAGGGACCGATTGAAGATGTAGATATTGATGTTGTTGATGCCACCACCCATGACTGGGTTTCCTATGGCGAGACTGATGCAACGGGTTATTACCTTGCAGAGGGCTTGCCAACAGGAAGTTATAAACTCTGGACATGGAATCACCAGGGCTATGTTGATGAATGGTATGATAATAAGATGTATTTTCATGAAGCTGACGAAGTTCCAGTAAATGCTCCTGATACAACTAAGAATATTGACTTTCAGTTAGCACCCGGTGGTTTTATAGAAGGCACAGTTACATCTGCTGATAAAGGACCTTTAGAAGATATAGACATTACTGCCTATGATGCCTCTGACCCATATCCAATGAGGGGGGTTGGTGGGGAACGGACTGATTCAACTGGTCATTATATTGTCTGCCTCCCAGCTGGGAATTATAAAGTTCAAACCCACGACTGGTATCATGGCTTGTATGTTAATCTTTATTATAATAACACTCCTTACTGGAATACTGCTACTATAGTTTCAGTAACAGTGGGTGATACTGCAAAGAATAAAGATTTCTCTCTATATGTAGGTGGTAAGATTAAGGGCACGGTTTCCGGTGCTAAGGGACCGCTCTACGGTATAGGGATTACGGCATTCAGCAATACTAATGGTGAATGGATGGCGATGGGAGAAAGTGACGGGGATGGCAATTATACTCTTCCTTGCCTGCCATCCGATAACCTTAAACTCCTTGCTTGTCCTGGAATGCAGTATTATAAAGGGATAGATACCACTCATGCCTGGGAGTGGTATAACAATAAAGGTGCATGGACAAGTGCAGATGTGATATCAGTGAGTGCAGGAGATTCAGTTCTTGGCAGGGACTTTAATCTTGAGTTATGTGGCTTTATCACAGGCACAGTCTCTTCTG